>NZ_JBEZFJ010000001.1:652543-1092340 GCF_040649335.1 Micromonospora sp. NPDC048986
TACGGCCAGCCCGCTGGGCGGAACCGACCGGACGCCCCACCGCCGCCGCCACCGACGGAGCGCGGCGGTCGCCGCCTCGACTGGTTGGACGACTGACCCCACCACGGCACAGGAAACGGCCACCCGGATCTCCGGGTGGCCGTTTCGTAGTGGCAGGACAGGGCCGTCCCAGGATCGACCCTGCTCCAGGCCCCGCTGTTTCAGCGCCCCTGCTCAGCGCCCAACCTGCGGCAAGGTCGGCAGCAGGCGGGGGCGGGCGGCAGGTGTAGCTGGTGTGGACGGGCGACGGGCCCTCGGTCAGGCGGCGGAGAAGATGCCCTGGTGGAGCACCGGCACAACGTCCGACACGCCGATCCGGACGGCGACGTCCACGTCCGCGGCGAAGCCGCTCTCGGTCAACTCCCGTCCGGAGACGCTGCCGCGCACCGCGGCGGGCAGATCCGGGGTGCTGGCCAGCGCGGCGAGCGCCATTGCCGCCTCCACCGACAGCCCACCGGGCACGCCGGAGAGGGCGTCCAGCACCGAGGCGGCGCCGAGTTGGTCCTCCACCGACGGGCGCAGCGACCCGTCCGGCCACCGCTCCCCCGAGGCGATCACGCCGATCGGGGCGTCCAGCGTGCCGTACCCCTGGCGGCGCAGCCAACGCCCGACGGCGCGTGCGTTGCGCAGGCACGCCGCGACCACCGGCAGGCCGGTGGCGCTGGCGGCGGCGCTGATGGCCGAGCCGTTCGGGGAGGGCAGCACGAGGTCCGCCACCACGGGTGCGCTGCTCAGCGCGGCGGGCGACAGTGACCACGGATGTTCGGCTGTCGTCTGCCGCCGCCCGACCGCAGCTGTCGCACCGACCCGGACGGCGTACTCGGCGGCCTGCTCACCCCAGGGGAACGGGTGCACCCGCATGCCCCGGGCGACAGCCACCTCCACGGCGGTGGTGAACGAGAGAACGTCCACCACCACCAGTGCCGCGCAGACCCGGCCGAGCTCGGCCGCCCCGGTCAGCCCCCAGTCGAACCGGGCACCCGATCCGGGTTGGCCGTAGACGGCGGCCGTCAACGCCTCAGCGCTCGTCGGGCGAAGGCTCGGTGACACCGGAGTCAGACTCGGACGCCTCGCCGGGCTGCTCCGACCCGATCGGCTCGACAGCGCCGGTCTCCGGGGAAGGGCCCGACGAAGCGATCGGCTCGGAGACCACCGCCGCCGCGTCGACCGGCTCAGCCTGCGCGACCGGCAGCGGGACGGCCTCGACCGCACCCGCCACACCGGCAGCCGGCGCGGGCACCTCGACGGCCGCCGAGCCTCCGAAGAGGCGCGGCAACGTCTCGGTGTGCGCGGCACGCAGCTCGTCCAGGCCGATCCGGAACTGGCCGTGCACCTCGAGCGCCCCACCGGACGGGTCGGTGACGCCGATCAGCTCGAACGGCACGCCCCGCTCGGCGCAGAGGGCCGCGAACGCCTTGTCGTGACCGCGCGGCACCGAGACCAGCGCCCGGGTGGCGGACTCGCTGAACAGGTAGACGAACGGCATCGAGCCCTCGGCGAACTGCTCCGGCACGGCGACCCGGGCACCGACGCCGCGACGCAGGCAGGCCTCGACCAGGCTCTGGGCGAGGCCGCCGTCGGAGAGGTCGTGTGCCGAGCTGAGGTGACCGACGCGGGCCGCCTCGGCCAGCAGTTCGGCGAGGGCCTTCTCCCGGAGAAGGTCGACCTGCGGCGGAATGCCACCGAGGTGCTCGTGCGTCACCCAGGCCCACTCCGAGCCGGACAGCTCAACGTTCGTCTCGCCGAGCAGGTAGAGCTGGTCGTGGTCGCCACCGGCGCGCGGCACGAAGCCCATCGGCACCCGGTCGGCGACGTTGTCCAGCACGCCCAGCACACCGACCACCGGGGTCGGGTGGATCGCCGCGGCACCGGTCTGGTTGTAGAAGCTGACGTTGCCGCCGGTCACCGGGATGCCCAGCTCCAGGCAGCCGTCCGCCAGGCCACGCACGGCCTCGGCGAACTGCCACATCACGCCCGGGTCCTCCGGCGAGCCGAAGTTGAGGCAGTTGGTCACGGCGATCGGCTTCGCGCCGGTCACCGCGACGTTCCGGTACGCCTCGGCCAGGGCCAGCTTGGTGCCGTTGTACGGGTCGAGCCTGGCGTACCGGCCGTTGCCGTCCACCGACAGCGCCACACCGAGACCGGTCCGCTCGTCGATCCGGATCACACCGCCGTCCTCCGGCTGGGCGAGCACCGTGTTGCCCAGCACGTAGCGGTCGTACTGCTCGGTGACCCAGGTCTTGTCGGCCAGGTTGGGCGACGCGATCATGCGCAGCACGGTCTCCCGCAGCGCCTCCGGGTCGGCCGGGCGGGGCAGCGTCTCGGCGCGGTCGGCCTGGAGCAGGATCAGGTCGGCCGGCTCACGCATCGGCCGGGCGTAGACCGGGCCGTCGTCGACGAGCGACCCCGGTGGCACGTCGACGACCAGGTGGTCCTGCCAGGTGATCAGCAGTCGACCCGGGCTGCCGTCCGGCTCCGGTGCGGTGACCTCACCGATCGCGGTGGCGAGGACGCCCCACTTCTCACAGGTCTTGAGCACCGCGTCGAGCTTGTCCGGCTCGACGACCAGCAGCATCCGCTCCTGCGACTCGCTGGCCAGGATCTCGTGCGGGTCCATCGAGGGCTCCCGCAGTGGCACCCGCTCCAACCAGACCCGCATGCCGGTGCCGGCAGCGGCGGCGGTCTCGGTGAGCGCGCAGGTCAGACCGGCGCCACCGAGGTCCTGGATGCCGACCACCAGTTGGCCGTCGTACAGCTCCAGGCACGCCTCGATCAGCAGCTTCTCGGTGAACGGGTCGCCGACCTGCACTGCGGGTCGGCGCGCCTCGCTGCCCTCGTCGAAGGTGGCGCTGGCCAGCACCGAGACGCCGCCGATGCCGTCCCGGCCGGTCTTGGCGCCCATCAGCACGACAACGTTGCCCGGGCCGGCGGCGGCCTTGTTCTGCAACCGGTTGACCGGCAGCACGCCCAGGCAGAGCGCGTTGAGCAGCGGGTTGCCCTGGTAGGAGGGGTCGAAGACCAGCTCCCCACCGATGTTGGGCAGGCCCAGGCAGTTGCCGTAGCCGCCGACGCCGGCGACCACGCCGGTGAGGACCCGGGCGGTGTCCGGGTGGTCCGCGGCACCGAAGCGCAGCGGGTCCATCACCGCGACCGGGCGGGCGCCCATGGCGAGGATGTCCCGGACGATGCCGCCGACGCCGGTCGCCGCACCCTGGTACGGCTCGACGAAGCTCGGGTGGTTGTGCGACTCGACCTTGAAGGTCACCGCCAGCTCGTCGGAGATCTGCACGACACCGGCGTTCTCACCGATGCCGGCGAGCAGCCGGTCGCTGTGCGGGGCCTTCTCGCCGAACTGGCGCAGGTGCACCTTGCTCGACTTGTAGGAGCAGTGCTCGCTCCACATGATCGAATACATCGCCAGCTCGGACTGCGTGGGCCGGCGGCCGAGGATCTGTCGGATCCTGTCGTACTCGTCGTCGCGCAGGCCCAGCTCGGTGTACGGCTGAAGCTCGCCCGGGGTGCCACCGGCGCGCGGCACGGTGTCCACGCCCTCGGTCCAGACGGCGGCGGCCGGCTGGGCGGGAGCGGTTGCCGGTGCGACCGGCTGCGCCGCGCTCGGCTCGGCCGGCTGCGCCGGGGCGGAGTACGCCTCCGGTGTGTCCCGTACCGGATCCGGATGGGTGGTCATGACCTCTCCTCGCTGCGCTCGTGCCCGCCAGAGATGCGGTTGAGCTGACCGATGATCGTGCCGCCGGTCATGCCGGCGCCCCCACCAGGTGCTTGAGGACCGACGTGAAGAAGCCGAGGCCGTCCAGCGAAGGGCCGGTGAGCGCCTCCACCGCGTGCTCGGGGTGCGGCATGATGCCGACCACGTTGCCGGCGGCGTTGGTGATCGCGGCGATGTCGCGCTGGGACCCGTTGGGGTTGCCGCCGACGTAGCGGGCGACCACCCGACCTTCGGCTTCGAGCTGGTCCAGCGTCGCGGTGTCCGCGACGTAGCAGCCCTCGCCGTTCTTGACCGGGATGAGCACCTCCTGGCCGGGCTGGAACGCGTTGGTCCACGCCGTCCCGGCCGACTCGATGCGCAGGACCTGGTCCCGGTTGCGGAAGTGCAGGTGCTGGTTGCGGGTGAGCGCGCCGGGCAGCAGGTGCGCCTCGCAGAGGATCTGGAAGCCGTTGCAGATGCCGAGCACCGGCAGACCACCCCGGGCGGCGTCCACGATCGTCTCCATCACCGGGGCGAACCGGGCGATGGCACCGCACCGCAGGTAGTCACCGTAGGAGAAGCCTCCGGGCAGGACGACCGCGTCGACACCGTGCAGCTCCGGGTCGCCGTGCCAGAGCCGGACCGGCTCAGCGCCAGCGATCCGGACGGCCCGGGCCGCGTCCCCGTCGTCGAGCGAGCCGGGGAAGGTGACAACACCGACCCGGGCGGTCACGAGCGGGCGTCCGCGGTCTCGTCGGCCTCGACCAGGCGGACGGTGAAGTCCTCGATGACCGGGTTGGCGAGCAGTTTGTCGGCAATCTCCCGAGCGCGGTCCAGGTCCGGTTCACCGGTGAACTCGATCTCGATCCGCCTGCCGATCCGAACCGAGGCGACGTCACCGACGCCGAGCCGGGGCAGCGCGTTTGCGACGGCCTGGCCCTGCGGATCAAGGATCTCGGGCTTGAGCATGACGTCGACGACGACGCGAGGCACTGGGCACTCCTGACTGTGTACGCAGTTGGGTGCCGACCCACAATGGGCGAGCGCAGCCAGCGTACCTGGCAGATATCGCCGCGGACGCACCGGCCGGGTGCGGTTCAGGCAGTGATCGACATTACTGACGCTCAGTCGGACCTGTCAGGCGCGACAGGTGGCCCTAGCAGGACATATACGGCGCAGCGGGTGGCCGAATCGTTACATTGGGCAACCTCGATGACCTCCTTGATAACGATCGCGTCGCGCCCTACTCTACATCGACGTAGGTCGATACTGCCGGCTTCGGGAACCCCCGGAGCCCGGCCCCATCCGCACCCGGCGACCCCGGGCCCGCCCCGTCCAAGGAGTCCACCCGATGCGCATCCGCCCCCTGCTCGCCGTCCTCAGCACCGCGCTGGTCGGCACCCTCGGCGTCACGTCCGCCGCGTCCGCCGCCCCCGCCGGACCGCAACCCATCATCGGCGGCGGCACCGTCTCGTCCGCCCCCTGGGCCGCCGCGGTGCTCAGCAACGGCTCGTTCACCTGCTCCGGCAGCGTCATCGCCGCGCAGTGGGTGCTCACCGCCCGGCACTGCATCAGCGGCACCATGTCGGTGCGCGTCGGAAGCGTGAACCGCACCTCCGGCGGGGTAACCCGCACGGTCAGCGCCACCTACACCCGCAACGACCTCGCGCTCATGCGGCTCTCCAGCACCGTCAGCACCTCAGCGGTGAGCCTGGCCAGCAGCAACCCGCCGATCAACTCGACGAACTCGATCTACGGCTGGGGCATGACCTGCTACAGCGGCTGCTCGGCGTCCACCGTGTTGAAGACCGCCACCGTCCGGGTGACCAGCAACAGCGCCACTGACGCGTACGGCGGCCAGGCGATCCGCAGCAGCCGGATCAACGGCAACGCCTGGCGCGGTGACTCCGGCGGCCCGCAGTTCTACAACGGTCAGCAGGTCGGCGTCGCCTCCACCGCCGACGGGTCGAGCATCCAGAACTACGGCAGCGTTGCGTACAACCGGGCCTGGATCACCTCGGTGGCCGGTGTCTGACGGTTAGCGCCCCGCTCGGCGCGGATGGTCGGCCACGTGCCGGCCGTCCGCGCCGCGTCGTTTTGCAGCATCCGATCAGGTGAACAATGCACACGATCGGGTCGCGCCACTCCTGACAGCATCGGAAACGTGCTGGTCGTGACGACAGAGCAACTGCCCGGCTACGAGATCCGCCAGATTCTCGGTGAGGTGGTGTCATCGATGGCCAGGACGCGCAACCCGTACCGCGAGGGTGTGAAGAACCTGCGCGGTGGCGCGTACGACCCGATGGCCCCGGACAACCTGACCCGGTGGCGCACCGACTCGGTGGCCCGCCTCGGCGAGGAGGCCCTGCGGCTCGGCGCGAACGCGGTGATCGGCATGCGGTTCGACAGCCGGGACTGTGGCGAGATGTGGATGGAGATCTGCGCCTACGGGACGGCGGTGGTCGCCGTACCCAAGATGCCCGAGGTCATGCCGGCCGACCAGCCGGCTGTCGCAGCGGGAACCGCGGAGCCCGCAGGCTTCGCCGAGTCGCTCGGCGGCATCGCCGAACCCGCCAGCGCCCCCAACCTGAGAACCGCCGCCGAAACCCCAACCGGCGAATAAACCCACCCCACCTCACCCCGTTGATCATGAAGTTATTGCCATGCGCGGCGGCGTGTCGCGGCAATAACTTCATGATCAACGCGGAGGGGTGGGGGGTGGGGGCCGGGGCGTGGGGGGTTAGAGGATGGGGGGTGGGCTGTAGGTGGCGGCGTGGGGGTGGGCTTCCACCACTGCCGTGATGCGGCGGGTCACCGCTGCCACCTGGGCTTGGGCGGCACCCACGAAGGCGTTGCGGTCGGCGACCAGAGTGTCGATGTCGGCGCGGGACAGGCCGAGTCGGCCGTCCGCCGCCAGGCGGTCGAAGAGGTCGTTCTCCGGTGAGCCCTTCTCGCGCATCGCCAGGGCCACCGCCACCGCGTGCTCCTTGATCACCTCGTGGGCGACCTCCCGGCCGACGCCCCGCCGGACCGCCGCGACCAGGATCTTCGTGGTGGCCAGGAACGGCAGGAAGCGCTCCAGCTCCCGGTTGATCACCGCCGGGTACGCGCCGAACTCCTCGAGCACTGTGAGGAACGTCTGGAACAGCCCGTCGGCGGCGAAGAACGCGTCCGGCAGTGCCACCCGGCGGACCACCGAGCAGGACACGTCCCCCTCGTTCCACTGGTCACCGGCCAACTCGCCGACCATCGACAGGTAACCCCGGATGATCACGGCGAACCCGTTCACCCGCTCCGAGGAACGGGTGTTCATCTTGTGTGGCATCGCGCTGGAACCCACCTGGCCCGGCTTGAAGCCCTCGGTCGCCAACTCCTGACCGACCATCAACCGGATCGTGGTGGCCAGCGACGACGGCGCGGCGGCGGTCTGGGCCAGCGCGGCCAGCACGTCGAAGTCGAGCGAGCGCGGGTAGACCTGCCCGACGCTGTCCAGCACCCGGGAGAAGCCCAGGTGCTCGGCGACCCGTCGCTCCAACTCGGCCACCTTGTCGGCGTCGCCGTCGAAGAGGTCGAGCTGGTCGGCGGCCGTGCCGACCGGTCCCTTGATCCCCCGCAGCGGGTAGCGGGCGATCAGCTCCTCCAGCCGCTCGTACGCGATCAGCAGCTCCTCCGCCGCTGACGCGAAGCGCTTGCCCAGCGTGGTGGCCTGCGCCGCCACGTTGTGTGAACGGCCGGTCATGACCAGCTCGGAGTGCTCGTGGGCCAGCCAGGCCAACCGGGCCAGGGTGGCCACCACCCGGTCGCGGATCAGCTCCAGTGAGGCGCGCACCTGGAGCTGCTCGACGTTCTCGGTGAGGTCGCGGGAGGTCATCCCCTTGTGCACGTGCTCGTGCCCGGCGAGCGCGCTGAACTCCTCGATCCGGGCCTTCACATCGTGCCGGGTGACCCGCTCCCGCTCGGCGATCGAGGCGAGGTCGACCTGGTCGAGCACCCGCTCGTACGCCTCGACCACGCCGTCCGGCACCGGCACTCCCAGGTCGCGCTGAGCGCGGAGAACGGCGAGCCAGAGCCGCCGCTCCATCCGGACCTTCTCCTCCGGGGACCAGAGGGCGACCAGTTCGGGCGAGGCGTACCGGTTGGCCAGCACGTTGGGGATCGTCGTCACGTGCCTCATTCTCTCCTACCCGACGGCCCGTGCGACCGGCAGGCCAGGGCGGGTGCCGGTGGGGCCCAGTGGCCGTTTTGTCGCCCGGGGCGGCACAGCTACCAGCCGGTATCGGATCATGGTCTCGATCTGATCTCCGGCGAAGCCGAATCCACCCTTCACGACAGAGGGCACGCATGCGTAGAAGATCCCTCGCCGGCCTCACCGCGATCGCGGTGACCGGCGGCACCCTGCTGGCCACCGGCGCACCAGCCCAGGCAGACGACCCTGTGATGCTTCTGCACGTCAGGCAGGCCGACGCGAACTGCTCCGACCAGGGGCCCGGCTCCGACGACACGCCGTTCTGCACGATCGGTGCCGCAGCCGCCGTGGTGACCGCCCCCGGGGAGGTCTGGGTCGACGGCGGCACCTACGCCGAGCGCGTCACCATCACCAGCTCTGGCACACCAGAGGCGGGGATCGCCTTCAAGGCCCGGAATCCCCGCACACCGGTGACGCTCGTCGGGCCGAACGCCGGCCTGGTCGTCGACGGCCAGCACGACATCTATATCCAGGAAATCAATGTCAGTGGGTCTGCCGATGTGCCCGCCCTCGATCTGCGGAACGCCTCGAACGTAGTGGTCGCGGGCGGCAGATTCACCATGGCGAACGTCGCCACCGCGCCCGCCATCCGACTCGCCAATGTGACGTGGTCATGGCTGGATGGCCTCATCGCCACCGGAGCGGCGCTCGCCGACGGCTTGACGATGGATGCCTCCACCAGCGACGTGCGCGTCAGCAACACGCTGGTGTCGACCGGCCCGAACCACGTCGCCGCCGATGGCGGGGTGGGCATTCGAGTCGACGGGCCGCGCAGCACGATCGTCGGCGGCGACGTTGCCGGCTTCTCCGGAGCTGCCATCTCGGTGGGCCCTGCCGCCTCCACGACGGTGATCGCCAACAACCGGATCAAGGGCGGGATCGGGTACGGCATCCACAACCGCGGAGCCGTGGGCACTGCCATCGCCAACAACGACATCCAGGATCGTTGCCTGGGCGGCGTCCGGGTCGACGGGACGTCGTCCGAGGTTTCGGTGCAGAACAACGTGCTCCGCAACAACGGCGCCTTCAACCAGGGCTACTGCGATCCGCAGGCTGCCGAGGGAGCCGAGATCGCGGTCCACGACGCCGCACTGAGCGGCACCGTGATCGATTACAACAACACCTGGCACGAGTCCGCGTCCGCGACCGGCTACTCGTGGAACGGAACCAGGATGGGTCTCACCCAGTTCCGCACCGTCTCCGGGCAGGCCGCACACGACCGGTACACGTCGGATGTCCGGGAGAATGTCGACTCGGCGAACTCGACGGCGCCCGGCTACCAGGAACTTGACACCGAGGGCAAGCCACGCCGGGACGATCCGGCGGTGGCGAACACCGGCGCCGGCCCGATCGCGTACGCCGACCGTGGCGCTGCTGAGTCCATCAAACACCCGGTGTCGTCCTTCGACGCCACAGTGGACCTCGCCACGAGCACTGTCAGGGTGGACGCCTCCGCCTCGACGCCGGGCTTCGTCCCGATCCGTGATTACGATTTCAATTGGGGCGACGGGATCTCCACCCGCCAGTCCAGTCCGATCGCCACGCACAAGTACGCCACGCCGGGCACCTACAACGTCACCGTCAGCCCCATCGGAACCGACGGCCTGAGCGGCAGCAGCACCGAACAGGTCAGCGTGCTGCGGCGGACGGCTTCCGTGGGCCTGCTCGCGATGTCGAACCGTCGTTACGTGGGTACATCCGCGTCGGTTCTCCTGCCGAACCAGGCCGGGTTGACCGCCGCCGCGCAGTACGACCTGGGGGACGCCGGCAACGGCCAGGTGGCCCTCGTCTCGCGCTCCAACGGCCGCTACGTCACCCAGTCGGCCAACGAGTCCCTGAACGCAGCGGGCCAGGTGGTCGGCACCACCGAGAAGTTCACAGTCGTCCGCAACAGCGACGGCACCGTCAGCCTCAAGGCGAGCAACAACCTGTACGTCACCGCCGACGCCAGCGGCACCGTCTCGATGAGCGCCAGCCGGTCCACCATCGGCGTCTCGGAGAAGTTCGCCCAGGTCCCGGTCGCCGACGCGAACAGGTCGCTGAAGGCCAGCGTGAACGGTCGTTTCGTGATAGCCGACGGTGCCGGTGTGAAGCCGCTGATCGCGAGCGCGGCGACCGCCGGTAGCTGGGAGCGGTTCGACTTCGCCGACCTCGGCAACGGCCAGGTTGCTCTCTTCGCCCGCGCCAACAGCCGTTTCGTGTCCGCCGACGGCGCAGGCGCCAAGCCGCTGATCGCGAACGGCCCGGCCGTCAGCACCTGGGAGCGGTTCACCCTGGTGCGCAACAGCGACGGCACTGTCAGCTTCAAGGCCGGCATCAACAACAAGTACGTCAGCGCCGACGGCGCGGGCAGCAAGCCACTGATCGCCAACGGCCCGGTCGTCAGCACCTGGGAGAAGTTCACCCTCGGCTGAGCCGCCTCACCACCTCGACGCCCGCCAGACCGCACGGTCTGGCGGGCGTCGTCGCGTACGAGTCAGCGCAGCTTGTCAGAGGGTGACGGAGGCGATCGGGCACCCTTGCCAGCAACGGGCCGCCCGATGAAGAGATCACGAACTTCTTGTATCCAGTGCCAGGCGAGAGGGAGCGGCCGGCGGGCCCCGACCCGCCAGTGCCGACGTAACCGGGGAACGGCCAGGAAGGCGAGCACGAGGGGCACCGGCCACCATCGCAGCAGGTGCTGCTGACCGGTGGCCGCGGCGGCGGCCCAGACGCCGAGTTCGAGGAGCAGGCGGGTGCCGCACCGAAGCCCAGGTCTACCTGCCGGCGGCTTCGATTCGCCGGAATCAGGACCGTCACGAGACGGGTGGCCGTTTTGTCACCCAGGCCAGCACCTCACTTGTCGATCATGCAGAATCGCCTTATCTGACCTCCGGCGTCGCCGGATCCTCCTCCTTTTCGAGGCCAGCATGCGCAAATCCTTCTTCGCCGGTCTCGCGACCGTAGTACTGACCAGTGGCACCCTGGTGGGCACCGCGCTGCCCGCCCAGGCGGGCGCTCCGACGACGCTCTACGTCCGGCAGAACCCCCCGGCCAACTGCTCCGACCAGTACCCGGGCACCTTGGAGCAGCCGTTCTGCACCATTGGAGCCGCAGCGGCGATCGTCACCGGCGGGCAGACCGTCGACATCGGCGGCGGCAACTACCCGGAGCGCGTCACGATCGGCACGTCCGGCACGCCTGAGCAGCCGGTAACCTTCCTCACCACCTCCAGTTCCGCGGCGACCCTGATCGGCGCGACGGCGGGCTTCGTGATCGACGGCCAGCACGACGTGGTGCTCCAGAACCTCCGCGTCGTCGGGTCGGGCGACGTGCCGGCCCTGGACGCGCGCAACTCCTCGGGCCTCACCATCCGGGGCGGCACCTACGGCCTGCACATAACCGCGACGTCACCGGTGATCCGGTTCGCCGGTGTGACCAGCTCGAGCCTGTCGAAGATCACCGTCAGTGGGTTGACCGCCAGCGTCGGCATCAGCATGGACGCCGCCAGCAGTGACGTGGCCATCCAGGACACGAGCGTGCAGGGCTATGCCAACTACCTCCTCTCCGACAACACGATCGGCGTCCGGATCGACGGGCCGCGCAACTCGTACATCGGTGGCAGCATCGCCGGCTTCACCAACGCGGCGATCATGCTCGGGCCCACCGCGGCCGGCACTGTGGTGGCCAACAACGTGATTTCCGGGGGCGCCGGCCACGGCGTGCACAACAACGGGGCCACCGGCACGGCCATCGCCAACAACACCATCAATAACCGCTGCCGGGACGGCATCCGCGTCGACGGAGCCTCGTCCGGCGTCTCCGTACAGAACAACGTGCTCGCTCTGAACGGTTACTTCGATCTGGCTTACTGCTACAGCAAGGTGCTGGACGGGGTCGAGATCGGCGTCTACGGCGGTGCCGTCGGAAAGACGGTGGTCGACTACAACAACGCGCACCACTACGACAACGACTCACCGGAGATCTACGCCTGGAACACCCGGATGTCGCTGGCCGCGTTCCGGGCCGCCTCCGGCCAGGCCGCCCACGACCGCGAGACGGGGCAGGCCCGGGACAACATCGACTCGGCGAACTCGGCCGCCCCCGGTTACCCGACCCTCGCCCGCGGCGGCGCGCCGCGCATCGACGATCCGGGCGTGCCGAACACCGGTGCCGGCCCGGTCACGTACGCCGACCGTGGCACCACCGAAGCCGTCCGCAGCCCGGAGGTGCGGTTCGACGTCGCCATGAACATCCAGGCGCGCTCGGTGACTGTGGACGCGTCCGCCTCCCTCCCCGGCCTCAACCCGATCGAGTCCTACCGGTTCACATTCGGCGACGGCAGCACCGTCACCCAGACGAGCCCGATCGCCTCGCACACCTACGCGAACCCGGGCGGCTACCAGATCGGCGTCACGGTCACTGGCACCGACGGTCGGTCGGGGAGTTACAGCAGGCAGATCAGCATGCTCCGGCCGACCGGGACCGTGGGTCTGCGGGCCCTGTCAAACCGCCGCTACGTGAGTTACGAAAACAACTACGGGCTTCGACCGAACCAGGCCGAACCGACTACGATCGCGCAGTTCGACCTGGCGGACGCCGGCAACGGCAAGGTCGCCCTCTTCTCTCGGGCGGCCGGGCGCTACGTCGCCATCTCCCAGTTCGACCTCGCCACGTTGACCGCGGACAGCGTCGTCGTGGACGTACGCGAGATGTTCAAGCTGGTGCGCAACGGCGACGGCACCATCAGCCTCCAGGCCCCCATCACCAGTAAATACGTGACCGCCGACGTCAACAGCGCCGTTCCGATGAGCGCCAGCCAGTCCACCATCGGCACCTGGGAGAAGTTCCTCCAGGTCGTCGTACCGGACGCGAACCGGTCCCTGAAGGCGCAGGTCAACGGTCGCTTCGTCAGCGCCGACGGCGCTGGCGCCAAGCCGCTGATCGCGAGCGCGCCGACCGCCAGCACCTGGGAGCGGTTCGACGTGGTGGATCTCGGCAACGGGCAGGTCGGCCTCCTCGCCCGTGTCAACAACCGTTACGTGTCCGCCGACGGCGCTGGCGCCAAGCCGCTGATCGCGGGCGCGGCGACCGCCAGCACCTGGGAGCGGTTCACAATGGTCCGCAGCAGCGACGGCACTGTCAGCTTCAAGGCCGCCGTCAACAACAAGTACGTGAGCGCGGACGGCGCGGGCAGCAAGCCACTGATCGCCAGCGGCCCGGTCATCAGCTCCTGGGAGAGGTTCACCCTCGGCTGAGCCGCCTCATCACCTCGACGCCCGCCAGACCGCACGGTCTGGCGGGCGTCGCCGTACACACTCCGTTCAGCGCTCCAGGATGGCGGTCACGCCCTGCCCACCGGCGGCGCAGATGGAGATCAGCCCACGCCCGCTGCCCCGCTCGGCCAGCAGTTTCGCCAGGGTAGCCACGATCCGCCCGCCGGTGGCGGCGAACGGATGCCCGGCGGCCAGCGACGAACCGTTGACGTTGAGCCGGTCGGTGTCGATCGCGCCCAGCGGGGCGTCCAGGCCGAGCCGGTCCTTGGCGAACTCCGGCGACTCCCAGGCGGCGAGGGTGGCCAGCACCTGCGACGCGAACGCCTCGTGGATCTCGTAGTAGTCGAAGTCCTGCAACGTCAGCCCGGCACGGGCCAGCATCCGGGGCACCGCGTACGCGGGTGCCATCAGCAACCCCTCGTCGCCGTGCACGAAGTCCACAGCCGCCGTCTCCGACCAGCTGAACCAGGCGAGCACGGGGAGGTGGTGCGCCGCCGCCCACTCCTCGCTGGCCAGCAGCACAGTGGACGCCCCGTCGGTGAGCGGCGACGAGTTGCCGGCAGTCATGGTGGCGTGCTCGGCGTCCGGGCCACGGGTGCCGAAGACCGGTTTCAGCGAGGCGAGCTTCTCCAGGGTGCTGTCCGGGCGCAGGTTCGCATCCCGGGTGAGCCCCAGGTACGGCGTCATCAGGTCGTCGAAGAAACCCCTGTCGTACGCGGCGGCGAGGCGCTGGTGCGAGCGCAATGCCAGCTCGTCCTGGGAGCGCCGGTCGATCTGCCAGCGCACTGCGGTCCGGGCGGCGTGGTCGCCCATGGACAGGCCGGTACGCGGCTCGGCGTTGCGTGGGATCTCCGGCTTGAACGGCTGAGACGGGCGCAGCTTCGCCGCGATCTTGAGCCGTTCGCCCAGCGTGCGGGCCGAGTTGAGCTTGAGCAGCGTGCGGCGCATCTCCTCGTTGACGGCGAGCGGGGCGTCGGAGGTGGTGTCGACACCGCCGGCGATGCCCACGTCCAGCTGACCGAGGGCGATCTTGTTGGCGACCAGGATGGTCGCCTCCAGGCCGGTGCCGCAGGCCTGCTGGATGTCGTACGCCGGGGTGTGGGGGTCGAGTCGGGAGCCGAGGACCACCTCCCGGGTGAGGTTGAAGTCGCGGGAGTGCTTGAGCACGGCACCGGTGACGACCTCGCCGACGCGCTGCCCGGCCAGCCCGTAGCGGGCGATCAGGCCGTCGAGCGCCGCGCCGAGCAGGTCCGCGTTCGACGCGTCCGCGTAGCGGCCGTTGGAACGGGCGAAGGGGATGCGGTTGCCCCCGATGACCGCGACCCGCCGGATGCTCTGCACGATCCGCCTCCTCGACATGTGTTGCTCGAACCCTACTCGCCAGTAGGCTACGCCCATGACCGACAGGTACGCGAGCTTCGTCCAATCGGCCGCCGGCCGCGCGCTGGTCAAGCGCCTCGGGCTGCCCGACCCGCCCCGACTGCGCCGGCACCACCCCGGCGACCCGCTGCTGGCCGACCCAGCCCTGCTCGGCGCGGCCACCGGCGGCCGGCTCGCCGCGCAGGTCACCAAGATCCTCACCGCCGCCGGGGTCGAGCTGGCCGACCCGGCCGCCGCCGCCGGATGGGCCGGGGGCGCTCCGGCGCAGGATGCGCCACCGGCCCGCTCGCACGGCGACGCCCCGCAGCGGTACGGGGCACTGCTCTTCGACGCCACCGGGATCACCGACTCCACCGAGCTGCGCCAGCTCTACGACTTCTTCCACCCGCAGGCCCGGGCGGTGCTGCCCAGCGGCCGGGTGATCGTGCTGGGCACCCCGCCGCAGGAGTGCCCGACACCCCGCGAGGCGACCGCCCAGCGCGCCCTCGAAGGGCTGGTCCGCAGCATCGGCAAGGAGTTCGGCCGGGGCACCACGGCACAACTCGTCTACGTGAGCAGTACCGCGTCGGACGACCCGACCCAATCGGCTGGGACGATCACGAGCCTCGAATCGACACTCCGGTTCCTGCTGTCCGGCCGGTCCGCGTACGTGTCGGGGCAGGTCATCCGGGTCGGCGGCGGCGCGGCGAGCGTCCCGGCCGACTGGGACCGCCCGCTGGACGGGCAGGTGGTGCTGGTCACCGGCGCCGCGCGGGGCATCGGCGCGGCGCTGGCGAAGGTGCTCGCCCGCGACGGCGCGCAGGTGGTGGCCCTGGACGTCCCGGCCGCCGGTGACGCGCTCGCGGCGGTGGCGAACGACATCGGCGGCACCGCCGTCCAACTCGACCTGACCGCGCCGGACGCGCCGACCCGACTCGCCGAGCACCTGGCCAGCCGGCACGGCCGGGTCGACGTGGTGGTGCACAACGCCGGCATCACCCGGGACAAGACGCTCGGCCGGATGGACGCCGACCGGTGGGACCAGGTGATCGACGTCAACCTCTCCAGCCAGGAGCGGATCAACGACGTGCTGCTGGAGCGGGAGCTGATTACGGCCGGCGGGCGGATCATCTCGGTCTCGTCAATCGCCGGGATCGCCGGCAACCGGGGGCAGACCAACTACGCCACCAGCAAGGCCGGGGTGATCGGACTGGTCGACTCACTCGCGCCGGCCCTGCGGGAGCGCGGGATCAGCGTCAACGCGGTGGCCCCCGGCTTCATCGAGACCCGACTGACCGCGCGCATCCCGCTGGTGGTTCGCGAGGCGGGCCGGCGGATGAACAGCCTGGCCCAGGGCGGGTTGCCGGTGGACGTGGCCGAGACGATCGGCTGGCTGGCCTGGCCGGCCAGCGGCGCGGTCAGCGGAAACGTGGTCCGGGTCTGCGGCCAGAGCCTGCTGGGGGCGTGATGGGGGCGGGGCCGGAGTCGGACAGCCGCAGCCGGGTCGAGTTGCCCCGGATGCCGGCGGTCGGGGCGCTGCACCGACGGGCGTTGCTCGGTGCGCTACCGGGCCTCGGCGGTGGGCGGCGCGGGCCCGACCTGCCGGCGGTCGAGTTGGCGGTGGCCGGGGTGAGCGTCGACCGGGCGACGTTGGCCGACTACGACCGGGTCTGCGGGTTCCGGCTAACCGACCGGCTGCCCGCGACGTTTCCCCACGTCATGGGCTTTCCGCTGGCAGTGCGCCTGATGACAGCGCCGGACTTTCCCCTCCCGCTGATCGGTCTGGTGCACGTGGGCAACCGGATCACCGCGCACCGCCCGATCACCGCCGACGAGACGGTCGACTTCACCACGTACGCGGAGAACCTGCGCCCCCACGACCGGGGACGGCAGGTGGACGTGGTGCTGGTCGGCTCGGTCGACGGGACGGAGGTGTGGCGCGGCGTTTCGACGTACCTCGGTCGGGAGCGCAAGCCGGGCGGACGCGAGCCCGGCGAACGGCCTGCGGCACCGGCTGCCACCGCCCGCTGGCGGGTGGAACCGCGCATCGGTACGGAGTACGCGCGGGTCTCCGGCGATCACAACCCGATCCACACCTCCCGACTCGGGGCGCGGCTGTTCGGCTTCCACCGGCCGATCGCGCACGGCATGTGGAGCAAGGCGCGCTGCCTGGCCGCGCTGGAGGCCCGGCTGCCGGACGCGTACACGGTCGAGGTCACCTTCAAGCTGCCCGTGCCGCTGCCGAGCACCGTGAGCTTCGCGCTCCTGCCGGATGGTGGGTTCGCTGTGCACGACTCACGCGGCCGACCGCACCTGGCGGGCCACCTGCGCTGACGGGCGTCCGCTTGGCAGCGGCGTCCCCATGCGCTAGGTTGTTCTCACAACGAGATGTTCTCAGAGTGAGAGAGACGCGATGAACGAGCAGGAGTTCCTGGCCGCGTACGACCCCCGGGCCTATCCGTCGGTCGCGGTGACAGTCGACGTGGTGGCGCTGACCATCCGCGACGGCGCACTGCACCTGCTGCTGATCCGGCGGGGCGAGGCACCCTTCGCGGGGCACTGGGCGCTGCCCGGGGGCTTCGTCCGCCCCGACGAGGACCTGACCGCTGGCGCCCGACGGGAGCTGGCCGAGGAGACCGGGCTCGGCGGCGAGGCGCTGCGCCGCGTACACCTGGAGCAGTTGGGCAGCTACGGCGCTCCCGACCGTGACCCGCGCATGCGGGTCGTCTCGATCGCCCACCTCGCGTTCGCCCCCGACCTGCCGGACCCGGCCGCCGGCAGCGACGCCGACGAGGCGATCTGGCTCCCGGTGACCGCGTTGACCAGCCGGCAGCTCGCCTTCGACCACGGCCGGATCATCGACGACGCGTTGGAACGGGCCCGCTCCAAGCTGGAGTACACCCCGCTCGCCACCCGCTTCCTCGCCGCCGAGTTCACGATCAGCGACCTGCGCGCCGTCTACGAGACGGTCTGGGGGCACCCGCTGCACGCCGGCAACTTCCACCGCAAGGTGCTCTCCGTGCCGGGCTTCGTGGAGAGCACCGGCGCCAGCACCGAGCGCGGCGGTGCCCGCGGCGGCCCGCGCGCCCGGCTCTACCGGGCCGGCGACGCCCACCTGCTGCACCCGGCGCTGTTGCGCCCCGCCCGCGAGGAGACGGTGCGGTGAGGGCCACGGAGGCCATCCGCCTGGTCGCGGCCGCCCGCACCGACGCGGACCTGTTCGGCGCCGACCAGCCGGCGCACCGCTACCGCGAGCTGGTAGCGGCCCTGCACCCCGACCGCCTGCCGACCAACCCGGCGGTACGCGCCGAAGCCCTCGACGCGTTCATCCACGTCACCACCCGGTGGCAGGCACGGCAGACCACGGTCCTCGGCGACTACCGGCTCGGCGCGCCGGCCCACTCGGGTGACCTGGCCGACCTCTACGACGTCGGCGACGACCGGCTGCTGAAGCTCCCCCGACGGCCCACCGACAACGACCTGATGGCCCGCGAGGCGCACGCCCTGCGCACCATCGCCGAGCGCGGCGACCCGCGCTACCTGCCGTACGTGCCCCGGCTGGTCGACGAGTTCAGGCACCGCGACGCCAGCACCGGAGCGGAACGGCGGATCAACGTGCTCGCCACCGCACCCGGCCTGCACGACCTCGACGAGGTGCGGCGCGCGTACCCCGACGGGCTGGACGCCCGGGACGTCGCCTGGATGTGGCGGCGGCTGCTGGTGGTGCTCGGCCTGGCCCACCGGGCGGGCGTGGTGCACGGCGCGGTAGTGCCCCGACACGTGCTGATCGAGCCGGACGCCCACGGCGTGGTGCTGATCGACTGGTGTTTCTCCGCTGCCGTCGGGAGCACGATCCCGGCGGTCGTGCCCGGCCACGGCTGGGACCCGGAGGAAGTCATCAAGAAGCAGCAGTGCGGCCCGGGCACCGACATCGCGATGGCCAGCCACTGCATGAGCTGGCTGATGGGGCCGCGCGCCCCCCGCGAGCTGCACACCTTCGCACAGGGCTGCCGGCAACGGTCAGTGGACGCCCGGCCCGACGACGCCTGGCGCCTGCTGCGCGAGCTCGACCAGGTGCTGGACCGGCTCTACGGGCCACGCACCTTCCGACCCTTCACCCTCACCCCCTAAGGAGCTGTCATGGGCAGTGGAATCTGGTCCACCGACGTGTACGACGCCGCCGACCGCTACCGCCGGTCCACCGGCAGGAGCGCCTTCTCCTACAGCGACAGCGGGGCGCGCACGGTGCACCCCGCACTCGACCCCAGGGACACGACCCGGGAGAGCCGCGACTCCGACGAGCACCCCCGGTCGACGCCCGTCGCGGTGCTCTTCGACGTGACCGGCTCGATGCGCACCGTGCCGCGGGTCCTGCAGACCAAGCTGCCGCAACTGCTCGGGCTGCTGCAACGGCAGGGCTACGCCAGCGACCCGCAGATCATGTTCGGTGCCATCGGCGACGCCACCTGCGACCGGGTGCCGTTGCAGGTGGGCCAGTTCGAGTCGGACAACCGAATGGACGACGACCTCGGCCGGATCGTGCTCGAAGGCGGTGGCGGCGGGCAGATGAGCGAGTCGTACGAACTGGCCATGTACTTCATGGCCCGGCACACCGTCACCGACAACTGGGAGAAGCGCGGCCGGCGCGGTTACCTGTTCATCATCGGCGACGAGCTGGCGTACCAGCGGGTGAAGGCCCGGGAGGTGGCCGGCCTGATCGGGGACGACCTCTCCGAGGACGTGCCGCTGCGGCAGGTGGTCGACGAGGTGACCCGCCGCTGGGACACCTACTACCTGCTCCCCGCCGGCAGCCACTACGCCGGCAACGCGAAGGTGCTCGACTTCTGGCGGGACCTGTTCGGGCAGAACGCCGTGGTGCTCGACGACCTCGACGCGGTCTGCGAGACCATCGCGCTCACCATCGGCCTCGGCGAGGAGGCCATCAACCTGGACGAGGGCCTGCGCGACCTGGACCGCGTCGGCTCCGGCGCCACCGGGACCGTGTCGAAGGCGCTGGCCCGCCTCGGCCGGGAACGGCGGGCCGAGGTGTCGACGCTGCCGGCGTTCACCGACACGGCCAGCGGGGTGACCCGGCTGTGAACCACGTGGCGGTGGTCGACCTCGGCTACGGCGACGCCGGCAAGGGCACTGTCGTGGACTGGCTCTGCGCCACCCGTGGAGTGCACACCGTGGTCCGCTTCAACGGGGGCGCGCAGGCGGCACACAACGTCGTGCTGCGCGACGGGCGGCACCACACGTTCGCACAGTTCGGCGCCGGCACCTTCCATCCCGGTGTGCGTACGCACCTGTCCCGGCACGTGGTGGTGGACCCGCTGGCGTTGGCCGCCGAGGCTGACCACCTCGCCACTGTCGGGGTGCCCGACGCGCTCGACCGGCTGACAGTCGACGGGGACGCGCTGCTCGCCACCCCGTACCACCGGGCCGCCAACCGGGCCCGCGAGATCGCCCGGGGAGCCGACCGGCACGGCTCCTGCGGGCTGGGGGTGGGCGAGGCCGTCGCGTACGGTCTCGCCCACCCCGACGACGCGCCCCGGGTCGCCGACTGCCACAGCCCGGCACTGCTGCGCCGCAGGCTGACCACACTGCGGGAGCGGCTGACAGCCGAGCTGGGCCCGCTGGACGCGCCACCGGTCGAGGACTGCCTGCCCGCGTTCACCGGCTTCGCCGGGCGGGTCGCGATCGTGGACGGGACCTGGCTGGCCCTGGCGCTGCGCACCGGGACCTGCGTCTTCGAGGGTGCGCAGGGGGTGCTGCTCGACGAGTGGCACGGCTTCCACCCGTACACGACGTGGAGCACCACCACGTTCGCCAACGTCGACAGCCTGCTCGCCGAGGCGGGCCGGCCCGGCGACGTGACCCGGATCGGGGTGCTCCGGGTGGTCACCACCCGGCACGGGCACGGTCCGTTGGTGACCGAGGACCCGAGCCTGCCGTTCACCGACCGGCACAACGCCACGAACCAGTGGCAGGGCCGGTTCCGGTTCGGCCACTTCGACGCGGTCGCCCACCGGTACGCCCTCGCCGCGGCCGGCGGCGTCGACGGCCTGGCACTGACCCACCTCGATCTGGCCGGCCCCGACCTGCGGATCTGCCGCCGCTACGACACCACCGACCGGCTCACCCCGGGCCCGCCCGGTGACCTGGACCGCCAAGCCGCGCTCACCGCCCGCCTGCTGCGCTCCCGCCCGGTGTACGACGACCCGCCGACGGACTGGGCACAGGCGGTGAGCACAGAGTTGGACGTACCTGTGGTGCTGACCTCGCAAGGCCGCACCGCCGACGACAAGACCCCACACGGCCCGCTGCTCACCCCGCCAGCCCTGGCCCACTCAACCTGACCCCCCACCCACCCCACCCCGCCCCGCCCCGCCCCGTCGATCTTGCACTTTCGGTTGTTCTTCCGCGGCTTCCGCAGTGATTGGTGCTGACCCAGAGTGCGAGATCGGCGCGGGGAGAGGTGGGGTTATCCCGCGGCTTCGGCCACCGGGCGGGTCGCACCCGGCGAGCATGGGGGCATGGATTCCGCGCTCGACCTGCTCCGACAGCTGGTCACCTCACCGTGGGTGTACCTGCTGATCTTCGGGCTCACGGCGGTCGACGCGTTCTTCCCGGCCGTACCCGGCGAGGCGGCCGTCATCACCGCCGCCGTGCTCTCCACCAGCGGAAATCCCAAGCTCGCGGCGGTTGTCGTCGCCGCCGCGCTGGGCGCCTGCGCCGGTGACCACGTCTCGTACGCCATCGGGCGCGGTGGCGGCGCGAGACGCCTCGCCGGGTTTCCCGACGGCAGCCGCCGACGAGCCAGCTCGGAGTGGGCCCGGCGCGCGCTGAACCGGCGCGGCGGGCTGATCCTGACCACCTCCCGGTATCTGCCGGGCGGGCGGACCGCCGTCACCCTCACCATGGGCGCGGTGCGCTATCCCCGCCGGTCGTTCCTGCTGTACGACGCGATCGCGGCGGTCACCTGGGCCCTGTACTGCGGGCTGCTCGGCTACTTCGGTGGGCTGGCCTTCGAACGGCACCCGGTCAAGGGTGTCCTCGCCGGGATCGGCCTGTCGGTGATCGTCACGCTGGGCATCGAGGGCGTCCGTTGGCTGCGCCACCGGGCCCGCCGCCGCGCCGCCGCCACCACCGACCGGGCCGGCTCGACCTGACACCCGTCACAGCAGGTCAGCGTCGTACACCAGGATGGCCAACTGCACCCGGTTGCCCGCGTGAAGTTTCGCCAGCGCCCGGCTGACGTGCGCCTTGACGGTGGCCTCGCTCATCGTCAGCCGCCGGGCGATCTCCGCGTTGCCGTGCCCGCGCGCCACCTCCCGGACGATCGCCAGCTCCCGCCCGGTCAGCGGTGCGAGCCGCTCACGGGCCGCGTCCCGGCGGGCCGGACCACGCTCGGCGAACGAGCTGATCAGACGCCGGGTCACCGTCGGGGCGAGCATCGCGTTGCCGGCGGCCACCGTCCGAACGGCGGCGGCCAACTCGCGGGGCGGGGTGTCCTTGAGCAGGAAGCCGACAGCGCCGGCCCGCAGCGCCCGGTGCACGTACTCGTCGAGGTCGAAGGTGGTCAACATGATCACCTTCGGGCCGACGGCGACCACCGCGGGCGCGACGGTCAGCCCGTCGACGCCTGGCATCCGCACGTCGAGCAGCACCACGTCGGGGCGTAACCGCTGGGCCTGATCCAGCGCGCCAGCGCCGTCGGCTGCCTCACCGACGACGGTGATGTCCTCCGCCGCCTCAAGGATCAGCCGCAGCCCGGCCCGAACAAGCTGCTCGTCGTCGACCACCACCACCCGGATCACGCCGCACCCGCCAGCGGGATCAGGGCCCGGACCAGGAAGCCGCCGTCCACGGGAGCTGCCTCCAACCGGCCGCCGAGCAGCTCCACCCGCTCACGCAGCCCGAGCAGACCCTGCCCGGCACCCGGCAGCCCCGATCCGCCCTCGGACGGGCCGTTGCGGATCAGCACCTCCAGCCCGTCGGGCAGGTAACGCAGGCAGACAGTCGTCTCGGCGTCGGCCGCGTGCTTACGCACGTTGGTCAACGCCTCACGGACCACCCGGTACGCGGTACGACCCAGCGTCGCCGGAAGTGCCGTCGGCACACCCTCGTCCTGCCGGGACACCCGCAGACCGGCGGCACGGGACTCCCCGATCAACTCGTCCAACGTGTCGAGCCCCCGCTCCGGCGTCACGGCCGGGTCGGCCTGGCGCAGCACACCCAGCACCTCGCGCAGGTCGGTGAGCGCCTGCCGGCCGGTGGTCCGGATCAGCGCGGCGGCCTCGACGGTCGCCGGGTCCACGGCTGTCACCTCCAGCGCCCCGGCATGCACCACCATCAACGAGACCCGGTGTGCCACCACGTCGTGCATCTCCCGGGCGATCCGGGTCCGTTCCTCGGCCCGGACCCGGTCCGCGCGGGCCTCCTGCTCGCGTTCCAGCCGCTCGGCCCGGTCCCGCAGAGCGGCGAGCGTGTCCTGACGGGCCCGCACCCAGAGACCGAAGACCAACGGAAGCCCCACCAGACAGGCGGCGAGCAGCAGCACGTTGCCGCTGCTGGCGGTGGTGATCCGGCGTACGCCACCCACCGCCAGCCCGACCAGCACCCCGCCGGTCAGCACCACTGCCACACCGGCGAGGTAGCCGGCGAGTTGACGACCGCGCAACCGCAGACCCGCCTGGTACGAGGCCAGCACCCCGGCCGCCGCAGCGGCGAGCACCAACCAGCCGACCGCCGCGGCCAGGAACAACGGCCAGCGTCGGGACCGGATCGTGGCGGCGGCCCACGCCGAGCCCAGTGCGATCAGCAGCACGACAGCACTCGGCAGCGGCGAGCGGACCCCGATGTCACCGGTCGCGCTGGCCCACACGGCCACGGCGACCAGGGCGGCGAGCAGCGGCGGGGCGTACCGATGGACGACCCGCCGGGGGGCGACGGCGCTGGAGGCCACGCAGCGAGCCTAGAGCGCAGCCGACGGATCGGGTCGCCCCGCAACGCCGTACCCGGGTGAGGTGGGGGATGACCCCTATGCACAATCCGGGCCGGCCGCTACCTAAGTAGTGCCGCCCACCTGACCACTGGCCGATGTCGGGAGCCGCCGTCCCGACCAGCATCAGGATCATGAATCTGCTCGACCTGCTGCACGACACGATGTCCTCGCCCTGGGTGTACCTGGCGATCTTCGCGATCGCGGTGCTCGACGGCTTCTTCCCGGTGGTACCGAGCGAGACGGCGGTGATCACCGCAGGGGTGTTCGCGGCCTCCGGTGCGCCGTACCTTCCTGCGGTGATCCTGGTGGCCGCGAGCGGGGCACTGATCGGCGATCACATCTCGTACGCCATCGGTCGGGGCGGTGGCACCCGGTTACTCGACCGGCTGCCAGCCGAGGGCCGGCGCAGGGCCGCCATCGAGTGGGCCCGGCGAGGGATCGCCACCCGGGGCGGCCTCATCCTCACCGTGGCCCGGTATGTGCCGGGTGGCCGGACAGCGGTCACCCTCACCATGGGCGCTGTGCGCTACCCCCGACGGCGGTTCCTGGCCTTCGACGCCCTCGCCGCCGGCTCGTGGGGTCTCTACTCCGGGCTGGTGGGCTACCTCGGCGGAATGGCCTTCGAGCAGGACCCGCTGCGCGGTCTCCTGCTCGGTCTGGGCCTCGCCCTGGGTGTGACCACTATCGTCGAGGTGGTTCGCTGGCTGGGCCGGCGGCGCCGATCCACGGAGTCGGCGTCGGCGACCGAACCGGTGCGCCGGGTGCCGGTGCGCTGACCTCGGGGCGGTCAGTCAGCGGCCGGCGCTGCCCTCGGGGCGGTCAGTCGGCGGCCGGGCGCCAGACGACGCCGTGCAGCAGTTGGGCGGCACCGAGCCAGGCCACGTTCATCATCCGGGTGGCTGTCTTCTCCGGGTCGGCCTCCGGGTGGTCCGCGAGCCAGTCGGCAAGCGACTCGGTCGCGCCGACCAGTGCGTACGCGACGACCTCCAGGTCGACGGCGGCGATCTCCCGGCCCTCGGCGCGCAGGGCGTGGTCGAGCATCCCGGCGACCACCTCGACCAGCCGGGCCCGCATGGTGGCCAACTCGCCAGCGAACGGCTGCTCACCCCGGGCCTGCCGGTAGAGCACCGCCCAGCCGTCTCGGTGCGCGCCCACGAAGCCGAAGAACGCCCTCAGCCCGCGCCAGAGCCGCTCGTCGGCCGGCAGGTCGGGAGCCGCCGCCCCGGCGATGGCCTGCATCATCCGGGTGCCCTCCCGGTGCAGACAGGCGACGAAGAGCTCCTCCTTGGTGCCGAGGTACGCGTACACCATGGGTTTGGAGATGCCGGCGTCCTCGGCGATCTCGTCCATGCTGGCGGCGTGGAAGCCACGTCGGGAGAAGACCTTGACGGCCGCGTCGAGCATCTGCTGCTCGCGGACGGCGCGAGGCAGGCGCTTGAAGGCGGGGACGCTGGACACCTTGCGAGCATACCTACTCGTGCGTAGGGTTACGCGCGAGTAGCCAATCTTCCGGAAGGCGCACCTGATGACTGACTTCGACCCGGCCACCTTCGCCAACGTCGGCCCCAAGGAGTTCGCCCAGCTGGTCAAGTCCACCCCGGACGACAAGATCGCCCAGGTGATGTCCGGCGACCTGCGCGACAAGGTCCTGGGCGAGGTGTTCGGTCGGATGCCGTCGCTGTTCCGCGCCGACCGGGCCGGCTCGACCAACGCGGTCATCCACTGGATCATCACCGGCCGCCCCGACGGCGGCAGCGACACCTACGAGGTGGTCATCGCCGACGGCACCTGCGTCGTGAACGAGACCCCGCAGCACGACCCGAAGCTGAGCCTCACCATGGGCCCGGTCGAGTTCCTGAAGATCGTCTCCGGTGGCGCCAACCCGGTGATGATGTTCATGACCGGCAAGTTGAAGGCGAAGGGCGATCTCGGCCTCGCCGCCAACATCGCCAACCTGTTCGACATCCCCAAGGCCTGACATGGCCGAGTTCTCGCTCGACCTGAACGAGGAACAGCGGGATCTACGCGACTGGGTGCACGGCTTCGCCGCCGAGGTCGTGCGCCCAGCCGCCGCCGAGTGGGACGAGCGCGAGGACACCCCGTGGCCGGTGATCCAGGAAGCCGCCAAGGTCGGCCTCTACGGCTTCGAGTTCCTCGCCACCTGCTGGGCCGACCCGACCGGGCTCTCCCTGCCGATCGCCAGCGAGGAACTCTTCTGGGGTGACGCCGGCATCGGCATGAGCATCTTCGGCACCTCACTCGCCGTCGCCGCCATCTACGGCGCCGGCACCCCCGACCAGATGGTCGAATGGGTGCCGCAGTGCTTCGGCGACGTCGACAGGCCTGCCGTCGCCGCCTTCTGCACCAGCGAGCCGGAAGCCGGCTCCGACGTCGGCGCGATGCGCACCCGGGCCGTCTACGACGAGGCCACCGACGAGTGGGTGCTCACCGGCCAGAAGGCGTACGCCACAAACGGCGGAATCGCCGGAGTGCACGTGGTCACCGCCTCCGTCGACCCCGCGCTCGGCTCCCGGGGTCAGGCGGCGTTCGTCGTACCACCGGGCACTCCCGGCCTGGCCGCCACCCGCAAGCTGCGCAAACTCGGCCTCCGCGCGTCACACACCGCCGACGTCTTCCTCGACGGGGTACGCGTACCCGGCCGCTGCCTGCTCGGCGGACGGGACGCCCTGCTGGAACGCCTGGACCGGGCCCGCTCCGGTCAGCGGGCCACCGGGCAGGCCGCGATGCGCACCTTCGAGCTGTCCCGACCCACAGTCGGCGCCCAGGCGCTCGGCGTGGCCCGGGCCGCCTACGAATACTCCCTCGACTACGCGAAGGACCGGGTCCAGTTCGGACGCCCGATCATCGAGAACCAGGCGGTCGCGTTCGCGCTGGCCGACATGCGGATGGAGATCGACGCGGCGCGGCTGCTGGTCTGGCGGGCCTCGTGGATGGGCCGCAACAACCGCCCGTTCACCGCTGGCGAAGGGTCGATGTCCAAGCTCAAGGCCGGCGAGGTGGCCGTGTCGGTCACCGAGAAGGCCGTGCAACTGCTCGGCGGAGCCGGCTTCCTGCGTGACCACCCGGTCGAGCGCTGGTACCGGGACGCCAAGATCTACACCATCTTCGAGGGCACCTCGGAAATCCAACGACTGGTCATCTCCCGGGCGATCTCCGGGATGCAGATCCGCTGACCGGCCGGCCCCCCTGCGGCTCGGGGTGCCCAGTGGCCGGCCGGTCCGGGCGACGGGCGGTCCCTGCGCCGGCCGGCCGCGCCGAGCGCCGCTGCACATCGCAGCCGGAATCCACGATCTGTGCCGTCTTCGTCACCCCACGCCGACGCGGACTGGGCCTTCCGCAGCGCCCAGTGCATGATCAAGGAAGAAGCCCTGATGGACGGGGGAACCAGTCACCCGTCCGCGCACCGCCCGTAGGAGGTCTGCGGCATGGACCTGCCGTTCTTCGTCGCCACGCTGACTCGTCGCGGGCTGCTCATGCCGGGCAGCCCGATCCGGATCACCTCTCAGCTCAACGCGTTGCGCACCTGGGGGTGGAGCCTGGCCGGCGAACTACGCCAGGCAGCCGCCCGCGACCCCGGCCGGCTGGCGGTCATCGACGAGGACGGCACCGAGCTGACCTATCAGGACCTGCTCGACCGGGCCGAACGGATGGCCCGGTCGATGCGGGCCGGGCTCGGCGTACAGGCCGGCGACCGGATCGGCGTGCTCTGCCGCAATCACCACGGGCTGATCGAGACGATCGTCGCAGCCAACCTGCTGGGTGTGGACGCGGTCCTGGTCAACACCGGGCTCTCCACCGCCCAACTGGTCACCGTCGCCGAGGAGCAGCAACTCCGGCTGCTGGTGCACGACGACGAGTTCGCCGAGCGGGTCCTCGGCCTCCCCGCCGAACTGCCCCGCCTCGACGAACGCGCCCGCGAGGAGCTGGTCGCCGGGGCCCTCCCGGGCGAGCTGCACCCGCCGGAGCGCGACGGCAGGATCATCGTGCTCACCTCGGGCACCACCGGGGCACCCAAGGGCGCCCGACGACCCACGCCCAGCGGTTTCGGCCCGCTGGTGTCCATCATCGATCGCATCCCGCTGCACACCCGCGACCGGGTCATGATCACAGCGCCGATCTTCCATACCTGGGGGTTCGCCGCCCTCCAGGTCTGTCTCGCGCTACGGGCCACCATCGTGCTGCAGCGCCGCTTCGACCCGGCCGCCACGCTCACCGCGCTGCACCAACACCGGTGCGACGCGCTCTTCGCCGTACCCGTGATGGTGCAGCGGCTGCTGGAGGTGCCCGCGCCAGACCCGCGCCCGCCACTCAAGGTCGTCGCCGTCAGCGGTTCGGCGCTGCCTGGTGGGCTTGCCCCGAAGTTCATGGACGTCTACGGAGACGTCCTCTACAACCTCTACGGCTCCACCGAGGTCTCCTGGGCCTCCATCGCCGGCCCCCAGGACCTGCGCGAGGCACCCACGACGGCAGGCCGACCACCACACGGAACCCGGCTGGAGTTGCTCGACGACAACGGACAGCCGGTCGCGAACGGACAGGTCGGGCGGATCTTCGTCGGCAACGAGATGCTCTTCGAGGGGTACACCTCCGGTGCCAACCGGGAGACCCGCGACGGGCTGCTCGACACCGGTGACCTCGGCCGACTCAACCCCGACGGGCTGCTCTTCGTCGACGGCCGGGCCGACGACATGATCGTCTCCGGTGGTGAGAACGTCTTCCCGTCCGAGGTGGAGGATCTGCTCGCCCAACTGCCCCAGGTCCGCGAAGCGGCCGTGATCGGCGTGCCCGACCCCGAGTACGGCCAGCGACTGTCCGCGTTCCTCGCCCTGCACCCCAACGAGACGCTCGACCCCGAGGCGGTACGCGAGTACGTCCGGCACTACCTGGCCCGATTCTCCGTCCCCCGAGACGTCATCTTCGTGAAGTACCTGCCCCGGAACGCCACCGGCAAGGTGCTCAGCCGGGAGTTGCGCCGCTACTACGGCTGACCGCCCCGAAACCGTCAGCGAAAGCCGACGAGTTCCGGGGCGGTCACCGTGCCCGTCAGTCGACCATCAGCGAAGGCCGCCAGTCCGGCTTGGCCTCGGCGAGGTCGAGGCGCTGGAACAGGCCCTTCGTGCCCTGCTCATCGAGCGTTCCGCTGTGTGCGTCGATCTCGACCACCATCCCCCGTACGTCGAGCACCTCCAGCGTCTCCGACGAGCTCGGATCAGCGGCAGCGTAGAAGGACGCCTGATGACCGTCGACCGTGGTGTTCGGCGGCCGGAAGAGTTCCTTCCCTTTCAACTCGGCCCGAATCTTGTCGGTCATCTCGGCGTACGGGGAGAAGCCGACATCCACCGTCTTCGCCCGCTGCCTACCGGGATCAGCCGTGGAGGGTTCGGCGCTGTACGTGACGCCGGCGTACCACCGCCAACCGTCCGGGGTCAGCGGCCCGGAAACGGTGGTCTGGATCGGCCGTACCTTCTGCGACACCACCCCCTTCACCTGGGCCGGCATCCGCACCAGCTCGGTCGTAGCGAACCTGAGCCGCTGCGCCACGTGCAGAGCGATCTCGCGGGCATCCTGCCCCGCCGCCCAGGGTGAGACGTCGACAGCGGCCCAGCCGTCCGGGGCGTACCGCCAGCGGAGGGAGAGCCGGTCAGTGCCGTCGACGTCATACTGGGTGAAGGTCGCCGATGTGCCCCGCACATCGGGCGCGGGCGCCGTACTCAGGGTGGGTGCCCGTTGGTCGATGCCCATGACCTGCGGCGCGGGCGGCGTCACCCCTCGCGGGTGGAGACTCACCGCAACCCCTGCCCAGTTAGGGTTCGGCGAGTCGGCGGCGTGCGCGATCAGGACGACACCCGGCCCGCTCAGCAGCAGACCCGACTGGTACTGCAAGCTGTCCAGACCCGACGGCAACCAACCGAACCGAACGTACTGAACGGTCGGATCGATCGTCTCCAACGCGGCCGGGATCCGGGACGTGTCGGGCGCCGGCACCTCCCCGGTGTACGGCTCCAACGGAGCCAGCGCACCGACCATCTCCAGCGACGGCGGCGACGACCCGTCCGGCGCGACCAGGCCCGGCACCGTGACCACGCCGACGGCAACCGCGACCACCGCCAGTGCGGCGCCAGCGCCCCGTGCGTACCAGCGCTGCCGCCGCCCGACGGTCATCGCCCGTTCGATGTTCACAACGACCGACGGTGTCTCGGCCGCCTCGACCTCGGCGCGCATCAACCGCGCCACATCCGTGTCATCCATCATCGTCAACCTCCGTGGGCCAACACACTGGTCGGCGTACCACTCGCCATGCCGGTCCGCATGGTGGCCGGCACGTCATCTCGGGCGGGGGCGAGCAGACCTCGCAGCGTCGCCAGCCCCTTGGCGGTCTGGCTCTTGACGGTGCCCGGCGCGCAGCCGAGCGCCTGCGCCGTCTCCTCCACCGTCAGGTCCTGAAAGAACCGCAGCACCAGGACGGCGCGCTGCCGGGGCGCGACCTGGCGCAGCGCCGCCACCAGATCGAGCCGTTCAGCGGCGTCCGGGGCGGACGGTGCGGGCCGCTCCGGTAGCAGGTCGGTGAGCCGCACCCGGGCCCAGCCACGTCGCCGCTCGTCGATCAACCGTCGCATCAGCATCGTCCGTACCAGTGCGTTCAGGTTGTCGGCCCGCCGCGCCCGGGACCAGTTGCGGTACAGCTCGGTGAGCACCCGCTGCACGATGTCGTCGCCCTGATGCCAGTCACCGCTCATCAGGTACGCCGTCCGCCGCCACTGCGGCAGACCAACCCGGACGCACTCGGTGTACTCGGCATCAGCCGCGGCCCGCTCGACCGACGTCCGGCTCAGCGGCATCCTCGGACCTGTCCTCCCACCGGCCACCAACAGCACGGCGATCGTCCGCAAACCCGCATCTCCACTCCTCGCGTCGCTGTGCCTCCGACACCGCTAAGTCGTGGCCGGAGCAACGCGGGGTTGCCCCTCGGGGGGCGACAACCGCACCGGACTGGCGCAACTTCTGCCCGCACCGGCACGCCAACCGACCGACCGGGCCGCTCGGCCGGGCGACGGATCGGCACGCCGGTGGGCTGTCGGCGGGCCGTCCGGCCGTGGCGGGGACAGAACGTGCCCGGGTGCGGCTCTTCAGGGTGCCGTTCGGCGGCACCGGAGCGTGGCGAACCCAAGGGTGATCCGGAACCGGGTGGGGCTCCATCAGCCCGACCCACACCGCGGAGGTTCGCGGTCGAAACCCAGCCCGCCGACGCGGGGACTCAGCTGGGGATCGTGATCCGGTTCTCGATCGCGGCGGCGGCGATGTCGGTGCGATGCTGCGAGCCGGCCAACTTCACCCCGTCCACCAGCGCGTACGCGGCGTCCCGCGCGGCGGCCAGGTCGGCACCGGTTGCCGTACCGCAGAGGACCCGGCCGCCGGCGGAGAGCAACGCGCCGTCGCTGGCCCGGCGGGCGGTGCCCGCGTGGATGACGCCCGGACGGTCCGCACCGGTGATCACGTCGCCGGTGCGCGGCGCAGCCGGATAACCCGCCGAGGCGAGCACCACCGTCACGGCGCTACCGTCGCGCCACCGCAGCGGCGGGTGCTCGGCCAACGAGCCGGTGGCCGCCGCGTGCAGCAGCCCACCAAGCGGGGTCTCCAGCAGCGCGAGCACCACCTGGGTCTCCGGGTCACCGAAGCGCGCGTTGAACTCGATCACCCGAGGGCCGGCGGCGGTGATCGCGAGCCCGACGTAGAGCAGGCCGGCGAACGGGGTGCCCCGGCGACGCATCTCCGCGAGCGTCGGGTGGACCACGTCGCGCATCACGTCGTCGACCAGCCCGGACGGGGCCCAGGCCAGCGGCGCGTACGCCCCCATGCCACCGGTGTTCGGCCCGATGTCGCCGTCGCCGAGCCGCTTGAAGTCCTGTGCCGGCACCAGCGGCAGCGCCGCCTCGCCGTCGGTGACCACGAAGAGGCTGACCTCCGGGCCGTCGAGGAACTCCTCGACCACGACACGTCCACACTCGTTCGCGTGCGCCAACGCGGCGGCCCGGTCGTCGGTCACCACCACGCCCTTGCCGGCGGCGAGCCCGTCGTCCTTCACCACGTACGGCGCGCCGAACTCGTCCAGCGCCCGAGCGATGCTCGCCTCGTCCGTGCAGACGTACGCCCGGGCGGTCGGCACGCCGGCGGCGGTCATCACGTCCTTGGCGAACGCCTTGGAGCCCTCCAGCTGCGCGGCAGCACCGGATGGACCGAACACGGCGATGCCCTTGGCGCGCACCGCATCGGCGACCCCGGCGACCAGTGGCGCCTCGGGCCCGATCACCACCAGGTCAGCGGCGGTCTCCACGGCCAACGCCGCCACCGCCGCCGGATCTGAGGCGCTCACCGCACGCAGCTCAGCCACCGAGGCGATCCCCGGATTACCAGGCGCCGCAACAAGCGCGGAAACCCCCGAGTCGCCAGCCAGCCCGAGCGCGAGCGCATGCTCCCGCCCACCACCACCCACCAAAAGAACCCGCACGCCCGAGATCCTACTGTCCCCCACTAACCCACCGTTGATCATGAAGTTATTGCCCTGCACCCCGGCGAGTCGTGGCAATAACTTCATGATCAACGCGGCGGGGAGGTTGGCGATCGGGATCAACGGTGACGGGCGTTGGCGATTGCCTGACGGATGGTCCAGGGGATGTAGTCGGGGCGGAGGGTGTCGTCCCAGGTGAATCGGAGGACAGTCCAGCCGGCGTTGACGAGGCGATTCTGGCGGCGACGATCGGCGTAGACGGCTTCCGGGGCGCTGTGCGGGCCACGGCCGTCGGCCTCGGCGATGAGCCGGGGAACACTCCAGCCGAGATCGCCGATTCCCAACAGGTAGCCGTCCTCATCGCGGACCTCAAGTTGCAGTGCGTCCGGTGGCACCCTTCCCGTCGACGCAGCGCAACCGGGCCCGCGTCTCAAGCGGGGACTGTGAACGGCCATCGGCCTCGGCGAGATAGCCGCGCGCCGCCACCGCACCGCGTCGTCCGCGAATGAGGCCCGGAACGGAGAGCAGGTCATCGGTGGTCACGAGCCGACGGTTCAGCGCCGAATCCAGCACGCTCACCGCCGAGAACCGATCAACTCTCAGGCTCACGTCAGCAAGGGTCCGCAGCGGCCCGGTAGCGGTAATTCCGTGCACCCGGACAAGCTGCTCGGGCTGGATGACCAACTGGTGGACCACCACCTCCGGGTGAGCGCGCCGGGCCGGCCTGGCGATCGGGCCTGGCACCGACAGGTCGATCACGTCGGTGGCCCGCAGACCGGCCAGCCCGTGCAGTTCCGCGGCCGTTGCGAGCACAGCGGCTGCGGCTGGTCCGAAGGAGGCCACCGCAGCCCTGATCCGTGCCGATCGAGGAACGCCGTCGTACAGGTCGGCGTCCACCAGGTAGCTGCCACGCGCCACAACCCGCCAGCGTCCAGCCCGACAGAGCCGCTGCACCTCATGCGTGGTCAGGCCGGCCGCGCGGGCCTGCCCGAGCGTCACCACTCCGTCCTGCGCGGCCGCAACCCGCCGCGCCACGTCCAAGGCGTCCACCCGCCCACCCTGGCCCAGCCCGAACCCTCAAAACACCCCCTGTGGACAACCACTCCCTCCCTGTGGATAACCAGCCCATCACCACAGGTTGATCATGAAGTTATTGCCAGTCACGTCGGCGTGTCCTGGCAATAACTTCATGATCAACGCGGCGTAGAGGGGGTGGGGAGGGGGTGGGGGGGTTAGGGGAGGAGGGGGTGGAGGACTACGTTTTCTTCTCGGCCTGGGCCTACGCCCACGACGCTCACCCTCGTGTTGCAGATCTCTTCGACCCTCGCGATGTAGCGGCGGGCGTTCTCCGGGAGGTCGTCGATGGTGCGGGCCTTGGTGATGTCCTCCCACCAGCCGTCGAGTTCCTCGAAGACCGGCTTGGCGTGGTGGAAGTCCGTCTGGCTCATCGGCATGTCGTCGACCCGGACGCCGTTGATCTCGTAGCCGACGCAGATCGGCACCTTGGGCAGGCCGGTGAGCACGTCCAGCTTGGTGATGACCAGGTCGGTGACGCCGTTGAGGCGGCAGGCGTAGCGGGCGACGACAGCGTCGAACCAGCCGCACCGGCGCTCCCGCCCGGTGGTGGTGCCGTACTCCGCGCCGATCTTGCGCAGGTGGTCACCGTTGGCGTCGAACAGCTCGGTCGGGAACGGCCCGGCGCCGACCCGGGTGGTGTACGCCTTGCTCACCGCGATGACCTTGTTGATCGCGGTCGGCGGGATGCCCGCCCCCACGCAGGCGCCACCGGCCGTCGGGTTGGACGAGGTAACGAAGGGGTAGGTGCCGTGGTCCATGTCGAGCATGGTGGCCTGGGCGCCTTCCAGCAGCACCGTCTCGCCCCGGTCCAGGGCGTCCCAGAGCATCGCCCGGGTCTCCGCGATGTACGGCTTGAGCCGCTCCGCGTACGCCAGGTACTCCTCGACGGTCGCCTCAACGTCGATCGCCTTGCGGTTGTAGACCTTGAACAGGATCTGGTTCTTCTCGCGCAGCGCGAGTTCCAGCTTCTTGCGCAGGATGCCCGGGTCGAGCAGGTCCTGGAGGCGGATGCCGATCCGGGCGACCTTGTCGCCGTAGGCCGGGCCGATGCCACGGCCGGTGGTGCCGATCCGGGACGAGCCGAGGTAACGCTCGATGACCCGGTCCAGCGCCCGGTGGTGCGGCATGATCAGGTGCGCGTCACCGGAGATCCGCAGCCGGGACACGTCGACGCCGCGCTCCGCCAGGCCGTCGATCTCGGCGAGCAGCACCTTCGGGTCGACCACCACACCGTTGCCGATGACGATCATCGCGTTCGGCGAGAGCGCGCCGGACGGCATCAGGTGCAGCGCGTACTTCTGGCCGTCCGGGGTGATCACCGTGTGCCCGGCGTTGTTGCCGCCGGAGTAGCGCACGACGTAGTCGACCCGCTCACCAAGCAGGTCGGTAACCTTGCCCTTGCCCTCGTCGCCCCACTGAGCGCCGATGAGCACGATCGCTGGCATCTTTTCCGCCTCCAGAAGGCTCGGGTGCCAGGTGGCGACCGCTCGGCGAGCCCGGGGTGTCAGGTTAACAAGTAGTGACGGCGTGGCCGGCAGGGGTCGCGTCGAGAGGCAGGAGGCTCCTTCCGTGTACGACGTGGTGCTGCTCACCCTCGGTTCGGAGCGGGACGCTCCCGGGGGCTGTGGCAGCGGCGGGGCCTGCTGCGGCGGCGCGACCGGGGCCGACACCGCCCCGACGAGCCAGACCGACACCGGCCAGACCGACACCGGCCAGACCGGCAGCAGCCAGGCCGAGACCGACACCGGGCAGTGCGCGACGGAGCGGCCACGGGTGCCGGTGCTGGCCTGCGCCGACGCGCTGAACGCCCGGGGTGCCCGGGTGGAGACGGTCACCGCCCGCTCCGACGCCGAGATCGACGCGGTGTTGGCCCGGCTCGACGGCCCGGCCCGACCGGACGGCCTCACCTGGCCGGACCCGGACAGCAAGACCCGGCTGGTCGTCGCCACGGCCAGCGACGGGCAGTTGCGCGCCGTGCTGCGCCGGCTGGTCAAGCGGTACGCCCCGGCGCCGAGCAAGCGCCCGGCGGATCTGCCCGGCAACCGGACCCTGCCCGACCTGCCGCCGGTGGCCGTACTCCCGCTCGACCCGGCCCGCGGCGGCACCCACCGGGACCTGGCCGCGCAGCTCGGGCTGCCCCGTGACCCGGCGGCGGTGGCCGCCGCGGTGCTGGACGGCACGCCGCGCCGGTTGGACCTGCTCCGCAACGACGGTGGCTCGGTGACCCTGGACGGCGCGCTCCTCGGCGCGGCCGACGACGCCGGCCGGCCGCTGCACTGGCGCGCCCGGGTGGAGGTCGACGACACCATCCTCTCCGACGGTGCGGAACCGCTGCTGGCCTGCGCGGTCGGGAACGCAGGCGGGTACGCGACGCTCAACGACGTGACGCTGTTGACCGCGCCGGACCCGGCCGACGGCCAGGTCGAGGTCGCGGTGGCCGTGCCGGTGGTCGTCCGCGCGGCGTGGGGGCGCAAGCGGGTACGCCTGGAAGTTCGGCGGGCTCGTGGGCGGGCGGTGTCGGTGCTGCCCAGGGAGGGCAAGGTGCCGTACCTCGACGATGGTGTCGAGGGCGAGCTGACCCGTAAGCGTTCCTGGTGGGTAGAGCCGGGCGCCTGGGCGGTCTGGTCGAGCTGACCTCGACCGTACCGACCGGCCGACCTGTCTGCGCCGATCGGCCCTGGTGGGCGATTGGGCCTATCCTCGCAGGAGGACTGGGGAGGGCCGTAATGGACGAGAACGCCGACCGGGCGCAGGTGCCCGGCCAGCAGCCGGTGCCGGAGCGGGACGTCGAACCACTCTGGCCGCCAGATCCGGGCGACCAGGGCGCGGTGCCGCCGTGGGCTGCGGTCGCCCAGCAGCGGGGTGGGCCGTCTCCGGTCACCCATCCGGTCACGCCGCCGGTGGCCGCGCCGCCGATCGGGCGACCGCCGGTTCCCGGCCAGCCCGGCGCAGCCGCCCAGTCGCCGCCCTCGCCGTCGGACTACCCGTCGCTCACCGGCGCCGTCCCGGCACCTGGGGGGTGGACGGCAAGCGGCCCGTCCGGCGTCGGGTCGGGTTGGGCGCCGGCGCAGCCGAGTTGGCCGCCGCCGACCGACCCTGCCGCTGCGTCACCGCCGGCCGCTCCGCCAGCGACCGGTGTCCGGCCGACGCCGCCGGCGACCGGCCCGGGAAGCAACGGCGGCCCAGCCGGCCCCGGCATCCCGGCTGTCGCGGCGACACCGGGCACCACCTCCGCGCCGAGGGACGGTCGGCCCGCCGCGATCGACGCGGGCAGTGCCGCGCCCGATGCGGCCAGCCAGGTCGGTGACGCGGCGCAGGTACAGCCCGGCGACCGGGGCCCGGCCGCCGCGCCTGTCACCCCGGGCGGCGTCGACCTGAATCTGCCGTTCACCCTGGACCACCCGGCCGCCGCCGACCGCCCCGCCGCACCGGCACCCGCCGGCCGGCCCACCACGGCCGCAGCCACCGACCGGCCCATCCCGGCGGCCACCGCGTCCGCCGCCGGCCCGAACGCCACCGACAGCCCACGCGCCTCCGACAGTCCGACGGCCGCCGGTTCCGCGCCGGCAGACCCCTCGGCCACCGCCCTCGCAGCGGCCGGGCCGGCACCACAGCCTGCCGGATCGGCACCACAGCCTGCCGGATCAGTGCAGCAGGCTGGCCGCCCGACAGCACAGAACGGCGGGCCGACACCGCAGCCCGGCGGGACCGCGCCGCAGGCTGGTGGGCCGCCACCGCAGCCCGGCCAGCCGGCACCACAGCCCGGTGGTCCCGGTGCGGACGGGTCCGCCGACGGGCCGGCACGGCCGATTGCCGAGTCGCCGTGGGCGTACCCGCCGCAGCGCCCGGCCGGAACGGCCGCCCCCGCTCAGGACGAGGCCGGCGCGACGCCTCCGATTCCGCCTCCACCGCCGGTCGTCCCGCACGCCGGTCCCGCTCAGGCACACCCCGGGCAGCCGTTCATCCCCGGCCAGGCCGGCCCGGCGCAGATTCCGCCGCCGCCCGACGTGACGCAGTTCAGCAGCCCACCGCACGGCGCTGCCGCACCGCAGCACGCTCCTGGGCAGGCCGGGCCGGCGACCCCACCGCCGGGGCCGTTCCCGCCCTCGCCGGGTTGGTACCCACCGCCCTGGCAACAGGGCTCGCCCGGCGGCACGCCCGCTCAGCAGTACCAGGAGGCCGACGGGGTGACCCGGGTCCCGACGCCCGCGTACCCGGACGCGACCGCGTACCCGGACGCCAGCTGGACACCGGACACCACAGCCGCGCCGACCGCCGAGGACTTCGCCCGGCGCCGTCAGGTTCGACCCGCCGACCCGGTGGCCACCATGGGTGTACGCGCGGTGGTCAACAAGATGGGCCTGCTCCGACTCTCTCCGGGGCGGCACGAGCAGGAGCTCAAACGGGACATCGAGATGGTGCGCCGCAACTTCGGCGGTCTGCGGCAGGTGACGGTGGTCAACCCGAAGGGCGGTGCCGGTAAGACGGTGGCCATCCTGCTGCTCGCGATGACGTTCGGTCAGAAGCGCGGCGGCTACGTGCTGGCCTGGGACAACAACGAGACCCAGGGCACCCTCGGAATGCGCGCCCAACAGGACTTCCACTCCCGCACGGTGCGGGACATGTTGCGGGACCTCGGGCAGTTCCAGGGTGCGCACGGGCGGGTCGGCGACCTGTCGCAGTATGTCCGCTCGCAGGGCGAGGGGATGTTCGACGTCCTGGCCTCGGACGAGTCGGCCACCGGTGGCGAGATGTTGACAGCTGCCGCGTTCGCCGAGATCCGTGAGGTGGTCAGCCGGTTCTACAAGTTGATTTTCGTGGACACCGGTAACAACGTCCGGGCGCAGAACTGGCAGGCGTCGATGGACGCCACCGACCAGTTGGTGGTCACCATGTCGGCCCGTAACGACTCCGCCGAGACCGCCGCCCGGATGCTCGACCACCTGGAGCAGAGCGGCCGGCAGCGGCTGGTCCGGCAGGCCGTGACGGTGGTGTCGATGCCGCCGTCCCGCAAGGAGATCGACCTGCCGGCCATCCAGGAGCACTTCGCGGCCCGCACCCGGGCGGTGCTGCTGGCCCCGTACGAGCGGCTCATCGACAGCGGCGAGCCGATCCGGTACGGCGGGCTCTCCTCGGCCACCCGGGACGCCTGGCTGAAGATCGCCGCCGCGGTCGCCGAAGGGCTGTGACCCGCCGACGGCCGGCCCGATGTCGGGCCGGCCGTCGGGACGGGTCAGTTGCTCGCCAGCGCGTCCGCCGCTTCCGGGTCGCAGTCGCGCAGGAACTGGGCACAGCGGGCCGCCTCGTCGGCCTCGCCAATCTCGTCGGCGGCGCGGGACAGCACGTAGAGGCAGCGGAGGAAGCCCCGGTTGGGCTCGTGTGACCACGGCACCGGGCCGTGCCCCTTCCAACCACTGCGGCGCAGCTGGTCGAGGCCCCGGTGGTAACCGGTGCGGGCGTACGCGTACGCCGCCACCACCTGGCCCTGCGCGAATGCCCGCGCCGCGAGCTCCGCCCAGGCCGCGCTGTAGGTCGGGAAGCCGGCCGCCACGTTGGCGTACGCCTCATCGGTGCCGGCCTCGTCGGCGGCGGCCAGGGCGGCGTCGGCCTCGTCGTTCACGGGCAGGCGGGTGGCCGGTGGCTCTGGCAAAAGGTTCTGCATCGCCCCATTCAACCCGCTGGACAGGGCGACACGCGAGCGGGTCGGCCGACGTGTCCCGCTGAACGGCTGAGGAGTTGGTCACGCCTGCGGCCTATGCCGCTGCCTGGTGTTTTCCACTACAACTAATGGTCCGGAGCCTCCCCAGGAACCGGTTATGCAGGAGCCCGGTGGCCACGACCGCCGGGCTCCTGTCCGTTCCGCCACTGGCCCGAGGTTTGACCGGCCCTCGCGGAGGGGCAGGATGGCCCGGTGCCGACCCCACCTCCCGCGGACGTCATCGAGCCGCACCTGCATGCCGGTGAGATCCAGACCCGGGCCGAGTTCGACAGCCAGCTGAGCACCGGTCGGCTGGCCGGGCTGACCGTGCAGGGCCTGCGGCTCGATCTCGCCCCGGTGCCCGACCTGACCGGCGTCGACGTCGCCGGCACCCTCTTCGTCGGTTGCCGGTTCGCGTCTCGGGACGTGGGCGCCGACCTGGTCCGGCGTGGCGCGAACGTGGTGCCGCCGTTCTCCGGGTTGCCGTACCCGACCCAGCCGACGCACCTCTACACCCCTGACGAGCTGGCCGCCGGGTTCGCCGAGGGCGGGTTCACCGGGATGTACGACACCCGGGTGTACGACCACTACCGGGCGCACGGCGGCGCGCTGCCGGACGTCAAGGAGGCGCTGGGTCAGCGGCTGCACGACCACGGCGTGGACAACGCGCTGGCCGACGCCACGAGGGTCTGGCTGACCGCGTACGGACCGCAGTCGGTGGTGGGCATCATGGGCGGGCACGCGGTGCGGCGCGGCAGTCCCGCGTACCGGATGGCGGCCGTGCTGGGTTGGGAGCTGGCACGGGCCGACCGGCTGGTGGTGACCGGCGGCGGCCCGGGTGTGATGGAGGCGGCGAACCTCGGCGCCTACCTGGCGGACCGGCCGGAGACCGATGTGACGGCGGCGATCGACCTGCTGGCCACCGCGCCCGACTTCACCGACCACCACCGGTACACGGCCACGGCGCTGACGGTCCGGCAGCGCTACGCGGGGGTGCCCCGGCAACGCGGCGACGACCTGGGCTGGGCGCGTGCTGGTGGTCTGGCCATTCCGACCTGGCTGTACGGGCACGAGCCGGCGAACCTGTTCGCCGGGCGGATCGCGAAGTACTTCTCGAACGCGATCCGGGAGGACACCATCCTGCGCCTCGCCCGGGGCGGCATCGTCTTCGCGCCGGGGCGGGCGGGCACCGTGCAGGAGGTGTTCCAGGCGGCCACCAAGACCTACTACGGCACCGACGGTGCCAGCGGGGCGTACATCTTCCTGGACCGCGCCTACTGGACCGCGGAGCTGCCGGTGGAGGCGCTGTTGCGTCCGCTGCTGGCCGCGTCCCCGTTCGGTGATCTGTCGTCGACGATCCACCTCACCGACGACGTTCGCGAGGCGGTACGCCTGCTGACGACCTGACGACGACGGCCGGCTCCCCGGGTGGGGAGCCGGCCGTCGGGTGGGACGTCGTTACTTGGTCATCGTGGTGCCGGTCGAGCGCAGGTGCTCGCAGGCCTCGACGACCCGGGCGGCCAGGCCGGCCTCGGCGGCCTTGCCCCAGGCGCGCGGGTCGTACTGCTTCTTGTTGCCGACCTCGCCGTCGATCTTCAGCACGCCGTCGTAGTTGCGGAGCATGTGGTCCACGACGGGGCGGGTGAAGGCGTACTGGGTGTCGGTGTCGATGTTCATCTTCACCACGCCGTAGTCCAGAGCCTCGCGGATCTCGCTCAGCAGGGAGCCCGAGCCACCGTGGAAGACCAGGCTGAGCGGCTTGTCCTTGCCGTACTTGGCGCCGACGGCGTCCTGGATCTGCTTGAGGATCTCCGGACGCAGCTTGACGTTGCCCGGCTTGTAGACGCCGTGCACGTTGCCGAAGGTCAGCGCCGCCATGTAGCGGCCCTTCTCGCCGAGGCCGAGCGCCTCGACCATGGCAAGGCCGTCATCGGTGGTGGTGTAGAGCTTGTCGTTGATGGCGTTCTCGACGCCGTCCTCCTCGCCACCGACGACACCGACCTCGATCTCAAGGACGATCTTGGCCTTGGCGGCCTCGTCGAGCAGCTGCGCGGCGATCTGCAGGTTCTCTGCGACCGGCACTGCCGAGCCGTCCCACATGTGCGACTGGTACAGCGGCTCCTCGCCGCGCTTCACCCGCTCCTGCGAGATGCCCATCAGCGGACGCACGAAACCGTCCAGCTTGTCCTTCGGGCAGTGGTCGGTGTGCAGGGCGATGTTCACCGAGTACTTCTTGGCGACCTCGTGCGCGTACGCGGCGAACGCCACCGCGCCGGTGACCATGTCCTTGATCGAGGGGCCGGAGAGGTATTCGGCGCCACCCGTGGAGACCTGGATGATGCCGTCGCTCTCCGCGTCGGCGAAGCCCTTGAGCGCTGCGTTCAGCGTCTGGGAGGAGGTCACGTTGATCGCGGGGTACGCGTACCGGCCAGCCTTGGCGCGGTCCAGCATCTCCGCGTAAGCCTCGGGGGAAGCGATGGGCATGTGATGTGCTCCTTACTTACCACTCTCGGCCGTGCTGGCCGCTGTTCTTCATTTGTGCGCCGGACCGCGCTGTCCTCCACCCGAAGTATCCCGTAGGTGAGGTGCAGCGGAGAAACCGACCCGGGTGCCAGCCGCTCACCGGCGGTCGAGGTTGTCCGGCACGATGACGCTGATCAACCAGGTCACCACTGTCATCACGATGGCTCCCCAGAACGCCGGCCAGAATCCGTCCACCTGGAACGGCAGGTCGAGCCCGCCGGCGATCCGGTCGGTGAGCAGGAACAGCAACGCGTTGACCACCAGCGCGAACAGGCCCAGGGTCAGCAGGTAGAACACGCAACCGACGACCCGGATCACCGGTTTGAGCACCGCGTTGATCACGCCGAAGATCAGAGCCACCACGATCAGGGTGAGAACGGTGTTGCCACCCGAACGACCGTGCACGTCGACCCCGGGCACGATCAGCGTGGTTATCCACAACGCGACAGCGGTGATCGCCAGTCTGATGAGGAAGCCCACTGCACCATCCTGGCACCGGGTCGCGTCGCCGAGGGCTGATTCCGCCTACTCCGCTTCCGGGCGGCGCGCCGGCCCACCCCGTACGGTGGTGGGGACCGTGCCCCGAGACTCCCGGGAGGGATGATGGGTCAGCCCGACGAGGACTTCACCCCCGGCGACCACCTCGCGCCCGACGAACGCGACACCGAGGCGGACCCGGCCGACGCGGTCGAGCAGGCCACCGTCGCCGGCCCGGCCGACGTCGACAGCGAGCCGCACCGTGGCCTGGAGGTCGGCGACTGGGACGCGATGGAGCAGGCCCGGGTGGTCACCGGGGACGAGGACGACTACCGCTGATTCCGTCGCGGGGTCGGCTGCCCGTTGCGACAGGGGTGTTCAGCCGTTCGGGTCATTCGACGAATGTCGATCCGAAGGGGTTACCGGAGGAGCCTGGGCGTCCCTAGGTTGGACGAGCGCCACCTGTACCCCCACGGGAGGACCTCATGCTCAAGCACTCGCTCCGCTGGCTGACCGGGCTCGGCGCCGCAGGCGTGTTGATCGCCGCCTCCGCCACCCCCGCCGTCGCCGCACCCGCTATCGAGCCCTACTTTCAGGACGCCACACTGGCCGTCGGCTCGGAGGCGACCATCCGGGGCCTGTTGCTGCACGCCGATGAGCCGACGGTCCTGACCGACGTCTCCGTGCGGTACGACTACCGCTCCCTGGCCAACAAGCTCACTGTGACTCCTGCCGACGGCCAGGAGTGCACCGCGCCGGAGCCGGGCGTTCTCGTCTGCACGGAGCCCTCCGATGTCGTCCTGTCCGAGATCCCGCCGCTCGGCAGCGGGATCTACCGCAACGGGGCCAAGCGGGTGCACCTCGGCCTCACCGAGGATGCGCAGCTCGGCGACTCCGGCGACGTCGCGGTCAGCTTCCAGGCGGCCGGCGGTCGGCGCGGCAGCTACACCTCCCGGGTCCGGGTCGGCGAGGGCGTCGACCTGGCCGGCGGACCGTTCACCAGCCTCTCCGCCAAGCCGGGTGGGAAGTTCACTGTGCCGCTGGTCGTGGCCAACGCCGGCGACATGACCGTCACCGGGTTCGTCGCGGTCTTCGACCTCCCCTACTCGATCCGAACCAGGGACCGGTTCAGCAACTGCCGCTACGCCGACGACCACCTGGTCTCCTGCCACTTCGACGAGGAGATCCCGGTCGGCACCGGGCTGGCCACCACGCTGAACCTCGAATTCGGCAAGGACACCTACGCGCCGGCCAACCACTCCGGCTACGCCCAGTTCATGACCACTGCCGACTTCGAGGACCTGACCCGGGTGCGGACGGCCGTCGGCACCCGAGCGGCCACCCCCGGCAGCGGCCCGAAACTGACTCTTGCCGAGGCCCCCGACAGGGTGCGGCAGGCCGACCAGACCGATGTCGGCCCGGGTAACGACCACACCGGGTGGACCATCAAGGCCACCGGCGAGAACGGCACCGACCTCGCGGCGATCGGCGCCACGCTCAAGGGCACGGCCGGCACCGTCGTCACGGCGACCGTCGGCTTCCGGAACAACGGCCCGGCGACGCTCGACAAGACCAACGGGGACTTCGAGGCCGCCACCCACACCGACGTCGAGCTGCCGCCGGGCACCACCGCCGTCGAGGTCCCCGACAGTTGCCAGTTGCGGCAGGGCACCCGCACCTACCAGTGCGCCTCGGAGATGCTGCTGGTGGCCGGGCAGAACTACCCGCTGACGTTCCGGCTGCGCATCGACAGGGTCATTTCCGACGCCCGGGGTGCGGTGCGGGTCAACGCGCCGTGCGAGTGCCCCGCCGGCGGCGGCTTCAAGGACGACACCAAACCGGCGAACGACACCGCCCCCATCGTGGTCAACGCGGCCCAGGGCGGCGGTGGCCACGGCAACGGTGACGGTGATGGTGGCGGCGGTGGCGGCGGCGGCTCACTGCCCATCACCGGTGCTCCCACCACCCTGATCGCCGGCATCGGGGCCCTGCTGCTCGTCGCCGGTGCGGCGAGCTGCCTGCTGGCCCGACGCCGCGGCCCCCGCTCCGTGGCCTGACCCCCGGCCCGCTCCGACCGACGCCCCGCCGGCCCGTACCCGGGCTGGTGGGGCGTCGTCGTGATGTCCTCGTTCGTCAGCGGACGGGATCGACCTGCTCCGGGTGCTGCGCCACCCACTGCGCCAACCGATCCTCACGCAGCGCGGCGAGGAACTCCGGACCCCGCCTCGGGTCCAGCGGCAGCCGCGAAACGTCGTCCACCGGGGGGCCGACCGGCAGGCTGAGCCCCACCGGGTCGACGCTCTTGAGTTCGGGTAACACCGCCACCAGCCTGGTCAGCGGCAGACCGTCGTCGTCGACCGCCAGACCCGTGCCGGCCGCCGACAGCAGCCGGGCGAGCCGGACCGGATTGGTCAGCACGTCCTGCGCGACAGCCCGTCGGACCAGCCCGGCGACGTAACGCTGGGCGTTGCGGTCCCGGTCCAACGCGCCGTCGGGCAGGTACCGCCGTTGCCGCAGCAGGTCGACGGAGGCAGCCCCGTCGAGCATTTGACAGCCGGCCGGGAAGCTCCGGCGGGTGTGCCAGGACCGAACCTCCTTCGGCAGGCACACCTCCACCCCGTCGACCGCCTCGGTGATCCGGCGCAGGCCGGCGAAGGTCAGCACCGCGCCAGCGTCGACGCGTACCCCGGTCAGGTCGGCGACCACCCGGCGGGTCAGGTCGTAGCCGGCGTCCAGGTCGGGCCTTGGCTCGCCGGCACCGGTAAAGAAGGCGCTGTTGAGCTTCTCGATCCCCCGGCCGGGGATCGACACCTCCAGGTCGCGCGGCAACGAGATGAGGTACGGCCGGCTGCGGTCCGCCGGGATGTGCACCAGCAGGACGGAGTCCGCCAACCGGTACGACGGTTGCTCGCCGAATCCGTCCACCCCGAGCAGCAGGACGTTCAACGCCCCGGACTGCCCCCCAACCGGTTGACCAGACAACGACGGGCGCTCCGCCGGCCGATCGGGCCGCAGTTGCGGCACCCCGATTCCGAGCGCGCCGAGCAGGGCGAGCGTGACGCCAGCGGCCTGGAACCGCTGCCGACGGCGACGGCGGACAGCGGCGAGCCGGTCGATCGCTACCCGCAGCGGGCCGGTCGACGGGGTGGACGTCTCGTGCCGGGCGAACGCGGCACGCAGGTCATCCTCGATCATGTTCACGCCTCCACGTACTCGGCCCGGAGCGTGGCCAGGGCTCGGGAGATGGACGAACGGACGGTCCCGACGGCACAGCCGAGAATGTCGGCGATCTCGACGTCGGGCAGGTCCTCGTAGTAGCGCAGCACCAGAGCGGCCCGCTGCCGACGCGGCAGCCGGGACAGCCAGGACCAGACCTGGTCCCGGTCCACGGCGGACTGGGCGTGGTCGGTGGGCACCGGCACCGACGCGTCGGGCTCCCCGCGCAACAGCACCCGGCGCACCCACGAGCCGCGCCGCCAGTCGACGTACTGGTTGGTGAGCATCCGGCGTACGTAACGCTCGGGCGAATCCGCGCGGGCGACCCGACGCCAGTTGAGCTGAACCCGGACCATGGTCTCCTGGACCAAGTCCTGAGCCTGGTGTGGTTCGCCGGTCAGCATCACCGCGTACCGCAGCAGCGGGGCCAGCCGCGTGTCCGCGAACTCCTCGTACGTCACTGCACCTCCCGGGGGCTCCTGCCTCAGATGACGGAAGTGGACCGACCGAACATTGCGGTGACGCTGATCAACCTTTTGGTTTGTCTTGCTCAGCGGGCGGCTTTGCGGGCTGCCGCCCGCCTTAGCGGTTCCTTAAGATCCGCAGGCTCCACCTGATCCCCCAACTGGAGGAACCCCCCTCATGCTCATCCACTCCACCCGGCGTTGGCTCGCCGGCCTGGGCGTGGCAGGCGCGTTCGTCGCTGCCGCCGCCATCCCCGCCTCCGCCGCACCGGCAGCCTCCGCCGCACCGGCAGAGAATCTCGACCTGTACGCGAACAACGTGATCGTCGCGTCCGGCGGCATCGAGAAGTGGGTCACCCTCTTCTCGCTCACCACGGAGCGGCAGCCCGGTGACTACACGGTCAAGGTGGACCGGAGCAAGATCGACGGTTTCGCCGACGTCGAGAGCAGCGGGGAGAACTGCACCGAGTCCGGTGCGATCCTGACGTGCAAGGTCGAGGACCAGGACGACGACGGCTCGTACCTGAACCTCGTCTCCCTCGTCGTCCATGCGAAGGCCGGCGCCAAGCCCGATCAGAAGGGCGAGCTGAGCTTCACTGTCACGCCGGACGGCAAGTCCGGATCCGCCTCCTACAGCTCGACTGTCGAAACCGGCGAGGGCGTCGACCTCGCCACCAACGAGTCCCTGGAGCTCAAAGGCGCGCCCGGTGCCACGCTGAAGGCCCCGTTCCAGGTGACGAACCGGGGCGAGGTGCCCGCGAAGGACGCGGTTCTCTACGTCGTCGGCGCGGACGGTTTTCAGCCGTCGAAGCGCTACGAGAACTGTGAGTACGCCGAGGGCCTGCTGCACGACTTCGAGTTCGCCTGCCGCCTGGACGCCACTATCGGCAAGAACGGCAGCTTCCGCCTCGACGACAGCTTCGGGTTCACCGTGCCCACCGACACCTGGGCGCCGAACACCTTCGGCGGGTTCTCCATCTGGTTCACGCCTGCCGACTGGGACGAGTACCGGTCCATGGCCGAACTCCCGGCCAAGCTCGGGCCGAACGGCACCGAGGGTGAGCTGAAGCTGGAGCCGGTCATGAACCTGCGCTCCCGGCAGACCGACGTCAACCCGTTGGACAACTCGACCTGGGTCGACCTTCAGGTGACCGGCGACCAGCGGGCCGATGTGGCGGCGCGCGGCGCGACGGTGACCGGTGCCGTCGGCGCCACCGTCGGGCTCGCTGTCGGTTACGTCAACAACGGGCCGGCGGCCGTCAACACGGGTGGCAGCGAGTCGCCCTGGATCGGCACCACCGTCACGCTGCCGAAGGGCGTCACCGCCGTCCGCGCTCCGGAGAACTGCTTCGACTCCGAGGACGACGCCTGGGAGCCGGGCAAGCCCGGCGCACGGGTCTACCGGTGCTTCGTGGACGGCTCGATCAAGAAGGGCGAGAAGGTCGACTACGAGTTCCAGGTGCGGATCGACCAGGCCGGCGACCAGGCCGGCGAGGTCAGGCTGCGCACCGGGCACGAGGAGACCGAGATCAAGGACCTGAACCCGGCCAACGACGTCGCCAAGATCCTGGTGAACGCGACCGGCGGCAACGGCGGCGGTGACGGCGGCTCGCTGCCGATCACCGGTCAGTCCACCGGGCTGATCGCCGGCCTCGGCGCGCTGCTGCTCGCCGCGGGCGTCGGCGGCTACCTGGTGGCCAAGCGTCGCCGGACCCGCTTCGTCGCCTGATCCACCCCGCACCACGGGTGCCCCGTCGACCACCACTGGTCGGCGGGGCACCGTCGTTGGACCCCACGGCGCGGGCGGGTGGTGACGGGCCGGTCCGGCGCGGCCGGGGCCCTGGGCTTCGGTACCCTTTGTGGCCGTGGACACAGCTGAGAAGACCCGCGCTCTCGTGGAGAGCGTCGCCCTGAACCCGCTCGATCCCAAGGATCTGTTGCAGACCTTCGGGCTGATCGGCGTGTGGGTGATCCTCTTCGCCGAGACCGGCCTGCTGGTGGGCTTCTTCTTCCCGGGTGACTCGCTGCTGTTCCTCGCCGGGGTCGCCTCGTCACCGGTGGCGGACGCGATCTTCGGCGACGGCACCCGCCTCTCCCTTGCCGGCCTGCTGATCGGTGGGCCGATCTGCGCGATCGCCGGTGCGCAGCTGGGGCACTGGCTCGGAGCGCGGTACGGCCGGCCGATGTTCGAACGGCCGAACTCCCGGCTCTTCAAGAAGGAGTACGTGGAGAAGGCCGAGTACTACTTCCAGAAGTTCGGCCCGGCGAAGGCCGTCGTGCTGGCGCGCTTCATTCCGATCGTCCGGACGTTCCTCAACCCGGTCGCGGGCGCGCTCGGGATGCCGGCCAGGAAGTTCCTGCTCTGGAACATCGTCGGCGCGGTCCTCTGGGTGGACGGCATCCTGCTGATCGGCTACCTGCTGGCCGAGCAGATCTACCAGGCCATCGGCGACAAGATCGACCACTACATCCTGCCGGTGGTGGCCCTGATCATCCTGATCTCGGTACTGCCGATCTTCTTCGAGTTCCTGCGTGACCGGCGGGCTCGTAAGCGCGGCGAGGCGGTCGCTGTGGTCGCGGCGGCCAGTGCCGCCGGTGCCGTGGAGGCGGCCCGCGAGGCGTTCGACCACGACGGGCACCAGCACGGTCGTCAGCGCCCGGAGCACGGTCAGGAGCGGTGAGCGGTACGACGACGGCCGGCCCCCTGGCAAGGGGGTCGGCCGTCGGCATGTCGAACCCGGCCTCCGGTGGTGCGACCGGGGACGAGCAGGTGTCAACCACCGGTGGCGCCACCCCTGGCTCGCCACCGGACGCCGCCCCGGCTCGGGACGGCGTGTTGTGCCTACGTCAGCGGGCCTTCTTGGTGGCCCGCTTACGCGGCGGGGTCAGCAGGTCGGCGATCGTCGCGATCGCACTCGGGACCAGGCTGTAGTACGCCCAGACACCGCGCTTCTCCCGCTGCAACAAGCCAGCCTCGGTGAGGATACGCAGGTGATGACTGACCGTCGGCTGAGAGAGGCCGAGCGGCGCCGTCAGGTCACAGACGCACGCCTCGCCCTCGGGGGCCGACTGGATCAGGCTGAGCAGCCGCAACCGAGCAGGATCAGCAAGGGCCTTGAGGACCCCGGCGAGACGCTCGGCATCGGCACGTTCGATCGGCTCGCCGTTTAGCGGCGAGATCTGAGGCATAGTCATTTCGGCCAACGCAGTTCCCACGTATTCCATCCTTCCACCAGCAGCATCGATCCGCCTGCATATCAGCAGATCCGAATCGGCAGACTTTTACGCCACAAGGCCGAGGTCAGCCAACGTATAGGCCGCCCGGTACGGCAATCCGGCGGCTCGCACCGCGTCGCCGGCGCCTCGATCAACAATAACCACCACGCCCACGACTTCCGCCCCGGCCTCGCGAAGCGCCTCGACAGCTGTCAAAACACTTCCGCCCGTCGTGGATGTGTCCTCCACCGCCAACACTCGACGGCCAGCCACCTCCGGTCCCTCGATCCGCCGCTGAAGACCGTGGGCCTTGCCCGCCTTGCGCACCACAAAGGCGTCCAGGGCCCGGCCGGTCGGAGCGGCGGCGTGCAGCATCGAGAGCGCGACGGGATCCGCGCCCAGGGTGAGGCCCCCAACGGCGTCGAACTCCCAGTCGGCGGTGAGGTCCAGCAACACCCGGCCGACCAGAGGAGCGGCCCGGTGATGGAGCGTGACGCGCCGCAGATCCACGTACCAGTCTGCCTCGCGCCCCGACGAGAGCACGACCCGGCCGTGGACCACAGCCAGGTCGGTAATGAATTTACGCAGGTCGTCGTGGTCCCCCATGGCGATAGAGGTTACTGCGCAACTCTGAACGCCGTGTGCGGGGTCCACCCTGATCAGCCCCGAGGGGAACCGATGACTGGCTATGTTCGACTACGCTCAGCAACTGGCCCGACAGCGGCGTGCCAACGTCGCCCCATCACCTGATCGGTGTCGGCGGGCCGGTCGAAGCTCAGCGCTCGTCGCGACCGATCCGGCCGCGGGTGTCCCGCGCGACCGCCTGGAGCAGCCGCCGCGGTGCGTGTCGCATGCCGGCGACGACCACCTTGTACTTCCACGCCGGGATGCTGACCATCTTGCCTTTGCGCAGGTCACGCAGGGCTTCGTCCACCACATCCTCGGCCCGCAGCCACAGCCACTCCGGCGTCTTGGACATGTTGATGCCAGCCCGCTGATGGAATTCGGTGCGGGTGTAGCCGGGGCAGAGGGCCATCACCTGGACGCCGAACGGCCGCGCCGACTGCCCGACGGACTCACTGAAGTTGGTGACCCACGCCTTGCTGGCGGAGTACGTCGATCCGGGCATCGCCGTACCGAACCCGGCGACCGAAGAGACATTTATCACTGCCCCATTTCGCCGTTCGGTCATCGGGCGGAGCGCCGCCAGGGTCAGCCGCATGACCGCGTGCACGTTGAGTCGCAACAGTCGCGCCTCGTCCTCCGCCGTGGAGCGCAGGAACGGTTTGTTCAGGCTGATCCCCGCATTGTTGACCAGCAGGTGCACCGGACTGCCGTCGGTGAGCCGCTGCTCCACTGTGGCGCAGCCGTCGTCGGTGGACAGGTCCGCCGAGATCGTCTCCACCTCGTGTCCGTGCGTGGAGCCCAGCTCGGTGGCCAGCTCGGCCAGCCGCGCCGCGTCGCGGGCAACAAGCACCAGGTGCCAGCCGTCGGCGGCCAACCGCCGCGTGAACGCCGCGCCGATGCCGGCGGTGGCCCCGGTGATCAGGGCTCGGCGCTCGGCAGTCGTGGGGTCGAGCGTCACGGAGTGGTCCTCACCTGGGCGGGTACGGGGGCGTGTGCGGCGCCGACGGGGGCTGGTGCGGGGCGGGCGGGAACATGGGCGGGGCGGTTGGCGCAGTCGAGCGGTGGCGGCCGAACCACCTGTTCGCCGCCGGCAGTACCAGCAACGTAGCTACTACAAGGTAACCGAGCGCCTGTGCGACGGAAAGCCCGGCGTTGAGCGGGATCCACCAGGACGGGTACGCGTCGCCGATCAGACCCAGCAACTCGGCGAGAGCGTGCTCGTCGGCGCCCAGTTGCAGTGGCGCGGCCCGTTCGCCGACCACCACCGCCACGCTGCAACAGCCGGCGAGCAGGCCGAGCCCGCTGACCACCCAGGTCGCCACCCGGACACCGTTACGACCGGTCAGCAGACCGAGGGCCAGGCCGGCGAGCAGCGGCGCGGAGAGCACCGCCACCACCGCCGACAGCACCGCGGACGCGCGGAGCAGAGTCACCACGTCGTCGATCTGCTCCGGGCTCGCCGAGGTGTCGCGGGCCGCGGAGCGGAACGCGTCCACAGTTCCGCCCAGCACCACAAGGTCGACCACGGCGTACGCCAGCGCGGCGACAGCCATCACCAACAGCACGGTCACTGCCGACAGGACGGCGGCGGGCCGGCGGGCCGGTGCCGATTCCGGGTACGACACGACGAATCCCTCCGGTAGGCGTCGGGTTGCAACCTACTCGGAGGGATCGTCGGCGTCGTGCTTATCGAGCCGTCAACTCGTCGACGGCGGGGTCGACCCGGGCCGATCCGTGGGCGGCGTGTCGTCCGGCCGGTTCGCTGCCGGTGGCGGCGGGTAGCTCGGCTCCCCACTCGACGGATAACCCGGCTCACCCGATGCCTGCGGGTAGCCCGGCTGACCGGGCGCCTGCGGACCCGGGTAGCTGGCGCCCGGGGTCGGCGGCTCCCAGCCCTCTGTGGGCTTGCGGAAGAACGGGTTGGCCTTCGGCAACGCCAGCAGGACCAGCGCGGCGATCAGCGCGATCAGGCTGAGCACGCCGAGCACGAGGCTGACCGGGGTGACCCAGGAGGGCAGGGCCTCGTCCAGACGGCGTTGGATCTCCTCGGGGCTCGGCCCGTCGCCGGTAGTCCCGCCACCGGTGTTGAATCCGCCGGCCGCGTTGCTGAGCAGGCCACCGCCCACGCAGCAGACCATGATGCCGCCGACGATCCAGGTGGTGATCCGGGCGCCGTTGCGGCCCTGGTTGTTGAACAGGGCCAGCACGCCCAGCACCACCGCGAGCAGCAGCAGGACGATGCTCCCGCCGATGCCGACGACGGCGAAGACGTCGGCCACCTGGTCACCATCGGTGGCGCTGTCCGCGTACGCCGCACGGACCGCGTCCCGCGTCGTGCCGAAGGTGCTGAGCGTGACGATCAGACTGATCACCTGGAGCGCCAGGAACAGGAAAAGCAGGTAGCTGGAAATCGACACAATGGATGGCCGCTGACGGGCCGGCGTGCTCTGGGAATCGACCACGATTCTCCTTCCCTAAGATCGCGCCCACACCGTATCGACAACCGGCCAGTTCGGCATGCCGTGACGAGCCCGGCGCGTCCGCCCGGTCCGGTTCAGCGGGCCTCAGGCACGGGGCGGGCGGATCGTCAGGTCGGCGCTGTCGAGCAGATTGCCGCGGGCGACCCGCCAGCCCTCTTCGCCGTACGCCTCGAAGGAGAGCCGCGCGGCGCCACCGGACTGGTAGTCGTGGTAGCGCATCGTCCCGGTCGACGGCAACTCGCTCTCTCCGGTGGCGGTGTAACGCGCCTGCCCGGTCTCGGCCCAGGTGTAGCGCCGCCCGCCGAGTTCGATGGTCGGGGCGCCCGGGGTGACGGTGGCGCCTGGTTCGGCGGTCCAGAACACCAGCTCGAGTTCGGGGCCGTTCTCCACGGAGAGCCGGTGGCGGGTGCCGGAGTCGTCGTCGATGAGGTGCTGCACCCAACTCCAGTCGCCCTCGACCAGGCGGATCGTGGCGATCACCGCGTACTCCCGCTCGCGGATCCGCACGTGGTCACCAGGGGTCAGGCGGAGCGGGCCGCCGCGTGGTGGCTCCGCCGGCTGGCCGTCGGGCCGGCCCGTCGGCCGTCGGCGGGCCCGCACGACGACCACCACCCCCGCGAGTACGGCAACAGCCGCCACCAGGCACGTCACCAGCACGTCCATGCGACCACCTCCCCAGGTACGTCGGCGCAGACGGTAACAACCCTCGGCACCAGGAAGGCCCGTGCTGTGGCCGACAGCTCAGCTAGTGAAGGTGGTCGGGCAGGTCGTCCGGAGGGGCCGCCGGCGGTCCGGTCGGCCCTGGTGAGGTGCCCGGCGCTCCCGGCGTCAGGTGCGCGGCCGGCTCGGGGCAGATCAGGTAGCCGGGTGGGAGCGGCTGGTTCGGCGGCAGGAAGCCCGGCACGAGCGGAGCTGTCGGGTATCCGTAACCGGTAGGTGCGTCGGTGGGGACTGGCATCACCCAGGCCGGGCCGCCGGAACGGCACTGCGCGAAGCAGATCAGCAGTTGCCCGCCACTGGCCACGAAGACCAGGATCCGTGCGACGTTGACGCCCCGCCGGAGCGGGACGGCGGTGGCCGCCAGCCAGACCGCGAGCAACACCGCCGGCACGCCCAGGATCAGCGTCATCGCGACGTTGCCCTGCCGCTCGCCAGCCACCTCGTCCGGGTCGGCGTCCGGCACCAGCCGTACCGCGCGGTCGATCTGGCCGTCGAAGTGCACCGCCTCGGCCACCGTCAGCGCGGCCAGGCCGAGCAGCACCAGCGCCACTGCCAGTTACCGCCAGAAGGCGACGGTCACGGTGACCGGGCGGGGCGGACGCGGCGCGGTGGCGGGCGGGCTCATGGCTCGCAACGTACGGTGCGTCGTCCGCGACCGGCAGCACCAATCGGGCAGCACCGACCGGCGAATGGATCATGCTGCGGCGAGCCGCCGACTGGCGTACGTGCCAAGGGTTTCCCGGTCCATCACGCAGCCGACGAAGGTGGTGAACTCGCTCGGATCGTCCCGCAGCGACGTCCAGGCCGCTCGAGCCGCCTCCGGGTCGACCCGCTCCAGCAGCGTGGCCGCGTACGCCCGGCCGGCGGGTGTGCCGTCGGCCAGCACCCGGTCGAGCTGGCGGCGTACCTCCTCGGGGTGGTCGCTGAGGGCGGCCTCGACCCGGTGGTACGCCTCGGTCACCGGCAACAGCGTGCCCGCGATCCCCACCCCACCAAAGGCGAGCGTGTCAGCCGCCACCAACTCGTCGACGGCGGCGCCAAGTTCCCGCTCCCATTTCTTCCCAATCCCAAACATGCCCCACCCCTTTCCCCATCCGCCCCCGCCCCACCCTGTTGATCAAGAGGTTTGCGTCATGAGAAGACGCGAATCTGACGCAAACCTCTTGATCACCGCGTTGGAGGTGCGGTTAGGCGGGGGTTACGGAGAGGGTGTTGGTTTCGGTGGAGCGGTCCACCTTCACCGTTTCACCGTCTCGGATCTGGCCGGAGAGCAGCGCCTTGGCCAGTTGGTCTCCGATTGCGGTCTGCACCAGGCGACGGAGCGGTCGAGCGCCGTAGATCGGGTCGTAGCCGTGCTCGGCCAGCCAGTCCCGGGCGGCATCGGTGATCTCCAGGCCCAGTCGGCGATCGGCCAACCGCCGCCGCATCCGGTTCAGCTGGATGTCGACGATGGAGCGCAGGTCGTCCCCGCGCAGCGAGGCGAAGACCACGATGTCGTCCAGCCGGTTGAGGAACTCCGGCTTGAAGTGCGACCGGACCACTGCCAGCACGCCCTCCCGGCGCTGCTCATCGGCGAGCGTCAGGTCGCTGATCACCGACGACCCGAGGTTGGACGTGAGGATCAGGATCGCGTTACGGAAGTCCACGGTGCGGCCCTGGCCATCGGTGAGCCGGCCGTCGTCGAGCACCTGGAGCAGCACGTCGAAGACGTCCGGGTGAGCCTTCTCCACCTCGTCAAGCAGCACCACCGAGTACGGCCGGCGGCGCACCGCCTCGGTGAGCTGACCACCCTCGTTGTAACCGACGTAGCCGGGCGGGGCACCGACCAGGCGAGCGACCGAGTGCTTCTCGCCGTACTCGCTCATGTCGATGCGGACCATGGCCCGCTCGTCGTCGAAGAGGAACTCGGCGAGGGCCTTGGCCAGCTCCGTCTTGCCGACGCCGGTGGGGCCGAGGAACAGGAAGCTGCCGGTCGGGCGATCCGGGTCGGCGATGCCGGCCCGGGCACGGCGTACCGCGTCGGAGACCGCGCCGACCGCCTCGGCCTGGCCGACCACCCGGCCGCCCAGCGACTCCTCCATCCGCAGCAGCTTGGCCGTCTCACCCTCCAGCAGGCGGCCGGCGGGAATGCCGGTCCAGGAGGCGACCACCGCGGCGATGTCGTCCGCGCCGACCTCCTCCTTCAGCATCGCTCCGTCGGCCTGGAGCTGGGCCAGCTCCTCCTCGGCCTGCTTCAGCTCGACCTTCAGGGCGGGGATCCGGCCGTAGCGCAGTTCGGCGGCGCGTTCCAGCTCGCCGTCCCGCTCGGCCCGCTCGGCCTCACCGCCGAGGCGTTCCAGCTCCTCCTTGGCCGTGGAGAGCTTGGTGATGTGGCTCTTCTCCGTCTGCCAGCGCTCGGAGAGCACTGTGAGCTGCTCACGCTTGTCGGCCAACTCCTTGCGCAGCCGCTCCAACCGCTCGGCCGAGGCGGCGTCCGGCTCCTTGGCCAGAGCCATCTCCTCAATCTCCAACCGGCGGACCGCCCGCTCGATCTCGTCCACCTCGACCGGACGGGAGTCGATCTCCATCCGGAGCCGGGACGCGGACTCGTCGACCAGGTCGATCGCCTTGTCCGGCAGGAACCGGTCGGTGATGTACCGGTCGGACAGCGTCGCGGCGGCCACCAGCGCGGCGTCGGTGATCCGTACGCCGTGGTGCACCTCGTAGCGCTCCTTGAGCCCGCGCAGGATGCCGATGGTGTCCTCGATGGTTGGCTCACCGACGAGCACCGGCTGGAAACGGCGCTCCAGCGCCGGGTCCTTCTCGATGTGCTCGCGGTACTCGTCAAGCGTGGTGGCGCCCACCATCCGCAGCTCACCACGGGCCAGCATCGGCTTGAGCATGTTGCCGGCGTCCATCGAGCCCTCGCCCTTGCCGGCGCCGACGACTGTGTGCAGCTCGTCGAGGAACGTGATGACCTGCCCGTTGGAGTTCTTGATCTCCTCCAGGACGGACTTCAGCCGCTCCTCGAACTGGCCGCGGTACTGCGCGCCGGCGACCATCGCGCCGAGGTCCAGCGAGATCAGCTTCTTGTCGCGCAGGGACTCGGGCACGTCGCCGGTGACGATCCGCTGGGCCAGGCCCTCGACGATCGCGGTCTTGCCGACGCCGGGCTCGCCGATCAGCACCGGGTTGTTCTTGGTACGCCGGGAGAGCACCTGGATGACCCGACGGATCTCGGAGTCCCGCCCGATGACCGGGTCGATCTTGCCGTCCCGGGCGCTGGCGGTGAGGTCGACGCCGTACTTGGTCAGGGCCTGGTAGGTCTGCTCGGGGTCGGCGGTGGTGACCCGACGGTCCCCACCGCGAACGGTCGGGAAGGCGGCGACCAGGGCCTCCTCGGTCGCACCGGCGGTCTTCAGCGCGCCGGACACCGCGCCGCCCACCCGGGCCAGGCCGGCGAGCAGGTGCTCGGTGGAGGTGTACTCGTCGCCCAGCGGCCGGGCGATCTGCTCGGCGGCGCCGATGGCGTTGACGAACTCCCGAGCCAACGTCGGCTCGGCGATGCTGGAGCCGCGCGCGGCCGGCAGGTTGTCGACAGCGCGCTGGGCGGCCTGGCGCAGCTCGGTCGGGTCGGCCCCGACGGCGCGCAGCAGGCCGGTGGCGGTCGAGCCGTCGGTGTCCAGGAGTGACAGGAGCAGGTGCCAGGGCTCCACTGTGGCGTGACCACGCTGGTTGGCCAGCGCGACAGCGCCCGTGATGGTTTCGCGGCTCTTTGTGGTGAGTCTTTCGGTGTTCATGGGCTCCCCCGGATCGGCGTTGTCCACTGGGTTGGACACAACCAGAGTTGAGCGTATTCCGCTCAACCTTAGCGCGTGACGCCCATCACTCCCGGCGCCGCCACCGCCAGTCGAACTCGCCGGCCGCCGGAGGCGGGCCGGGCAGCGGCTCCGCGCCCGGCGCCGACGACAGACCGGCCAGCAGGACCGCGAGCTGCCGGCGGCGCAGTTGGCGGGTCCGCTCCGGATCGGGTACGCGGACCGCCGCGCACGCCTCCAACAACAACCCCAGATCGTGTACGACAGCGTCGGGGCGCAGCCGCCCGCTGGCGTGGGCCCGGTCGACCAGAGCGTTGGCCAACTCACCGGCGCGCATCGCGTCCCGGCCCATCTCCTCGGTCGGAGTGAAGGTGCCGGCCAGGTGGACGGTGAGCGAGTGCACGTCGGCGTCAACCACCCGGGCCAGGAAGCCGGTGAACGCGGCCCAGTCGTCCGGCTCGTCGAGGGCGGCCTCAGCCTCCGCGACGTACCGGCGCAGCCCGTCGTGGCAGAGCTGGCGCAGCAGGTCCTCCTTGCCCGCGTACCGCCGGTAGAGCGCGCTGATGCCGACGCCCGCGCGGTCCGCGACGGCGGCGATCGGGGCCTTCGGGTCGTCGAGGAAGACCGCGCGGGCGGCTTCGAGGATGACCTCGTCGTTGCGGGCGGCCTGGGCGCGGCGACCGCCCAACGTCTTGCCGGAAGTCGTTGACATGCCCTCAGCCTAACAGTGGAACGGATCGTTCCGCTCTGCTATGGTGATTGCAGAACGAAACATTCCGTTCCGAAGGGGTTCCCTCATGAGCGACACCGCGATCCGCCCGTTCCGCGTCGAGATCCCGCAGACCGCCCTCGACGACCTGGCCGCCCGGCTGGCCCGCACCAACTGGCCCGCCGACCTGCCCGCGGCGGGCGACTCGTACGGGATGAGCAGCGACCGGGTACGCACCCTCGTCGACCACTGGCAGGGCAAGTTCGACTGGCGGGCCGTCGAGGCCCGGCTGAACGCCCACCCGCAGTTCGTCACCGAGATCGACGGCGAGCAGATCCACTTCCTGCACGTCCGGTCGTCCCGGCCGGACGCCACCGCGCTGGTGCTCACCCACGGCTGGCCCGGGTCGGTGCTGGAGTACCTCGACGTGATCGCCCCGCTCACCGAGCCGACCGACCCGGACGCGCCGGCGTTCCACGTGGTCGTCCCGTCGCTGCCGGGCTACGGCTTCTCCGGCCCCACCCGCAGCGCCGGCTGGAACCGGTTCCGGATCGCCCGCGCCTGGGCCGAGCTGATGAACCGCCTGGGGTACGACAGCTACGGCGCGATCGGCAACGACGCCGGCTCGATGATCGCGCCGGAGTTGGGCCGGATCGATCCGGAGCGGGTGCTCGGCGTACACGTCACCCAACTCTTCTCGTTCCCCTCCGGCGACCCGGCCGAGTTCGCCGGGCTCTCCGAGACGGACCAGGCGGCGCTCGGGCACCTCCAGTGGTTCTACGAGAACAAGTTCTCCTTCAACCAGGTGCACAGTCAGCAGCCGCAGACCCTCGCGTTCGGGCTGGTCGACTCGCCGGTGGGGCTGCTCGCCTGGAACGCCCAGCTCTTCGACGAGAGCCTGGACGCCGACTTCATCCTGGCCAATGTGGCGCTCTACTGGTTCACCGGCACTGCCGCCTCGGCGATCCGGCTCTACTGGGAGGACGCACACTCCGGCGAGCCGCCGACCGAGCCGACCACCGTTCCGACCGCGCTGGCCATGTTCCCCGGCGACTTCCAGTCCATCCGCCGCTTCGCCGACCGCGACCACTCGAACATCGTCCGGTGGACGGCGTACGAGACCGACGTCGACGGCCGGGGCCAGGTCGGCGGCCACTACGCGGCCCACCAGGCCACCGAGGTGCTGGTCGCCGACATCCGCGAGTTCTTCACCAGCCTCCGCTGACCGTAGGCGTGCCCAGGTGCCCGCGCCCGCCCTGCCGGCGCGGGCACCAACGCGTCCCAGCCCCGGGCCTCGGCGCGTCCGGCGCGGTTGGTCGACTCGGCTTTCAGGAAGTCGGGGCATCCCGCCAGGTCGGATACCGCGGTTTCAATGAACGCGAGTGGATCATGGTCGCTGCGGTACGCCGGGGGGGGTCCGGGGGCGCCGTCCGTCCAAGATCTGCGCTCTGTTCACGAAGCGGTAGCCTTGGAGAGTGCGAGTACGTGTCGAGCAGACCGCCCTACCCGGGATCGGGGTACGTCACGATCTGGTGACGGAGTCCGGACGCCGCCTGGGCGTCGTTTCCCACCGCAATGGCCGTCGTGATCTCGTTCTCTACGATCCCGACGATCCCGACGCCTGCCAGTCGGACATTCCGCTGACCGACGACGAGGCCGAGGCTCTGGCCGACATCCTCGGCGCGTCGCTGATGCTCGGCCAGCTCTCCGGGCTCCGCGAGCAGGCCGCCGGTCTGCTCACCGAGCAGATCGCCATCACGGCCGGTTCCCCGTACGTCAACCGGAAGCTCGGCGACACCAAGGCGCGTACCCGCACCAGCGCCTCCATCGTGGCTGTTCTGCGTGAAGGCGAAGTGATCGTCTCGCCACTCCCCTCCTTCCGCTTCGCGGCCGGCGATGTGGTGGTCGTCGTCGGGACCCGTAGAGGTCTCGACGGCGTGTCCGCCATCCTCGCCGACAGTGACCCGGACGGCTGAGGCGGATGCACGATTCCACCACTCTGCTCGTCGAAGTCGGCGCGCTGCTGTTGCTGCTTGGCGTCCTCGGTCGGTTGAGCCGCCGGGTAGGCCTGTCGCCCATCCCCCTCTACCTGCTCGCCGGGCTGGCGTTCGGGCATGGTGGGCTACTTCCGCTCGCCGCCAGCGAGGAGTTCTTCGCTGTGGGCGCCGAGATCGGCGTCATCCTGCTGCTGGTGATGCTCGGCCTGGAGTACTCGGCCAACGAACTGGTCGGCAACCTACGGTCGGCGGCCCCGGCCGGGCTGATCGACGGCGTGTTCAACGCGCTGCCCGGCGCGGCCTTCGCCCTGCTGCTCGGCTGGGACTGGGTCGCCGCCCTGGTGCTCGGCGGCATCACCTGGGTCTCCTCCTCCGGCGTGATCGCCAAGGTCCTCGCCGATCTGGGACGACTGGGTAACCGGGAAACCCCGGTGATCCTGTCGGTCCTCGTGATCGAGGACCTGGCGATGGCGCTCTACCTGCCGCTGGTCACCGCCGTGCTGGCCGGCACCGGCCTGCTCGGTGGCGGCATCGCACTCGCCGTCGCGGTGGGCACGGTGCTGCTCGTGCTGGTCGTCGCCATCCGGTACGGCCACCTCATCTCCTCCGCCCTGTCGGCGAAGGACCCGGAGGCGTTGCTGCTCGGCGTACTCGGTCTGACCCTGCTGATCGCCGGGCTCGCGGCGAAGCTCCAGGTGTCGGCGGCGGTCGGCGCGTTCCTTGTCGGCATCGCGCTCTCCGGCCCGGTGGCACACCACGCGACCGAGTTGCTCTCACCGCTGCGGGACCTGTTCGCGGCGGTGTTCTTCGTCTTCTTCGGCCTGGTCACCGACCCACGGGACATCCCGCCGGTGCTGCTGCCGGCGCTCGCGTTGGCAGTGGTCACCATGGCGACGAAGACGCTCACCGGCTACCTCGCCGCCCGCCGGGTCGGTATCGCCGAACCCGGTCGATGGCGAGCCGGCCTGGCACTCGTACCCCGAGGTGAGTTCTCCATCGTCATCGCCGGGCTGGCGGTGGCCGCCGGCAGCGTCGAGCCGCGGTTGGCAGCGCTGGCCGCGACGTACGTCCTGATCACCGTGGTGACCGGGCCGATCCTGGCTCGGCTTCCCGACTTCCCGTGGTTCAAGCGGTGGCTGCGCAACCGCGCGGCGGCCCAACGGCGGGAGCAGGCCCCGGTCGTCGACTCACTGGGCTGAACTCCACCGGTCGCGGTCCCAATCCCCGGGACGGCTACCGGAAGGGGCGAAAAGCCACTCCAGCCCCATGACGAACTCGGCGTCTGCACCCCGCTGACACCGCCTAACGTGGATCATCCTGGGAGCATGATCGGCTCCGCCGTCGATGCAATTGACCCGCCCGTGCCAACGGTTGCGGAATTGCTCCTCGCGGGTACTACCGCAGCACCCGATGGCGGGTTACCGTTTCGCCCCAGCAGCCAGGGTCCGCAGGCAGCGTTGCCAAACGCGGGCGAGAGCGGAAGGTTGGCCGGTGAGCGTGCAGGAGTCGACGTTCCACGGCTTCGCCAACCCCGTCGATCCGACTCCGGCGGAGTTGCGAGCTTGGGCGTACAAGCCCGATTCGGTCCCGTTGGCCTCGATGCCACCCGACTGGGACCTGCTGGTCTCCGGCGACCGGCTGGTGTTGACGCTCTTCGAGTTGGCGATGGATCCAACCTGCCCGGCCCGGCGTTTTGCGCTGCACTGCCTCTACATCTACGCGGCCGACGGCATCCGGACGAACTTCCGCGCCCACCCCAAGCGCCGCTTCCGCAAGCTCGTCGAGCAGGCCGAGCGGGACGGCGACGAGCTGATGAAGATCTGGGCGCACAACGGCCGGGTGCTGTTGGCCCGCCCGGACCTCTTCGTCTACCGGGACTGGTGCGAGGGCGGCCTGGTTCGCGAAAACCGCCGCCTCGGCTGATTCGCCGGATCCGCCGACCAGCGGCGGCGGGTAAAGGGCGACTAAAGCCCCTTTGGAGCTGATGTCGCAAACGAATCACACCCGCGAGTCCGGATCGGTCGGCACACCGAGGCGGTTCAGAGCCGGAGCCGCCGCGCGATGTCGTAGACGATTCAGCTCCAAAGGGCCTGCGAGTCGATTGCCGGCCTCCGCGGCGGCGAGGAACCAAGCCGCGTCCCGGCCCACACCCGATAGCGGCGAACGGGCCGGGACCCCCACTGCGGCAACCCGACGTCCCGGCCCGCACCCGATTACGGCGAACGGGCCGGGACCCCCCGTGGGTCCCGGCCCGCACGTCGGTTACCGGTTATTCCTGCTTGCGTTCCGTCTCGGCTCGGGCCGGTTCGTCGGCGTGGTCGCCGTCTTCGGCGAACCGGCCGGCGATGATCCGGTCCCGGTAGGTCCCCTCGGTCACCTTGTCGAACTTCTTGCGGACGGTCTCGGCCAGGTCCTCCAACCGGTCCTCCGTCTGCTGGGCCACCTTCTTCGCCGGTTCCGCCATCGCTCCCCCTCGCCATGCCGGTAGGTCCGGATTAAGCATTTTGGACCCTTATTGACAGGCTAACCGAAGCGGCCCGGACCGCGCCGGGAATCCAGCGCGGTCCGGGCCGAGAAGACAGGTCCGGGTGAGCAGCAGGTCAGCGATCGGGGGTCCGGCGGGGGCGCCACACCACCAGCGCCGTGGAGGTGCGGTTGGTCGGCACCAGATCCCGGCCCGGGAAGCGGGCCAGCGACTCCAGCTCCGCCACCCGGCGGTACGCGGCGTCCAGCTCCGCCTCCAAGCGGGCCACCCGCTGCTGCGCCTGCTCCAGCAGCCGCTCCAGCCCGATGATGCGCTTGACGCCGGCCAGGTTGATCCCGTCGTCCTGGCTGAGCCGCTGCACCTCGCGCAGCAGCACCACGTCGCGGACGCTGTAGCGACGCCCGCCACCAGCGGCTCGGCCGGGCTGGACCAGCCCCAGTCGGTCGTACTGGCGCAGGGTCTGCGGGTGCATCCCCGCCATCCGTGCCGCTACCGAGATCATCAGCACCTTGGCCTCGTAGGCAGGGTCGCCCGAACCGAGGAACTCGCCCGACATCCCGCTCACCTCCGCGTCCATTCCACCGGACTAACTGACTCGACGCACCCGTGCGTCGAGATGTTCCCGGGCCGCCGGCGGGGTCTGCTCGGCGAACGACTCCAGCGCCGTGCGGGCCTCGTCCGACAAGCGGGCCGGCACCACCACGTCCAGCGTGACCAGCAGGTCGCCGGCCTGCCCGTCGCGGCGGGCCACACCCTTGCCGCGGGCCCGCAGCACCCGCCCGCTCGGCGTCCCCGGCGGCACCCGCAGGGTCATCGCACCGTCGAGCGTGGGCACCCGCAGGTCCGTGCCGAGCACGGCCTCCGCGAAGGTGACCGGAACGGTCAGCGTCAGGTCGTCCCCGGTACGCCCGAACAGCTCGTCCGGCCGAACCTTGACGTGTACGAAGAGGTCGCCGGCCGGGCCACCGCGCTCGCCCGGCTCACCCCGCCCGGCCAGCCGGATGCGTTGACCGTCGGCCACACCGGCCGGGAAGCGCACGTTCATGGTGCGGGTCTTTGTGACACCGCCGCTGCCGTGGCACTCCGGGCACTTCTCCTCGACCACCGTGCCGACGCCCTGGCAGTTGCGGCACGGCTCGGAGAAGCTGAACGACCCCTGGTTGCGGGTGGTCACGCCGGCACCATGACAGACCGGGCAGGTACGCGGCTGGGTGCCGGGCTTGGCCCCGTTGCCGTGGCAGGTGTCGCAGACGCCCGGCGCGCGCAGCGTCAGGGGCAGCGTCACTCCGCGCACCGCGTCGCCGAAGTCCAGCGCCACCTCGGTCTCCACGTCCCGACCACGGGCCGGACCGCGCGGTGCGGCCTGCCCACCGGCCTGACCGCCGCTGAAGATCGAGCTGAACAGGTCCTGGAAGCCGGCGCCGCCGAAGCGACGATCACCGCCTCCGCCGCCACCGAACATGTCGGAGACGTCGAACGGCACGCCGCCCGGCTGACCCTCACCTCGGGCGTTGCGCCGGAACGCGCCCGAGCCGAAGAGCGACCGCATCTCGTCGTACTCGCGACGGCGGCCGCTGTCCGACAGCACGTTGTACGCCTCGGACGCGGCCTTGAACCGCTCCTCGGCCTTCGGGTCGCCCGGGTTGTGGTCCGGGTGCGACTCCCGGGCCACCTTGCGGTACGCCTTCTTGATGTCATCCGCGGAGGCGGCCTTGTCCACGCCGAGCACGGCGTAGAAGTCCTTCTCGATCCAGTCCTTCGAACTCACCGGTCCACCTCCTTCCGACCCTGGTGGCCCGGCCGTCCCGCCCACCGCTGAACGGTGGACGGGACGGCCCGGTCACTGTCTGGCACTATTCCGGATCCGCGACCGCGACCAGCGCGGGGCGCAGCAGCCGCTCACCGAGCTGGTAGCCGCGTCGCATGACCTGTACGCAGGTCGGCTCGCTGACGTCGGCCGAGGTCTGGTGCGCCACCGCCTCGTGCCGGGTCGGGTCGAACGGGTCGCCCTGCTCGCCGAAGGCGTTCAGGCCGAACTTGCCCAGCGCCGTGGTGAGCTGTTCGGCCACAGTGCCGAACGGCCCGACCAGGTCGCCGTGTTCCCGGGCCCGGTCCAGGTCGTCCAGGATCGGCAGCAGCGCGACCAGCACCGAGCCGGTCGCCTGCTCCTGTACGAGGCTGCGGTCACGGTCGACCCGCTTGCGGTAGTTGGCGTACTCCGCCGACACCCGCTGCAGGTCCCTGGTCCGCTCGTCCAGCTCGGCCCGGAGCGCCTCCAGCTCGGCACCGAGCGAGGTGCCCGCGCTGCCGCCGTCCACCGGCTGCGCCGGGGCGTCCACCACCGGCGGACCGGACGGCTCCGGCCCGTCGGTGGAGTTGACCTCGACCTCGATCTCGTCGACCACTACCTCGGCGTCCTCGACCAGACCCTCGGCCGGCACACCGGTCTCCGCGTCGGCGGCGGTCCCCTCCGGCTCGGCGGTGTCGACGAGCTTGCGCTTGTTGCGGATGACGACCCGCTCCCCGTCGCCGGTCGGCTCCGTGGTCGCGGAGCCACCCGGCGTCGACCCGGTGTCGCCCGGGTCGGCGGCTCGTGGCTTCTGCGTCATGCGGCTACCTCATCCCCTTCGCGGTGGAAACGTGTCGGAGGCCGACGGTCACTTCTTACCGTCCTCGTCAACGATTTCCGCGTCGACGACGTCGTCGGCGCCGCCGGCCTGCGCGCCGGTCGCACCGGTCGCGCCGGTCGCACCCGGACCGGGCTCGCCACCCGGCTGCTGACCCTGCTCGGCCTGAGACGAGTAGAGCAGCGAACCGGCCTGCTGGGAGACCTGCGCCAGCTTCTCGTGCGCCGACTTGATCTTCTCGATGTCCTGACCGCCAAGGGCGCCGCGCAGCTCGCCGAGCGCCTCGTTGAGCTGCTCGCGGTTCTCACCGGGCAGCTTGTCGCCGCTCTCGGCGAGGAACTTCTCGGTCTGCCACTGGAGCGCCTCGGCCACGTTGCGGGTCTCGGCGTCGTCGCGGCGGCGCTTGTCCTCCTCCGCGTGCTCCTCGGCGTCCCGGCGCATCCGCTCGATGTCGTCCTTCGGCAGCGAGGAGCCGCCGGTGATCGTCATCTTCTGTTCCTTGCCGGTGCCCAGGTCCTTGGCGTGCACGTTGACGATGCCGTTGGCGTCGATGTCGAAGGCGACCTCGATCTGCGGCACGCCGCGCGGCGCCGGCGGGAGGCCGGTCAGCTCGAAGGTGCCGAGCTTCTTGTTGTACGCCGCGATCTCCCGCTCGCCCTGGAACACCTGGATCAGCACCGACGGCTGGTTGTCGTCGGCCGTGGTGAAGACCTCGGAACGCTTGGTCGGGATGGTGGTGTTGCGCTCGATCAGCTTGGTGAAGATGCCGCCCTTGGTCTCGATGCCCAGGCTCAGCGGGGTCACGTCGAGCAGCAGGACGTCCTTGACCTCACCCTTGAGCACACCGGCCTGGAGGGCGGCGCCGACGGCGACGACCTCGTCCGGGTTGACGCCCTTGTTGGGGTCGCGGCCGGTGAGCTGCTTGACCAGGTCGGTCACGGCGGGCATCCGGGTCGAACCGCCGACCAGGATGACGTGCTCGACGTCGGAGATCTTGATCCCGGCGTCCTTGACGGCCTGCTCGAACGGGCCCTTGCAACGGTCCAGCAGGTCCTGCGTCATCCGCTGGAACTCGGCGCGGCTGAGCGTCACGTCGAGGTGCAGCGGGCCGGCCGCGCCGGCCGTGATGTACGGCAGGTTGATGTTGGTGGTGGTAGCGGCGGACAGCTCGATCTTGGCCTTCTCGGCGGCCTCACGGAGCCGCTGGAGGGCCATCTTGTCCTGACCGAGGTCGATGCCGTGCTCACCGCGGAACGTCTTGACCAGGTGGTCGATGATCCGCTGGTCCCAGTCGTCGCCACCGAGGTGGTTGTCACCGCTGGTCGACTTGACCTCGATGACGCCCTCGGCCAACTCCAGCAGCGACACGTCGAAGGTGCCGCCGCCGAGGTCGAAGACCAGGACGGTCTGCTCCTTGGAGCCCTTGTCCAGCCCGTACGCCAGGGCGGCGGCGGTCGGCTCGTTGACGATCCGCAGCACGTTGAAGCCGGCGATCTCACCGGCCTCCTTGGTGGCCTGGCGCTGGCTGTCGTTGAAGTAGGCCGGGACGGTGATCACCGCGTCGGTGATCTGCTCGCCCAGGTACGCCTCGGCGTCCCGCTTGAGCTTCATCAGCGTCCGGGCCGAGATCTCCTGCGGGGTGTACTTCTTGCCGTCGATGTCGACGGACCAGTTCGTGCCGACCTCCCGCTTGACCGACCGGATAGTCCGGTCCGGGTTGGTCACTGCCTGGCGCTTGGCGACCTCACCGACGAGCACCTCGCCGTTGCGGGCGAACGCGACGATCGAAGGAGTCGTCCGCGACCCCTCAGCGTTGGCGATGACGGTGGGCTCACCGCCCTCGAGAACGCTGACGCAGGAGTTCGTCGTGCCGAGGTCGATACCGACCGCACGTGCCATCTTCGCTTCCTCGCTTCGTAAGGTTGTGCAGGTGACGGGCGTCGCCCGTGGGCTGCTGGCGAGCACCGCCCGCAGCGGGCCCCACCACAAGTTGAGTGAACTGGACTCAATAGTGCCACGCGTTGGCCAATCGTCAAGTTGACTTGAGTCAACCCGACGCAACCCAGCCGTTATTACCGTCCGGTTGTCTTCCCTTGCATCGGTCGGGCACGCTTTAGCGGTGACGACGCACGGCGATCCCGCCACCCATTCCGGTGCGCCCGCCGTCGCAGCCCGCACCGACCCGCCGGACGCCGCGGGGGAGCCGCCCGCCACTACCGGGGACGACAGCCTCCCCGGCGCACTGTCGGGCCTCCGGGAGGCGATCGGCGCGGCCCGGTATCCCCTCGCGCTGCCCTCTGCCAACGCTGCCCGGCACAGCGCCACAGCACTCACCGACCAGCTCGACGACTACCTGCTGCCCCGGCTCGCCCGGTTGGACGCGCCACTGCTCGTGGTGGTCGGCGGCTCCACCGGCGCGGGTAAGTCGACCCTGGTCAACAGCCTCGTCAAGGCCCGGGTCAGCGCGGCCGGCGTGCTCCGGCCGACCACCCGCTCCCCGGTGCTGGTCTGCAACCCGTCCGACGCGGCCTGGTTTCGGCAGGGTGACCTGCTGCCCGGGCTGACCCGCACCACCGAGCCGAGCGACGATCCGCGCGCCCTGCACCTCGTCACCGCCCCGGCCCTCCCCGCCGGGCTGGCCTTCCTCGACGCGCCCGACATCGACTCGGTCGTCGACGCCAACCGGGCGCTCGCCACCCAACTGCTGGCCGCCGCCGACCTGTGGCTCTTCGTCACCACCGCCGCCCGGTACGCCGACGCGGTGCCCTGGGAGCTGCTGCGCAGTGCCCGGGCGCGCGGCGCGGTGATCGCCATGGTGCTGGACCGGGTGCCCGCCGAGGCCACCGACGAGATCGCCGCGCACCTGACCGAGATGCTCGCCGAGCAGGACCTCGGCCGGGCGCCGCTGTTCGTGTTGCCCGAGACCTGGGTCGACGGTCAGGGGCTGCTGCCCGAGGGAGTGACCGCCCCACTGGCCGACTGGTTCGCCCGGTTGGCCGCCGACGTGGACGCGCGGGCGGCGGTGGTCCGCCAGACCCTCGACGGGGCGCTGGCCGCACTCCACCCCGCCGTGGAGGATCTGGCCGACGCCGCCGACGAGCAGCTCGCCGCCGCCGACGGGCTGGACGAACGGGTCCTGGCCGCGTATCGGGCTGCCGAGCGCACCGTCGAGCAGGGGCTCCAGGACGGCCGGCTGCTGCGGGGTGAGGTGCTCGCCCGCTGGCAGGAGTTCGTCGGCACCGGCGAGCTGTTCCGCACACTGGAGGCACGGATCGGCCGCCTCCGGGACCGGGTGGTGGCTGCCGTCACCGGTCGGCCGGCGCCCGCCGCCGAGCTGCGCAACGCCATCGAGTCCCAACTGGTGACGCTGCTGCGCGGGGTGGCCTCGGAGGCCGCCGAGTCCGCGTACACCGGGTGGAAGGCACACCCGGCCGGCGCGGGGCTGCTCGACCCGGCGCTCGCCCACCCGAGCGACGACCTGCCCGAACGCGCCGAGCGCATGGTCCGGGACTGGCAGCGCGGTGTGCTGGAGCTGGTCCGGGTCGAGGGCGGTGACAAGCGGTTCGTGGCCCGCACCGCCGCGTACGCGGTGAACGCCACCGGGCTGGCCGTGATGATCGCCGTCTTCGCCTCCACCGCGTTCATCCCGACCGGGCTGGAGCTGGCCACCGGGGCCGGCACCACTGTCGCCGCACAGGCCGTCCTCCAGGCGATCTTCGGCGACCAGGCGGTGCGTACCCTCGCCGCCAAGGCCCGCACCGACCTGCTGGACCGGGTGCGGACGCTGCTCGCCGCGGAGGCCGACCGCTTCCTGAGCCGCACCGCCGACGCCCGCCCCGCCGAAGACGCCGGCGACGGTCTGCGCCGGGCCGCCGGCCGGGTCGAGCTGGCCCGGCACCGCAGCGGCCTGTCCGCCGCCGACGAGGAGGGTTCCCGGTGAGCAACATCGCCGGCCGGGTCCGCGAGGTGTTCCGTGGGGACCAGCGGGTCGACGCCGACGCGCTGATCGCCCGCCTGGACGCGGTACGCCGGTTCCTGACCGCCGTGGACGGTCTGCTGCCGGACGCCGACCTGGTGCCCGCGCACACGGTGGTGGAGCGGGCCGGCACCCGGCTCACACTGTCCCGGGACCACACGGTGGTCGCCCTGGCCGGCGCCACCGGCAGTGGCAAGTCCAGCCTCTTCAACGCGCTGGCCCAACTGGAGCTGTCGCCGGTCGGGGTCCGCCGGCCGACCACCGGCGTCACCCACGCCTGCGTGTGGGGGCCGCTGGAGGGCGCCAACCATCTGCTCGACTGGATCGGCGTGCTGCCCCGACACCGCTTCGTCCGGGAGAGCGCCCTGGACGCTGACGACGAGACGGCCCTGCACGGGCTGATCCTGCTCGACCTGCCCGACTTCGACTCGGTGCAGCGATCGCACCGGCTCGAGGTGGACCGGCTCCTGGGCCTGGTGGACCAGGTGGTCTGGGTGGTCGACCCGCAGAAGTACGCCGACCGGGTCATTCACGACAGCTACCTGCGCGAGTTCCACAGGCACCGCGACGTCACAGTGGTAGTGCTCAACCAGGCCGACCGGCTCCCCCCGGCCGAGGTGCCCCGGGTCCTGGACGATCTGCGTCGGCTGCTCGACACGGACGGGCTGACCGGGGTGCCCCTGCTGGCCACCACCGCCATCGACCCTGCCGGGATGGTCGGGCTGCGCAACGCGCTGGAGCGCACTGTCGCCGAGCGGCAGGCCGCGTTGCGCCGGCTCGCGGGTGATGTCGACACTGTCGTCGCCGGCCTGGACGAGCTGGTCGGTTCGGCCCGGCCGGCGGGCGGGCCGGACGACACAGCCGTCAACGGGCTGAACCGGGCGTTGGCCGGGGCGGCCGGGGTGCCAGCGGTGACCGAGGCCGTGGAGCGGGCGTACCGGCACCGGGCCGGCGCGGCCACCGGCTGGCCCGTGGTCCGGGGCTGGCGGCGGTTGCGACCCGACCCGCTGCGTCGGCTGCACCTGCCCGGCCCGACCGGCGACCAGGCCGACCCGGCGGAGAGCCTGGTAGCGGCCACCTCGGTACCTGACCCGACGGCCGCCCAACGTTCGGCGCTCGGCCTCGCCATCCGCGCGGTGGCCGACCGGGCCGCCGACGGCCTGCCCGCCGCCTGGCCCGGCGCGGTCACCTCCGCCGCCCGGTCCCGCCTCGGCGACCTGCCGGACGCCCTGGATCGCACGATCGCCGGCACCGACCTCGGCCTCGACCGTCGCCCGCTGTGGTGGCGGATCGTCGGCGGTGTGCAGTGGTTGGTCACCCTCGCCGCTGTGGTCGGGCTGGGCTGGTTGGTGCTCGGCTACGCGCTGCGAGCGCTCGGCCTGCCGGCGCTGGACAACCCGATGGTCGGCCAGGTGCCGCTGCCGACCGTCCTGCTGCTCGGCGGCCTGCTGGCCGGGCTGCTGGTGGCGGCGCTGACCCGGCCGGTGGTGCGCTGGGCCGCCCGGCGCGCCCGGTCCCGCGCCGACCAGCGGCTGACGGCGCGGGTCGCCCAGGTGGGCGACGAGTACGTGCTGGCTCCGGTACGGATCGTGCTCGGCTCGTACGCCCAGGCCCGGGACGCGCTGCGGGACGCCGCAGGCCGCTGACGCTGGGCACGCCGCCGACGCTCCGCACGGCTCGCTACCGCTCTGCGTACGCCTCGGGCGGCGTAGGGTCGGAGCATGGCCACGCCTCAGACCCCCTACGACGCGGTGCTGCACGCCGCACGCGACGTGACCAAGCTGGAGTCCGCCCTCGACGCCGAGATGCTCGGCAGCGCCCTGCTGGGCAGTGTCTACGCGATCGCGGAGACCGACCGCGACGCCGCCGTACGGGAGTTCGTCACCGGCTTCCTCGCCGCCACCGCCCGCCGCAGGGTCGCGGCGGCGACCACCATCCGGCAGGTCTTCGCCACGCTCGTCCCGACCGCCGAGGGCACCGATCGGGTGCGCGCGGGCAGCCAGGCGCCCACCTGGACAGCCCAGCTCGGCCGGGTGCACCTCACCGGCACCTGGGCGTACGGCGACGTGTACGGCGACCAGACCTCCTACCTCGCGACCTTCGCCTACGACGACGAGTCCGGCGGCTCGGAGCACGCGCTGGTGGCCCTGGTGGACCACAACATCGGGATCACCAAGGACATCTTCGTGGGCGGGCCGGCCGAACGGATCCTGGACCAGGTCCGGCAGATGTGCGCCGACGACGAGCTGACCTGGTTCCGGACCGAAGATCCAGCCCGGTTCCGGGGCGAGGTGGCACGCCATCTGGCGGTCACCGACGACCTGGGCGAGTTGCCTGGCGAGGGGTCGCTCGCCACCGACCGAGCATTGGTCGGAGCCCGCCTGGCGGTGCTGCCCACCGCTGTCGACCCGACCGGTCCGGCGGAGGTCGAACCGCTCTCCGCGGCCGAGCGCACCGACCTGGTCCGACGGTTCCTCGGCGCGCCGGAGGCCGCCCGCTTCGGGCTGGACGCCGTCGACGGGCCGGAGTTGGCCTCCCTGCACTTCTGCCTGAGCCTGCTGCTGGACCACTCGGCGAGCTTCCCGGACGCCGACCCGATGCGCTGGAGCCCCGCGGTGTCCGGGCTCTTCCTGCTCGACTGGGTGCACCGCCGGGCCGTACTGGACATGGACGACGCGGCGATGCTTCCCCGGGTGCTGCGGGCCTGGGCGCGGTACGCGTCGCGCCAGCGCGGGCTGCCCGAGGCGGCGGCGACGCGCACCGACGAGGCGATCGAGGAGATGGTGCCGGAGTTCGCCCGCCTCTACTCGACCGGTGAGCGGCGCAGCGCGGCCACCGCAGCGGTGGCCCAGCTGATGGCCGACGGGGTGGACCCGGACGACCCGGCCGCGCTGGACGCGTGGATCGAGGCGAACCGCCACCGCCTCGCCGACGACGGCGCCTGACGACGTCCGAGGGTGGGTGGCTACACGCCGCCCTCCCTCGGCTCGCCCAGCGGGGCCTGGGGGCTAGCGCAGCGGGCCGAAGATCACCGCGGCGATCAGGGCGCCGAGCGCACCTCCGGTCAGCACCTGCGCCAGCGTGTGGTCTTTCAGCCGTACCCGGGACCAGCCGACCACCGCCAGCAGCGGTGCGGCGACGACCAGCCGGGTCCCGAAGGTCAGCATCAGGATGACCAGCGTGCCGGCGGCCACCGCCGAGTGGATCGACATCTTCCACCAGTGGCTGACCGACACGGCGACGACGAGGCCGACAAGGCCGGACACCGCCAGTGCCAGCACCTGGCGGGGCGCGCCGAGCACGGCGAGCAGGGCGAGCCCCGCAGCGACCGAACCGAGGCCGACCAGCAACGGCGCCCGGCGCTGCTCCCGGCGGCCGACGTGGTGGTCGGTGAGCCGGCCACGGCGTACCCCGCCGACGATGTAGGCGAACGGAATGCCGGTGACGAAGAGAGTGGCGAGCAGACCCCAGACCAGGCCCTGACCGGGGCGGCTGGCACTGTGCCAGCTCACCGTGATGATCAGCAGCGACACGAGCACCGCCGGGGCGGTCACCTCGGTGACCAGCCGGGCGATCCGCAACCCCGGGCCGGGCCGGGTGGCGACCGGGCGGGGTTCCGCACCGCCGCCCACGCCGCCCCCTCCGGTACGCGCCTACCGCCGAACGCCGCCGTCGCCGGACTGGCCGCGCCTGATCGTCACCGTACCGTCGGCGACGCCGCGGGGTCTGTCGGTCCGGCCAGTGGCGCCGGGCTGACGCTGGGCGTCGAGGCGACGACCGACGGCGACGGGATCGCCGGGCTGGGTCGACGGGTCGGTACCGCGGTCGGCGTGGGTGTGGGGGCCGGGACGGACCGGGTGCTGGTCGGTACGGCGGTCGCTGTCGCGTCGTCGGTCGGCGTGGGTGTCGGCCCCAACGTCGGCCCCAGCGTGGGCGTCGGTTCCACGGTCAGGGTCGGGGTCGGATCGGGATCGGCCGAGCCGGTCGGGTCCGGCGAGTCGGTCGGGTCCGGCGAGTCGGTCGGGTCCGGCGAGTCGGTCGGGTCCGGCGAGTCGGTCGGGTCCGGTGGGTCGGTGGGGTCGGGGTCGGTCGGGGTCGGGTCCGGTGGGTCGGTGGGGTCGGGGTTGGTCGGCGGTGGCGGGGCAACGGGCGGGGGTACCGGAGGCGAGGTGCTCCGCGTGGGTTTCGGTGCCGCCGGCGGGGCGGTCGTCCACCGGCCGGGCCCGGCATCGGCGGCGGGCCCTTCCCGTGGACGCGACGGGGCGGCCGGGAGCCAGCCGCTGGTCGGGTCGACACTGGGTGTGCCGAGCGGGGGAAGCGGTGGTTGGCTGGTCATCGGCATGGGGATCACCACCGGCCCGACGGACGGGGTCGGCATGAACGGGGTGCTGCTGTCCGGTAGGGCGGTGCTGCCCGGGGTGGCCGAGCCCGCGCTGATCGCGGCGAGGATGGGCATCGACGCCGTGCCGGCCAGCAGCGCGACGGTGAGCAGGTAACCGCGGGAGGGGCCACCGGCGCCGGGGGCCCGGTGGACACCGACCACCCGGCGGTAACCGCCGGGCGACCGGTGCCGACCAAGCGCTGGTGTGCCGGGACCGTCACCTGGCTCGTACACCGCACACCCCTAGTCGTCGGCCGTCGGAGGACACGAATGGACGCCACCGGGGGGCTAAAACCCGACAATTAACCCGATAGGCGCGATCCTGCGGGAATCAGCCTCGCGCAGTCACCCTCGGTCAGCCAACCTCCACCGCGTGTCGACACGCAGTGCTGCCCGAACGGTGACGAATCGTGGCGCAACGCATGGGAAACGCGGGCCGGCATGATGGCGACAAACGGCGTCAAAACATGGGCTGTCGGATTGCGGAGGCAGGCGTACTGTGGGCGCGCTCACCTGCTCTGCGAATATGGAGCACGACGGCAACGCAGCCGTGACCTCCGCGCACCCTCGCGGCAGGCGCGGTTGAGCGCCGGCGCTCCCGATCCGGGTTCGGCCAGAACCCGGATCACGCCGTGCGGCAACCCCCACCGGGGCTAGGCGCGGCCGCCAGGAACCGGTCCGGCAGCAGCCGGGCAGGCGCACGAGTTGCGCGGCCGGGTGACCCCCCGGTGCCGACGCAGACACGACAGGGAGAGACCGATGGCAAAGGGCGACCCCGGGGGCACCACCCGCAGCAGGCGGGCTGCACCCCGCTCCAGGAAGGGCGCGGCCGGCGACCCCGCGCTGGTGCAGCTCCTCACCCCCGAAGGTGAACGGATCGACAGCGCCACCGGGCCGGACGGCACCGAGTACCGCGTCGACTTCACCGACGAGGAATACCGCGGTCTCTACCGCGACCTGGTGCTGGTCCGGAAGCTGGACGCCGAGGCGACCGCTCTCCAGCGCCAGGGCGAGCTGGGCCTCTGGGCCAGCCTGCTCGGCCAGGAAGCCGCCCAGGTCGGCTCCGGGCGGGCGCTGCGTACCCAGGACATGGCCTTCCCGACCTACCGGGAGCACGGCGTCCTCTACTGCCGGGGCATCGACCCGATCATGCCGCTCGGCCTGTTCCGCGGCGTCGACCAGGGCGGCTGGGACCCGAACGAGTTCAAGTTCAACATGTACACGATCGTCATCGGGGCGCAGACCCTGCACGCGACCGGCTACGCGATGGGGATCACCATCGACGGCAAGACCGGCACCGACGACGGCGAGGCGGCGATCGCCTACTTCGGCGACGGCGCCACCAGTCAGGGCGACGTGAACGAGGCGTTCGTCTGGGCCAGCGTCTTCAACGCGCCGCTGGTCTTCTTCTGCCAGAACAACCAGTACGCGATCTCCGAACCGCTGGAGCGGCAGACCCGTGTCCCGCTCTACCAGCGGGCCGCCGGCTTCGGCTTCCCCGGCGTACGGGTGGACGGCAACGACGTGCTCGCCACGTACGCGGTCACCCGCACCGCGCTGGACAACGCCCGCCTCGGGCAGGGCCCGAGCCTGATCGAGGCGTACACCTACCGGATGGGCGCGCACACCACCTCCGACGACCCGACCCGCTACCGCATCGCCAGCGAGGTCGAGGCGTGGCAGGCAAAGGACCCGATCGCCCGGGTCAAGGCCTTCCTGGAGAAGCAGCAGATCGCCGACGCGGGCTTCTTCGCCGAGGTCGACGAGCAGGCCCGCCGCGAGTCGGTGCACCTGCGCGAGCGGGTGCTCGAAATGCCGGACCCGGAGCCGGTGACGATGTTCGACAACGTCTACCCCAACGGGTCTCCGCTGCTCGACGAGCAGCGCGCGAAGTTCAGCCGCTACATGGAGTCGTTCGAGGGGAGCGCCCACTGATGGCCACGGAGACGCTCACCATCGGCAAGGCCCTAAACACCGGTCTGCGCCGCGCCCTGGAGAACGACCCCAAGGTCGTCATCATGGGCGAGGACGTCGGCAAGCTCGGCGGCGTCTTCCGGATCACCGACGGTCTCCAGAAGGACTTCGGCGACCAGCGGGTGATCGACACCCCGTTGGCCGAGTCCGGCATCATCGGCACCGCTGTCGGTCTGGCCATCCGCGGCTACCGGCCGGTCTGCGAGATCCAGTTCGACGGCTTCGTCTACCCCGCGTACGACCAGATCGTCTCGCAGGTGGCGAAGATGCACTACCGCTCGGGCGGCCGGCTCAGCATCCCCATGGTGATCCGGATCCCGTTCGGTGGCGGCATCGGCGCTGTGGAGCACCACTCCGAGTCGCCGGAGGCGTACTTCGCGCACACCGCCGGCCTGAAGGTGGTGACCTGCGCCAACCCGCAGGACGCGTACGTGATGATCCAGCAGGCCATCGCCTCGGACGACCCGATCGTCTTCCTGGAGCCCAAGCGGCGCTACTGGGAGAAGGGCCAGGTCGACCTGGACGCGCCGCTGTCCGACGCGTACCCCCTGCACTCGGCCCGGGTCGTGCGGCCCGGCACCGACGTCACAGTGCTGGCCTACGGTCCGATGGTGCGGACCTGCCTGGATGCGGCGAGCGCCGCCGCCGAGGACGGCCGGGAGTTGGAGGTCATCGACCTGCGCTCGCTCTCGCCGCTGGACCTGACCGCGGCGTACGAGTCGGTGAAGCGCACCGGCCGTGTGGTCGTGGTGCACGAGGCGCCGTCCAACATCGGCCTCGGCGCCGAGTTGGCCGCCCGGATCACCGAGGAGTGTTTCTACTCCCTGGAGTCGCCGGTGCTGCGGGTGACCGGCTTCGACACCCCCTACCCGGCCGCCCGGGTGGAGGAGGAGTACCTGCCCGACCTCGATCGGGTGCTCGACGCCGTCGACCGCACCTTCGGCTGGTGAGCGACATGTCCCGGATCAAGACGTTCAACCTGCCCGACCTGGGTGAAGGGCTGACCGAGGGCGAGATCCTGGCCTGGCTGGTCAAGGTCGGCGACACCATCGAGCTGAACCAGCCGATCGTCGAGGTGGAGACGGCGAAGGCGGCGGTGGAGATCCCGGCGAAGTGGGCCGGCCAGGTCCAGGCGATCCACCACCCGGAGGGCACCACTGTCGAGGTCGGTACGCCGATCATCGCGATCGACACCGACCCGGGCGCCGGGCCGCTGGACGCGCCGTCGACCACGGCCACGCCCAGCGGTGACCTGCCCACCCCGTCGGCGGCCTCGCTGGCGGCGGTGGAGGTGGCACCGGCCGAGGGCATGATCGAGCCCGGCCTGATCGGCGGCGCGGCCCCTGGCGGGCGGACGGCGGTGCTTGTCGGCTACGGCCCGCGTACCACCGCCGCGAAGCGTCGCCCCCGCAAGGGCGCGGTCCCGGCGCAGGCCGTGACGGCGCCCGCCGCCCCCGCTGGGGTCGATCAAGGAGTTGTGGTGGGTGACACAACAGCCGCGACCGCCACGATTCCGGCACCACAAGTGCATGATCGGCGCGGTGGGGCGGTGGCGAGCCGTGGGGCGACCGGCGGGGTGCTGGCCAAGCCGCCGGTGCGCAAGCTCGCCAAGGACCTCGGGGTCGACCTCGCCACGTTGACCGGGTCGGGTCCGCTCGGCTCGATCACCCGGGAGGACGTGCAGCAGGCGGCGAGCGGAGCGAGCGTGGCGGTCGCCGAGCCGATCGCGGCGACGACGGCGCCCAGCTTCGGCGCGGACCGGGAGCAACGCATCCCGGTCAAGGGCGTCCGCAAGCTGACCGCCGAGAACATGTCCCGCTCGGCGTTCACCGCCCCGCACGTGACGGAGTTCCTGACCGTCGACGTCACCCGGGCGATGAAGGCCCTGGACCGGCTGCGCGGCCGACGGGAGTGGCGCGACGTACGGGTCTCGCCGCTGCTGCTGGTGGCGAAGGCGGTGCTGCTCGCGGTGCAGCGGCACCCGATGGTCAACTCGACCTGGGCGGGCGACGAGATCGTGGTGAAGGAGTACGTCAACCTCGGCATCGCGGCGGCCACCGAGCGCGGTCTGATCGTGCCCAACGTCAAGGACGCCGGCCGACTCTCGCTGCGGGAGTTGGCGGACGCGCTGACCGACCTGGTGCAGACGGCGAAGTCCGGCCGCACCTCGCCGGCGGCCATGTCGGGCGGCACCCTAACCATCACCAACGTCGGCGTGTTCGGGGTGGACACCGGCACACCGATCCTGCCGCCGGGTGAGTCCGCGATCCTGGCCTTCGGCGCGGTGCGGGAGATGCCCTGGGTGCACAAGGGCAAGGTCAAGGTTCGCCAGGTCACCACGCTGGGGCTGAGCTTCGACCACCGGATCATCGACGGTGAGCTGGGCTCGAAGTTCCTGCGGGACATCGGCGACTTCCTCACGGATCCGGAGGCGGCGCTGCTCGCCTGGACCTGATCGTTTCGAACGCCAGCCACGGCCGGTGTGCCACGGGTTAACACCCGGCACACCGGCCGTGTCCGTTGGGCGACGGAACCGTCGGTCAGATGGCCTGTTGACCTTTGATTGTTAGGCAAGTGTCTCAGCTCACCTAATAATCGATGGAAGTTCGCCGGCTTCTCCTGTTGAATAGACGCATCAGGGGCTGACAACCGAATAGCTAGGGGGACCCACCAATGAGCATGATCGAGCGAATCCGCAACCACCGCGACGCGACCCGCCGCGCCCGTGCCATCGAGCACGCGCTGCGCTCGGCGAACTCGCCGGCGGTTCGCGAGGAAATCCTCGTCATCGCCCAGCGTCACATGAGCTGACGCTCCACTACATTCCTCACCTCCTCCAGATCGATGGCCCACCCGGCCCACCGGGTGGGCCATCGGCGTTTCCCAACCACCACCACCGGGATTCCGCCCTGCCGCAGCGCCCGGTACGGTGGGCTTCGGTCGCCGCCCGCCGACCCGGCAGAGGCCGAGCCGACAGAACTGCTCGACATCAACCGGCAACGGTGAGTGACGGCCAGTGCTCCTTGGACGTGTCGTGCCACCACCCGATACCGTGCGGGGAGCCGGCACAGCGGTACGCCGGTGACGCCGGCAGCCACGCCGAGGAGACCGATCGGCACCGGCGAGCCGACATGTGATGGAGGAGGCGCACCCATGACGTCCGAGGGCCCGCACCGACCCGGCCAAGAGCCGGACGAGGTGTCACCGGGCGCCGGCGGACCGGCGCCGTACGGCGACCGCCCGGCGCAGCCGGACAACGGCCAGAACGCCGCCGGCCCCGACCTGGGCTGGGCGCCCCCGCCCCCGACGCGGCCCAACCCGTCGGCGCCGGCATGGGCGACCCAGTCCGAGCAGCCCACAGGCCCCGCCTGGGGTGCCGCCGCTGCGCAGCCCAACGACCCGGCGCAGCCCGCCTGGGCCGCCGGTGGTGGCGCGAGCGAGCCGCCGCAGCAGCAGCCCGGCGGGTGGTCCGGCAACGACGGCGCGCCGGCTCCGGCACAGCCCGACCCCTGGGCCGCGCAGCAGCAGGGCTGGACGCCCGCCGAGCAGAGCGCACAGGCACCGACCTGGACCCCGAACGCCCCCGCCGAGCAGCCGGACTGGGTGCAGGCCCAGCCAGCCGCACGGGGCGCCGCGCAGGTTCCCCCGGCCACCGCCGCCTGGCCCGCCCAGGAGGACCCGGCCAACGGCTGGGGCGGCGCGGCGCAGGCCAACCCGCCCGCAGCTGACTGGCGGGCGACCGAATCTCCGCAAGCCGACGCGCCGCAGGCCGCCGGATGGTCCGGAGGTGCCCAGCAGGACCAGGCCGCTGGCAACGGCGGCTGGCCCGCCGGCGGAGCCGCCCGCGACGACCAGCCGGTGTGGACGCCGGCCGAGCAGTCGCCACCGACCTGGGGCCAGCCCGCCGAAGCGACCGAGCAGCCCGCCCCCGGCTGGGGTCAGGCCGCCCAGCCGAGCCCGGCCCGTGGTGCCGCCCAGGTCCCGGCCCCGACGACGAACTGGCCGGCGCAGGACGATCCGGCCAACTCCGGCGGGTGGGCCGCGCAGCAGCAGCAGGCGCAGCCCGCACAGTGGAACGACGGCGGCGACGCACGGCAGGACCAGCCCGCGCAGCCGGCCGCCTGGGGCGAAGCCGAGGGCCGCCCGCAGCAGCCCGACTGGGTGCTCTCCCAACCGGAGCAGCCGACCGAGCGGCCGGAGCAGGCAGGGTGGACCCCGGCCGAGCCGAGCAACCTCCCCGCCCGGGCCAGCGCCAGCGTGCCCACCAGCGGCGGCGCGCCCAACTGGGCCGCCGGCCCGGACAACGCCGCCCAGGGCAACCCCGGCGGCGTGCCGGAGGCCGAGCCGTGGGCTCCCGGTGAGGTGTGGGGTCGCGCGGAGGCCGAGGCTTCCGCCCAGTCCCGTGGAGGCTGGGAGGCGGACCGGGGCGACGAGGCACCGGCCTACCAGCCCGGCCCCGCGCCGGGCATCTCGCCGGCGAACGCGGTGCCGCTGCCTCCGCAGGAGCAGCGCGTCCCGGGTGCCAGCCTGGCTGCCGCCCCGCCGTCCGACTACGCGCCCCAGGCCCAGTTCGCTCCGATCCCCGAGCAGCCCGCCTACGCCGAGCGGGAGACCCCGGACACCCCCGCGCAGTACGGTGGTCGCCCCGAGGACGTCTCCGCGGGCGGCGCTGTGGTGCCCGCCCCGCGTACCTCTCCGGAGTCCGGAGCGGGCCGCGCGGTCGTGCCGGTGGCGGACGCCGAGTCGGCAGCCGGCGCAGCGGCCCGGGCCACGGCGAGCGCTTCGGTGCCGCTGGCCAGCCGGGTCATGCCCCCGACCGACCAGGCCATCCGACCGACCGGCACGGCCAACCCGCAACCTCGGGTGTACGGCCGTCCGGCACGACCGGAGCCGGAGGCCGAGCCGGAGCCGGAGGCGTTCCAGGGCGACTCGGGCACCGACCGTCAGGGTGCTCCGGAGTGGCAGAACGACGCGCCCCGGCAGGCCACGCCCGACTGGCAGCACGAGGGGCAGCGGCAGATCGCTCCCGACTGGCAGAACGACGCGCAGCGGCAGGCTGGGCCCGGCTGGGGCGGCGAGGCCCCGGCCGATCCGCGCTTCGACGACCGGCAGCCCGCACCGAACGCGTTCAACGAGGCCCCGTCCGCGCCGCCGGCGTTCCCGCCGGGTGTGCCGTCCTTCGTCGACGCCCCGGGCAACAACAGGCCGATGAACGGCACCCGCCCGCACTCCGGTGCCGAGCCGCCGGCGGACCAGTTCGGCGGCCCCGGGGCGCCTGCCGCCGGCACCGCGAACGCAACGGCGACCTTCGGTGCGCCGAACTTCGGTGGCCCGGGCTCCGGCGCGCCGGGCTTCGGCGGGCCGGCGACCGAACCAGTGCCGGGCGGCGGCTTCCCGCCGTCGTTCCCGCCACCACCGCAGCCCGCACCGTCCTGGGGCCAGGAGGCCGGCCAGAATGACCAGGGCCGATTCGACGCGTTCAAGCCGGACGCCGACGAACCGAAGGTGGAGCCACCGACGCCGAAGGTACGCAACGGCCGGGTGCTGGCCGCGGTGCTGATCGCCGCGATGCTCATCCTGGCGGTGCCGCTCGGCCTGCTGCTGCTGCTCGGCAAGGTCGGCGGAAACGACACGCCGTCCTTCGACCCGGCGGTCGGCACCTGCGTGAAGCAGTCCGGGCAGGGCGGCGCCTCGGCGGCGGACTGCGGCGAGGCGGGCGCGTTCACGATCGTCTCGAAGGTGGACGCCAAGGAGAAGTGCACCGACACGACGCAGCCCCACGTGGTGCTGCCGGGTGAGGGCACCAACCGGGTGCTCTGCCTGAAGCCGGCCACGAAGTAGCTGCACCGACGGCGGGGTCACGGTTGCCCGTGACCCCGCCGTCGTCGTACCCGCAGGTGGTATCGAATCTCGCCCCCTCCGGCCGGACGCGGGCCGATGGTCAGGCACGATGGGTGCATGAGCGCACGAGTACGGGCTCCCGAACTGCGCGGCCGGGGCTGGCTGAACACCGGTGGACGCGACCTCAAGCTCGCCGACCTTCGCGGCAAGATCGTCATTGCGGATTTTTGGATGTCCTAGAAGAAGCTTGTAACTCACGCGCCGAGGACCTAGCGTCCTCGCCATGTCCCATCACGAACACCTCGCCGATCTCTACCTACGCCTGTCCCTCGACCGTGAGGGAAAGACCGCAATCGAGCGCCAAGAGGCCGACTGTCGGGCCTGGGCCACGCGCGCCGGGTTAGAGGTCCGTACCGTCCACATCGACCGGGGCCGGTCCGGCTATAAGGCCGTCGACCGCGCCGGGTTCGACGCCGCCGTGTCTGCCCTAACGACCGGCACCGTCGGGACGCTGGTCGTCTGGAAGGTTGACCGCCTGTCCCGGCGTGGCATGGGTCAGGTCGGCCAAGTCCTTGACGACGTCGAGAAGGTCGGCGGGCGGATCGTCTTCGTACAGGACGGCCTCGACACGTCGCACTCTCAGGCCCGGCTCGTACTCGCCCTCCTGTCCGAGGTCGCCCGCAGCGAATCCGCGAACATCGGCCTTCGCGTCGCCAGTGCGAAGGCGCACCTTCGCACTCTCGGCCGATGGATCGGGGGACAGCCGCCGTACGGCCTGACCGTCGGCGAAGACGGCCGGCTAGACCACGACCCGCGCACCGCGCCGACCGCCCGCGAGATCGCCGACCGGGCCCTATCCGGCGAACCGCTGGTGAGGATCGCGCGCAACCTCAACGCCCGGGAGATCCCCGCTCCGCGCGGCGGTAGTTGGGCCGTCGGGACGCTGTCGACTCTGCTCAAGTCCCCCGCGTTCGCCGGGCTACTGCCTGAGACCATCAAGCGCGACGGGAAGTACACGGCGAAGGTCGTTCCGTGGCGCGACCCGGAGACCGGCGAGGCCGTCGAGGTCGGCCGAGGGATCGTCACGCCGGCCGAACAGCTACAGGCCGTTCGCCTCCTCGAACAGCGGACCGCCGCCGACAAGTCGGGCCGCCCCCGGGGTGTCCGCGCGCAGGTCGCCCACCTCCTAACCGGGTACCTGCGCTGCGGGGGCTGCGCCGGCCGCATGTCCGCCGCCGGTCAGTCGTACGTGTGCCAGGCCCGCCGCCTCGGCCGCCCGTGCCCGGCGCACACCACGGCGATGATCCCCGCCGTAGACCGCGCGGTAGTCGACGCCTTCATTAACCGACTCGCGGCAACCGAGCCCGGCGACCCACTGCTAGACGCCGTAGCAGAGCGATGGGTAGCCCGGCATGACCCGAACGTGATCCGCGAGCGCGCCACCATCACGGCCGCCCTGGACGACGCCAACGCCGCCCTGATCGACCTCGAAGACGCCCGATACCTGCGCGGCGAGTTCGTCGGCCCCGAGGCGATCCAGCGCTGGACCCGTTTACACGAACGCCTGACCGCCCGCGTGGCCGGTCTGCGTCGCAACCTCGCCGAATTCCCGTTGCCCGAGGCCGACATCAGCCCGCTACTTGATCCGGTTCTAGCTCGCGAAGCTTGGGACGCCGCGACTCTGCCCGACCGGCGCGACCTTCTCGGCCTGGCCCTGAACGCCGTAACGATCACGCCCGCCGGGGGTCGCAGGGGCTACAGGTTCGACCCCGCCGCGCGTCTGCGCTTCACCTGGGCCGACGAGCCCGATCCTGTGCCCGCCGACGCCTGAGACCAGACACCACAACCGCATAAGACAGGCCCCGGCCGAGCGATTCCGCCGCCGACCAGGGCCCTAACGAACCCCGGGAGGTTCGCTGTGTTCAACCCTACTGACCCCCGCGCTTACGTCGCTGCTCCCGCCGGAGCCGCCGACGCCCTCGCCGACGCCGTGGCCGCACTGCTGGACGCTGGCTATCTGGTAGCCACCGCGACAGCCGCCGCCCCGGCCGACGCTGACGACCTCGTCGCCCTGGTCGCCGACGACATGGACGCCGCCCGCGCGGCTGACGTCGTCGTGACTCTGCCCGGGGCCGAGGACTTCCCCGAACCCGTCTACGCCGCGCTTCACGGCGTGCCGGTCGTGACCCTGGCCGACGTTCCGGCCTACCTGCGTCGCCTGCCCACCGCATGAACCGCACCGAACGCGTCGAGGGTGTGTTGCTGCTCCTAATCCTGCTCGTTGTGGGCGCTGCGGCCGGCTGGGCGAGCTTCAGTCACGTCCACGCCTGGACGATGGCAAACAGCCCTGACGGGACGCCGAACGCCTTCGGCTGGGTCAACGCCTGCGTATCCGAGTTGGTCCCGGTGGCGTCGCTGCTGGAAATCCGGCGGCGGCGTCGGGCAGGCTCGCCGACGGGGTACCCGCTCGCCCTGCTGGTCGGGGCGGCGTGCCTCTCGCTCGCCGTGGCGAAGCAGGGCGTCTCGGGCTGGCTGCTCTCGGCCGTACCCGCGCTCGCCTTCATGGCGTTGGTGAAACTCGGTTTCGCCCGGACGCCCGCCATCGCCCAAGACCCCCACGGGGGGACCGCAGCCGCCTCGGCCGGGGCGACCCCTACCGGAGGTACCCCTCGCCCGGTTGAGGTCGTCCCTAGTCCTCCCGGGACCCCCGCGCCGACCGTCCTAGCGCCGCCCCGGCCTCGCCCGCCGGTCATCCCGTCTGGCGTTCGGATGTTGCCGCTCGTGGCCCGTGTTGGCATCCCGCCGGCCGCGCCCGATCTGGTGGCGGCACCGCCGAAGACCGCCGCCAGGGTGTCGGCGGCCTTGGCCGAGACGCCGGGCGCGACGCCCGCTCAGGTGGCGGCCCGCCTGGGCGTGTCCGAACGTACCGCCCGCCGATATATGCCCGCCGCCACCGTGCCGCCACGCCGCCGCCAGGCGGCCCGCCCGCCGGCACTGGTCACCGCCTGACCCGCCCGCCGGGGCCGACCGGACACACGCCGGTCGGCCCCCGGTAGGGCCTACTTCGATGGGCGTTCAATTCGTGGACTGAGCTTGCCGTCCGGGTGACGGTGCCATTCGTTGTTCGCCGCGTCGCGGAATGACATCTCGACACGGAACGCGTGATCCGCCGGGCCGTAGAAGGGAGGTTGTTGAAGATCGTCGCTAGTGTGAATAGTCAAGCCGCCGCCAGGGGGAATAACAGGGTAGTTGAAGATATCGTGGCGCTCCTCCACTTCTCCGTTCTTAAGCATGTCTTCCCTGTAGAAGTACACGGTCACGGCATAAACAGGCAGCTCAGAGCCATTCTTAACATTGGTCAAGGGCCGCCATTGCCGTTCCTGAACCTTCTCATATCTACCGGGCATGAATTCAACTTCAATCTCGTCAACAGGCGCATGCAAGTCGGGCTCCATCCAGACACATACCCGCGATGCCTGACTCTCTCGCTCCACCCTGGCCCGATGCTCATCGCGTGCCGACTCGATTCGGTAGAGGTTGAGAGCCGACTTCGCGGCGATCCACGCGAAGGCGAGTGCTCCAATGGTTGTCACGGCCTGAATCCAGCCTGGCAAGTCACCTAGATCAATTTTTGCCACGATTGCACGATAGTCAGCACGCGCAATGCCGTGCTGCCGCCAACCTCGCTCGGACCGCGCGACTTCGTTGCAGGATTCCGGGCCACCTCGGGCCGCCGGGCGGGCGGGGCGATGCCCTGGACGACGCCGAGGACGGGCGAGGCGAGGAGGGGGCACTTTGACGATCGTGTGCATGCAGTCGCCCCTATATCTCTTCTACTGGGAGAGAGAGAACGAACTAGAGGAGGTAATACAGGGGCAGGTGCATGCACACGATCGTCAAAGTGCCCCCTCCCTGAGGCGGGCCGCCCTCACCGTGCCCGGCCGCCGTGAACACCCGGCCTCGCTCTGGCCCACTCCTCATTTGGACAACCAAGCCATGCCGGAGGTTCGACCCATGGCCGATTCGCCCCGAGGCCCCCCAGGTACCCCGCCGCCCACCGTCCCCCGCGCCGTCCCTGGCTCTGACCCTGAGGAGTTGATATGTCCGACTTGGACCCGCCACCAATCGAGCGCGTGGCCGGCATTCTCCGCGCCCGCGCGCTCGCGTTCTACGAGGCTGACCCCTACATCGAGGACGGTTACAGCCGCCTTCTCGGCCGCGAAACCTGCGAGCTGGTTGCCAATGACGCTTCCAGCCTGTTGGAACCGCTTTTTGAGCAGCGTCACCGCCTGGTCTACGACGACGAATGGCGGCGTGTCGTCGTCCGCATCCGACGGGATACCCCGGACCTCGCCGACCCGGTCCCGCGCCACGAACTGACCGCCCTTGTCTGCCGGTTGCTGACCGAGCTACCTGACCCGCCGCGCGGGTCTTGTCCGCGCCTGGGCGAGGCCGTGGCGACCGCCCGCGACCTGGCTCGGCTAGCGATGCCCAGAAATCCGCGGAACGGTCAGGGCCCGCCGCGCGGGTCCCGCGTCCGCTGGGTCGGCAACGTTGTTTCAAACGTCCTGGAATCGCTCGACGACCTACCCGACTTCCGAGGTGAGGTTGCCTGGCCTAACTGGCGCGCAAAGCGGAAGCCGACCCCGAAACCCGTCGCCGCCCCGAAGCCGGACCCGGCCGCGACCGAGTCGGCCGCGCGGGCGTTCATGGCCGCGCTGGCCCCCGGCCGCCAGCCGGTCGCCGCGACCTGGACGGCTTACACGGACGTGACGCCATCCGCTGAACGCCTCGGGAAACACGCCTTTATGGCGCTTGCCCGTGACGTCCTCGGCGATCCGCGCAAGATCCGGGGCGAACGGCTTTGGGTAGTTCCCGAGCCTGCCGTGATCGCCGAGGTAACCGAGCGCGTCGCCCGCCTCGCGTGGGAAGAACAGCGCGCCTACCTGGTCGATTTCCTGACCCGCACCACAGCCGGCACCGACGTCGGGAGGATGGCCGCCTAATGGAACAGGAAGCCCGCGATGCGTTCTCGGAAGCGATTCTCGACCGAGTAGCCGAGATGGCCTACGAAGAGCTGCGGCCCTACCTCGGCGCGTACGCCAGGGCCCGCCAGGCGAGCGGGTCGACCAGGCCGACGACGACCACGTCTCGCCCCGGCGTCTACCAACTCGCCGACCGTCGCGCCCGCCGCACCGCCTAACCGCACCGACTCGCAGCGCCCCCGGACCTTCGCCCCTTCGGCAAGGACCCGGGGGCGTTGTCCGTTCCCCCGCCCCGGCCGCCGTTGACCACGGCGACCGCTCCTCCCTGGATTGGACCCCGTCGTGACTGACCCTGACCGCTCAACCCCACGCCCGTGCCAGGCGCCGGGCTGCCCGAATGCCTTCGCCCCTGGCCCGTCTGGGCCGATCGGCCGGACGTGCACTGACGCCTGCCGGAAGCGCCTAGAGCGCGCCGAGAAGGCGACGCATCGCGCCGACCAGGGCGACGCCGCCGCAAGCCTCGCCGACGTCATGGGTTACCTGTACGGCGAACCGGACGCCCCACAGCCGGGCGATTGGACGCCGCTATCGGGCGCGCTGGACGAGTTCGCCCCGGCGCTGCTCGAAGAGTTCCGCGCCCTGGCCGTCGAGGCCGACGCCGTCCGCAACGGGCCCGCCGGCCTGGTCGAGCTGATCGAGGAATGGCCCCTCGGCATCGTCGCGGGCCGTCGGGGCGTACGCCGGTCGCCAATTGAGCGCGCGATCTCCCAGCTTCCCGGCGGCGCTTTATACGGCCTGGGATACGGGATCGAAGGCGACGCCCTTGGCACCTTTGACCCGCGTCGGCTGACCCGCCGCGACGAGGGCGACACGACGCTAGGCGTCGGCCGCGTGATCGGTGACCGGGCCGGCGCGTCCGAGTTCGTCTACAAGTAGCGGGGCGACCGGCCGAGGCTCCCCAAGGGGCTTTCTCGGTCTTGGCCGGTCTCCCGCGACAACTTCCGCCCACGACGGGCGGGAGGGTCATCGGGTGTGGTCGCGGTACGCCGGGGCTGACGATTCGTCCGCCCCGGCTCGCACCGCCCGTGACCCTCGCCATGCTTCCCGCTTCGGCGGGAGGGCTTTCCCAGGGAGGAAGGGCGTCCCGGCGACGACCGGACTAGTCACCCGCGAGCCGGGACGCCAACTCCAATTTCTTTCCTCACCGCCGAGGCAGCGCCCGGTACCGAGCACCCCCTACGCCCTTTCGACCCTCCTACGCGGCGCAGAGCGCCGACCGATCGGCCGGTCACAGGTTGGGCGACCCCCTTTACCTCAACCTGAAAGCGAACTTTCATGGCTAACGCTTTTCTCAACGCCGACCACATCGCGGCTCTCGCGGTTGAGTTGGTGAAGAAGGATCTCGTCCTCGGCGAGCTGGTCCACCGCGATTACGCGGCCGAGTTCGGCGGCGGTACGGGCGAGACCATCCGCGTTCGGGTGCCGGGTGCGCTTCCCGCCCGGACCCGCGCCGGGTCGGACAAGACGACCGCGCTCGTGGACGATGAGATCGCCGAACAGTCGATTCCCGTCACGCTTAACACCCTGGCCTATTCCTCGGTCCTTATGTCCGAGTCGGACATGAGCCTAAACCTCGAAGACTTCGGGCATCAGGTTCTTCTCCCTCAGACGACCGCGATCGTCTCGTACTGCGAGCGCACCATTCTCGCCGCGATGCAGGCGACCCCGGACACCGTCGGTATCAACCTGGACGCCACCGCCCCGGCGAAGATGTTCACGAAGATCCGGACCACACTTCGGAACGCGGGCGTTCCGGCGTCTATGCCGATCCGCGCCGTTGTCGGCACCGACGTCGCCGCTGCCCTCCTTGACGGCCCTGCGGGCACCTGGGACGCCGACGGTTCCGCGACCGCCGAGGCCGGTAAGGCGATGGGCCGGGTTCGCGGCATCTCGGTCTACGAGTCGAATCGGCTCGCGGCCGACGAGGTGATCGCTTTCGTGCCGAACGCGTTCACTCTCGCGGTCCGTGCGCCGGTCATGCCCCAGGGAGCAAGGACCGGCCGCAGCTTCGCTGAGAACGGCTTCGCGCTGCGCTGGATCGCGGACTATCTCTCGACCCAGGCCGCCGACCGGTCGCTACTGGCGACGTTCGTTGGCGCGAAGGCGATGCCGCTGGCGATCGTCAACGAGACGACCGGGGCCGTGACCCTGACCGCGAACGCCGGGGCCGTGCGGGTGCTCACCGCCGCCTGACCGACACCGCTCGGACGCCAGTAGCTGCCTCCGCTACCGGCGTCCGAGCGGGCCTCCTTTTACCCATAAACCGCACGTACGAAGGAGGGGCCCCGTGGTCACCTACTGCGAACACTGCGACGGCCAGCTACCCGAGGGATCACGGCCCCACCGCCGATTCTGCTCGGACAGTCACCGCGCCCGCGCAAGCGAAGAGCGCCGCCGACTAGCCGGTCAGCGCGAGTACGACCGGCTATACACCTTCCTGCGAGAGCACGGCACGCCCGAGCAAATCGAGGCGTGGCACCACGTATCCACCCGTCACGACATGGAGAACGCCGATGCCTGAGACCGCCCCCGCCGCCGAGACCGCCGACCAGCCCGCCGCCGAGTGGAGCGGCGAGTTTGACCCAGAGCGTGCCGGCCGCCTGGTCGCCGCGCTGCGCCGAGACTTGGCCGAGGCGAAGAGCGCCCTCACCGCCGAGCGAGAGCGTGCCGCCGAGCTTGAAAAGGTCGTAGCCTCTCGCGACTTGGCAGACGCCCGTAGCGCCGCCATCACCAAGCACGGTGTCCCGGCGAGCCTGGCCGGCTACATCACCGGGGACAACGCCGAGGAGATCGAGGCGAGCGCCGCGAAGGTCGCGGCCGACTTCGGCAGCGCCGCTCAGGCGGTCCCGGCGCTTCCCGAGCTACCGAAGCCCCGGCTCACCCCGGGCCGCGCGGCGAACGACGCCGGGGACGTCTACGACCCGCGCGAGGTTGCCCGGCGCATCGCGGCCACGGCCTGATCGAGCGGGACGGGCTGGGGGCAGCGAGCGACCCGGCGTTTGCTTTCTACCGATGGGGGTCTGATGACCTGGGAGGGGTCAGACCGCCGGTCCCGCCTACCGCATGACTGGGCACTGCGCCGCGTGCGCGTGCTGCGGCGGGATGGCTACAGGTGCCGCATGGTCTTCAGCACTGGGGAGCGCTGCGGCGCACCCGGTAGCGAAGTGGACCACGTCGAGCGCGGGGGACAACCACGACGTATCCAACCTTCAGACCCTATGCACCTATTGCCATGCACGTAAGACAGCAGGCGAGGCGGCACAGGCACGACGACCGCGACCTTCGCGCACGCGTAAGCCCGAGTCGCATCCTGGCTCACTCTGAGTGTTGTCACGCTGAGTGGCCCTGGGGGGTGCCCCCCTCGGCCTCGCCCCCCTCACCGAAGCGGCATAGCGTCCCTGGCTTTGTACGGGCAGAGAGGTCGTTGCTCTGACTTAACCGCTCACGCTGTCGAGCCGACTCTAACTCAGAAGTGCCGCCCTAAGCGCTGCGCCTTGTTCAGTGCCAGGGCTACTCCAACCGCCTCATCTAATGAATCTTCGTCCACCCAGGTCTTCTCAGCTATATGAGTCGCGAGGTGGCTATTCATTTCCAACGCATCCACAGATGCTACATAGTGCGGCGCGCTACCGTAGGTGGTAATTCCGTGCGCAGTCACCGCCCACTGCGGAGGGCACAATTGCCAGATGGGCCGACGGTCAGGGTCAGTTTGGGCCACAGCTAGCGCCTCGCTCAACTCTTCGAAGAGGGCCTTAACGTCTAGCTGGTGACTTGCCGTGCTCTTCTGGAGAATACGACCCAGCTTGACTAGGACGGTTTCCACGTCGTCACTCTCGCCCCAAGGGACGATCTCCACGGCCGTGCCGTCGTAACTCTCTACGGTGAAGGTGACGTCCTCCTCACCCCGAAAGTAATCGGGCTCTTCGTCGTAACTGATTTGAACGAAGAGCCTCCATTCTTCAGACACACAGACGCGCGGCCCGCGTCGCTGAGAGATCAGATTAAGCCCGTTAGCGCGTCGGAGTGCTCGCAGGACTGCATCCCGTGACGGCATACTCCCAAGAGCTTCGAATGCCGCAGCGTCGGCTTGGCTCTCTTGTAGAAGTCGGGCGGACACCGAGGCAGCGACGTCGTCGATACGCCGCTCCACGTCCTGCTCAAATGTCTCGACGCGATCAGTCAACGCCTGGACGCTCGACTGCGTCTCCGATCCCACCTGCTCGATACGCTCGTCTAGACGCTTGGAGAGCAGATACACAGGCACGATCAGTATCACGGACGCGCCGACGTTGACCAGCACGCCGGCCGTCCAGTCGCCAGCACCGTCTGACGTCAGCGCAAAGGCACCAAGCAGCGTTCCAATGCCTGCGATGGTCGGGATGCTTACCCAGAGAGATCGACGACTAGGCCGGTTGAGACGCACCGTGTGATTGTGCGCTGCCTGCGCAACCTAACGCGAAGCGCCCCGCCCTGCGCATGGCACCCGGACCAGTCTGAGCCTGCCCTTTAGGTGACGGGGGCTCCCGTCGGACAGTGGAGCCCCCGTCACGGGTAGAGGAACCGCCTGGGGTCCTCGACCGAACCGTCAGTACCAGTGACCGGCTATGAGCAGAACCAGGTACGCGATCTTCAACGCAGTCTCGATGACTCGTCCGACCCCGTCGACTCTTCGTAGTGCCTGATCTTGACCTGCCCTTTCCCGTCGCCGCACTCTCGGTTTGCGCATGGAGCGCATTTCGGATTCCTCTCGGGCCGCCGCCTCCCATCAAGGGATTTGACGAACCCGGACCGGCGCTAGCTTCCGGTCCGCCGCCTGGGGCTACGGCGGGAGGAGGTTCCTACCCCACAAACGAGCGTATCGATGGGATGCAAGCCGGGCTCTGCCGTGCCTGGTGGAGGACGACGCGAGGGCTAACTGTGGTCCCTTCGGGACGAGTTGGACCCCCGCAGGGGCACCGACAGCAGGAACCGCGCGTACAGGTCGACCACCGGCACCGTCGGAAGGTCGTTCACGGCGGTCACGAACTGGCCCGCGAGGTAGGTCGCCGCCGTCCAGGGGTCCCCGGCCGCGAGCGCCGTCCGGGCGTCCGGGCATGGGTATGGCTGCTTACACGCCTCGCAATCCCACGCGGGGCGCTGCGGCCGGTGCCCGGTCACGAGTGCCGCCCAGCGTTGGCCCGGAATGCCTGGCCCCGCGTCAGCCAAAGCGCGCGGCCAGGCTGCGGGTAGGCGTCGGTCGGCGCGCTCGCCCAGGCCGGGCGCGGGGGTGGCGGTTCGGCTGGCGGCGGGGTCCGGCGGCGGTCTGGGCAATCCCGCCAGCGCAAGCCGCAGACACACGCGCGGGACCACCGCTGGCGGCGGTGAACGAGATCAGACGGTATCGGCTCCGTTGCTCGGCGTAGGCGCATACGCTCGACTTTGGCTGACCCGTTGGAGGTCGTCAACCCCCTCGGTGACAAGTTGCCTACCCGTGTCACCGGATGGTCCGACCGTGCGCGTAATGGCCCTCGCGGAGGTCGCCGACTACCTCGGCGTCTCCCGCCAACGCGCCGCGATCCTGGTTGATCGCCCAGACTTCCCGGCCCCGATGGAGACGTTGACCGTCGGCCGAATCTGGGACGCGATCGAGGTCCGCGAGTACGCCGCCAAGCGGCGGGAGCGCAACGAAGGCGGCGCGGGCTAGAAAGCCTCGACCGCTTGTCATCCGGGTCAGGACGGCCGACCCGATGCGGCGTGGCAGGCTGACGACATGGGAACGACAGCGCGTGTACGTGCGCCCGAACTACGGGGCCGGCAGTGGCTCAACACAGGTGGACAAAACCTGACCTTGCAGGATCTTCGAGGTCGTTGCGTCATCTTAGATTTCTGGACGTTCTGCTGTATCAACTGCCTGCACGTGCTCGACGAGCTGCGCCCGCTGGAGGAGAAGTACGGCGACGTGCTCGTCGTGATCGGCGTGCACTCGCCGAAGTTCGAGCACGAGAAGGACGCCGACGCGCTCGCCGCCGCGGTGGAGCGGTACGGGGTGCACCACCCGGTACTCGACGATCCTGAGCTGGACATGTGGCAGCAGTACGCGGCCCGGGCCTGGCCGACCCTGTCGGTGATCGACCCCGAGGGTTACGTGGTGGCCACCATGGCCGGCGAGGGGCATGCCGAGGGGCTGGCCCGACTGATCGACGAGTTGATCGCCACTCACGAGGCCAAGGGCACCCTGCACCGGGGGAACGGCCCGTACGTCCCGCCGCCGGCGCCGGAGACCGCGCTGCGCTTCCCGGGTAAGGCGGTGCAGCTGCCCAACGGCAACCTGCTGGTCTCGGACTCGGCCCGACACTCACTGGTCGAGATCGACCCGGACGGCGAGACGCCGGTGCGTCGGATCGGCTCGGGCGAGCGCGGCCGGGCGGACGGGCCGGCCGCCGCGGCGACGTTCTCCGAGCCGCAGGGGGTGTGTCTGCTGCCCACGCACGTCGCCGAGGTGGCCGGCTACGACCTGGTGGTCGCCGACACTGTCAACCACCTGCTGCGCGGCGTACGGCTGGAGTCCGGCGAGGTGGTCACTGTGGCCGGCAGTGGGCGGCAGTGGCGCGCCGAGGTCGACGACCACGCTCACGACGCGTTCGCCGTCGACCTGTCCTCGCCGTGGGACCTGGCCTGGTACGACGACAAGCTGATCATCGCGATGGCCGGCATCCACCAGCTCTGGTGGTTCGACCCGATCAAGCGGACCGCCGGCATGTACGCCGGCACGACTGTGGAGGCGTTGCGCGACGGTCCGCTGGCCGAGGCGTGGATGGCTCAGCCGTCGGGGCTCTCGACCTCCGCCGACGGCACCCGGCTCTGGGTGGCCGACAGCGAGACCAGTTCCGTCCGGTACGTCGAGAACGGTGTGCTGAGCACAGCCGTCGGGCAGGGCCTGTTCGACTTCGGGCACGTGGACGGTCCGGCGGAGTCGGCGCTGCTCCAGCATCCGCTGGGGGTGTGCGCGCTGCCGGACGGCTCGGTGCTGATCGCGGACACGTACAACGGCGCGGTGCGCCGCTTCGACCCGGCCAGCAACCAGGTCTCCACCGTCGCCGACGGGTTGGCGGAGCCGAGCGACCTGGTGCTCACCCCGTCCGGTGAGGTGCTGGTGGTGGAGTCCGCCGCGCACCGGTTGACCCGGCTCGCCCCCGGTGCCCTGTCGGCGGCGGGTGCCAGCACTGTGGACGGGCCTCGGCACCGCACCGAGCGCAAGCCGACCGACGTCGCCGCGGGCGAGGTCACCCTGGACATCGTCTTCACCCCGGCGCCGGGGCAGAAGCTGGACGAGACGTACGGGCCGTCGACCCGGCTGGTGGTCTCCGCGTCCCCGCCGGAGCTGCTGGTAAACGGTGCCGGCGCGGGCACCGAGTTGTCCCGCCGGCTGGTGCTCAACGGCGAGGTCACCGCGGGGGTGCTCCAGGTGACAGCGCAGGCGGCGACCTGTGACGCGGATGTCGAGCACGCGGCGTGCCACCTGACCCGGCAGGACTGGGGAGTACCGGTCCGGGTGGTCGACGGCGCGGTGACCCGCCTGCCGCTGGTGCTTCGCGGCCTGGACGCCTGACCCGGTCGGAGGGGCCCGCTGGGCCCTTCCGATCAGGCGAAGGGGGCCAGTGTGATGTCGGCGTCGAGCAGGGTGGCGCGGACGAGTTCGGCGGCGGAGACCGCGCCCGGGGTGTCGCCGTGCACGCAGATCGAGTCGACCGAGCAGGGGATGACGGTGCCGTCGACCGCCACCACGCTGCGTTCGGTGGCCATCCGCGCCGCCCGCTCGGCGACCTGCTCGGGGTCGGTGATCACCGCGCCGGGGGTGCCGCGCGGCACCAGCGCCCCGTTGGGCAGGTAGGCGCGGTCGGCGAACGCCTCGGCAACCACCGGCAGGCCCGCGCCCACTGCGAGTTGGGCGAGCGTCGAGCCGGGAAGGCAGAGTACGGGCAACTCGGCGTCGTAACCGCTGACGGCGGCGACCACGGCCGCCGCCTGGGACTCGTCGTTGCTGGCCGCGTGGTAGAGCGCGCCGTGCGGTTTGAGGTAGCGGACGCGGGTGCGGAACAACCGGCAGAATGCGTCCAGCGCCCCCAACTGGTAGGTCACCTCGTCGCGTAGCTCGGCGAAGTCGTACGCGATGTGCCGCCGACCGAAGCCGGCCAGGTCCCGGTAGCCGACCTGCGCGCCCACCGCGACCCCGCGTCGCGCGGCGCCCTCGCAGACCCGCCGCATGGTGGACGGGTCGCCGCCGTGGAAGCCGCAGGCGACGTTGGCGGAGGTGACGAGGCTCAGCAGCGCGTCGTCGTCACCGAGTCGCCAGATGCCGAATCCCTCGCCCAGGTCAGCGTTGAGGTCCATGGAATCTGACGGTAGTACCTGGCCGGGCCTGCGCGAGCGGGGTCACGTCGGTGACCACCCCGATGACTGGGTATCCGCCGGTGGTCGGGTGGTCCGCGAGGAAGACGAGGGGTTGCCCGTCCGCCGGCACCTGCACCGCGCCGAGCACGATGCCCTCGCTGGGGAGTTCGCCGGCGACCGCGCGGGGCAGCGCCGCGCCGGCGAGCCGCGCGCCGACCCGGTTGCTCACCGGGCTGATGGTGTACGCGCTGCCGAAGAGCCTGTCGAACGCTGTCGGCGTGAACCAGTCGTCGCGAGGACCGGGGGCCAGCGTCAGATGCAGCTCTTCGGGCGGCGCGGGGCACACGGTCAGGTCCACCGGCGCGGGGTTGCCGACCTGATCACCGACCGGCAGCAGGTCGCCGTCCCGCAACGGAGGTGGGCCGAGCCCGGAGAGGGTGTCGGTGGCCCGGCTACCGAGCACCGGTGACACCTCGATGCCGCCGGCCACCGCCAGCCAACTCCGTACGCCCCGCCGGGCAGGACCGATCCGCAGCACCGTTGCGGCCGGCAGGCTGAGCGGGCGTCCGGTGTCACCGGGCCGGACACCCGCGTGGACGGGGACATCGGCGCCGGTGATCGCCACCGTGGCGGCCCGGGTCAGCCGCACTGTGCAGCCGGTCAGGGTGATCTCCAGGCCGGCCGCGTGCTCCGGGTTGCCGACCAGCCGGTTGGCCAACCGCAGGGCAGCCGGGTCGAGGGCGCCGGACCGGGGCACCCCAAGGTGCGCCCAGCCGGGACGGCCCAGGTCCTGCACTGTGGTGAGCGCACCGGCGCGGAGCACCTCGATGGCGGCCGGTTGGGTCACGCCGCCACCATCCGCACCGTGGTGCCCGGCCCGAGTCGGGTCGGCGGGTCGGCTGCCACGTCGAACAGCACCAGGTCGGTCCGACCGACCAGCAGCCAGCCGCCCGGGGAAGCGCCCGGGTAGATGCCGGCGTACGGGCCGGCCAACGCGACCGAGCCGGCCGGCACCCGGGGACGGGGCGTGGCCAGCCGGGGCAGCGCCAACTCGGCGGGCAGCCCGGTCAGGTAGGGGAATCCGGGGGCGAATCCGCAGAAGGCGACCCGGAACCGGGTGTTGGTCAACCGGTGTCGCACTGCCGGCGCGTCCATGCCCCAGTGTTCCGCCACGGCCGGCAGGTCCGGCCCGTCGAAGGTGACAGGCACCAACACCTCCGCCGCGTCGTCGGCTCCGTCTTCGGCAGTGGCTGCGGCGTGGGCGTCGGCCTGGTTGGAGCGGATGGTCGTGGCGGTGACGGCGGACGCCCATCGGGTCAGCTGCTCGGCCGTTGTGGTCGGGTCGGGCAGGCCGTCGAGCAGCACGGTCCGGGCCGCTGGCACGATCTCCACGGCGATCAGGTCGCCCCGCTCCCGACGCCGCCACAGTTCGGCCCGCCACGCTTCGACGAACGCGGCCTCCGGGACGTCGGCCACGGCCTCGGGGGTGTCGGTGGGGGCGGTGCAGTCGAGTAGCAGGGCGTGCGCCCCGACGGGTCGGATCCGCATCCGTTCATCCTCGCCGATGTCGTGCCGATCCGGTGTTCACGTTGACGGTGCCGGGTGTCACCAACGCCACTACTTACAAGTAACCTACGGTGCCGTAACCTGACTGGGTGACCACCTCCGCCCCGCTTCGCCTGAAGCCGGTCGACATCGGTAAGCCCCGGATGCGCGGCTGGCTACACACGTACGCCTTCTTCGTCGCAGTGGTCTGCGGCATCGTGCTCTGCGCGATCGCCGCCACCCGGCCGGGGTGGGCACCCCTGGTGAGCTGCCTCATCTACAGCCTGACGGTCTGCGGGCTGTTCGGCACGAGCGCGCTGTACCACCGTCGGGTGTGGTCAGAGCGCGGCTACCAGGTGATGCGCCGGATGGACCACTGCATGATCTTCGTGTTCATCGCCGGCACGTACACACCGCTCTGCGCGATGCTGCTCGCGCCCCGGCCGGCCACCGTGATGCTGGCCCTGGTCTGGGGCGGCGCGCTGGCCGGCGTGGCGGTCAAGGTGGTCTGGCCGCACGCGCCGCGCTGGGTGTCCGCGCCGCTCTACCTGGCGCTGGGCTGGGTGGCGGTGGCCATGCTGCCGGAGATCCTGCACGGGGGCGGCGTCGCCGCGTTGGTGCTGCTTGTCGTCGGTGGCGCGATCTACAGCGTCGGCGCGGTCTTCTACGCGTTGCGCCGACCCAATCCGTGGCCGACCGTCTTCGGCCACCACGAGTTCTTCCACGCCTGCACGCTGCTGGCGGCGCTCTGTCACCACATCGCGATCTACTTCGCGCTGTTCGCCTGACCCAGCCGGCCCTGGCGCACGGGCGCGGCCACACCCGTCCATGCCGACGCTGCACGATCGTGCTCGATCCAGGATGTGGTGGTTTCGTTCGCGCCCGAGAGCCCTGTTTCCTGGATCGAGGACGATCATCGGGATGCTGCTCCCCGGGATCGGGCACACACCTCAAGATCCGCGAGGGGGCGCGAGCACCGAGGTCCGGCCCGGACGCGAGCCGGGGCCCCGCGACGCTGCGGGACCCCGGAGTGTGTGGGCGAGGATCAGATCGGTCGGCCCGGCCGACGCACCTCGCGGTACTCCTGCACGACCTGGTCGTTCTGGACCGGAACGACCCGGTCGGCCACCACGCGCTCCTCGCGCACCGGCGCGGCGACCACCGCGCGGCGGCGGTTGCTCCAGAAGTAGAGGGTGGCGAGCAGGCCGGCGACGCCGGCGAGCATCAGCACCCAGCCGACGACTGACAGGTCCAGCCAGCCCAGGTCGGCTTCCACTGCGAACGCGAAGATCGCGCCTAGCGCGATCAAGAAGATGCTGCCACCAATGCCCATGTCTCGCTCCTCGGCTCTAACCTGGCGTACGTCGCGCCGCGGCCGTCGGTAGGGGTGCGGCATCCATCGACTTACCCAGGCACGGAGATCGCCAATCGGGCAAGCTGGGGGCATGACGGACGCCGACCCCGACACACGGACTCTGGTGTTGCTGCGGCACGCGAAGGCCGAGCAGGGCAGCGACGCGTCGGACGACGCGGAACGGCCGCTGAGCGCACGCGGAAACGCCGACGCGGCTGCGGCTGGGGCGTGGTTGGCGCACCAGGGGCTGCTGCCCGACGTGGTGATCTGCTCGACGGCCCGACGCACCCGGCAGACCTGGCACGGGGTGGCGATGGGGATGACCGGTTCACCGCCGGAGGGTGGCCCGACCGGTCCTCGCCCGACCGTCCGTTATGAGTCGGGTGCGTACGACGCGCACCCCGAGGAGTTGTTGTCGCTGGTCCGCACTGTGGATCCGGCGGCCCGCACGGCGTTGCTCATTGCCCACAATCCGGGCATCTCCCTGCTCTCCGCGTTCCTCGATCCCGAGGGAGTGGGCGACGAGGGTCTGCGCACCGCCGAGCTGGCGGTGCACCGCTGCCCGCCCGGCTGGGCGGAGTTGAGCAGGGCGGGAGCGCCGCTGACGGCTCGGCACACCGCACGCGACTGAGCCACCCGCCGATCAGACGGGTGGCCCAGGGGTACGCGGTGCGCGGGGATCAGGACGGCGGCGCTGTCGGTGGCGGCGGGTCCGGCGGTGGCGGCATCATCGCCGTCGGATGAGACAGCCGGTTCTCCTCCACGATGAGGGTTCGAGCCCGCTTGCGCCGGTCCTGCCAGAACCAGACAGTGGTCAGCAGTACGGCCAGCCCGGCCAGGATGAACACCCAGCCGACAGCGCGTACGTCGATCCACCAGACGTTGGCTCTCAGCGCGAAGGTCAGGATCGCGCCGATCGCGATGAGAAAAATACCGCTTCCTACACCCATGTGCGCTGCACTCCCCCGTGCGGTGGCTCTGGGCGTTCCCTTTCGAGGTCACGCGACGGTTACCCGCCACGGCAGCGGCATACCCGAGCGGGCTCGGCCAATACGTGCCGCCGTCAGGCGGAGACGGCGACGGCCGGCGGGGCAGAAGCCCCGCCGGCCGTCGCGCGGTGCCGGGTGGTGCGACCCGGCATCGTCACACGTTCCTGCTCAGAAGGCCTCCTCCGGGAGGTCCATGATGTCGAGGTCGGCGCCCTCGATGATCCGCCGGTCGGCGCCGATGCGGGGCAGCACCTCACGGGCGAAGAAGCGGGCAGCGGCCACCTTGCCGGTGTAGAACGCCTTGTCGCTGGCGGAGACCTCGCCGGCCAGCGCCTTCAGCGCCACCTCGGCCTGCCGCTGGAGCAGCCAGCCGACCACCAGGTCGCCGATCGCCAGCAGGAACCGCCGGCTGCTCAGCCCGACCTTGTAGAGCGCTCGGGTGTCGCCGCCCTGCGCCTCGCCGAGCCAGCCGGTCAGCACACCGAGGATGTTCTGGATCTCGGCCAGCGCCTTGCCGAGCGCCTGCCGTTCCTCCTTGAGCTGGCCGTTGCCCGCCTCGGAGGAGATGAACTCCTGGATCTCGCCGGAGACCGCGAGCAGCGCCTTGCCGTTGTCCCGCACGATCTTGCGGAAGATCAGGTCGAGGCTCTGGATGGCGGTGGTGCCCTCGTACAGGGTGTCGATCTTGGCGTCGCGGACGTACTGCTCCAGCGGGTAGTCCTGGAGGAACCCGGAGCCGCCGAAGGTCTGCAGCGCCTCGTGCCCGAGCAGCTCGTACGCCCGCTCCGAACCGACGCCCTTGACCAGCGGCAGCAGCAGGTCGTTGACCCGCTTGGCCAGCTTGGTGGCCTTCTCGTCGCCGGCGGCCTCGGCGACGGCGACGGCGTCCTGCCAGGTGGCGGTGTAGAGGACAAGGGCACGAAGACCCTCGGCGTACGACTTCTGCAGCAGCAGCGAACGGCGGACGTCCGGGTGGTGGGTGATGGTGACCCGTGGGGCGGTCTTGTCCGCCTGCTGGATCAGGTCGGCGCCCTGCACCCGGTTCTTCGCGTACTCGAGGGCGTTGAGGTAGCCGGTGGAGAGGGTGGCGATGGCCTTGGTGCCGACCATCATCCGGGCGTACTCAATGATCATGAACATCTGCCGGATGCCGTCGTGCTTGTCGCCCAGCAGCCAACCCTTGGCCGGTACGCCGTGCTCGCCGAAGGTCACCTCGCAGGTGTTGGAGACCTTCAGGCCCATCTTGTGCTCGACGTTGGTGGCGTAGACGCCGTTGCGCTCGCCCAGCTCGCCGGTGGTCTCGTCGAAGTGGAACTTCGGCACCACGAAGAGCGACAGGCCCTTGGTGCCGGGGCCGCCGACACCCTCCACGCCGACCGGGCGCGCCAGCACGTAGTGCACGATGTTGTCGCTCAGGTCGTGCTCACCCGAGGTGATGAAGCGCTTCACACCCTCGATGTGCCAGGTGCCGTCGGGCTGCTGGACGGCCCGGGTGCGCCCCGCGCCCACGTCCGAGCCGGCATCCGGCTCGGTGAGCACCATCGTGGAGCCCCACTGCTTGTCGATGAAGAGCTTGGCCCACTTCTTCTGCCGCTCGTTGCCCTCGACGTGCAGCACGTGCGCGAAGGACGGGCCGGAGGCGTACATCCAGACCGGCGCGTTCGAACCGAGCACCAGCTCGGCGAGCGCCCACCAGAGGGCGCGCGGCGCGTTGGTGCCGCCCAGCGCCGGCGGCAGGTCAAGGCGCCAGAACTCGGAGTCCATGAACGCCTGGTAGGACTTCTTGAACGACTCCGGCAGCGGCGCGGTGTGCGTCGCCGGGTCGAAGACCGGCGGATTGCGGTCACTGTCCGTGTAGCTGGCGGCCAGATCCTCGCGGGCGAGGCGGTCGACCTCAGCGAGGAAGCTGCGGGCGGTGTCGGTGTCGAGATCCGAGTACGGCTCCTGGCCGAACGCCCGGTCCGCCCCGAAGACCTCGAACAGGTTGAACTCGAGATCCCGGAGGTTGCTCTTGTAGTGGGTCATGCTCGCTGGCCCCGCTTCCGGACAGGTGTTACCGATCAGTAACCCCGACTGTATTACTCGCGGGTAGGCAGCGACAAGCCGATCACCCAAGTGACGGCGATTACACACTCGCGGACCAGGCGGCCGGCTCAGCTCTCGGCGGCGCCGACCTCCCAGCTCGGGACGGCGACGGCAGCGCCGGTGCGGGCACCCACATACTCCATCAGGACCAGCGCGATGTCGTCGTCGAGTCGACCGTGCACCCACTCGACCAGCGCGGTCTCCAGCGATGCCAGCCCGTCGGCGACAGTGCCATGGCCCAGCAGTCGCCAGGCCCGGTCGGCGGTCGGGAAGAACTCGCCGTCCCGCCGCGCCTCGCCGAGACCGTCGGTGAACAGCAGCAGCCGGTCCCCGGGCTCCAGGCGTTCGACCCGGGGGCGGACCACCGGCATGAACCCGAGCGGAGGCGCCGGGGCCGGCGGTTCCAGCGGGATCACCGCCCCCCGGCGTAGCAGCAGCGGTGGCGGGTGCCCGCAGTTGACGATCGTCAGGGTGCCACCACGCTCCTCGACCAGTGCCGCCGTGACGAAGTCCTCGTCGCCGACGTTGCGGGCCACAGCGCGGTCCAGGTCGGCGACGACGGCCCGCAGGTCGGCCCGCTCGTACGCCACGTGCCGGTAGGAACCGAGGACGATGCTGGCCAGCCGGACCGCGTCCAGACCCTTGCCCCGCACGTCACCGATGATCATGCGGACGCCGTAGGGCGTGTCGATCGCCTCGTACAGGTCACCGCCGATCTCCGCCGTCGCTGTGGAGGAGATGTAGCGTCCCGCTACCGAGAGCGTGCCGACCTGCGGCCCGAGCGGGCGCAACACCGCCTGCTGGGCCACCGCGGCGAGCTTGGTCAGCTCGACGATCCGCTCGGCCTGCCGCTGCCGGACCCACGCCACCGCCACCGCCATTCCGGTGGTCAGCGCGACCGCGACAACGTTGACCGAGGTGACCAACGAGACCTTCGGCGCTACCAGCGCGAAGCCGGCGCCGATCACCGTCGCCGCGACGCCCACCCCCAGGACCACCAGCCAGGACGCCAGGGCGGCGGCGAGAACCGGCGCGGCCGCCAGGAGCGCGACGTAGTGCACCTTGCGGCCGTCCGCCGCCTCCACCGCCGACACGATCGCGAGCAGAGCGAGGGCCGCGCCGAGGCCGGCGCGGGATCCGGGGCTCAGCGGGCGACGGCCCGACTGGAGGAGTCGCGTGGATACGACTGACAGTTTGCCTGATCCACGTGAACCGGTGAATGAACCTGACCCGTCGTCCGAGGAGGTTCTGTCCGGCCGGCCCAGTCGGCCGGCCGAATCGGTGTCGCCGGTCCCGCTCAGCCGAGGACCTCGTAGCGGACGGTGAGCGCACCCACGTCGACCGAGGCGATGCTGGCGAAGGCGGCCCGGGAGAGGTCCAGGCAGCGGCCGTCGATGAACGGGCCGCGGTCGTTGATCCGTACCGTCACCGACTTGCCGTTGGCCGGGTTGGTCACCCGGACCTTGGTGTTGAACGGCAGGGTCTTGTGCGCGGCGGTCAGCGCGTTCGGGTTGAACGACTCGCCGTTGGCGGTGAGCTGCCCGTCGGAGTAGAACGAGGCGCCACACGAACCGCTGTCCAGGACCTTCGCCGCGGCGGTGGTCTTCTTGACTGTCGGCTTCGGCTTCGGCTTCGGCGACGAGGTGCGCTCCCTGCCCCGGGAGGCGGCCTGCTGCGATCGGGTCGCCGACGGGCTGGCGGTCACGCTGGGCGAGGCGCTGGCGCTCGGGGTGACGGCCGGGGAGCTGGGGGTGAGGCTGCTGGCGGCGGTGGTCGGGGTGAGGTCGAGAGCAACCTGCCCCGACTGGTCGGAGCCGGAAACCAACTGCACGGCACCTACGGTGCCTCCGACGGCGAGGGCGACGCCGACCGCCGCGGTGGCCACGATGCCCGCCGGGGAGGAGAAGATGCGGGTACGAGAGTGCTTGCCTACCACCGGCCCGGTCCTTTCGTCGTCTGAACAAACCGGGTCGGACCGTAACGAGAGAAGCACTTCCGACGTCAACGTGATCATGATGGTATGCCCGTATTTGCACGGGTACGTGTAGCCGATCATCCGACCCCGGGTGGGCCGGGTGGCCCGGGTGCCACCGCGCCCGCCGCCCGTGCCGCAGGATGAGCGGATGCCCGCCGATCTGACCGAACGCCTGGCCGCCCTGTTCCAGTGGATCGACCCCGGCCCGGACACCAGTCACCTGGTCAGCGACATATCCGGTTGGTGGCGGGACCCGGCGGTGCTGGCCGAGCTGGGGCCGGCACTGGTGGCGCCGTACCGGGCCGCCCGGCCCACCGTGGTGCTCGCGCCGGCCGTCACCGGGCTGCTCCTCGGGCCGTTGGCCGCCACCGCCCTCGGGGTCGGCTTCGCGGCCGCCCACAAGCCCGGCGACGGTCGACTGCCCGCCGGGCCGCTCACCTGGGCGCAGAGCCCACCGGACTACCGGGGTCGACGGGTGGACCTCGCCGTGCGGGACCGACACCTCGGCCCCGGCGACCGGGTGCTGGTGGTGGACGACTGGGTGCGTACCGGCGCGCAACTACGCGCCCTCTACGACATCTGCGATGCGCGGGGCGCCGAGGTGCTGGGCACCGCGGTGGTGGCAGTGGACTGCCCGCCCGAAGTCGCTGCCGAGCTACGGATCACCGGCCTTATCGACGCCGCGGATCTGCCCGCTTGACCTGAAGCGAGGTTCAGCACCGACGATCGGCTGATGAGTGACGGAGTTCTCGACGAGGCGTACGAGCGACTGCACCGCACCGGCCCCGAATATCAGGGCTGGCTGTCCAACCACGGGCCGATGGCCGTCGAGGCGTTGGTCCGACACGGGCACCCACACCGGGTGCACCGGTGGCTCGACGACTACCTCGGCCGCCTCGACGAGCTGCCCCGAGGGCTGCACCCGATCGACGACTGGCGGTCGGCGCTGGGCGATCCGAAGCGCGCCGGCGACTGGCTGGCCTACTTCGACCGGCAACTGCGCGAACACCAGTGGCGTGCGGTGCTCGGCACCTGGTGGCCCCGGCTGCTGCCGGGCATCGCCGCCGGTGCCACGCACGGTGTGATCCGGGTCGGGCACGCCGTACGCGCGCTCGGCCCGGACGACGAGAACCCACAGCGGCTCACCGAGTTGGGCCAGGCCCTCGGCTACTGGGCGGCCCGCTGGCAGCCGATCCCCGGCACCGACCGGCTGCTCAGCGTCGATTCGGACCAGCCCGACGCCGACGACATCGACGTGGCAGCCGCGCTGGCCGGGCTGCCCCGGATCGACGACCAGACCGGCGGCGTCCGGGATCGGCTGGACCAACTGCCGGGCGTACCCCGATGGGAGCCGGCGCTCGCGACGCTGCGCCCCGCGCGGAGCCCGGCCGAGGCGGAGCGCGGGCTCACCGCGCTGGCGCACCGGGCCGGCCTGAACTACCTGCGCTTCGGGCACGCCGCGCCGGTCATGCTGGTGCACGCGGTCACCGCCCCGACCGCCGTGCTGCGTACCCTGCCGGCACTGGACCGTGGCCTGTGGGCGCCGAGCCTCACCGCGGCCTGGGCCGCGACGGCGGCCATGACCTCCGGGTACGCCCCAGCCGACGGCATCGCGCCACCGACAGTGACCCCCGCAACGCCGGCGGAGGTCTTCGCCCGCGCGGCCCGCCACGGTGACGAGCACGTGGTCAAGCTCGCCGACGCGATCCTCGACGCGTACGCGACCAGTGCTGACGAGCGGCTCCTCACCGCACCCGGCTACGCCGGCCAACTGATCTGAGCGGGGCGACGGGTATTGCGGCGGCGGGCCGGGCCGCCCTGGCCTAGCCTCGGCAGGATGTGGCCTCGGATCGGTGAACTGCGCGCCCTCGCCCTCGGTACCCCCGGTGAGTTGCGGGCAACCCTCAACACCCTGGTGCTGGCCGGTGTGAAGACCGCGACGGCCGGCCGGCTCGCCGAGTACGCGGAAGAAGGCGAGGAGTTGGAGCACGTCGGCGAACGCCTGGCGCTCGTCGACGACGCCAACGCACTGGCCGGCGTCGTGGAGATCACCGGAGTCGAGGTGGTCCGCTTCGCCGACGTGCCCTGGGACTTCGCCCACGCCGAGGGCGAGGGCGACCGCTCGATCGAGGAGTGGCGGGCCGGGCACTCGACCTACTGGGCGCGGCTCGGCACCCCTGTCGACGGCGACACCCCCATCGTCTGCCTACGCTTCCGCCTGGTTTCCGGCGGCGAGGGCGGTGTGGCCAGCGGCGACCTCGGCACCTGACCGGCCGCCCCGGCCGGTTCGGTGGCCGCCTCAGCCGCGTAGTTGTGGCAGCAACCGCGTCGCCACGTCCACCAGGATCGCCTCGTCACCGGCGTACCAACTGCTGGCGCGCGGCCAGTGCGTCACCACGTCGGTGAAGCCCAACTCGGCGGCCCGGCCGACCTGATCGGCGAAGAACTGTGCGCTGCTGAGCGAGAAGACCGGCCCCGCGTCCAGCGAGAGGTAACGGTCCAGGCTGGCCGGGTCACGGCCGGCCTCGTCCAGGGTCCGGTCCATCCGCGCTGACAGCGCCGACACACTGGCCCACCAACCCGACAGGTCGTTGTCGTCACCAGTGCCGGTGGTCACCCACCCCTGCCCGAGGCGGGCCACCAACCGCATCGACCGTGGCCCGTTGGCGGCCACCACGAACGGCACCCGAGGCCGCTGCACACAGCCGGGGTTGTTGCGAGCATCCACAGCGGCGAACCAGTCGCCCCGCCAGGTGGTGCCGTCCTCCCGCAGGATCAGGTCCAACAACTCGGTGAACTCGGCGAACCGGTCGACCCGCTGACGCGGTGGCAGCGTCTCACCCCCCAGCACCGTCGAGTCGAAGCCGCTTCCCCCGGCGCCCAGACCGAGCAGCAGCCGGCCGGCGGAGACGTCGTCCAGGGTGGTGATCTGCCTGGCGAACGCGGCCGGGTGACGGAAGTTCGGCGACGCCACGAGGGTGCCTAGTCGAATCCGCGAGGTCACGGTCGCGGCTGCGGTCAGCGTGGCCATCGAGTCGAACCACGGGCCGTCGACCAGGTCACGCCAACCCAGGTGGTCGTACGTCCAGGCGTGGTCGAAGCCCCACTCGTCGACCTGCCGCCAGCGACGCTGCGACTCCGCCCACCGCTGGTCCGGCAGAATCACGATGCCAATCCGCATGATCACCAGCCTAGCCGGGCCGGCCGCCCGCGCCCCGGCACCTCGTGGACCAGGCGATCCATCGGTCAGGACCGGCGGCTGAGCGGTATCGGTCTGCGAATCGAGGCCGCCATCGCCGACCGGCAGTCCCAGATCCACAGATGCGGCCGGCCCGTACTCTCCGGGGATGCCCACCGAAGCAGTTGCTGCCCGCGTATCTCCGGATCGCCGGGCAGGCCGGGTCCGCATGATCCGTACGGTGGCGTTGCTGGTCGGGGTGTTCGTCCCGTCCCTCATCCTCCGCGAGCTGGTCGAGGCTCGATTCGGCAGTGGGCCGGTGGCCGATCTCAGCACGGTCGCGGTGCCGATGGCGGCGACCGCGTGGCTCGCGCCCTACGCCTCCTATCGGCGACGCGACGCCCTGCTCTGGCTGGTCGGCCCGGGCCTCTACTTCTTCGCGGTGATCGCCTGGCGGGTGTCCCTCTCGCCCCATCGGGACTGGAGCCCCCGCCCGGAGGAGAAGCCCCGGATGCGCTGGTCACGCGACCCGGAACACGCCGGGACGTGGTACCTGGCCGAGCCCGCAAGTGGCACGCGTCACACTTCTTCCCGGTAGGGACATCGCGTTCGGCTCCGACCCCTCGGGGAGCGGCACCCAGGCGGGGTGTCGCCCGAGGAGAGGATTCGGAGCGCGATGACGAAGGTGACCGCACAACTGTCGGTGTCAGTGGACGGCTTCTACGCCGGCCCACAGTTCGACGGGAACGGCAACTGGATGGACTCGGCGGAGAGCGCGAAATTCTTCCGGGTCACCCGGTGGGCGACCGAAGCGGCGGCCTGGCGCGAACGGCAGGGCTTTGCCGGCGGCGAGCAGGACACCAACTCCGAGGTGATCGCCGAGTCGTTCGGCGCGGCCGGCGCGTACGTGATGGGACGCCGGATGGCCGACGGGGGTGAGATCCCCTGGGGTGAGGAGGCGCCGTTTCGCGCGCCGGTCTTCGTCGTCACCCACCGTCCCCGCCAGCGGCTGCAGCGGGGTGGGGGCACCAGCTTCACCTACGTCACCGACGGCGTGGCGAGCGCCGTGGAGCAGGCGCGCGCCGCGGCCGGTGGCAAGGATGTCGCGGTGGCCGGGGGCGGCAGCCTGGTCCGGCAGGTGCTCAAGGCCGGCCTGCTCGACGAGTTGGAGCTGCACGTCGTACCGGTCGTGCTCGGCACCGGCCTGCGGCTCTTCGACGCGGACCTCGACCTGGGCGATCGGGAGGGGGTCGAGCTGACGCCGACCCGCGTCCTCGCCACCCCACAGGTGACCCACATCCGGTACGCGGTGCGCGGTCGCGCCCCCCTCGTGCTCGACGACCGGGGCAGCGGAGGCGGCCCGACGGTGACCGCGAACTGAATCACTGCCCATCGGAGGAAGAGGGAGACACCATGGCGCAACTGTTGCGGGTGCAGTGCTTCAACGTTTCGCGCGACGGGTTCGGCACCGGGGAGGGGCAGAGCCTGGAACGGCCCTTCGGTCACGCGGACCCCACCCCGCTGTTCTCCTGGCGTGCCGCCACCGCCAGCTTCGTGTATCGCACCGAGCCGGGGGGCACCCGTGGCCTGGACGACTACCTGACCCGCGACGCCGAGTGCAACATCGGCGCGGAGATCATGGGTCGCAACAAGTTCGGCCCGCAGCGTGGCCCCTGGGAGAACCATGACTGGCAGGGCTGGTGGGGGGACAACCCACCGTTCCACACGCCGGTCTTCGTGCTCACCCACCACGTGCGTCCGTCGTTCAGCCGGTCCGACACCACGTTCCACTTCCGCGATGTCAGCCCGGCCGAGGCACTGGCCGAGGCGAAACAGGCTGCCGACGGTCGGGACGTACGCCTCGGTGGTGGGGTCGCCACCATCCGCGAGTTCATCGAGGCCGATCTGGTCGACACGATGCACATCGCCGTGGCGCCCGTCGACCTCCACCGGGGCGAGCGGTTGTGGGACAGCCCCGACGAACTGCTCGACCGCTTCCACCTCGAGTCGGTGCCCAGCACCAGCGGGGTCACCCATCTGCTGTTCTGGAGGCGATGACAGCCCTGGTCGCGGCCCGTTCGTCTAGAGCCGGGCCAGCACCAGCAACCGGTTGCCGTCGGGGTCGGTGACTCGCGCGGACCGTTCACCCCAGGGCTGGTCGACCGGCTCCTCGGTGACTGTCGCTCCACCGGTGCGCAGCGCGCCCACTGCTGCGTCGCAGTCGTCGGCGTAGACGCACAACTCCCAGCGGTGCGAGTCGGTCGGCCCGCCAGCCTCCGGGTTGGCGGCCAGGCCGAGCTCGCTGCTGCCCAGCCGCAGCGCGACGAACTCCGGGGCACCCTCGTCCGGGAACCGGTAGGTCAGCTCGAAGCCGACCACGTCCCGGTAGAACGCGATCAGTCGTGGCAGGTCAGGTGTCGTCACGATCGGAAAGGCTTCGGTGAACACGGACCACCTCCAAGCCGGACCCTAGCCGCTGGCGAGGCCCGGCAGGAACTACCACACCTCGCCCTGCTGAAGGAGGCCGACCTGATCGCGCGCGGGCAGAGCGCCTGTGCTCGTCTTCAACAACCTCTGGGTCGCGCCGCTGACCGCGACCTAACACCTCCCCGCCGACCAGGTGGCCTGTGGCTGCCCCGGAGCCGGCGGTGGTTTCGGCGACGACGGTGTGCTGCGTGGGGCTCTGCTGCCCGTGGTCTTCTTCGGCACTCTCGATCGGCCGCCGACCGAGCGCGAGCGGGCCGTGCGCCAGGTGTACCGGGAGGCGGGGTTCAGGCTCCAGGAGAACGCCGACTTCCGTGGCTGGCTGTCGATCCACTTCGTTCAGAACGCGGGCCTGCACACGCAGAGCCTGAAGTCGGGCTCGTTGTCCAAGCTGACGTCCGGCAACGTACGCGAAGCGATGCCACCCGCGAACTCCTTCGGCTCGTCGAGGCTCGCGGCGTTGATCTGCGGCGGCACCGCGGCGAGCTGCCTCCTTTCACTGCGCCCGTCTGGCTGGCAGCACCGGCGATGGCTTGGCTGTTCAGGCACTTCCCGCCGATGCGTCTGGTCATGCAGGCCCACGCCAACCCCGAGGAGCTGCGCGCGGTCTGCCGCGACACCCTGGCGGAGGCGCGCAGGCTGGGCGTGGAGGTGCCCCGGCTGGAGGCGGCCGAGCCCTACTTCGTCGCCGAGAAAACGATCCAGCCATCCGCAGGCAGGTGCTGAAACGCCACTGGCGTGCGCGTTCACAGCCGCCCCAAAATGAGATGCGTACGGGCTCACGCACCTGTTGGATCTCGACATGAAGCATGAGCTTGTTCGTCCCCGGAAGGCACGCCCGGGGGACCACCTCGCGGTCCTCTCACCGTCCTTCGCCGCGGCCGGTGCCTATCCCGGGATCCACGAGCAGGCCATGCGACGGCTTGCTGACCTGACCGGCCTCGTTCCGGTCGAATATCCCACCACCCGCCAGGTGGGCGCGAACGCGGCGGCACGGGCGGCGGACATCAACGCCGCCTTCGCGGATCCCCAGGTACGCGGCATCCTCGCCGTCATCGGCGGCGAGGACCAGATCACCGTCATCCCCCACCTGGACGGCGACCTGGCCCGAGCCGACCCGAAGCCGTTCCTCGGCACCAGCGACAACACCAACCTGCACCACTGGCTCTGGGGTCTCGGCATCGCCAGCTTCTACGGCGGGTCGTCCCAGGTTCACCTCGGCCCCGGGCCTGCCGTCGACGACGTCCACGTCCGGTCGCTGCGAGCGGCGTTGCTCACCGGGGAACGGCTGGAAATCACCGACCCGGGCGAGTCCGAGGACATCGGCATCGACTGGGCAGATCCGCAGGCGTTGAAGTCGCATGGAGAGCGCGAACCGACGGAACCGTGGAGCTGGTACGGGCCGTCCCGCGCAGTCACCGGCCCCACCTGGGGTGGCTGTCTGGAAGTCATCCAGTGGATCCTGACGGCGGGACGCTTCCCGTTTCCCCCGGAGGTCCTGCACGGCGGGGTGCTGATCATCGAGACGTCGGAGGAACTCCTCCCCGCCCGCGAGGTTGGCTGGATCGTCCGCTCACTTGGTGAACGCGGTCTCCTCGGCGCCGTCGACGCGGTCCTGGTCGCCCGTCCGCCCGTCTCCGACCACACCCGTCGACCCCCCGCCGCGGATCGGGCGCTCCTTCGCGAGCAGCAGCGCGACACTGTCGTCGACGTGGTGACCCGTTACAACCCCGAGGCGGTCGTCTGCGTCGGCGTCCCGTTCGGCCACACCAAACCACAGTGGATCCTTCCGCACGGCGGCCCGATCACCGTCGATGGTGTGGAACGTCGAATCTTCGCCGACTACCGGTAGGAAGCCGCAGGGTTTGGAGCCGACACAGTCGGCCCTCATCGTGCCGATACCCGAGGCCGAGGAGGCGGTGGGCCGGTTCCGGGCATCGCTCGACCGGGCCGCCGGGTGGGGCGTGCCGGCGCACGTGACTGTCCTCTACCCGTCCGCGGCGACATGAGCCTGCGCTGCTCACGCGACACACGACAAGGACCGGCTCACACGGACTGGCGCAGGAGTTGCGCCTGTTCCCTCTTGAGGTAGGCAAACGTGCGTCGGACGTAGGAAACGTACGCATCGCCGGGATGACGAATAAGCGCCCACTCGCGGGCACCCTCCTCGACCTCCGCGACACGGACGATCTCCTGGGCGGCGACGTGGGCGCAGAAATCGCGCAGCGGCTCCGGCACCTCGACCTCCACAACCAGGTCGGCATGCGCAAGGATGAGGTCACGCATTCGACGATTTGCGGGCTGTAGCACTTCGTCTCGCCATCGCCGCCATTCGGTGTCACCGCCCTCTGGGCCCCGTTCGGACGACTTCGGCAGATGCGTCTGGCGCAGCACCACCCAGATCCGTTCGTTTGCGTCGACCATCGCGTTCAAAGGCCCATAGAGGTCGCGAAGTTGACTGTTGACTCGACTGAGACGAGCCTGTCTCCGCTCTAGCCGCAGCTGTCCATACTGATTGAGCAGAAATGCAAATACGGCTACGACGATGCTCGCGCTGGCGGCGATGATTGCGGCGGTCACCGTATCAGCTTGCCGCACCGGCAGCCCTCAGTCACCAAGAGGAGAGCAGCAGTCACCGCTTCTGTGCATTATCACGATATAAAGCCATTAAGGTTATCCAAGTATCTTATTCCGCCCCGACATGAAGTCGAGTAACGTTGAACCATTTGATACCGCAGGAGGGCTGGTGAAGGTCTTCATCTCCTGGAGCGGCGAGCCGAGCCGCTCCATAGCATCCGAGTTGCACGGTTGGCTGGGCATCGTTGTTCAGCACGTACGGCCCTGGATGTCCGACGTCGAGATCGAGAGCGGCACCAGGTGGAACGACGTTATCGCCGCGAACCTGGAGAGCGCCGATTTCGGGCTGGTTTGCGTGACTCGCTCCAATCAGTCGGCTCCGTGGTTGATGTTCGAATCCGGAGCACTGGCAAAACGTTTGGATGTAGCACGTCTTGTGCCGTTATGCATTGACCTCGAACCGGCTGAAGTGATTTCCCCACTCCAGTCTTTCCAGTCACGAAAGCTGGACATGGAGGGCATGAGGCGGCTGATTCATGAGCTACGCGAGATGTCTGAACAGCCCATGCCGCGTGAACCCATCGACCGGTTGTTCGAAGCGATGTGGCCAGAACTGGAGGAGAAGGTCCGACTGGCGGCAACCCAGCACAACAACACCGAAGGCCCTCGCCGCAGCCCTGACGACATGCTGGCAGAACTGGTGACACGAATCCGGAACCTCGAGCGGGACAGTGAGACCGACAAGCAATTCAGTGGACTGTCCCACCGTGATCTCAGAATACTGGATCGCACTGTGGTAGCACTCGACGAGTCGCTGTCCCGCTTATCCCACCTTGCGGATTACGTCAAAGAACTCTCAGACTCAGTAAGCCGCCTCGAACAACTTCAACACACCGATAGGGAATTTGCGGCAGGGGCCAGGGTAAATGCCGATCGACCAAAGGTGAACCGCCAACGCAATACGGGGTACGAGATCGGGGTCGGCGACCTGGTCAGACACCGAGCATACGGAAAGGGAGAGGTCGTCGACATCGCCGGTGAGGGTCCGGGCCAGCGGGTCCAGGTCAACTTCGAGAGTGGCCAACAAATGTGGCTCGTCGCACGGCACGCTCTACTGTCGCCACTTGCCCAGGGCATGGATCTCGATTCGAGCGAGAATTGATGCGATCCGGGTAGTGCTTGAGCAGGACGGTGTGTCTCCCTAGGCGGTCGAGCCGATGAGCGGCCCAGCCCGAAGCGGGGCGAGTGCGCCCGGCCGCGCTGCCTGCTGCACGTCAGCCACCACCGCGACGACGCCAGGCGCATGGCCCTGAACCACGGAAGCCCTGGCGGACATGTGTCCTGACCAGGGCTCCCGTACGTGGAGCGGGTGACGGGAATCGAACCCGCACTGTCAGCTTGGGAAGCTGATGTTCTGCCATTGAACTACACCCGCAAGCGGCACCACTGTACCCGAGTCGTCGAGCCTCTGCACCCAGGCACCCCCGCCGGTCGCGGCTGCCGCGGACGCGTACCCCTCCGTCCAGGTTGATCCACTCGGCTTTCTGGAAGTCGAGGCATCCGGAGCGCTGGGACACCGCGATTTCCTTGAGATCGAGTTGATCATCCCAGGCGGTCGGTGCGTACGACCGGTGCCGGCTCCGTTACGACGGAGCCGGCAGCGATGATCGTCCGGCCGTGGTCAGGCGGCAGTGCACTGGACGTCACGGCTGAGGCGGGTCGGACGCGCCTGCGGGACGGCGACGGGCGCCGCCACCGCCGACGGGGCGTTTGGGTCGAGCCAGACCCGAACGGCCGGCCGACCCGGAGCGAGGCCCGGGATGCCCGCGATGTGCTGCTCGCGGCGGGTGAGCATGGCCACGTCAACTGTGAACTCGAACAGCCGCCAGTCGGCCTGGGGCTCGGCCCGGGCGCTCCGCGCCAGCTGCGCCACCAGGACCGGATCGGTCACCGGACGGGCGCTTCCCGCCACGTACGCCTCGTCGTCGCTCTCCTCCGCAGGGAACGAGTGCAGCGCGTAACGGCCGTCACGTTCGAGGTCGCGGCGCTTGGGCGAGTCGATGATGAAGCAGAACAGCCCCTCGGCGGTGATGACCGGGGAGACCGGATGGACGCGGGGCCCGCCGTCGGCACGGACCGTGGCCAGATAGCCGAAGCCCGGCCCGTATTGCTGGAGGAGAACGCGGATCCCGTCGGCGAGTCGGGGCTCGTCGGCGGCGAATTCGGACCAGGAAGCCATGTGGGCATTCTATCGAACAAATGTACGAGCAGCGACCTCGACGCGCTGGTCACCGGCACCGAATCCGGCCACTCTTGGCAACGCGGCTATGGTGGTCCGATGCTGCTCTCCGACCGCGACCTGGTCTCCGAGATCAAGGCCGGCACGCTGGGCCTGGAGCCGTTCGAGCCCACCCTGGTCCAACCCTCCAGCATCGACGTCCGACTCGACCGGCTGTTCCGGGTCTTCAACAACCACCTCTACACCCACATCGATCCGGCAATGCAGCAGGACGACCTGACCTCGGCGGTCGAGGTCCCCGACGGCGAGCCGTTCGTGCTGCACCCGGGGGAGTTCGTGCTCGCCTCGACGCTGGAGGTCATCTCGCTGGGTGACCAGCTCGCCGGCCGGCTGGAGGGCAAGAGCTCCCTGGGCCGGCTCGGCCTGCTCACGCACTCCACAGCCGGTTTCATCGACCCGGGCTTCTCCGGTCACGTGACGCTGGAACTCTCCAACGTGGCGAACCTGCCGATCACCCTGTGGCCGGGCATGAAGATCGGGCAGCTCTGCATCTTCCGACTCTCCTCGCCGGCCGAGCACCCGTACGGCTCGGTGGTCTACGGCTCGCGCTACCAGGGCCAGCGGGGGCCGACACCCAGCCGCGCCTGGCAGCACTGGCGCACCTGGCCAACCCGCTAGGACCACGACGACGAGGGCCCGCCGCGACAGTTCGCGACGGGCCCTTCGATCGTCCGGAGTCAGCCGGGACGGCCGTAGCTGTGGATCGGACCGTCGTCGACCTTCTTCATCTTGACCGGCTGACCGGCCTGCGAGGCGTGCACCACCCAGCCGCCGCCGACGTACATGCCGACGTGGTGGATGTCGCTGTAGTAGAAGACCAGGTCGCCGGGGCGCAGGTCGCCCTTGCTGACGTTCTTGGTGACCCGGCTCTGCGCGGCGGCGTTGTGCGGCAGTGACACGCCGGCCTTCGCCCAGGCGGCCAGCATCAGCCCGGAGCAGTCGTACGAGTTCGGTCCCTCGGCACCCCAGACGTAGGGCTTGCCGATCTGCGCGCAGGCGAACTTGACAGCGGTGCCCGCGGCGCCGCCTGGGTAGCTACCCGGGCAGGGCGCCGGACGCAGCGGACCGCCGCCACCGTTGCCGTACACCTTGAGGCGCAGCTTCTGCAGGCGGTCGATCTCCTCGTTGATCTGCTTCTTCTTCGCCGCCAGCTGAGCCTCGGTGCGGGTCAGCTGGGCCACCATCTCGTCCAGCGGGGCCTTCTGCGCGGCCAACTGGTCGCGCAGGTCGGCCACCTGGCGCACGTCCTTCTGCTGGTTGTGCGCGAAGCGGTCGAGCATTTCGAGCTGGCCGACCACCTCGCTGGGCGACCGGCTGCCCAGCACCGCGTTGACGGTCGAGACGTTCTCACCCTTGTAGGCGCGTACGGCAAGGGCACTGACCTTGTCCATCGCGGCGTCGACCTGGCGCTCAAGCGGAGTGATCCGGGCGGCCAGGGCGTCTGCCTGCTTGCGCTTCGCGGCGAGGTCGGTGCGGGTGGCGTTGTGCCGTTCAATGATCGGTTCGAGCTTGTTCCAGTCGGCGTCGATCTGGCGCTCGATCTCGGCGACGGACGGGTCGGCGTGGGCCGCCGTGGCACTGCCGGTCAGGACGACGGCGATGCCCGCCAGCGCGGCGAGAGCGGTGGTGAAGCGGGACCAGCGTGGGCGCGGCACTATCGGCGTCGGGCCGGCTGACGCCGACCGCTCGGACGACGGCCGCGGGGCATGGAGTGCCACCGGGGTCTCGTACTCCTTCTTCCTGACCGCCTACCGGGTTAGCTGACGGGTTCGGGCGGGAAGTCGGCGCCCTACCGCAGTGGCTGCGGATTCACCCCGAGGGACCTGGGTCCCCGGTTCGCTCGGAAACGACTCGGCGGTGTCGGTCCGTTACCGCCCGGGCTGGGCGGAGCTGCTGTCGGCCCGACGAATGACCAGAGTAGAGACGCCTGTTACCAATCCGCAACCCGTGCGGCAGTGACACTCCGTACCGATTGGACGAGGTCACCGACAGTGTGTGAAGAATTCTTTCCCTCTGCTTCGATAGATGGAAAGGTATTGACGCGACCTCCCGGACGGCGCGATGGTGACCTGACCTCACTCCGCGAGAATCTAGGGGGTTCGATGCACCATCCAACCCTGTCGACCGGCTGGCGCGCACTGCTCGCCGCCACTGTGGTAGCCGCCGCGACCACGGTGCCACTCTCCGTCGGCCCGGCCGCAGCCGCGCCCACCACCGACCGCCAGCAGCAGTACGCCGCAGCGGCCAGCGAGTACGGCGTGCCGGCCGTCGTGCTGCTCGGCGTCTCGTACCTGGAGTCCCGTTGGGACACCAACGCCGGCACACCGAGCACCAGTGGCGGCTACGGCCCGATGCACCTGACCGACGCGCGGCACGTGGCCGCCCTCCCCGGGCGCGGCCACCACGACGCCGGTGCCGAGGACCCGCGCGGCGACGACTCCCGTCCCGCACTGGTGCCCGCGCCCCGACCGGTCGAGGCACCCGCGCCGTCCACCGCCGCGTTGCAGACCGTCGACGCCGCCGCCACGCTGACCGGCGCCACCCCCGAGGCACTGCGCACCGACGCGGGTCTCAACATCCGGGGCGGGGCCGCGCTGCTGAGCGCGTACCAGAGGGATCTGGGCGCACCGGTCGGCGCGGACACCGACCCGGCGGCCTGGTACGGCGCGGTGGCCCGCTACTCCGGCGCGGACAGCGCCGACGCCGCCGCGGCCTTCGCCGACGAGGTCTTCACCACCATCGGCGCGGGCGAAGCCCGGGTGACCGACGACGGCCAGCGGGTCAGCCTGCCGGCCCGCGCGGTGCGGCCCGAGCGTTCCTGGTTGGACCGACTGGGCCTGCGCCGCCTGGCCCGCCCGGACGGGGTGGAGTGCCCGCGCACCATCTCGTGTGAGTGGATCCCGGCGCCCTACGAGGCGTTCGGCGACGGTGACTACGGCAACCACGACCTCTCCGACCGGCCCGCACGGCAGAAGATCGAGTACATAGTCATCCACGACACCGAGGCGAGTTGGGCCACCACCCTGCAACTCGTCCAGGATCCGACCTACGTGAGCTGGCACTACTCGCTGCGTTCGGTCGACGGGCACATCGCCCAGCACGTGAAGACCAAGGATGTCGCTTGGCACGCCGGCAACTGGTACGTCAACGCGAAGTCGATCGGGTTGGAACACGAGGGCTTCGCGGCGCAGGGCACCTGGTACACCGAGGCGATGTACCGGACGTCGGCGAAGCTGGTCCGGCACCTGGCGTTGCGGTACGGCATTCCGCTGGACCGCCAGCACATCATCGGCCACGACAACGTGCCCGGCACCATTCCCTCGACAGTGCGGGGGATGCACTGGGATCCGGGCCCGTACTGGGACTGGACGCACTACTTCGACCTGCTGCACGCGCCTCGACTGGACACCGGCACCCCGGCCACCGGGCTGGTCCGGATCGACCCGGACTACGCCACCAACCAGCCGGCGTTCACCGACTGCGTCACCGCCGGCGTGCCCTGCGCGCCACGCGGCTCCTCGGCCGTGGTGCTGCGCAGCGCGCCGTCAGCGGACGCGCCGCTGGTGAACGACATCGCGCTGCGCCCGGACGGCAGCCCGAACACGATGTCCGTGTCCGACCACGGGGCCCGGGCGTCCGCCGGGCAGACGTACGCGTTGGCCGGGCGGCAGGGCGACTGGACGGCGATCTGGTACCTCGGGCAGCGGGCCTGGTTCCACAACCCGGCGTCCGCGCCGACCGCCAGCTGGACAGTCGGCGTGGTGGCCACGCCGAAGCCCGGCCGGACCACCGTTCCGGTCTACGGACGGGCGTACCCGGAGCAGTCCGCGTACCCGGAAGGGGTGCCCTACCAGGCGATCTCGCCGCTCCAGTACACCCTGGCCGCCGGGCAGCGGTACGCCGTCGGCGCGGTGCTGGCCGGCGAGTACTACCGGGCCAGCACGTTCGACGGCTCATCACCCGGCGACTGGACGGTGATCCGCGGCAAGAACCGGTACGCGCAGATCCAGTTCGGCCACCGGATCATGTACGTCGACCTCGCCGACGTGCAGCTGTTGCCGTCTCCGGTGGGCGCTCCCCGCTGACAACCACGACGGCCCCCGGTCGGTGACCGGGGGCCGTCGTGTGGCGCGAGGTGGATCAGCCGGGTCTGCGGAACCCGGCGACAGGCATGGTGTTGATGCTGGACACCTGCACCGGCTTGCCGGCACGTGGCGCGTGCACCATCTGGTTGTTACCCAGATACAGCCCGACATGACTCAGGCCGGAGAAGAAGAAGACCAGGTCACCGGGGCGGGCATCGCCCCGCGAAATGGCCTTGCCCTCGTTCCACTGGTCACCGGTGTGGTGGGTGAGGTAGATCCCGGCCGCCTTGTAGGCGTACTGGGTCAGCCCCGAGCAGTCGAACGAGTTCGGGCCGGTGGCACCCCAGACGTACGGCTTGCCGACCTTGCCACAGGCGGTCCGGATCGCGGTGCGGGCCGCCGCACTGACCACCCCGTTGATGGTCGGGCAGGCCGCCGTCTTGACAGTGGTCTTGGGCATCGACGCCTCGAGTTGCTTGATCTCGGCGTCGATCTGCTTCTTCTTGGCCGCCAGATCATTCTGCTGCTTGGTCTGGGTGACGATCAGCGCGTCCAGCTTCTGCTTCTCGCCGTCGTACTTGGCCCGCACGGCCAGCACGCCCTCGACCTCCTTGCGCTCCTGCGAAGCGAGCCGGTCGAGGATGGTGAGCTGCTCGGTGAGCGTGTCCGGCTTGGCGCTGACCAGCAGCGCGCCGATGTCGTGCGACGGGCCCGAGATGTAGTAACGGGAGGCGAGGTCGCCAACCCGGTTGAGCGCCAGCTCGCTCTGCAGCGCCAGCGGCTCGATCTTCTTCTGCAGGTTCGCCGACTTCTGCCGGTTGACCTTCAGCTGCGCCCGGACCTTGTTGTACTGCTCGATGGTGGGCTCCAACTGCTCCCACTTCTTGTCGATCTGAGCCTCGATCTCGTCGACCGTGGGCGCGGCGTGTGCCGGCGCGGTCAGCAGACCGGCGCCGACAGCCGCCGCGGCGACCAGGATCAGCACCCGGTGCGCGACGCGACGCAGGCCACCAGAGCGAGCAGACGCATTCAGGTCGTGACGATGAGGGGGCATGGTTGCCACCGGCACCGACTCCTTTGCAACCGACCGCCGGGCGCCTCGCGTGAGGGAAGGGCCGAGGCAGACGACCCACAGCGGTCGGTGCCCCACATTAGGGAAGCTGCGGGCGGTAATCAAGGCGAGCGCGGTAACCATCACTGTCGTGCAACCGCTTGCACACCAAGGGTATTGGTTCATCACCCAACGATTGCGGTCAATACATCGTCGAGAGTGACCACGCCGAGGGGCCGCCGCCCGTCGCTGACCAGCACCATGTGCCGCCGTTCGCGACGCATGGCCAGCAGCAGATCGGCCAGCGTACGGTCCGGCGGCACCACCGCCAGCGGCCGGTAGACATCGGCCGACACCGGGGACCGGCGACCCTGCCCGGCATACCCGAGCACGTCCTTGACGTGCACAAAGCCGAGCACCCGGCGGGTCGACCGCTGCACCACCGGGAACCGGGACCGGCCGGTCCGGGTCGCCAGCACCTCCAGTGACGCCGGCGAGACGTCCTCGGCCACCGTCACCACCGTCGACCACGGTTGCAGCGCGTCCGCCGCCGTCCGGGCATGCAGGGCCAGCGCGCCGGTGATCCGCGCGTGCTGCTCCGCGTCGAGCAGCCCCTCGGTGCGCGCCTGGGACACCAACCCGGCCAACTCCTCGGCGGTGAACACCGTCTTCACCGCCTCGGACGCCTCGATCCGCCAGAACGCGAGCACCCGCCGGGCCGCCCATTTCATCGCGAGCAACAACGGTTTGGTGGCCACACAGAATGCCAGCATCGCCGGGCCGAGCCAGAGCGCGGAGACCTCCGGACCGGCAAGCGTGATGTTCTTCGGCACCATTTCACCGACGACCGTGTGCAGAAAGACCACCACGCCCAGTGCCAGCACGAACGCCACCGGGTGCACCGCCCGCTCCGGCAGGCCGACCGCGTGGAACGGCGGCTCCAGCAGGTGAGCCAGCGCCGGTTCGGCGATCGCGCCGAGACCCAACGAGCAGACCGTGATGCCGAGCTGCGCGCCAGCGATCATCAGGGGGATCTGGTTCATCGCCGACAACGCCCAGCGGGCACGTTTCGACCCGGCGGCCAGCGGCTCGATCACCGTCCGACGGGACGCGATGAGCGCGAACTCGCTGCCCACGAAGAACCCGTTGCCGAGCAGCAACAGCACCGTCACCAGCAGCTCAGTCATCGTCGTCCGGATCCGCCGGGCGCAACACCCGGACCTGCTCGATCCGGTGCCGCTCCACCTCGACCACCGTGAACTCCCAGCCGTCCGTCTCGACCGTCTCGCCGGCGAGCGGGATGTGCCCGAGCTGGGCCATCAGGAACCCGGCCAACGTCTCGTACGGCCCCTCGGGCAGCCGGAAGCCGGTCTGCTCGGCCACCTCGTCGGAGCGGAGCACACCGTCGACAAGCACTGTCCGTTCACCGCCCGGCACTGTCAGCTCGGCCGACCCGTTGTCGTCCACGCTCGCCGGGTCGAACTCGTCGGCGATCTCTCCGACCAACTCCTCGACGAGGTCCTCGACTGTCACCACGCCGTCCGTGCCGCCGTACTCGTCGACCACGATGGCCAGGTCGGCCCCGGCCGCCTTCAGGGCGGCCAGCACACCGTCCAGGTTCAGGCTCTCCGGCACGTACACCGGCTCGCGGGCCACCGAGCCGACCCGGGTCGACGCGCGGTCGGCCAGCGGCACGCCCAACGCGTCGGGCACGCCGGCCACACCGGTCACCAGGTCCAGGGTCTCCTCGTACACCGGGAACCGGGTCCGCCCGGTCCGCCGCGACTGCTCCAGCAGCTCCGCCACAGTGGCCGTGGAGCGCAGCGCGACCACGTCCACCCGTGGGGTCATCGCCTCAGCGGCCCGCTTGTCACCGAAGCGGATGGTGCGACGCAGCAGCATCGCGGTGTCCGTGGGCAGCGCGCCGGCCCGCGCCGAGATGCCGGCCAGCAGGCCCAACTCCTCCGGTGAGCGGGCGCTTGCCAACTCCTCCTGCGGCTCGACGCCGAGCGCGCGGACCAGTCGGTTCGCCGAGCCGTTCAACCCGCGGATCACCCAACCGAACGTCCGGGAGAAGGTGTGCATCGGGCCGGCCGTGGCCAGCGCCGCCGGCATGGGCCGGGCCAGCGCCGCGTTCTTCGGCACCAACTCGCCGAAGAGCATGGAGATCAGCGTGGCCAGCGCCAACGCGATGAACGGGGTGAGCCGCTCGGTGCTGTCTCCGGCCAGCGGGCGCAGCAGCGGGGTGAAGAGCCGGGCCAGGGCCGGCTCGGCCAGGTAGCCGGTGAGCAGCGCGGTGATGGTGATGCCGAGCTGCGCCCCGGAGAGCTGGAAGGAGAGTTCGCGCAACGCTGTGCGTACCGTCAGGGCGGCCTGGTCGCCCGCGGCGGCCCGCCTGTCGATCTCCGCCCGGTCGACAGTGACCAGGGCGAACTCGGCCGCGACGAAGAACGCGTTGCCCGCGGTCAGGGCTACGAAGCCGACCAGGGGCAACAGCGTCATCAAGAGCAGGCCGTCGATGTCGCCTCACCTCGGCGAGATTCTTGCACGACGGCGGCGGCCCTCAGGGGCCGCCGCCGTCGATGAAAAAAACCCGGGGGTACGCGTCTCAGCCGCCGATCGGCGCGGTCTCCTTGCCGCCCTGCGGCTGCTCGGGCTTGACCGAGCGGAGCAGCACGCTGGCCACGTCGATCACCTCGACCTGTTCGCCGGCACCCTTGCCGTTGACCCCGTCGTTGAGCATGGTCGAGCAGAACGGGCAGCCGACAGCGACCGTCTTCGCCCCGGTGGCCATCGCCTCCTCGACGCGGTCCACGTTGATCCGCTTGCCGATCTTCTCCTCCATCCACATCCGGGCGCCGCCGGCGCCGCAGCAGAAGGAGCGTTCGCTGTTACGCGGCATCTCGGTCAGGTCGCCCGCGATGGCGTCGCCGAGGACCTCTCGGGGGGCCGCGAAGACGCGGTTGTGCCGACCCAGGTAGCAGGGGTCGTGGTAGGTGACGCCGCCGTCGACCGGCTGCACCGGGGTGAGCTTGCCGGTGGCGACCAGGTGCGCGAGCAGTTGGGTGTGGTGGACCACCTCGAACTCCCCGCCGAGCTGCCCGTACTCGTTGCCCAGTGTGTTGAAGCAGTGCGGGCAGGTGGCGACGATCTTGCGCTTGGCCTTGTCCCGGCCCTCGAAGGCCTCGTTCAACGTCTCCACGTTCTGCTGGGCGAGCATCTGGAAGACGAACTCGTTGCCGATCCGTCGCGCCGGGTCGCCGGAGCAGGTCTCGCCCTCGCCCAGGATCGCGAACTTCACGCCCGCCTCGTTGAGCAGCGTGGCCACCGCGCGGGTGGTCTTCTTGGCCCGGTCCTCGAACGCGCCCGCGCAGCCGACCCAGAACAGGTACTCGAAGTCGTCCACCTCGCCGACCCGGGGCACCTCGAAGTCCAGGCCCTTGGTCCAGTCCTCGCGGGTGTTCTGCGGTGCGCCCCACGGGTTGCCCTTGTTCTCCAGGTTGCGCAGCATCACCCCGGCCTCGGAGGGGAAGCTCGACTCGATGAGCACCTGGTAGCGGCGCATGTCGACGATGTGGTCGACGTGTTCGATGTCCACCGGGCACTGCTCGACGCAGGCACCGCAGGTGGTGCAGGACCAGAGCACGTCCGGGTCGATGACACCGCCCTCCTCGGCGGTGCCGATCAACGGCTTGTCGGCCTCGGCGAGGGCCAGCACGTCCAGGTGGGCGAGCTGGGCCTGGGTGGCCTTCTCCTCGCCGGTCAGGTCCTTGCCGCCGCCGGCCAGCAGGTAGGGCGCCTTGGCGTACGCGTGGTCGCGCAGGCTCAGGATGAGCAGCTTGGGCGACAGGGGCTTGCCGGTGTTCCAGGCCGGGCACTGCGACTGGCAGCGACCGCACTCGGTGCAGGTGCTGAAGTCCAGCAGGCCCTTCCAGCTGAACTGCTCGACGTGGGCGACGCCGAACTGGTCCTTCTCCGGGTCGGCCTCCTCGAAGTCGAGTGGCTTGCCCTGGCTCGTCATCGGGCGCAGCGCGCCGAGACCGGAGCCGGCCGGCCGGGCCGGCTCCCGCTTGAAGAAGATGTTGGGGAACGCCAGGAAGCGGTGCCAGGCGACGCCCATCGTGACGTTCAAGGAGATGACGATCAGCCAGGTCATCGAAATAATGATCTTGATGGCCGCGGCGACGCTGACGCCGTCCGCCCAGTCGGGCAGCACCGCACCGACCGCGTGACTGACCGGGGTGGCCCAGAACGGGAACTCGAAGTGGTCGGTGGCGACCTTGAAGCCCCGGATCACGAAGCCGAAGATCAGGACCAGCAGCACGATCCACTCGACGAAGTAGCCCTGCCACATTGTCGAGCCGGTGAACCGGGACCGCCCACCCGGACGGGTCGGCCGGTTGCGCAGCCGGATCGCCATCAGCACCAGGATGCCGACCAGACCCAGCACCCCGATGATCTCGGTGACCAGACCGAAGATCGTCCAGTGCCCGATGATCGGCAGACCGCCGTCGGTGGTGACCACCTCGAAGTACGCCTCGAGCACCAGCAGCGACAGCACGACAAAACCGACCATCACGAACCAGTGCGCGGCGCCCACCACGCCCCACTTGAGCATCCGGGTATGGCCGGCCGTCTCCACCAGCATCGTCCTGGCGCGGGCGACCTTGTCGGAGAACCGCTCCGGCGCGGGTTGCCCGAGCCGGATGACTGCCACCATCTTCAGGACCGCACGCACCGCAAGCCACACCGCCACGGCGGTGATGGCGGCTGCGAGGATCGTGGTGACGATCTGGACGCTGCCCATCGAGTTGGCCTCCCCGGTCTGCTGCCTGATGACCTCGCCCTGCTCGGTCATGCAGTGCAGCCTACGCGAAGGTTACCCAGCGGTAACGTGAGTCATCTCGCAGTAGGCCGCGCTGCCTGCGCACACCATAGGGGGCCCCACCCGATCCTGCCGGGCAGGGGCTCGACGGGGTGACGTGGGACCGCCGACGCGGCGGCCGCCCGGATCAGCGCCAGCGAGAGAGCAACGCCAGCGAAGCGACCATCGCACCGAAGCCGACGGCGAGGTTCCAGTAACCCCACGCCATGACCGGGTACTCCTGCTCGGACAGGTAGTAGAGAACCAGCCAGCCGATCCCGACGACGATCAAGGCGACCGCGGTGATCGGCAACCACACCGGGCTAGGCTTGCGCGACGACGCCGTCGTCGTCGGACGAACGTCCGTCGGCGGGGTGTACACCTTCTTCTTACGGACCTGAGACTTGGGCACGGCGCTCTCCAGAGGGGTGACGACCTCGTCCGGCCTGACAACCGGGCGCGGGGGCGACGGTCCATGGCCAATAATGTTCGAGAGCTAGCGTAGTCCCGATTGGCCGCCTGGACCACGAATGGGGTCAGGCCGGTGCACGGAGTGACCGAAAGAGGCGGGACTGTTCGCATCACCGGCCCAGCCGGCACGGACCGATCCCCGACACGCGGAAGGAACGCTCGGTGGAGTACACATCCGGCGCAACCTCCTGGCAGAAGGTCCTCCGACGGGCCGCCGCCGGGCTGCTGCCCCGGCGACCGCGCCAACGCCGTCCGGGCTGGTCGATCGGGGTGCCACTGATCGCCGCGGCGGCCGGGTTGCTCTTCACCACCACCGCGACCACCGCGGGCGGCACCGCTCTCCGCGAGGACCGGCGACCCCAGCTCAACCAGCTCATCGAGGACCGCCGCGAACAGGTCGCCGCCAGTGAGCGCCGCGCCGCCACGCTGCGTGGCGAGGTCGAACAACGGACCAACACGCTGGCCGGCTCGGACGCGCCGATCAAGGCTCAGCAGAATCGCGCCCAGGGCAGCCTCCAGGACGCCGGGTTCACCGCCCTCAGCGGGCCCGGGGTCACCGTCGAGCTGAACGACGCGCCCCAGCTCGACCAGACGCAGTCGGACGCCAGCAACGACGACCTGGTGGTGCATCAGGGGGACGTACAGGCGGTGGTCAACGCGCTCTGGGCCGGCGGAGCGGAGGCCATGTCAATCATGAATGTCCGCGTGCTCACCACCAGCGCGGTACGCTGCGTCGGTAACACCCTGCTACTGCACGGCCGGGTGTACTCCCCACCGTTCAAGATCGTAGCGATCGGCGATCCCGCTGCCCTCCAGCAGGCCCTCGCCAGCTCTCAGGGAGTCCGGTTGTTCAAGGACGCGGTCGACGACTACCAGCTTGGCTACAACGAGACGGCCTCCACGGTGCGAGTTCCCGCATTTGAGGACTCCACCGCCCTGCGCTCGGCTACGGTGCCCAAGTGAGCGGGCCGGACGAGCGACGCGACGGGCGACACCGGGACCAGACCGACGAGCCGACCGCCTTTCTGCCCAAGTTCGACAGGCCCGAGCCGGCACCTGGTCGACCGACCCCGGCCAGCAACTGGCCCGAGCCGGTGCTGCAGCCGCCGCGAGCCGAGCATCCGCCGCCGAGCGCCGCCCGACCCGAGCCGAACGGAACCCCGGGCCGCCCGGGTGCCGAAGCGCCGCCGCCCTGGCCGGGCAGCGCAGCCGCCGGGCCGGGCTCACACGGCGGTCCCGCGGTTCCCCCCGCGACCGCCCCCGACCGACCACCCGCCAGCAACCAGGGCCCGGTTCGGCCCGCTGCCCCCGGCAACGCCCCGACCCGACCCCCCGCGCCCAGCGCCTCGTCCACCCGACCGACCGCGCCAGGGGCCGCACCGACCCGCCCGCCGACCACCGGCAACCCGCCAGGTGCCGCACCGACCCGCCCGGCCACGCCCGGCGGGATGCCGCTGCCGACCCGGCCGGCGGCCTCCGGCACACCGAGCCGGCCTGTCTCCTCCGGGCCCTCGACGCCGCCGCTGGCCGACTCGCCGACCGCGTACATTCCGCAGGTCACCGCTCGGCCCGGCCGACCCACCGGCTCCCCGGCCGCGCCGGTCTCCCCGGCCGCCCCCGACCGCGTCGCAGCGCCCGGACCGGAAGGCTTCCCGCCGAGCGGGCCGAGCCGGGTCCCGCCGAGCGGGCCGAGCCGGGTCCCGCCGAGCGCTGGCGGGGATCGCGGCGACGATCCGGCCGCCACCGCGTTGATTCCGGCCGTGCCCGCCACTCCTGCCAGCAGGCCGCCGACCATGGACTCGACCGCGTTGATGGGTGCCGTCCCCCGCACCGCTGTCCCGGATGAACCGGCCGGCGCCAACTCCGCCGAACCTCCCCAACCCCGACGCGGCGAGCGGGTGGTGCAACTCCGGCCGCACCAGACCGGCGAGGGCTACAAGAGCGTCTACTCCGAGCTGACCCGTCCGTCGTTCGGCTCGCGACTGCGCACCGGGGTCCGCGTCACCGGCGAAATCCTGATCACCTTCGGCCTGGTGGTCCTGCTCTTCGCCGGCTACGAGGTCTGGGGCAAGTCGGCAATCGTCGACGCCCACCAGAACGAGCTGAACAACCAGTTGGCCCAGGTGTGGGGCCCGACCGACGACCCGACGGTGGCCCCGTCGGCCGGCCCGAGCGTCAAACCGTCCCCACCGGTACGCGGAAAGCCGCTCGCGGGCCTCTACATCCCCAAGCTCGACAAGAACTGGGTAGTCGTCGAGGGCGTCACTCAGCAGGACATCCGCTTCGCCCCCGGCCACTACCCGACCAGCGCGCTCCCCGGCCAGGTGGGCAACTTCTCCGTCGCCGGCCACCGCAACCGGGCCACCTTCTGGCGGCTCGACGAGCTGGACGAGGGCGACCCGATCGTGGTCGAGAGCAAGACCGACTGGTACGTCTACCGGGTGTCGCAGTCCCGGATTGTCCGGCCAACCCAGGTCGAGGTGGTGGCGCCGGTGCCCGGCGAGCCGAACAAGAAGGCGACCAAGCGGATGCTCACCCTCACCACGTGCAACCCGAAGTTCGACAACTACCAGCGCCTGATCATCCACGCCGAACTGGACCGCACCCAACCCAAGTCCGCGGGCCGTCCGGCGGAGCTGGGAGGCTGACCCGGTGTACGCGTTCATCTGGCGCAAGCTGCCGTTCGGAGTGGTCGGAAAGCTGACCGGCTCGGTGCTCCTGGTGGCCGCCACGGTGGCCCTGCTGTGGTACGTCGCCTTCCCGTGGGCCGAGCCCCTGCTGCCCTTCGACGACGTGCAGGTCGAGTCCGGCGTACCCGCCGAGACGGGTGGCGGCGGCGACCCGGTGACCGGGGAGACCCCGGCCGGCGACGATCACGAACTGCCGTACGACACCGACCAGAACAACCCCGCGCCCCCCTCCCCGAGCAGGTGACCATGCGCGTCCTGGTGATCGACAACTACGACTCCTTCGTCTTCAACCTGGTGCAGTATCTGGGCCAGCTCGGCGTGGACTGCGAGGTCCGTCGCAACGACGAGATCGACGTCGCCGAGGTGGGCACTGTTGGCGCGGACGGCATCCTGCTCTCGCCCGGTCCGGGCAGCCCGGATCGGGCCGGCATCTGCCTGGACGTCATCCGGGAGTACGCGGGCCAGCTGCCGATCTTCGGCGTCTGCCTCGGTCACCAGGCGATCGGCGAGGCCTTCGGGGCGACAGTGACGCGCGCCCCCGAGTTGCTGCACGGCAAGACCTCTGAGGTACGACACCACTCGGTCGGCGTACTCGCCGGTCTGCCCGACCCGTTCACCGCCACCCGGTACCACTCACTCGCCGTGCTGCCCGAGACGCTCCCCGACGAGCTGGAGGTCACCGGCTGGACCGGCTCCGGCGTGGTGATGGCGATGCGGCACCGGACGCTGCCCATCGAGGGCGTCCAGTTCCACCCGGAGTCGGTGCTCACCGAGGGCGGTCACCTGATGCTGGCCAACTGGCTGGCCAGTTGCGGTCACCCCGAGGCGCTGGAGCGGGCACCTGCCCTGGCCGCCGAGGTGGACGCGCGTCGTCTGGCGGCCTTCGCCACCGCCTGAGGACCGGACGTCAGAGCCCGGTCACCGGATCGTCGGGAGCCGGTGCCGGTCGGGTCAGCCTCGCAGCGCGTCCCGGACAGCGGAATTCGCAGGCGAACGCACCGCTGGCGGTCGGGCGCGCACCGCATCCCACGCCGCTTTGCCGCTGGCGAAGTAGTCCCGAACCGACTTCTCGGCGAGCAGGGCAGCGCCGCAACCATCGCAGCGGGCGGTCACCCCGTCGGCGTCGACGCCGAGCCGCCGGCACAGCGTCACCGCCCGCGACAGGTGGTACGACTGGGTGACGATCAGGGCCCGCTCGACGCCGTACACCTCCCGCGCTCTCGCGCAGCTGTCGTAGGTGTCCAGGCCGAACGGGTCGGCCACCACCCGACGCCTGTCGACACCGCGCTCGGCGAGGTACGTCGTCATCACCGCCGGTTCGTCACCTGACGCGCCTCCGCCGTCGCCGGACACGAGGACGACAGTGGCCCGCCCGCTGTTCACCAGCTCGGCGGCGGTGTCCAGGCGGCCGGCGAGACGATCCCCGGGCCGCTGCCGATCGGGTGCCACTTCGGTGCCGAGGACGATCACCACATCGGCGGCCGGCGCGTCGGCGACGTCGTGCACGTGCCCGCGTGCCGCGAGCGTCGTCCACAGCCACGGGGAACTGGCGAGCACCAGCACGACGAGACCCGCGACGGCCAGGCGGCGGAGGCGGCGAGGCCACCGCCGTACCGCCGCGACCGGGGGTGATTCGGCCTGGGTCATGCAGGTGCCCGCGGGTGGCCTAGTCCTGGGGCCGGCTCGGCGGGGGCGGGAACGGCAGACCGATGCCGCCCCCGTTGCCGGGAGTTGTCGGCGTGCCCGTCGGCGTCACGGTGGGCGTCACGGTGGGCGTCGGGTCGGTCTCCGGCTCGGGCTGACTTACCTCGATGGTCACTCTCGTCCCGGTCGGCTTCTTCTCCTTGCCGTTCGGGCTCTGGTCGGTGACCTTCCCAGCCTGGGCGGCCGGCACCTCCGGCCCGTCCTCCGCGACGACAGTGAATCCGGCGTTCCGGAGGACGCGGGTGGCTTCCTCCTGGCTCAACCCGACGACGTCCGGCACCTCGCGGACCTTGCCGTTCGAGACCGTGAGTGTGACCTTCGTGCCCTCGGGAACGCTCTCGCCCTCGGGCGGGTCGACCTTGAGAACCTCCTCCTGGCTCGCCTCGTCGTCCACCGTCTTGATGTCGTACTTGAGCTTCGCCTCGGTGAGCCGGGCGATGGCGCTCTCCCGCTTACTGCCCTTCAGCCCGGCCGGAACCCGTACCTCGGGCTTGCCGCCACAGATCTGAATGGTGACAGTGCCGTTCTGCTTCACCTGGGTGGTCGGCAGCGGGTTCTGCTGAACGACAGTGCCCTCGGTGCAGTCGCTGGCCAGCACCGGGTCGCCCACCTGTGCGGACAGACCGGCCTTCTGGATCTCGGCGATCGCCACGTCCCGGGTCTTGCCGGTGAGGGTGGGCACCGACTTCAGGTCGTTGCCCTTCTGCTGGTTCCAGAGCAGGGCGGCGACCAGGGCAATCACCGCCAGTACGCCGACCGCGCTGAACATCGCTATCAGCCAGGAGGACGCCTTGCGCTGGCGGGGGTCGCCCACCCGGGCCGGGATCTGCCCGGTCTGCGGCCCACGGCCGGAAGGCGGATAGCCGCCCCCACCGCCGGCCGGGGCCATCGCCACCGTCTCCGCCTCGCGCAGCACGGGGGTGGCCAGCACGGGCCGGCCGGCGGCGGCGCGGAGCAGGTCGGCCCGCATCTCGCCGGCGCTCTGGTAGCGGTTGAGCGGGTTCTTCGACAGCGCCTTGAGCACTATCGCGTCGACGGCCGGGGTGACGTCCGGGTTGATGTCGCTCGGCGTCGGTGGCGTCTCCCGCACGTGCTGGTACGCGACGCTGACCGGGCTGTCCCCGACGAACGGCGGGTGCCCGCAGACCAGCTCGAAGAGCACGCAGCCGGCCGCGTACACGTCGGAGCGGGCGTCGACGGCCTCGCCGCGTGCCTGCTCGGGTGAAAGATACTGGGCCGTGCCGATGACCGCGCTGGTCTGGGTCATCGTGGTCGCCCCGCTGGCCAGCGCCCGAGCGATGCCGAAGTCCATCACCTTGACCTGGCCGGTCTGGGTGAGCATCACGTTGCCGGGCTTGATGTCCCGGTGGATGATCCCGTGCCGGTGGCTGAACTCCAGGGCGGCGCACATGTCGGCGCAGATCTCCAGCGCACGGCGCGGTTGCAGTCGCCCCTCGGCGCCGAGGACCTCCTTCAAGGTCCGCCCGTTCACGAACTCCATGACGATGAACGGCAGCGTCTCACCGGTCGGCGCGGTCTCCTCGCCGGTGTCGTAGACCGCCACGATGGCCGGGTGGTTGAGCGAGGCGGCGTTCTGCGCCTCCCGGCGGAACCGCATCTGGAACGTCGCGTCCCGGGCGAGATCGGTGCGGAGCATCTTGATCGCGACGTCCCGACCGAGCCGGAGATCGCGACCACGGTGCACCTCGGCCATGCCGCCATAGCCGAGCAGCTCGCCGACCTGGTACCTGCCACCGAGCAGGCGGGCCTGCGCTGTCATCGCGTCTGTCGTCCTTCGCTCGTCGTCGCCCCGCCGTCGCCCGGCTGGAGTCGTACCTCCCGACGGTACGACGTCCGGGTCGGATCGTCGCGCCCGTCGAGTCGTAGCGCGCCGGACGTCACGGTGCGCGGCGCCAGCCCGGCGGATACACCGGCCTGCGACTGCTTCCGCAGGTTGTAGGAAATCACGCCAGAGCAGAGCAGGACCAGCACGGCCAACAGGATGGCGAGGAGCACCATTCCAGGCCGGGACCGCTGGGGCTGTGGTGACGGTGTCGCCGGGCCGGCCTGCCGGACGTACGCCGGCGGGTGTTCCTGCCGGGGTGGCCCGGACGGCACCGCTGCCGCACCGCGTGGGTAGCCGTTCGGGGCACCCTGCGGCCGGACGGGCTGGACGGCCGGCGCGACGGCGGTGGGGCGTGGCTGTTGGGCGGGTGCGATCGCTGTCGGCCTCGCTCCGGCCAGCGGTGGGCGGGCAGTCGGCGGACGCATCTGGTGTGCCTGCGGCACCTGGGCCCGACCGGGCGCGGCGGGTGAGGCGGGCGCCGCGGAGACCGGCCCGGAGTTGCCGGCGGCCCGGGCCTGCTGGGAGAGCGCGGCCTTGAGCTGACGGGCGACCCCGGCGAGTGCGGCGGCGCTCGGCCAGCGGGCGGCCGGATCCTTCGCCAACGCCCGTTCGACAAGGGCGCGCACCTGCGGGGGGATGTCGGCAGGCAGTGGCCGGGGCGTCTCCCGGACGTGCCGCATCGCGATGTCGAGGGGGTTGTCGCCCTCGAACGGCCGCCGACCGGCCAGGCACTGGTAGGCGACCACGCCGAGGGCGTACACGTCGGACGCCGGGGTGGCCACACCGCCGGTGGCCTGCTCCGGCGAGATGTACGAGGCGGTGCCGAGCACCGAACCGGCGGCGGTGAGCTGGCCGACCATGTCGGAGCGGGCGATGCCGAAGTCGGTCAGCACCAGCGTGCCGTTCGGCCGGACCAGCAGGTTGCCCGGCTTCACGTCGCGGTGCACGATGCCCTTCTCATGGGCGGCGTGCAGCGCGTCGGCGGCCTGCGCGACGAGGGCCATCGTCCGCGCCGGGGTGAGCCGGCCGACCCGGCTCAACGTGGACGACAGGGCGTCACCCTCGACGTACTCCATGACCAGGAAGGCGATCTGCTGGTCGTTGCCGAAGTCGTAGACGTCCACCACGCCGGGGTGGTTGATGGTGGCCATGGTGCGGGCCTCGCCGCGGAACCGCTCGCCGAAGTCGGGGTCGTCGAGCAGGGCGGGGAGCAGGCTCTTCACGGCTACCGTCCGGCCGAGCACCTGGTCGGTGCCGCGCCAGACGTCGCCCATGCCGCCGCTGGCGATCCGCTCGTCGAGACGGTAGCGGTTGCCGAGCTGCACACCGGGGCTGAGCATGTCAGCGACCCCCTGGGTCGGCGATGGCGGCCCGCATGATCTGACCCGCGATCCGGGCGGCCTCGCCGCTGCCACCGGGGCCGGCCTGCTCCAGCATCACGCAGACCGCGGAGACCGGGTTGCCGTTCTTGTCCAGGGCGAAGCCGATGAACCAGCCGTGGTCGGGCCGGTCCGGGGCGGACTGGGCGGTACCTGTCTTGCCGCCGACCGTGTAGCCGTTGATCGCGGCCTTCCGCCCGGTGCCGTTCTGGACCACGCTGGCCATCATCTCGCGCAGGTCGGCGGCGACCTGCGGCTCGACGGGCTGGCGCAGCTCCCGCGCCTTCGCCGTGTAGTAGCTGGTGGTCCGGTCCGGAGCGAGTAGCTGCCGGACCAGGTACGGCCGCATCTGGCTGCCGTTGTTGGCGATCGAGCCGGCGATCATGGCGCCTTCGAGAGGCGTCATCCGAACGTTGTTCTGCCCGATCGAGGACTGGGCCAGCGCGGCCGGGTCGGTGCTGCCGTCCTGGTTCTGCATGGTCCCGGTCCGACTGGCCGCCGTGGGCAGGCCGCCCTCGCCGAGCTGGCCGACGGTCAGGTCCTCCTGCTCGAAGCCGAACTGCCGGGCCTTCTCCTTGACAGTCTCCGCGCCCAGCCGCACGCCGAGCTGGGCGAAGCCGGTGTTGCACGACTCGGTGACCGCCTCCAGCAGGGTGACCTGCCGAGTCGGGCAGATCGACGGATCGGCGTTGCGGATCGGAGTGCCCGAGGTGGGCGCGGTGTAGCTGGGACCGGCCGGGATCTGGGTGTTCTTGGTGACGCCGTTCTCCAGTGCCGCCGCGGCAACCACGATCTTGAAGGTGGAGCCCGGCGGCAGCGTCTCGGAGAGCGCCCGGTTCTTCAGCGGGCCTTCCGGGTCCTTCTCCAGCTTGTTGTACGCCGCCGCCGCCTCGTTGGTGTCGTGGCTGGCCAGCGGATTCGGATCGAAGCTCGGCATGGAGACCAGCGCCTGGATGGCACCGGTCCGCGGGTCGATGGCGATCGCCGCGCCCCGCTTCGCGCCCACCTCGTTGTTGCGCAGCTGGTCGTACGCCACGTCCTGGGCCCGCTTGGAGAGCGTGAGCAGCACGTTGCCGCCGCCGGTGTCGTCGCCGGTGAACATGTCCTTCAACCGGTCGCCGATCAACTGGTCGCTGGTGCCGGCCAGGAAGTCGTTCTCCACCTGCTCGATGCCCTGGTCGGCCAGGTTGACCGGCTTGTAGCCGAGCACGTGGGCGTACTTGGCGCCGCTGGGATAGGTGCGCCGGAACTTCAGGTTGCCGGTGGTCTCCTTGCTGGTGGCCACCGCCGTGCCACCAGCCTCGATGTTGCCGCGCTTACGGTCGTACTCGGCGACCTGGACCCGACCGTTGTAGTCGCTGGTCCGGTATTCATCCGCCTTGTAGGCCTGGATCCAGTTGAGGTTGGCGAAGAGCAGACCGAACAGGACCATGACGACGACGCCAACGCGGCGCAGGGGTGCGTTCACGGCTTGATCACCTCCGTGGGAGCACCGTGCAGCTGCTCGGGCGGGCCACCGCTGGGACGGGCCGCCTTGCCGCCGCCTCCTCCGCTCACCGGTCGGCGGGCGCCGTCGGAGACCCGCAGCAGCACCGCGATGAGCAGCCAGTTGGCCATCAACGACGACCCGCCTGCGGACAGGAACGGGGTGGTCTGACCGGTCAGCGGGATGAGCTTGCTGATCCCGCCCACGATCACGAAGACCTGGAGGCCGAGGGTGAACGCGAGACCGCCGGCGAGCAGCTTGCCGAACGAGTCCCGTACCGCCAGTGCCGCGCGCAGCCCGCGCTCCACGATGAGCAGGTAGACGACGAGCAGCGCGGAGAGGCCGAACAGGCCGATCTCCTCACCGATGCCGGCGAAGATGAAGTCGTTCTGCACCTCGGGCAGGATCTCCGGCTGGCCACCGCCCGGCCCGGCGCCGAAGAGCCCGCCCGTGCCCAGGGCGAGCAGGCCCTGCACGAGTTGGTAGCCCTTGTCGGTCGGGTCGGCGAACGGGTCGAGCCAGATTTCCGCCCGCAGGTAGAAGTTGGCGAACGGTCCACCGACAGTGGAGCCGAGGACGTAGGCGAGGTACGCGCCGCCGAAGAAGAGGACCAGGCCGATCAGCAGCCAGCTGACCCGTTCGGTGGCGATGTAGAGCGTCACCACGAACATGCCGAAGTAGAGCAGCGAGGTGCCCAGGTCCTTCTCGAAGACGAGGACCAGCAGGCTGATCAGCCAGACGCCGACCACCGGGCCGAGGTCACGCCCGCGCGGAAAGTCGATGCCGAGGAACCGCCGGCTCGCCAGCGAGAGCACCTCGCGCTTGCGGACCAGGTAGTAGGCGAAGAAGACAAGCAGCGCCAGCTTGGCGAACTCACCCGGCTGGATGGAGAACAGGCCGACATCGATCCACAGCCTGGCGCCGTTCTTCTCGGAGATGCTCGCCGGCAGCACCGCCGGGAGCATCACCAGCACGATGCCGGCCAACCCCAGGGTGTACGCGTACCGGGAGACCGAACGGTGATCGCGCATGATGGCGAGCAGAGCGGCGGCAAGAATCACCGAGAGGAGCGTCCAGGCCAACTGGCGCCCGCCCTGCCCCGCGAAGGTCGCCAGGCTCTCCCGCTCGGCCACCGGGGCGTCGCCCAGGTCGATCCGGCGCAGGAAGCCCACCCCGAGCCCGTTGAGCAGGGCCACCGCCGGCAGCAGAGCCGGGTCGGCGAACGGGGCGAGGAACCGGATGACCAGGTGCAGGCCGAGGAAGACCGCGCCGAGCGCGGCGGCCGGCATCCAGAAGTCCGAGGTGACCGTGTCCAGCAGGTTCGCCTCGACGGTCGCCCCGTACGCGGCCACCAGCACCATCGCGAGCAACAGCAGGTACAGCTCGGCGTTGCGGCGCGACCGCGCCAGGCGTACGCCGGATTGCTCGCCCGCGGTGGCGGGCGAGGGTGCCGGTGTGGCCGCTACGGTCACGGGTGGAGTCCTCAGGATCTCAGCCGACGCTCACTCAGGAGACCGGCAGCCGGCCGGGTCGAGCGCCGGCGTGGCCGAGTCGGAGGGCGTGACGTCGGGTGTGGTGGTCGCGCCGGCCCCACCGAGTGCGGTGGTGGCACCGGCGGTCGGGCTTGCGCTGACAACCCCGTTGGGGGTCGGCGACGCGTTGGCGCTCGGGCTGCCGTTCGGGGTCGGCGTCGAGCCGACCGGGGTCGGCGTCGGCGTCGGCGTGTTGACCCCGGCGGCGGTCGGGTCGAGCGGGCAGAGCGGCTTCAGGTTGGGGTTGCTCGGCGTGTCGCTGGTCAGCTCGGCGAGCTGACGCTCGGCGTCCGGCTCACTCTTGGCCCGGATGCCGACCTTGACGGTGTCCTGCGCGGCGACAGTGAGGTCGTCCAGGCGGGTGCCGCTGCGGCGGTGCACGCTGGACAGATCCATTCCGGCGATCTGACCCTGGACACCGCGGAAGACGGCAACCTGGCCCTCTTCGGTGGCTCCCACGTAGTACTGCCGCTGGGTGTACGTCCAACCACCGAACGCCGCACCGCCGACGATCACCAGCAGGGCCAGCGCCATGGCGGCGGTCCGGACCGGGCGTCGCTTCGGCCGGTCGGCGTCATCGTCGGAGGCCGCCGGTTCCTCGGGGGCGGCCGGACGCGGCGCGGAGAGCGCCGAGGCTCGGGCCGCCGGAGTCGAGTCGTCGGCGGAGGTCGCCATGCCCCGGTCCCGGGCGGCGGCGCCGCCCACGATCGGGGTCGCCTCGACGATGTCCTGGTCCGTGGCGTCGGCGATGATCACCGTGATGTTGTCCGGCCCACCGCCGCGCAGCGCGAGCTGCACCAGCCGCTCGACGCACTGCTGCGGGTCGGTGTACTCCCGCAGGGTCTCGCCGATAGTTTCGGCGCTGACCACACCGGACAGACCGTCGCTGCAGATCAGGTACCGGTCACCGGGCATGACCTGGCGGACCGAGTATTCCGGGTCGATGTCCCGACCGTCGAGGGCGCGGGTGAGCAGCGACCGCTGCGGGTGACTGCTCGCCTCCTCGGCGCTGATGCGGCCTTCGTCGACCAGCATCTGGACGTAGGTGTCGTCCTTGGTGATCTGCGCGAACTCGCCATTGCGCAGCAGGTAGGCCCGCGAGTCGCCAATGTGGACCATGCCCAGCTTGCTGCCGGTGAAGAGGGTCGCCGTCAGCGTGGTGCCCATCCCCTCCAGTTGCGGGTTGGCGTCCACCGTGTCGCGGAGTTGTTGGTTGGCGGTGCCCACTGCCGAACGCAACGCATCGACGAGAGCGTCCCCCGGGACGTCCTCGTCGAGCGGCGCCATGGCACCGATGACGATGTTGCTGGCGACGTCACCGGCGGCCATACCGCCCATGCCGTCGGCAACGGCGAGTAACCGCGGCCCGGCGTAGACGGAGTCTTGATTGCCGTCTCGGATCAGACCGCGGTCGCTGTGGGCCGCATAGCGCAGGGTCAGAGTCATGGCCGTAATTCGAGGGAAGTGCGGCCGATCCGGATCGGCACGCCGAGGGGGACGGGGGTTGGTCCGGAGACCTTAGCGCGATCGAGGTACGTGCCGTTAGTCGAGCCGAGGTCCTCGACGTACCACTGCCCCTCACGCGGCACGAGCCGGGCGTGTCGCGCGGAGGCGTAGTCGTCGGTGATGACCAGGGTGGAGTCCTCAGCCCGACCAATGGTGATCTGCGCTTCACCGAGAGTGATTTTGGTGCCGGCCAGCTGACCGGCCGTCACCACCAGCTGGTGCGCCGCTCTGCCCCGCTTCACCTTCGCTGGCTTGGCCGCCTGCCCCGTCGAGGCGCCCACCGCGCGTGGCGCGGCCACCAGACGACCCGACCGGGCGCCCGCGAAGAGGTCCCGGCGGATCACGCCGACCACAGTGAACACGAAGATCCACAGCAGGATCAGGAACCCGAACCGGGCAACGGTGATGACCAGTTCCGGCAAGGCGGGTCAGCCGTCCACGCGGAAGGTCAGCGTCGTCGTCCCGAGCTGGACCATGTCACCGGGGTTGAGCGCGACGGCGGAGACCCGCTGCCCGTTCACCATGGTGCCGTTGGTCGAACCCAGGTCGGTCAACACGACCTGGCCCCCGTCGAAATCCAGCCGGGCGTGTCGCCGGGAGATGCCGACGTCGGGCAGACGCAGGTTGGCCTGGTCGCCGCGACCGATCACCGTCGACCCCATCTGGAGGGGGTAGGTGCGACCGTCGCCGGAGACCAGCCGCACGTTGCGACCGCCACCGTGCCCGGGCGGCGGGCCGTAGCCACCGCCCTGGTCGTACGCGGGGTAGGCGGGCGGGCCGGCGTCATAGCCGGGCGCCGACACCGGGGCGACCTCGCCGCCGGTGTAGACCTCGGCCGTGACACGGAACATGCCCGTGTCCAGACCCTCGCCTCGCTCGATCTCGACGATCACGTCGCCGTAGACCGTCCACGCCTGCTCGCCGATGAACTCCGCCTGCGACTGGGCCAACTCCTGGGCCAGCGCGGCGGCGTACGGCGCCAGCCGGGTGTGGTCGAACGGCGAGAGATCGATCACGTAGCGGTTGGGCACCAACGTGCGCCCACCGGCCAGGATCGCCTTGTGCGCCTCGGCCTCCCGCTGCATGGCGTTGAGGATCTCCACGGGGTGGACCACCCCTTTGAAGACCTTGGCGAAGGCCCCTTCGACCAGGCCTTCCAGACGCTTCTCGAAGCGTTGCAGCACGCTCACCGGCTCCTCCTCGGGTCCCGAGGACATGATGGTATCCGGCCGGCGCGCGCGCAGCTCACACGCCGCTCGGCCGGCTGGTCTCGACCCGTTCGGAAGGGCCGGGACTGTCGTGCTAATCTTTCGTCCGCCACGAACGGTAATCGCTCGTGGCGAGCGTCAGGGACAGCGTAGTATTCCCGAGGCCCGTTGGAGACGGCGGGGCCGGGCGGCTAGAGTGTTCCGGGTTGTGCCACGGGGATGTGGCGGAATGGCAGACGCGCACGGTTCAGGTCCGTGTGCCCGAAAGGGCGTGGGGGTTCAACTCCCCCCATCCCCACCAACGACGAGGGCTCCGCTTCATGCGGGGCCCTTCCGTCATATCGGGGCGTGCTGGACGTCACGCTATGCTCCGATGGATTCTGCCTCCAATGGACCAGGAGTGGCGTGTGAGTGTCGCGTTGGTGACAGGGTCGGGTGGTCTGATCGGCTCCGAAGCGGTTCGGCATTTCGCCGGCCTCGGTCTGGATGTCGTCGGCATCGACAACGACATGCGCCGGTACTTCTTCGGCGAGGACGGCTCCACCTCGTGGAGCCTGGAACGGCTCGGCCGTGACCTGGGTAACGCGTACACCCACTTCGCGGTGGACATCCGGGACCGGGACGGCCTGGAGCAGGTGTTCAAGAAGTACGGCAAGGACATCGCCGTGGTGATCCACAGCGCCGCCCAGCCGAGCCATGACTGGGCAGCCAAGGAGCCGTACACGGACTTCGACGTGAACGCCGGCGGCACGCTCAACATCCTGGAGAACACCCGCCGGCACGCCATCGACGCGCCGTTCATCCACTGCTCGACCAACAAGGTGTACGGCGACCGGCCCAACAGCCTGCCGCTCATCGAGTTGGAGACCCGGTACGAGCTGCCCGAGGACCACCGCTGGTACCAGGGCATCACCGAAGAGATGTCGATCGACCACTCGCTGCACTCGGTCTTCGGCGCCTCCAAGGTCGCCGCGGACGTGATGGTCCAGGAGTACGGGCGCTACTTCGACATGAAGACCGCCTGCTTCCGGGGCGGCACGCTGACCGGCCCGGCGCACTCGGCGGCCGAGCTGCACGGGTTCCTGGCCTATCTGATGCGCTGCGTCATGGAGGGCCGGACGTACAACCTCTTCGGTTACAAGGGCAAGATGGTCCGGGACGCGATCCACTCGCACGACGTGCTGACCGCCTTCGAGGCGTTCTTCCGGGCCCCGCGATCCGCCGAGGTCTACAACCTCGGTGGCGGCCGGCACTCCAACACCTCGCACATCGAGGCGTTCCGGATCGCTGAGGAGATCACCGGCCGCGAGGCGCGGATCAACTACGTCGAGCAGAACCGCACCGGCGACCACCAGTGGTACGTCAGCAGCATGGCCCGGTTCGAGGCGCAGTATCCGGACTGGAAGATCACTTACGACGTGCCGATGATCCTGCGGGAGATCTACGAGGCCAACGTGGACAAGTGGGTGGCCCAGCCATGAGCGCCCGGACGAAGCGCAACGTGCTCGGCGTCCTCGTCGACGCCACCGACTACGCCACGGCGACCGATGCGGTGGTGACGGCGGCACACGAGCGGCGTCCCCTCGCGCTGACCGCGTTGGCGGTGCACGGTGTGATGACCGGGGTGCTCGACAGCGCGCACAACGCGCGGCTCAACTCCTTCGACGTGGTCACGCCGGACGGGCAGCCGGTGCGGTGGGCGCTCAACCTGCTGCACCACGCCGGGCTCAGCGACAGGGTGTACGGGCCGACCCTGACCCTGCACGTGCTGTCGCGCTTCGCCGACGAAGGGCTGCCGGTCTACCTGTACGGCTCGACCGAGGAGACCCTCGCCCGGTTGATCCCGGCCCTGGAGCGGATGTTCCCGGCGCTGAAGATCGCCGGGGTGGAGCCGTCCAAGTTCCGTGCCGTCCAGCCCGGTGAGGACACCGAGATCGCCGACCGGATCCGGTCCAGTGGCGCCCGGTTGGTGCTGGTCGGGCTCGGCTGCCCGCGCCAGGAGGTCTTCGCGTACGCCATGCGGCCGCTGCTCGACATGCCGCTGATGGCGGTCGGCGCGGCCTTCGACTACCACGCCGGGCTGCTGCGTCAGCCCCCGGCGTGGATGCAGCGCGCCGGTCTTGAGTGGTTCTGGCGTCTCGGTCTGGAGCCGAAGCGGCTCTGGCGTCGTTACGTCATCCTCAACCCGGCATACCTGAGCCGGCTCGCCGCGCAGAAGATCGGCCTGTGGAAGGCCCGCCCGCCGGCCCCGGCCACCGAGCGGCCGGCCACCTTCTCGGTCTGAGCCCGACCTGTACGACGCGAGGCCCCACCCGGCGTGCCCGGGTGGGGCCTCGGTCGTCAGGGACCGGTCAGACGGTCAGGGTCCAGGTGTTGATGTAGCCGGTGTCGGCCGAGTAGGTGTCCCGCACCTGGAGTCGCCAGATGCCGTCGGCGGCCTCACCTGACACGTTGACCGTGTACGTGGCGTTCACGTTGTCGGCGCTGTCCGAGGTGCTGCTGTTCTTCAGCCGGTACGAGCTGCCGTCCGGGGCGAGCAGGTCGATGACCAGATCGCCGCGGTAGGTGTGCACGATGTTCACCGCCACCGTGGAGGCCGAGGAGGCGTTACGACCGCAGCCGGAGATGGTGATCGAGCTGGTCACCGCCGAGCCGGCGTCCGGGATCGACACGTCGGTGCCGTTGGTGCCGGTGCAGCCGGTGGGCGGCGGCGGGGTGCTGCCGGTGCCCACGTAGAGCAGCAGGTTCGGCGAGCCCGAGCCGGGGTTGCTCACCACGTTGGGCGTGGCGTTGGCGACCAGTTGGTTGCGGACCTGAGCCGGGGTCCAGCTCGGGTTGGCGCTGGCCACCAGGGCCGCCGCGCCGACCACGTGCGGGGTTGCCATCGAGGTGCCGCTGATCGTGTTGGTGGCGGTGTTGCTGTTGTACCAGGCCGAGGTGATCGACGAGCCGGGGGCGAAGATGTCCAGGCAGGTGCCCACGTTGGAGAACGACGACCGGGCGTCCGAGCTGGTCGTCGAGCCCACGGTGATGGCTTCGGTGGTACGCGCCGGCGAGGTGTTGCAGGCGTTCGCGCCGTTGTCGTTGCCGGCCGCCAGGCCGTACGTGACGCCCGAGGCGATCGAGTTGCGGACGGCGTTGTCCAGTGAGCTGTTCGCGCCGCCGCCGAGGCTCATGTTCGCCACCGCCGGCTTGATCGCGTTCGCGGTGACCCAGTCGACGCCGCCGATCACACCGGCGTTGGTGCCGCTGCCGGAGCAGTTCAACACCCGTACGCCGACGAGCTGGACGCCCTTGGCCACCCCGTACGTGGATCCGCCGACAGTGCCGGCCACGTGCGTGCCGTGCCCGTTGCAGTCGTCGGCCGACCCGCCGTCCACGGCGTCGTAGCCGGAGGTGGCCCGGCCGCCGAAGTCGTTGTGGGAGAACCGGATGCCGGTGTCGATGATGTAGGCGTGCACGTTGCTCGCCGTGTTCGGGTAGGTGTAGGAGCTGTCCAACGGCAGGTTGCGCTGGTCGATCCGGTCGAGGCCCCAGGAGGGCGGGTTGGCCTGCGTGCCGGAGATCGAGACGGTGTGGTTCTGCTCGACGTACGCCACAGCCGGGTCGGCCGCGATCCGCGCCGCCGCGCTCGCGTTCACGGTGACCTCGAAGCCGCGCAGCGCCGCGCCGTAGGTGCGGGCCACACTGCCGCCGTGGCGGCCGGAGAGCCGCTTCGCGGTGTCGCCGACCCGGTCCCGGGCCACGGCGCTGTCCTTGAGTACGACGATGTAGCTGTCCGGCACGGCGGTGGCTCCGCCGGCGGCCCGAACCACACCCACGGGTTCGGCGGCCAGGGCCGGGGTACTGACGGCCAGCACTGTCGCCGCGGCCACCCCGATCAGTACGGACCTTCGTGGAAGACCCATTTCCTACCTCCCTCTGACCGGCAGTGGAACGTGACCACCGGTCCCAACATCAATCGACACTCGCCGATCTAGCTGAGGGTAAGTCAGCCGTCGGGCAGATGAACATGTCGAAACGGCCATAACCTTCAAGTGATGACCCCCTACGGGCCCGGCGTCCGGGGCGAACGGGGGACGCGCCCGGATTCGCCTCGCCGGGATCCGGGAAAGACTCTCGAACATGGAGAGTCAGCTCACCATCCTGCTCCCGGTCGCCGCCGTCTGGCTGGCCGCCGGCGTCGTTGCCGACGGCCTTCCCCGGCTGCGCAACACCCGAATGCTGCGCCGGCGTACCGGATGGTTGCTGGTGCTGGTCCTCAGCGGCGTTGCGCTCACCGCGGCCGTGCTCGGCGGCGGGCTGCTCAGCGCCGGCACCGACCCGGTCGACCGGGCCGCCGCCGGGCTAAGCCTGGCCGCCGGCCCGGCGCTCGTGGCGACTGTCTGCTCGGTACGACGGATCCGCCGGCTGTGGGCCGGCGCGGGCGCGTTCGCCAGTGCCCCCGCCACCCCCGCGCCGCACGGGCTGCGCGCCGCGGCGGCCCACCCGCTCGTCGGGCTGCCACTACAGGTCACCGCCCTGGCCACGGTGCCGGCGTTGATCGCCGCCGCCGGCACCGACCTCGGAGCCGACCCCGGCGTCACCGGGCCGGCGATCACAGTGGGTGCGCTCGCGGTGATCGCCATCGGGGTCCGGCACGCACTGCGGCACAACCGCTTCGCGGAACGGGCCCAGCCAGCCGTCGCAGGGTCAACGCGGGCCGCTGGCGCTCTGCACGTATAGCAGTTCCAGGATCGACCGGGTCGCCTCGAACCAGCGGTCCAGCCAGTCCTGCGAGGGCACGGCGCCCTTCGGCGGCAACTCCATCAGCAGACCACGCAGCAACGGGTGGTCCGCCAGGGACTCGGGCCGCTCCATCGGCCAGCCCGTCGGCGGGAACGACGGCTCGATCAGCGGGTTCGGGTCCAGTGAGGGCAGCGAGAGCGGAGGATCCGTCGTCTCGGAAGCACCCTCCCGCCCGCTCAACTCCTGGTCGGTCGAGACCACCTCGGTCAGAACCGTGTCCCGACGAGCGCCGCGGTACTTGCCACCGAACCGCTCCGGCTTCGCCGGACCGGTGGTGAGGTTGTCTGAACCGATCGTCGTCATTCGTCTCGCCTACTCGCTCGGTTGCGGGTCGGTGCGGCTGGTCGTCGACCAGTGCCGTACCGACCGGTTCAACGAGACGGGGACGCTCTGGCGACGGGAATCCCGACGGAACCTCGCCGGTCACCGCCGCGCCGCGACAGTCGGCCGCGCCGACCGCGGAGACGACAGAGTCCCCGTCCGGCGAACCGGACGGGGACTCCATTGACCAGTCGGTCAGACCGTGCCGAACACACCACCCCGGGTGCCGGCGACGAAGGAGTGCCAGTCACCCGGTGCGAAGACCAGGGCGGGGCCCGCCTTGTCCTTCGAGTCCCGCACTCCGACCGCCCCCGTCACGTACGCCACCTCCACGCAGTTGTCACAGTTCGGCCCGCTCTTCGAGCTCTTGAACCATGCTGCCTGCGTCAGGTCCACGGGGAACCCTTTGGTCGCCATTTCCACAACGGCTCCTCTGCCAGTTTTGCGATGTGTGCGACGGACTCCTCCGGACGTATGGCCGCAGCGCGGATGTGATCGAAGATGAAGCTGTACTTCTGTAGTTCGTCGCTCTTCTCGAGGAAGAGCCCACCCGTGGCGTTCTCCGCGTACACAACATCCGGATCACCGGGCTCAGGGAAGCTGAGGATCGTGAACGTGCCGTCCATGCCGGCATGCGCACCCACCTCGAAGGGCAGGATCTGCAGCGTCACGTTCGGCAACTCGGCCACCTCAACCAACCGCTTGAGTTGGCCGCGCATCACCTCGTCCCCGCCCACCGGCCGACTTACCACCGCCTCATCGAGCACCACCCACAGATCGACCGGATCGTCCTGGGTCAATAACGACTGACGGCCCAAACGGACACGCACTCTTTGATGCACCTGATCGGCGGTGAAGTCCGGCCGAGCCGCACGGATCATGGCCCCGGCGTACTCCTCGGTCTCCAGAAGGCCCGGAACGACCTGCTGTTCGTACGCCCGGATCGAACTGGCCGCCGCCTCCAGACCGACGTACGCGCCGACGAGCACCGTGCTGTAGGGGTGCCACCAGCCCTTCTGGCGGGCCTCCCGGGCGATCTGCACGAGCTCGTCGCTCTCGGCGCCGACCACGCCGTAGATCCGCAGCATGTCCCGCACGTCGCGTGGCGTGGCAGTGGTGTGCCCGGTCTCGATCCGGGAGACCTTCGACGCCGAGCACTCCAACTGTTCGGCGACCACCTCGATGGTGATCCCGGCGGACTCCCGCTGGCGACGCAGCTCGGCCCCGAGCCGTCGCCGTCTGATGGTGGGACTGCGCCGCTCACTCATCGCGCAACCCGTGAGTCACTGGTCCCCGCCGCTGGCTGCTCGACCCCACTCGGGCTACCTCCGGTAACGCGCCACTGGGTGACACCCGCCGGGGGCGCGACCGTCGACCGGCGAGCGTTCGCGACGAAGGGGGTGGTGCCGGTCCTCGGCCGGCCGCGACGGGCGAAACCGGCCCCCAGTCTGCCGCCCGGACGCGGATGGCTTCAATAGGCCTTTCGCGCGACACGCTCACGTATCGGCAAAAGTCGACGTGCAACTTGCATGAAGCACGTCCCTGATGCACTCTGTCCGTATGGCACGGATCACTCAGCGTCTCCGTTCGGTCCCTCGCAGTGGTGACCCCACCGCCGCGGGGACGCCGGGCACGGCGCGGGCCCGGCCGACGACAACGCGACCTGCTCCGGGGTAAGGACCCCGCCGCTGCAAGCCGGCAAGCTGCGGCGGCGGGCGCGGTTCCCGGAAGCAACCGGGTGGTGGTCGGGTGGCGGCACGTCACCAGCGGGTTACGGCCCGACCACCGCCATCCGCACCACCGGTCCACGAGGCACGACCCCGTCACCGGCCGAGACGTCCCCCGTTCAGGCACCGCCGGCGCGACCGCCGGCCGATCCTCCCCAGGAGCCCATGTGCTTCCCCGCACCGGTGACGTACTGCACGTGACACGCGCGGCGAGTGTCCAGTTCCTCAGGCCGATCAAGTTCCGGGTGATCCGGGTGCTCGACTGGCCGACCTATGACGGCTGGCTCTGGCTCGACGGCTACGAGTTGAACGCCGCGGGCGACGCTGTCACCCGACGGTCGATCTTCGTCCAGCGGGAAGGGCTGCAGCAACTGCAGGCCGCCCCCGAACCCCGCCCGCACACCGTGCGGGCCCGCCGCCCGGTCGCGCGTACCCCGCTCCGGGTGGGCTGACCGACCCGAACCGCCGCCGGTGGGCGTGCAGTCGCCATAGAATTGGTACGCCCACCCCGGCACCGTTCCACCCGCTCGTCCAGGACCCTGACCCTGGGATGGTCATGGTCAATCAGCCCGCCCTGCGGCGGCACCACCGCTCCCGTATCGCCTACGCCTTCGGACTCCTCGCCCTCCTCGGGGCGATGGCGGCACTCCTGGTCCTCGTCCGCGACCCGGCGATGTCGTCCACCCGGCTGACCGCACCGGTGCCCGCACCGGAGATCACCGTGCTCGACTCGGACCCGCCGACGGGCGACGGCCAGTCGGTCTACGAGGAACCTGGCTGGATCGACACCGGCTCCCCGGCCGACCAGGCCGGTGGACCCGACCCGACCGGGCCGGTGTCCGGCCTGGGTGCCGGCGGCCAGTCCGACGGCCGTCAGGAACTCACCGAGGCCGCTCCGGCAGGGCGCAGCGCCACCGACATCCGCCGCTCCCTCTTCTGGTCCGGCATCTTCGGCCTCGCCATCTCGCTGGCCGGCATCGGCCTCGTCGGCACCCGCCGCCGAATGTGGTGACCAGCGGTCACGACGTGCTCGTCACCGTGGGGCTCGGTGTGGTCGGGCTCGCCCCGGTCGGCGGCTCGGCCTGCGAGATGATCAACAACACCTCGTCGTCGGTCGACACCGACGTGCCCGCCTCCGGCTCGGTGCCCACCACCGTCCCCGGTGGCAGCTCCGACGGTCGGTACACCACCCGGTAGGCCAGGCCGAGCCGCGCCAACAACCCTTCGGCGGTGGCCTGCGGCAGGCCGGCGAGCGGTGGCACCGGCAGCTCGGCCGGCGCGTCAGTGGTCGGCGAACTGCTCGGCGACTCACTGGTGGGCGCCGCCGATGTCGGGGCTGCGCTGGTCGGCAGGGCGCTGGGGGCACTGGTCGGCGGAGGGGACGGGGTGGGCCCACGATCGTCCCGGTCGTCATCCCGCTCAGCGAGCACCACCCAGAGCGCGCCACCGAGCAGGCCGGCGAGCAGCAGCGCCAGTACGCCCCAGAGGATCGGCGACCACCACCGCCGACCACCCTGCTCCTCGACGTACCACTCACCGCCGGCGTCATCCGGTCGGGGCGAGCGCACCTCGGCCCGACCGGACCAGGCCGGTGGTATCGGCGCGGTCCGGTCGGCCTGCGGACCCGGTCGGATGCCGGCGGACCGGTCGATCGGCATGGTCTGGTCGGGCGGAAGAACAGGACGAGCCGCAACAGTCCGGTCGATCGGTGCCGTTTCGTCCGGTCCGCCGACGGCGGGCCCGGTCGGGGCCGACCGGTCAGCGGCGGAGGGCAGCGGTCGGGTCCGGTCGTCGTCGTGATCGTCGGCGGGAGGCTCCTGGCGGTCGTCGCTCATCGCACGTCCTTTCCCGAACCCGGACGGGCGTCATGGCCCTCGACCGCCAACCTAGTCGCCCACACCGCCATCGGTGGGGATCAGCGTGCCGAGCCGCGCCGGCCGTCGGCGAGACCGTGCGGCGGGCAAGGGCCCAGAGGCTCGAACCCGCCGGCCTGGAATCAGGGCGTGGGTTTCGTGGTCGGCTGGCCGTCGGAGCCACACCAGATGCTGACCTGGTCGTTCCACCGGGCCGGGCCGTCCTCGGCGGGCTCCTGCCGGCTCACCTTTCCAGTACGTCCGCTGAGGTAACGCGGGTAGAGGCCCTCGTCGACCAACTCGTCGGCGGCGTCGGCGCAACTCTTGCCGACCACGTCCGGCACCTCGGCGGCCGGTGCCGGCCCGGCGACCTGTAGTTGTACAGTCGTCCCCCGGACGACCTCGGTGCCCACGTCCGGTGTGGTGCTCTCGACAGTACGGCCGACGCCACCACCGAAGACCAGCCGCCAACCCAGCCGCTGCTTGCGCAGCGTCTCCCGGGCCTGCTCGAAGTCGTCGCCGATCACCGGCGGCACGGTCAGGCCGGCCCCCTTGGTCGAGGTGGCGGAGGTCTGGACCGCCGACGGTGTCGGCCGCCCGGTGCTCGGTCGGGGTGCGGTGGCCCGGGTGGTCGACGCGCCAGCAGTGGTCGCGACGGCCAGCGGATCACCAGAGGGTGCGTCGTCCTCGCCGGCCAGCAACCAACCGCCGGTCGCACCCACGGCGGCGAGCAGCACCGCCGCCAACCCACCACCGAGCACGACGCTGGCCCGGCCCGCACCGCCACCGGCGGCATTCTGCTGGCCCGTGTTCGTATCCGTCATAACGCCCACCGCCTCATCACCGGCGACCGTACCGTCCGCCGCCCAACCCGCCCGCACCGGCGGTCCACACCGGCGGGTCTTTGCGACTCGCCGCGCCGACGACGGGACGTTACGCTGCCCGGCATGGCCAGACAGGGCTGGGGAGTATCGATCGCGACGGCGATCGGGGTCGCTGCCGGCGCCGGTGCCGCACAACTGGGCTTCGGCTACGGGCTCGGCGTCATCACCTGGACGCCCACCGATGCCGGTGCGACAGACACAGCCTGGGCGGACGGCCTCGCCTGGGCCACCTGGCTCGCCGCCAGCTCGACGGTCCTCGGCGCGGTCTGCGCGCAGCGGCTGCACCAGCGCAACGCCCCCGCGAAGACAGTGATCTTTCCGGAGACGTCGCTCGACGATGGTGCCCGCCACGAGGGCCCACAGCTCGACGACCGGAGGCCGCAGCACGAGAGTCCGGTTGACGGGCCCTCACCGCACCGACTCGTTGTTGCGGAACGCGACGACGCCGTCGACACCGCCCGCCCGCAGGTGGCGGGCACGCCACCACCGGCGGCCGAGCCGCCGGTCCACGATCGCAATGGCCTGCTGCGCCGGGTGGCCCTGGCCCTTGGCGCCGGGCTGGGTGGGCTGGTCACGGTGCTGTTGATCGCGGTACCCGCGCGGGTCGCCACCGGCGCGGACACCGGCGCTCCGCAACGGACTGCCGCCGTGCAGGCGACGCTGGGCATCCTGATCGGCGTCCTCGTCGCGATCTGGGCGCTTCGCTCCCGCGCCGCCGCTGTCAACGTGACCGCCACGGCCGCCTGGCTCTGGCTGCTCGCGGTGATCTCCGTGATCGACGGGGTACGCGTCGGACGAGGGTTGACCGGCGCGCAACTCGGTACCTGGCAGTTCGACCCGGACCACGCCCGGTACTGGATCGGGGGCCAGCTCTACTGGCCCGGCGCGCTGCTGGCACTGGTGCCCGCGCTGCTGATCGGCGTACTGGCAGCCCGGCGGTCCGCCCGCTCGGTCGGGCACCGCGTGGGTGCGGCGGCCTCCGGCGCGGCGGGTCCGGTGCTCGTCGCGCTCGCCTACCTGACCACCCTGCCGCACTGGTCGACGCTGGGCCCCGCGCAGCTGTCCACCCAGCTGATCGCCCCGTACGCGGTGATCGCCGGTATCGGCGGCTCGGTGCTGGCCGCCCGCCTCGGCGAGCGAAGTGAACGGAGCCACGCGGCCGAGCAGAGCCGTCCGGCCGATCGGGGTGCGGTCACTCGGGACGCGGCTGCCGACCCGGCCCCGGTCGCCGAGACCGAGCCCACACCACCGGTCTCCGGCTCGGCGACCACAACCTCAGCGTCAACGGCCAGCACCGCAGCGTCGACGGCCGGCACCGCAGCGCGGCGCAGGAGGGCCGACGCCGCACCGCAGGCGCCCAGGGCAGGCTCACTGCCCGGCGAGGCCACCGCCGCACCGCACGTGCCGGCCCCCCGTACGGACCCAGACCGTCCCACCGAAGCAGCAGCGGAGGCCCCGACCCCCGACAGCCGGCGCACCCGCCCCTCCCGCCGCACCACCAACTAACCCCCACCCCCCACCCCAGGGCCGACCCCACCCCGGTTGATCATGAAGTTATTGCCACCTTGACCGGCGTGTCATGGCAATAACTTCATGATCAACGCGAGTGGGGGTGGGTGGGTGGGGTGGGTGGTGGGGGTGGGTGGTGGGGGTGGGGGTTAGTTGGTTGGCCAGGTGTGGATGGGTTGGTTGGTGCGCTGGAGTTCGGCGTAGCGCTGGACCATGTGGTGTAGCGCGGCCGCCCGGTCCATGCCGTGGTGCCGCTCCGCCGCCCAGACCGTCTCGGTCTGCCAGACGGCGCCGTTGCGGCCGGTACGGCAGCGCTGCTCGATGATGCCGAGCAGCCGGTCCCGCTGCGCCGGGGCGACACCGAACCCGTCCAGCCCGGTGGCGGCGATGGGCAGCAGTTGGTCCAGGACCAGCTTGGTGACCGGCACGTCGCCGAGGCCGGGCCAGTGCAGCACGGCGTCGAGGCCACGTCGGGCGGCGGCTTGGAAGTTCTCCTCGGCGGAGCTGAACGTGAGTTGACTCCAGATCGGTCGGTCGGCCTCGGCCAGACCGCGCACCAGCCCGAAGTACAAGGCCGCGTTGGCGAGCATGTCGACCACAGTCGGACCAGCCGGCAGCACCCGGTTCTCCACCCGCAGGTGGGGGCGGCCGTTCATGATGTCGTAGACCGGACGGTTCCACCGGTAGACGGTGCCGTTGTGCAACCGCAACTCCCCGAGCTGCGGCACACCGCCGGCGTGCAGGACCTCCACCGGGTCCTCGTCTTCGCAGATCGGCAGCAGCGGCGGGAAATACCTGACGTTCTCCTCGAACAGGTCGAAGATCGAGGTGATCCACCGTTCGCCGAACCACACCCGCGGCCGTACGCCCTGGGCCTTCAGCTCGTCCGGGCGGGTGTCGGTGGCCTGCTGGAACAGGGCGATCCGCGTTTCGGCCCACAGTTGGCGGCCGTACAGGAAGGGGCTGTTCGCCCCGACCGCCACCTGCACCCCGGCGATGGCCTGGGACGCGTTCCAGTAGTCGGCGAAGCTGTCCGGGGCGACCTGGAGGTGGAACTGGAGGCTCGTGCAGGCGGCCTCGGGGGCGATCGAGTCGGTGTGCGTGCGCAACTGCTCGACGCCGCGAATGTCCAGCTCGATGTCCTCGCCCCGGGCGCCGACGATCTGGTCGTTGAGCACCCGGTAACGCTCGTTGGTGGAGAGGTTGTCCTCGACCAGGTGCCCCTCGGTGAGGGTGGGCAGGATGCCGACCAGGACGATCTTCGCGTCGGATCTGGCGGCCCGCTCGTCGGCGCGGGAGAGGCTGCCGCGCAGGTCGTGCTCGTAGTCGGCGAAGCCGGTGCCCTCGATCAGTCGGGGCTCGGCGTTGAGTTCCAGGTTGAACTGCCCCAACTCGGTCTGGAAGAGGGGGTCCGCGATGTCGGCGAGGATCTCCTCGTTGCGCATCGCCGGCTCGGCGGCCGAGTCGACCAGGTTGAGTTCGATCTCCAGGCCGGTCATCGGCCGGTCGGCGTCGAAGCCGAAGTCGTCCAGCATCAGGGCGAAGACGTCCAGGCACCGCCGCACCTTCTGCCGATATCGGACGCGATCATCCCGGGTGAAGGCGCCCTCTGAGACGTCCCTGCCCATGTGTCCTCCCGACGGCCGGCGCGGTCGGGATCCTGCCGTCCCGGAAGCGCTTTGTGAAGCATCCACGGTAAGAGCGCCCACCTGACCGGGGCCAGAGGCCGACGGCGATGATCCGACGTCGACCGGGCGGACGCGCTCGTGGCGCCATCTGTACCCCGTCGTCGACCGGCTGGACCCGATTGCGCTGCGAACAACCCGTGACAATTACCACGAGCGGGAACGACGCAGGGCCCGCGCCGACGTGCGGCGCGGGCCCTGCGTGCCGGATCGCCGGGAGGACAACCCTTGGCTCTCCGGCGATCCCAGGGGATCAGGCCTGACGAACGGCCTCGCCCTCGATCTCAATCTTGATCTTGCGGCTGACCAGCACGCCCCCGGTCTCCAGGGCGACGTTCCAGGTCAGGCCGAACTCCTCGCGGTCGATCTCGGTGCTCGCGGAGAAGCCGAAGATGTCCTGGCCGAACGGGCTGCGGCCGACACCCTCGAACTCCACCTCCAGCTCGACCGGGCGGGTGACGTCCTTGATGGTCAGCTCACCGGTGAGCACGAACTCACCGCCGCGACGGGACTTGACCCCGGTGCTGCGGAACTCGAGCGTCGGGAACTTCTCGGCGTCCAGGAACTCGGGGCTGCGCAGGTGCGCGTCCCGGTCGGCCTGGGTGGTGTCGACGCTGGCGGCCTGAATGGTGGCGACGACCGACGACTGCAGCGGGTCCTCGGCGACGGTGATGGTGGCGGTCGCCTCGTTGAACTCACCGCGAACCTTGCTCACCATCATGTGCCGGGCAACGAAGCCGACCCGCTTGTGCGCCACGTCGAGCGCATAGGTGCCGGCCGCCGGGATGGTGAGGCCGTCCCAGTCGCGGGTAACCGCATCGATGCTGCTGGTCATGCTGCTGTCCTCCAGGAGATTGTTTAGTAGCCCAACGACTGCTTGAGCAACTATAACTGCAACAACATTCCCCGTGTCAAGCACTGGTATGATGAACCGGTGACCAACGTCTTCGACGATCCCCGGATCACCGCCGTCGGCCTGCTCTTCGAGGCACACGCCGGGCTGTCGGCCCGGTTCAACGCCCAACTCGAGGAGCACGGCCTCTCCGCGGTCGAGTTCGAGGTCATCACCCGACTGGCCCGGTCACCGGGCAACCAACTACGCATGACCGACCTCGCCGCACAGACCTCCCTGTCGACCAGCGGAGTGACCAGGGTGGTCGACCGGATGGAGCGCGACGGGTTACTCACCCGCCGGGCCTGCCCGAACGACCGACGCAGCTCGTACGCGGTGGTCACCGGCTCCGGGATGCAACGCCTGAACGAGACGCTGCCCGGGCATCTACAGATGATCGAGCAGTGGTTCACCGGGCAACTCGACCCGGAGGCGCTGGCGGCCCTCCTCGACGGGTTGCGGCGGGTCCGTGACGCCGCGCATCCGTGTGCCACCGCCGGCAGTGACGACGTCAGCCCGGAGCAGGTCGCCGCCACCGACAACGCCAACCGACGGCAGTGATCAACCCTCGCCGTCGGGCGGCGGCAGCGGCAGAAAGACCGGCAGAACTGACCCAGCCAAGTTGGAGGATTCGGTCCAAGCCGACTTTCTGCCACCGCACCGGTGGCAGGCTTCCTGCACCGGGGATCACCGGGGGGTGACGGCGCGGGCGATCAGCGAGGGGTAGCACCAAAGGGGGCTCTTCGCCCGCGCCACTCTCCCGTCGCGATCCGCTCGGAAAGGCACAGGCTACTGGGCCGTTCCGCCCCGGGCGGCGATGAGCGCGTAGAGCAGCCCCGACTCCTGCGGCAACAGCCGGATGCCGCCCTCCACACAGACCCGGTCCAGTCGATCGAGCACCGACGGGTCCGCAGTGCTCGCAGCCAGCCCAACCAGCGCCTCCACCACGTCGCGGCGATCCTGCCCCGCATGGTCGGCGGCAGCCGCGAACCACTCGGCAGCCAACTCCCGGTCGCCCCGGTGCAGCGCCAGGTTCCCCTCGATCAACGCACAGAGCCCGGCCTCCGGCCCACCCCAGGCCAGCGCCGTGTCGTCTGAGCGCGGTCGCGGCACTGTCGGCCGCGCCGGCAGCGCCTCAACGCTCCCGGCGCGCAACTCGGTCAGCACCTCGGTCGCCTCCGCGACCCGCCCGTCCTGGGCGAGCGCCAGCCCGACGGTCCCGAGCACCCGACGGCGACGCCCGGGGTCACCCAGCTCGGACAGGGCCGCGATCGCCCGCCGGCCGCGATCGATGGCGTCCGCGTACCAGCCCTCCAGCCGGGCGACCTCGGCGCGATTGGCCCAGCCCAGCACCCGCAGTCGCTGCTCCCCACTCTCGGCGGCGAGTCGGTCCACCGCGGCGAGCCGGCGGCGGGCCGCAGCCAGATCTCCAGCGCGGATCTCGTGCCAGGCGAGGCTGTTCTGGGCCACCGCCAGGTCCCGGGTCCGCCCGTTGCGGGCGGCCAACCGCAGCAGCGCCTCGGCCTGCTCGCGAGCCTCGTCCTGCCGCCCGACGGAGATCAGCAGGGTGCCGAGCACGTTTCGCGCCTCCAGCTCCCCGGTGACGTCGCCGGCCTGCCGGAAGGTGTCCAACGCCGCACCGGCCGTCGACAACTCCTCGGCGCCCGCGCCGTGCTCCGCCGCGAGCCGGGCGACCCCGAGAGCGGCCCAGCCACGCAGAAGAGGATCAGCGTCGGCGGTCCTCGGGTCCGCCAGCAGCCGACGCAGCCACTGCCGCCCGGCGACGTCGCGTCCGCGGAACCGCCACCAGCGGGTCAGACAGGCCGCCAGCCGCAGTGCTGTCAACGGGTCGTCGGTAGCCGCGTGGGCCAACGACGAGCTGATGTCACTGCTCATCTCGTCCAGCCGGTGCACCGCGTCGGGTAACCGTGGGCCGATCAGGTCACTGGCGGTACGGGCCACCAGCCGCGCGATGACCTCCGCATGGCGACGCCGGATACAGGTCAGCTCACCTCCACCGGCCGCCTGCTCGACGGCGTAGTCGCGGACCGCGTCGAGCAGCCGGAATCGGAACGACCCGGTTTCGCGTACGCTCAGCAGCCCCAACTCGACGAAGCGGTCCAACAGTGGAACCGGGTCGATCGCCACCGTGCCGTCCCGGTCCGCCTCGTCGGCGAGCATCTCCTCGGCCAACTCGACCGACCACCGGTTACCGAAGACGGCCAGCTGCCGCAGCGCGGCCTGCTCGTCCGACGCCAACAGGCGGTAGCTGAACGCCACCGCGTCGCGCAGTGTGACGGCGACCGAGACCGCCGCACGGGTGTCGGGTCCGCTGGTCCGCCTGCCGAGCGCCTCCGGTGCGTCCCAGGCCGGGTGGGTGGACCCTTCGACGGGAGTGGCCAGGTCGAGCACCCGGTCGCCGTACCGGTCGAGCAGTTCGGTGAGGTCGAGGAGACGGCCCCGGGCGGCCATCAGCTCGATGGCCAACGGCAGGCCGCCCAACCGGCGCACCAACGCGGCGAGCGCCGGCAGCTCGGCGGGCACGGGTGGCTCACGGCGGACCTGAGCGAGCCGGGCGGTGAACAACGCGACCGCCGGCCACGATTCGAGCCCGGAGTGCTCGGCCTCCGGTGGTGGCACGTCGAGCGGCGCGACCGGCCAGACCCGCTCACCGGGCAGGCCCACCGGGTGTCGCCCGGTGACCAGCACCCGCAGCGAGGGCAGTGCGCCGAGCAACCGGTGCACTGTCGCGGCCACCGGACCCGGGGAACGCTCCACCGCGTCCATCACCAGCAGCGTCGGCCGCCCGGCGAGCAGCGCCACGAGTTCGGACAGGCGCGCCACGCCGAGCACCGACATCGAGGCGGCGAGCACGTCCGGACCGTCCGCGCCCTCGCCCACCAGCACCCCGGCAACACCGGCCGGGTGGGCGGCGGCCACCAGGTGCGCCACCGATGTCGCCAGGGCCGTCTTGCCGACGCCGGCCAACCCGACGAGGCTCACCAACCGGGGTCCCCGCTCCGCGGTCAGCATTCCGGCCAGCTCGGTGAGGTCGCGCTCCCGGCCGATCAACGCGACCGGTGGCGGGAGCGCTACCGACGGGTCGGCGGGTGCGGCCGCCGAGGCGGCGTTGCCGCCGACCGGGAACGCCGTCGAGGTGGCGTCCGACGAGGGCGATTCGACACCGGCGCCGCGGGCCGCGGCCAGGAAAGCCGCCCGGCTGGTGCCGGTCAGCGCCAGCGCACCGGCGAGCAGCTCGACAGTGGTGCGTTGTGGCCGGCTCGACCGGCCACGCTCCAGGTCACGCACCGTACGCACACCCACCCCGGCCCGGGACGCCAGCTCGGCCTGAGTGAGGCCGGCGGCGCGTCGATGCCCGCGGAGCAGCTCCGGCAGAGTGGTACGCCCAGCCGGGCTCCGCGACCAGTCATGATCCGGAGTCATGGGCACGAAGAGTACGGATGGACTCCGACCGTCGGCAGTCGAACGTCGGGCTACTGACGCCCACTCGCCGAAACCCGACAGCCGTACGGACAGTCCGTCCGGGACGACCGGCCGATCAGTTCGGCTGGACCACTCAGAGGCCCAGATCCCGAGCGATGATCATGCGCTGCACCTCACTCGTGCCCTCGCCGATCTCCAGGATCTTGGAGTCCCGCCAGAACCGGGCCACCGGGTACTCGTTCATGAAGCCGTACCCGCCGTGGATCTGGGTGGCCTCCCGGGCGTTGTCCACGGCGATGGTGCTGGCGTGCAGTTTGGCGATGGCGGCCTGCCGCTTGAACGGCTCGCCGGCCAGCATCCGTGCGGCGGCGTCGTAGTACGCCAGGCGAGCGGTGTGTGCCTTCAGCTCCATGTCGGCGATCTTGAACTGGATGGCCTGGTTGGCGCCGATCGGCTGACCGAAGGCGTGCCGCTCCTTCGCGTACTTGATCGACTCGTCGACGCAGCCTTGCGCGAGGCCTACGGCGAGCGCGGCGATCGCGATCCGGCCCTCGTCGAGGATCCGCAGGAACTGTGCGAAACCCCGACCCCGGGCACCGAGCAGGTTGGCGGCCGGCACCCGGCAGTCGTCGAAGGTCAGCTCGTGGGTGTCCGAGGCGGTCCAGCCCACCTTTGAGTAACCGGGCGCGACGGTGAAGCCGGGCGTTCCGGTCGGCACGATGATCGTCGACAGCTCCTTGGAGCCGTCCGGGTTCGTGCCGGTCACCGCTGTGACAGTGACCATGGCCGTGATGTCGGTCCCCGAGTTGGTGATGAAGGCCTTCGAACCGTTGATCACCCACTCGTCGCCGTCCAGCACCGCCCGGGTCTGCGTGCCGGCGGCGTCCGAGCCGGTGCCCGGCTCGGTGAGACCGAAGCCGGCCAGCGCCTCGCCGCTGAGCAGCCGGGGCAGCCAGGTCGCCTTCTGTTCCTCGGTGCCGAAGCGGTAGATCGGCATCGCGCCCAGCGAGACCGCCGCCTCCAACGTGATGGCCACGCTGGAGTCGACCCGGGCCAACTCCTCCAGGGCCAGGCAGAGCGCGAAGTAGTCGCCACCCATGCCGCCGTGCTCCTCGCCGAAGGGCAGGCCGAACAGGCCCATCTTGCCCATCTGCCGGATCACCTCGTACGGGAAGGTGTGCTGCTCGTAGTGCTCGGCGATGACCGGGGCGACCACCTCGCGGGCGAATTCCCGCACGCTCTCGCGCAGCGCCGCTTGTTCGTCGGTGAGCCGGAAGTCCATCTCATCCTCCTGTAAGGACGGTCCGCCTCGGCGCTCGTGACGCCGGGAGCGGGTCGCTGTGCGGGCGGCCTGAGTCGGTGATCAGACCGGGGTGACGCCGTGCCGACGGCGGGAGAAGTGCCGATCCTTGGTACCCGCCGCCGCGAAGCGACGGACCAGCTCGCTGCGCAGGTCGTGCGGCTCGACGATGGCGTCCACCACCAGCTCGCTGGCCAGCCGGACGACGTCGATGTCCTGCTCGTACTCGGCCCGCTTGGCGGCGACGAAGGCCGCCCGCTCTTCCTCGTCAGCAATGGCGGCAATCTTGTTGGCGTAGACCGCGTTCACTGCCGCCTCGGCGCCCATCACGGCGATCTTCGCGGTCGGCAGCGCGATGGTGGCGTCCGGCTCGAACCCGGGACCGGCCATCGCGTAGAGGCCCGCGCCGTACGCCTTGCGGACCACCACGCAGATCTTCGGAACTGTCGCCTCGGAGATCGCGGTGATCATCTTTGCGCCGTGCCGGATGATGCCCTGTTTCTCCACAGCGCTGCCGACCATGAAGCCGGGCACGTCGCTGAGGAACAGCAGCGGCACGTTGAACGCGTCGCAGAGCTGCACGAACCGGGTTGCCTTGTCTGCCGAGTCGACGAAGAGCACGCCGCCCTTGAACATGGAGTTGTTGCCGACCACGCCGACGACCTGACCGTCGAGACGGCCGAAGCCGATGGTCAACTCCTTGGCCCAGAGCGCCTGGACCTCGAAGAAGGAACCCTCGTCGAGCAGGCCCTTGACGTACCGTCGCATGTCGAACGCCTGCCGCTCGCTGGCCGGCACCAGCGCGGCCAGGTCGGCCTTCGCTGGCGCGGCGAGCGCCGGTGCGGTCGGCGGCGCTTGCGTCCAGTTCGCCGGCAGGTACGACAGGTAGGTCTTCACGACGTCGAGCGCGTCGGCCTCGGTCTTGCAGAGGAAGTGCCCCACGCCGGATTCGGCGGTGTGCACCTTCGCCCCGCCCATCGCCTCCAGGGTGGTCTTCTCGCCGGTGACCATCTCGACCATCCGGTCTGAGCCGAGGTACATGCTGGCGTTGCCGTCGACGAGCGCCACCACGTCGCAGAACGCCGGGATGTACGCCCCACCGGCGGCACTCGGGCCGAACAGCGCGCAGACCTGCGGGATCGAGCCCGAGGCGCGGACCTGGTTCCAGAAGATCTTGCCGGCGCCACGCCGGCCGGGGAAGAGATCGACCTGGTCGGTGATCCGGGCACCGGCCGAGTCGACAAGGTAGACCATCGGCACGCCGGCGCCGTACGCCCGCTCGATGATCCTGATGATCTTCTCGACGGTGCGGGCGCCCCAGCTGCCGGCCTTGACCGTGGAGTCGTTGGCCATCAGGCAGACCTGTCGGCCGTCGATGGTGGCGGTGCCGGTCACCACGCCGTCGGCGGGCAACCCTTCGGCCATCGTGTTGGCGTAGAGGCCGTCCTCGACGAACGAGCCCTCGTCGACCAGGAGCGCGACCCGCTCACGGGCGAAGAGCTTGCCCTTGGCCGCGTTGGCAGCGTGGTACTTGTCCGCGCCGCCGGACCTGGCCCGCTTGCGCAGTTGCTCCAGTGCCTCACCGTCGAGCGTCACGCCGACCCCCTACTGCCGCCACCCCGGCCGGTTACCGTGCGGGCACGCCGACCGCCTAAACGATCGTTAGGCTAACGTACCCGGACGGGTCCCGGCGACCCAACCGCCGGTTGGGACAGGGCCGGGGTGGAGCGCCAACCAGGGGGCGGCGCGGACGGGGCTCAGGTCAGACGGCCGGCTTCTTACCGATCCACTTCTCGTAGAGCGCGTCGTACGTGCCGTCCTGCTTCGCCTTGGCCAACTCCTCGTTGATCGTCTTGAGCAGCTCCGGGTTGCCGCCCTTCTTCACCGAGATCCCGTACTGCTCGCCGGTGTCGAACTCGGCCGCCACCTCGAAGCCACCCGGGTTCTCCTTGATGTACTCGGCCCAGACCGGCAGGTCGTTGATGGCGGCCTCGATCTGCCCGGTGGCGAGAGCCTGCTGCTCGGCAGCGAGGTCCTCGAACTCGACGAGCTGGAGGCTCTTCTCCTTCTCGAACCTGCGGGCGTAGTCACGGCCCGTGGTCGCCGCCTGCACGCCGACCTTCCGGCCCTTCAGGTCGTCCAGTGACTTGTACGACTTGCCGGTCTTGACCAGCATCGCCTGGGTCGCGTCGAAGTAGGGGGCGGAGAAGTCCATCACCTTCTGCCGCTCCTCGGTGATCGTCATGCCCGCGGCGGCGGCGTCACACTTGCCGGTGTTCAGGTCCTGACCGGACTTGATCCCCTCGAACGGCGTGTCGACTATCGCCTGCTCGACGCCCAACTTCCTGGCGACCAGATCCATGACGTCGACGTCGAATCCCACCACCTTGCCGCTGGCGTCCTTGGACTGGAACGGCGGGTACGGCAGGTGGGTGCAGATGGTCAGGGTGCCGGCCTTGATGAGCTTGACCCCGCTGGTCTGAACCTCGCCCTGATCCTTCTTGGCACATCCGGCACTGAGGGCAAGCGCACCGACAGTAACAACGAGACCGATGACTCGGAACGGCTTATGGATATTCACAGTTATGCCCCTTTGTTTCCTCTAAGTAACGGGAGGACAGGGTGACGGCAGAGGGACCGTACCTGATTCCAGGATTGCAGACTAGATCCAGAGGCACTGAGCGGCGGGTCCGCTCGGACGGGGCGGCGACACCCCGCCCGACACCCAAGGTTGTCGATCCCGGTTGGTGAGAATCCCTGACAGCACTGGGATTTGCCTGCTAGCCGCCGGACGTTCGCGCCCGCCCGCGAGGACCCGCCACCGGCGGCCGACCGGCGGCGGGTTCGACGCTGACCGATTTTGACGCTTCGCCCTGTTCTTCGGTGGTAAATCACCGGTATCGATGCATAGACAATTTCAAAAGGTCATAGTTACGATGCGATGCAGTCAACGGGGACTATCAATCGTGCCTACGGTGTCGCCGCTACGGCATATTGTGAACTGCTCGGGAGAGGTGCCTCCGTGGTGTCCTCAGAAAAACCTTGACCGTCACCAGAACAGAGCGCCTGCGGCCCAGTCCTGCCCAGGTCGGCGCTCTCCTCAACGGGCCGGTCCGGCCACGTCCGATCGACCAGACAGTCGTCGACCTCATCGACGAGACGATCCGCCGGCATCCCGACGCCACAGCGGTCGTCCATCCCACCGGCACGCTCACCTATCGGGACGTGGATCGGCTGGCCGACGCGGTCACCACCGATCTGCTCGCCGTTGGCGCCCGGCGGGGTGACTTCGTCGCGCTCCTGCTCGACGACCGGGTCGGGCTCCTCGTCGCCATGCTCGGCACCATGCGGTCCGGCGCCGCGTTCGTGCCGTTCGACCGGGCCTGGCCGGCGCTGCGCCAGGTCCGGATGCTCGACGGCCTCAACCCGGTCGCCACCGTCGGGTCACCACCGAGCGGCGCACCCGCCCTGCCGGTGATCGACGTGCGGACGGATCCGGCCCCACCCCGCAGCCCCGCGCCCGCCACCGACCGACCCCGGCCGGAAGACCCCATCTACGCCTTCTTCACAAGTGGTTCCACCGGTCTGCCCAAGTGCGCCGTCAACCTGCACCACGGGCTGGTCAACCGCTTCCTGTCCATGACCGAACGGTTCGCCGCCGATGGTGCGGTGGTGCTCCAGAACTCCGCGCACACCTTCGACTCGTCGATCTGGCAGTTGCTGTGGCCGCTGACCCGTGGTGGCACCGTGGTCATCCCGGACCGCACCGGCATCCTCGACTTCGACGCGACGCTGGCCCAGATCCACCGGCACGGCGTCACCATGACGGACTTCGTCCCCAGCATCTTCGACCTGCTCGTCGAACGCCTCGAACACCGGCCACAGGACTGGCACCTGCTGGCGTCGATGCGCCAGGTCTTCATCGGTGGCGAAGCCGCGAAACCGCACACCGTGCAGGCCTTCCGACGGATGTTCGCCGACATCCGGGTGACAAACACCTACGGTCCGACCGAGGCGTCGATCGGCTCGGTCTTCCACGCCGTGCAGGACGACGACAGCCAGGTCATCCCCCTCGGTCTGCCCCTGCCCAACACCTCAGTGCTGCTCCTCGACGAGCACGGTCAGCCGACCCCCCGGGGCGAGATCGGCGAGATCCACCTCGCCGGCGTCTGCCTGGGCGCGGGGTACCACTGCGACGCGGAGCGGACCCGACAGGTATTCGTCCCGAACCCGTTCGACGAGGTCGCCGGCGACCTGCTCTACCGCACCGGGGACTTTGGCTGGGTGCGCGAGGACGGCCTGCTGATGTTCAGCGGCCGCCGGGACGCCCAGGTCCAGATCGCCGGGATACGGGTCGACCTGGGCGAGATCGAGCACGCGCTCACCACGCTGCCCGGCGTACACCAGGTGAAGGTGATCGTCGACGAGGCCGGCGCGGCGGCGACAATGGTCTGCTTCTACTCGGCCGAGCGGGCCGTCACCGAGGAGGCGCTGCGCGAGCACGCCCGGACCGCGCTGCCCGCCGCGCTGGTGCCCGCCAGGTTCGTCCGACTCGCCACCCTGCCGCTGCTCTCCAACGGCAAGGTCGACCAGGAGCGGCTGCGCCGCCGACTGGCGGGCGCCGCGCCGAAGGCCGCCGACACCGACGCCGCCTACCCGGTGGGCAGCGTCGAGGCGCGGATCGCCGAGATCTGGACGCGAGTGCTGGGCTTCAGCGCCAACGACGACGACTTCTACTGCCTCGGTGGTACGTCACTCGGCGCGGCCCGGCTCGCTGTGGAGTTCGAACGCGCCTTCGCGATCCGGTTGGACGTCCGCGACCTGATCCGTTCCACCACCATCGCGGCACAGGCCGAACTGGTCCGCCGAGGCAGCCCGCTGCCCCCGCCCGTTGTCACGCCGCACGAACTGGCCGACGATCTGCGCCTCGGTGAACTGGGCCGGGTGCGGGTCCGACGGCCCGACGACCCGGGGGCGATCCTGCTGGTCGGCGCGACCGGCTTCATCGGTTCGCACGTGCTGGCCGCCCTCACCGCGCAGGGTGGTCGAACGATCGTCTGCCTGGTCCGCGCCACCGACGACGAGGCCGCCCGACACCGGGTCAGGTCAGCGCTGTCGGCCGCCGGCTACGGGCCAGCGGAGCTGATCGGATGGTCGGCCCTCGCCGGTGACCTGGACAAACCTCACCTCGGGCTGGTGGCCGCCGACTGGCGGCGGCTCTGTCGACAGGTCGGCACCATCGTCGACGCCGGCGGCCGGGTCGACACTCTCCGCGACTACGTCGACCTACGGGCCACAAACGTGCACGGCCTGCGTACCCTCATCCACCTCGCCGGCACCCACGTCCGCAAGCGGATCATCTCGCTGTCGACGACCACTGTGCGCCACGCCCCCGGCACACCGCTCACCGAGTCGTTCCTGCCGCAGTGGTCGGCGTTGCCACCCGACGGTTACAGCCAGTCCAAGTGGGTCGGCGAACAACTGCTACGGGCGGCCACCGAGCAGGGTGTCCCCGCCGCCGTCGTCCGGCTCGGCGAGGTCGCCGCCCACTCTCGGACCGGCCACGCCAACCCCCGGTCCTCGGTCACCATGATCCTGCGGCTCTGCCTCCGGCTCGGCGTACGGCCACCGACCCGCCTGCACGTGGACTGGACACCGGTCGACCTGGTCGCCCGGGTGGTCGCCGCGCTGACCGACCCGCACCAGCCGGTGCCGCCGGGCACCGTGCTGAACGTGGTGGCGCCGACGTCGGTGCCGGTGACCGAGCTGCTGTCCCGGCTCCGCGCCGAGGCGGGCGCGCTGCCGGAAGTCCCGTACGACCGGTTCCTCGACCGGGCCGCCGACCTTGTCGGCGATGACGAGACAGCCCGCTGTCTCGCTGTTCTTCGGCCCCGCAGCGCCGCGGCGACCGACGCACTGACCGGGGTGTGCCACGACGCTTTGGTCGGCACCGACACGGTCCACGCCGCCCGGCTGGCTCGGGACCTCGGCCTCAACTGGGGCACGGGTCGGGACGTGCTGGTCGACACGATGGTCGACCGCCTCGCGAGGACCTTCCTGTCAGTGAACCGTCCGCACCTGTCCACCGCGACAGCCCAGTGAACCGCGACCGACCGGCCCAGGAGACGCCATGAAGGTGAACCTCTACTACGCCCCGTTCCCCTCGCAGATCTTCCAGGGGGAGAGCGAGCCGATCAACACCGAGCGGCCACTCAACCCGAAGAGCGCGCTGACCACAATCGCCGCCGGGCTGCGGGCGTACGCACCGCACTTTGGCTACTCCTGCGACATCGAGATCATCGACCTTCAGCTCGGTGGGCAGCGGGTGAAGTACAAGTCCCTGCCGTACGGCCCCCGGATCATGGACTGTTTCCGGTACGGCACCCCGTTCGAGGAGGCGGACGAGAAGATCCGCTCGGCCGAGGTGCACGGGATCACCTGCAACTTCACCAACAGCGCGCACATCGTCAGTGACCTCGCGCAGCACATCAAGCGGGTCAACCCGAAGGCCATCGTCGTGGTGGGCGGTGTCGACTGCACCGCCCGCCCGCAGTACTACCTGTCCCGTGGCGCGGACGTGGTGGTGCGTGGCGAGGGCGAGCTGACCTTCGCCCGGATCATCGACGCGCTCAACCGCAAGCAGGACCTGGGCACCGTGCCGAACATCTCGGTGCGGGGCCGGCTGATCCCCACCAAGGTGGACACCGGCGAGACCATACCGATGGATTCGATCGAGCCGATGGCCCTGGATCTGATCCCCGACCTGTCGGTCTACACGGACACGGCGGAAGGGCCGCCGCCGGAGGGCGTGCAGGGCAGCTTCATCTGCTGGGAGACGTCCCGCGGCTGCGCGTGGCGGTGCTCGTTCTGCACGGCCCCGTCCCGCGGCGGGTACCGCTACATGAGCCTGCCGACGATGGAGAAGCACCTCAAGACGTTCCAGGAGTACGGCATCAGGACGATCGTGTGGCAGGAGGACAACCCGCTGTCCCGGATTCAACAGAACGGCACCGGCCGCTACCTGTACGACTCCGGGCGCGAAGACGTGCTCGCGATGTTCCACATGTTCCGGGACTACGGCTTCGCCTGGGAGTTCGCCAACGGCATCGAGTTCGGCAAGTTCATGCAGAACGGCAGCTTCGACCACGAACTCGCCGACGCGCTGCTCGGCAGCAAGATGGTCGACGGTCGGTGGGTCGGTTGCTACCGGGTGCAGATCCCGCTGGACAACATGAACGTCAAGAAGCGCCGGTTCCCCAAGCTGCTCGGCTTCGACGAGCAGGTGGACGTGCTGGCGACGATGCTCACCGACCACGGCGTCGGCCACCAGACGTACGACCTGTTCATCGGCTATCCCGAGCACGACCGCGAGGGCATCGACATGTTCACCGACTACTGCCTGCGGTTGAAGGAGGAACTGACCGCCGTCGGGCGGGGGAAGTACAAGCCGTACTTCAACGTGTTCAACCTGTCGTTGCTGCCGGGTGCCCGGGACTGGACCACCCTGCACTCCCTGCTCCAGTTCGACATCGACGAGAACCCGGAGGTCATCGGGATCTTCCTGTCGGCGATCAACACCGACCACTTCACCTACTGGGACATCTACCAGAAGCGTCTCGAGATGACGACCATGCTCAACGATCGCGAGATGCACCGTCTCTACGACGGCATCTACGCGGGCTGACCAGGAGGTTAGGGCCATGCGTGTCACCCTGTTGTACGCCCCGTACCCCGGGCAGTCGTTCCGCGACGAGGACACCACCATCAGTCCGGTGCGGGTCCGCAACCCCAAGAGCGCACTCGTCACGTTGGCGGCCGGCGCGCGCGCCTACCTGCGCGAGTGGGGGGTTGACGCGGAGTTCAAGATCGTCGACACCCAGGTCGACGATGGCGAACCTGAGCACTACGCCTCGTTCCAGTACGGGCCACGCACCATCGACTGCCACCGCTACGGCGGCCCGTTCGAGGCGTACGCGGACGAGGCGCGTGCCGCCGACATCATCGGGATCTCCAACAACTTCACCAACTCCGCCCGGGTGGTGACCGAGTTCGCCACGTTCCTCAAGCAGGTGAACCCGAACGCGCTGATCGTCGGTGGGGGGATGGACGTCACCGCCCGACCGGACTGGTATCTGGCCAACGGCTTCGACGTGGTCATCCAGCTTGAGGGTGAGCTCACCTTCGCCAAGCTGATCCAGGCCCGCGCGACCGGCCAGCCCATCGAGGGGATGGTGATGACGCGACGGGTCGGCGACGGGCTCGTCATCATGGGTGGCGCCCAACTCAACCTGGCCGAGCTGCCGCCGATGGCGCTCGACCTGATCGACGACCTGTCGGTGTACGACGACACCGGCGAGGGCCAACCGCCGATGACGGTGCGGGCCCCGTTCACCTGTTTCGAGACCTCGCGCGGCTGCTATCGGACCTGCTCGTTCTGCGCGACCCCGATGCGCGGGCACTACCGCTACATGAAGCCGGAGGTGGTGCGGCGGCACTTCGAGTACCTGAAGTCGATGGGGATCTCGAACATCCTGTTCCAGGAGGACAACACGCTCTCCCGGATCCAGCGCTCGGGTCGGGGGACGCTGCTGCACGACAGCGGCCGGGAGGACACTCTGGAGATCTTCCGGATGGCCCGCGAGATGGGCTTCTCCTGGGAGTTCGCCAACGGACTGGAGTTCGGCAAGTTCCTCGACCTGGGTGAGGTCGACCGGGAGTTGATGGAGACCCTGTTCTGGAACGACACCAGCGGGGACCGCTGGATCGGCTGCTACCGGGTGCAGATCCCGCTCGAGTACCTCGGTGACGAGCCCACCAAGAAGTTCAACAAGCTGCGGCCCTTCCAGGAGCAGTTGCAGATCGTCACCTCGATGCTGGATCTCGGCGTCCGCTATCTGACCTTCAACATGCTGATCGGGCATGACGACGACGACCAGGCGATGATCGACATGTACCTCGACCGGTGCCTGCAGCTGAAAGCCCGGCTCAACGAGGCGAGCACCGAGGCCACAAACTACTTCAATGTCTTCAACCGGACCCTGCTCCCCGGCACCGCGGACTTCCGGAAGAAGGCGGATCGACTATCGTTCGACATCGAGAAGACGCCGGAAGTGATCAGCGTCTACCTCTCGCCGATGCCGTCGAACCACCTCTCCTACTACCAGCTGTTCGAGCAACGCCTGCGGCTCACCGAGGCGTTGAACGGCTCGCTGATCGACCAGTACGACGGCATCTACCGGCCGCGCACGCAGAAGGAGTCCGTCCCCGTTGTCTGAACTGGTGACTGATGTCGCTGGGTGAGGCCGTCGGGCGTTACGCCGCACTCTGGCGTACGCCCGGCGTTCCCCGGGTGATGTTGCCCGCGATGCTCGCCCGGCTACCGGTGGCCATCGAACCGCTCGCGATATTCCTGCACATCAGCGCCAAAACCGGTTCCTACACGGCCGGCGCGACGGCCCTCGGCGTCTTCTCGGCGGCGTTGGCCGTCGCCTGGCCGCTGCACGGCCGGCTGATCGACAGACGCGGTCTGCGGGTGGTGCTGCTGACACTGGCGGCGCTGCACGCTGTGGCACTGGCCGTCTTCGTCGTCGCGAGCAGCGGCCCGGCCTGGTTGCTGGTGGGCTCGGTCGCGCCCGTCGCGCTCACCATGGCACCGGTGGGCTCGACCGTCCGCGCGGCCTGGGCGTTGATCCTGCCGCCCGGGCCGGCACTGAACACCGCCAACGCGTTGGAGGCGGTGTTGATCGAGGTCTTCTTCGTGATCGGCCCCGCAGTGACCGGCCTGTTGACAGGCGTCTTCAGTGCACTCACCACGACGCTGCTGGCCGGCGGAATGCTCGTTGTCGGCTCCCTCCTGTACGGCACCGCACCCGCCGTGGCGACGATGCGCAGGGAGGCCGACGACGCCGAGCCGGGCGGGACCGACGGTGGAGAGAGCCATCCCCGGGGCGGGCGGAGGCCGTGGCGCATTCCCGGCGTGGTGGCGATCCTGGTGGCTGCCGGCGGGGCGGCCGCGGCGTTCGCCGTACTCGAGGTCACAGTGCCGGCGACAGTGTCGGCGCACGGGAACGCCGCGGCGACCGGCGTGGCGCTGCTGTCCCTGCCCCCGGCGGCCAGCGTCCTCGGCGGGCTGGTCTACGGCGCGCGACACCACACCCGACTGCCGGTCAACCGCTACCTCGTACTGCTGGCGGTGGCGTTCGCGTGCATGGTCCCGCTGGTCTTCGCCACGTCGGTCCCGGTGCTCGCGGTGTGCCTGTTCCTCGCGGGTCTCCCCCTGGCGGCGCTCAGCTCGGAGGAGTTCGGCCTGCTCGGCAGCCTGGTGCCCAAGACGGTGATCAACGAGTCGTTCGCCCTGGCGGCCACGATGATGGCGGTGGGCAGCGCGGCCGGGACGCTGGCGGCCGGCGCCGTCCTGGGCTGGCTCGGCCCCACCGAGGCGCGGCTGCTGTCCCCGACGGCCGCCCTGATCGCGTTCGCGGCCGTCTTGTCGATGCGGGCTACGCTGAGCAACGTCGATTCATTGGCCACAGCCGACAGCGGAGCGTGACGGGACAGCGCGGTCGAAGAACGCCCGGGGTGGGGATCGGAAAAAGCGGGGGGACACGTGTCCGGAAACGGCGCGGAAGATTACTACGGCCTGCGCAGATGCATGGTGACGGCGCAGGAGGCACTGGACAGACGGTGGGCGGACGACGCGGACGTGGTCGTCGTGACCGACCCACCCCGGGAGCACTGGACGGGTCTTCAGGCCGCCGGCTTCCGGATCAAGCCACGGTGGGTGACCTGGGGGCAACCCACCCCGCCCAGCGCGGAGGACTTCCTCGCCGGGCTCTCCAAGGCGGAGCGCCGCAACTTCAGGGACGTGCGGCGGTACGTCGACACGCAGGGGCTCACCATCGAGGTGCACGCCCGAGTCACCCCGGAGCTGTTCGCCGAGTTCCTGGCCGTGTACGACGCGCAGATCGCCGCCATGCCGCACGGCCTGCCGACGGCGCACTGGGTCGACGCCACAGAGACCGGGCTCGCCGACTTCTTCCTCGTCGCGGCGCGCGCCGGCAACGAGTTGATCGCCGGTGTCGTCTGCCGCGTCGCCGCGTCCGACCCGGCCATGCGGATCGCCTTCTCCGCCGCGCGGCCGCAGGTCCGCCAGGCGATGATCAGTCGGGCGCTCTATCTGGCCGCGTTCGAGGAGGCCCGCCGGCGTGAGTTCGCCTGGATCTCACTCGGCACCGACCCCACCCTGTACGGCCACATCGCCCAGGCCGGGCTGTTCACCTTCAAGAGCCGACTCGGGTTCGTGCCGGTGCCGCTGCACCACCTCGACCCCGACGACGACGGCTGCGACGAGGCGGAACTGGTCCTCAACACCGAACGGCTCAGCGAGCCGGCGCTGAGCCTCTGCTACGCCCAGCCACCGGATCGACCGGGCACCTGGGCGGATCCGCTGCCGATGCGGCTCGACGTACTCAGCCCGGCGCGCGGCCTCGACCTGCGCCCGTACCGGGCCTCCTTCGTCACGGAGACCGTCGTGGCTCCACCGGGCGTCGGGGTGGCCGCGGGCGGGGTCGTCGTGATCGTCGACCCGTTCTCGACCGGCGCGCTGCTGGCACCCGCCTTCAACCGGCAGGGTCGGCGCTGTGTCGCGGTCCTCACCGGAACCATCAACGAGCGGTACGCCGCCGGTCTGCGCCGCGACGACTTCCTTGCCGTGTTGACAGTGCGCGGCGAATCCCCGCAGGCCCTCGGCGCCGCCGCCGAACTGCTCGCACCGATGCGTCCGGTCGAGGTGATCGCGGGCAGCGAGTGGGGCGTCAACGTCGCCGACGACCTCGCGGAACTGCTGGGGCTGCCCGGCAACGTCCGCTCGGCGGACCGTCCCCGGCGGGAGAAGCCCGCGATGATGAACGCGGTCGCCCGTGCGGGTCTGCGGGTGCCGCTCGGCGCGCGGGTGGGCAGCGTCGAGGAGTTGGACGACTGGCTCGCCACCAGCCGGGTGTTGCCGGTGGTGGTCAAGCCGGCCGCCAGCGCCGGCTCGGAAGGGGTGTACTTCTGCGCGGACGAGGCCCAGGCGCGGGCGGCGACGGCGAAGCTGCTCGGCGCGACGAACGCCATGGGCCAGCCGAACGACTCGTTGCTGGTGCAGGAGCAGCTGGTCGGCCAGCAGTACTTCGTCAACAGCGTGAGCCTCGACGGCCGCCACCACATCCACGAGATCTGGCGCGACGACCGCTTCTTCATCGACGGCCGCCCGGTGTACGACAGGCAGGTCCTGCTGGATGGGACCGGTGCGATCGAAGGCGTGCTCCGCCCGTTCGTCGAGGGGGTGCTGGACGCGCTGGGCGTGCGTACCGGCCCGGCGCACACCGAGCTGCTCGTCGACGACCGGGGACCGGTCCTGATCGAGTCCGGGGCGCGGCTGGAGGGTGGCGTCACCCCGGCCGGGCCCGAGCGGGCCACCGGGGTGAGCCAGTTGTCGCTGACCGTCGAGCGGTACACCGACCCGGACCGCTTCGCCCGGCGGATCGGCGCCGGCTACCAGCGGCAGCGGGCCCTGATGGTGGTCTGCCTGGTGGCGCCCTACGACGGCGCGGTCGCCGAGGGCGCGGCGCAACGACTTGCCGAGATCCCCTCGGTCTTCTGCGGGTCGGCGTTGGATCTGCTGCCCGGCACCCCGGTGCACCGGACCATCGACCTGTTCACCTCGCCCGGCCATCTCTACCTGATCGCGGATGATCCGAGCCGGCTGGAGGAGGACTACCAGCGGATTCGTGCTCTCGAACAGAAGGATCTGTACGAGTACAGATAAGGGGTAGATCTTCGTTGGGTGGGCTATATCCTGAGCGCTGATCTCCCGAATGAGGATTTGATGGATGAGTTCACCTATCGCGACGGTTCCCTCTGGTGTGAAGGGGTGTCGCTGACCTCGGTTGCCGAGCGGTACGGCACACCAACATACGTCTACTCCGCGAGCACCCTGATTGATCACTACCGCCGATTCGCCAAGGCCTTCGACGCGGTCAGCCCATTGGTCTGCTTCTCAGCGAAAGCGCTGGGTAACGTACACCTGCTCCGGCTGCTGGGCCGGGAGGGCGCCGGCATCGACGCGGTCAGCGGGGGCGAGCTGCACCGGGCGATGGTGGCGGGGATCGACCCCGAGCGGACGGTGCTGGCCGGGGTGGGCAAGTCCGAGACCGAGCTTCGGGAGGCGGTCCGCCGCAACATCCGCTGCATCAACGTCGAGTCCGAGGCCGAGGTCGAGTTGCTGTCCCGGATCGCCCGCGAGGAGGGCGCACGTCCTCGGCTGGCGATCCGGGTCAACCCCGATGTCGCGCCTGACCAGCGCACCCCGGCCCGGACGACCACCGGCACCCGGGGCGGCAAGTTCGGCGTCGACATCGATCGGGCCGGCGCGCTGTTCGCGCGTGCCGCCGCCGACGAGGCGCTGCGGGTCGAGGGCTTCCACATCCACCTGGGCAGCCCGATCTTCGACCCGCAGGTCTATGCCATCGCCCTGGATCGGCTGCTCGCTCTCGTCGCCCGGATGGAGGCGGCCGGGCACCGGATCACGACGCTCAACCTGGGTGGCGGTTTTCCGGCCGAGTACATCGACCGCACCGCGCCGAGCTGGGACGATTTCGCCGAGGTGATCGTGCACCGGCTCACCGGGTTCACCCGGCAGGGCGGTCAGGTCATATTCGAGCCGGGCCGCACCATCGCCGCCAATGCCGGAATTCTGCTCAGCACGGTCCGCTATCTCAAGCAGGCCGGTGACCAACAGCTCGCGGTGATCGACGCCGGCATGACGCACATCGCCCGCGCGGCTATGTATGACAGCTACCACTTCATGTGGCCTGTGCAGCCACCCGCGGCGGCGGTCCCCAGTTCCCGTGACGTGTCCGGCGTCGAGGGTCTGACGACGTACGACGTGGTGGGCCCGATCTGCGAGTCGAGCGACTACCTGGCCCGGGGTCGGTCGTTGCCGGCGCTGAAGGCCGGCGACCACTTCGCGATCTTCACGGCTGGCGCCTACGGCATGACGATGACCAGCAACTACAACAGCCAGTTGCGCCCCGCCGAGGTGCTGGTGCACGGCGACCAGGTGTCGTTGATCCGTCGGCGGGAGACGTACGACGACCTGGTGGCGCTGGAACTGCTCGACGACGGTAGCGACCAGGACGGCTGATGAGGGACGACGTGTCGGTCACGGCCCTGCGGTCGGTCCGCGAGATCGGCGAGCAGGTGTGGAACGGCCTCGCCGAGGGTGAGGGGTTCTACCTCGGTTACCCGTGGATGGCCTGGGCCGAGACCGACCCGTCGTTCGTCACCACCTATCTGGTGGCCCGGGACGCCACGGGTGCCACGGTGGCGGCGGTGGCTACCTATCTCTGGGCCGGCGCGGGCGTTCCGTCGATGAACCTGGCGTACAGCCCGGGTCACATCGCTGAGGAGAATCTGGACCGGCCGCTGTCGGCCGAGGAGCACGCGGTGTTCCTGCCCGCGTTGCTGGTGGGTTCGCGGGCCGGCTACCACGGCGCTGTCGCCATCTCCAGGGAGTTGACCGGCGACCGGCGGGACGCCGTGCTGACCGCGCTCTTCGCCGAGGTGGAGGCACTCGCCGGGCGGCTCGGGGCGGCCAGTGTCGCGTTGCTCTACACCCCTGCGGAGCACCTGGCCGCGTACCAGGCGGCCTGGCATCGGGCGGTCGGCCCGGCCGGCCGCGGTCCGGTGGCGGCGATGCTGTCGGCCGAGGCGGTGTTGCCCGCGCCGGGCGGCGAGGTCTCCGACCGGGCCGCCGAGGCGGCGGACCGCCGGGAGTGGCGACGCGAACGCCGACGGTACGACGACGCAGTGGACCGGGTGGAGACGGTCCGGCTCTCCGAATGCGTGGACGTGATCGCGCCACTGCTCGGCGCGACCCAGCGCAAGTACGGCGGCCCGGACACCGACGCCGACATGCACAGCTACTTCGCGTCCCAGGTGCCGGCGCTGGACGCGTACAGCCTGGTGCTCCTGGAGTTCGCCGGCGACGACGTGGTCGGGTTCAGCCTCAACTACCTGTGGCCTGACGGGGTGTACGTCCGCGCGGCCGGCTTCGACCAGTTGGCGGCGGCGTACTCGTACTTCAACCTGACCATGTACCGCCCGCGCGGTCTGGCGGCTGAGCGCGGGCTGCCCCTGGTGCACCTCGGTTCGGGCACCTACGGCGCCAAGCGCGCCCGGGGTGCCGAGCCGAGGTGGACGGCGGGCCTGGTCCGGCCTCCGGTGGGCATCCCCGACGAGTTGACGCGCGCCTTCGCGATCGACGGCTCGGACTACCGGCAGGCGGTGCGGACCTGGGGCGGACCCGTCCCCACCATCCCCTCGCAGCAGGAAGGTGACCATGCACTATCGCAGGTTCGGTCGGTTGGGCTGGCAGGTCAGTGAGATCTCGTACGGCATGTGGGGGGTCGGCGGCGGCCTCCACGGTTGGACCGGCGTCGAGGACGACGAGAAGTTCGCCGCCCTCCAGCGCGCCGTAGACCTGGGCTGCAACTTCTTCGACACGGCCTGGGTGTACGGGCGCGGGCACAGCGAGCAGGTGCTCGGCGACCTGGTGCGGGCCAACCCCGGCACCCGGCTGTACGTGGCCACGAAGGTGCCGCCGAAGGACATGCGGTGGCCATCGACCCGGGACTCCACCCTCGATGACGTCTTCCCTCCGGAACACATCGAGGAGTACGTGCACAAGAGCCTGGACAATCTCGGGCTGGAGTCGATCGACCTGCTGCAACTGCACGTCTGGGAGGATTCCTGGACGGACGACCCGCGCTGGCGGGACACGCTCACCCGGTTGCGCGACGCCGGCCTGATCGGCGGGATCGGCATCTCGGTCAACCGTTGGGAGGCGTGGAACGGCGTACGGGCGATCGAGACCGGGCTGATCGATGCCGTCCAGGTCATCTACAACATCTTCGACCAGGATCCCGAGGACGAGTTGTTTCCGGCGGCCACGGCGCAGGACGTCGCGGTCATCGCCCGGGTTCCGTTCGACGAGGGCACCCTGACCGGCACGTTGACGGTGGAGTCGACGTGGCCGGAGGGGGACTGGCGCAACTCGTACTTCGTGCCGGAGAACCTGGCCGAGAGCGTCACCCGGGCCCAGTCGCTGAGCGAGGACCTGCCGCCCGGGATGCCGATGCCGGAGGCGGCGCTGCGCTTCATCCTGGCGGACCCCAGGGTCTGCACCACCATTCCCGGGATGCGACGGATCGCGCACGTCGAGAGCAACATCGCGGTGAGCGACGGGAAACCCCTGGAGCCGGAGGTGCTGGCGACACTGCGCCGGCACCGCTGGTCCCGTCAGCCGACCTGGTGGTCGCAGTAGCGGCTCTGCGTCAGGCGCTGATCGGGGTGGGCGGTGACCAGGAGTCGGCAAAGTAGACATTGATATTTACAGATGTCTATGGCTAGGCTCCTGACACCCCTCTCAGATCGGAGTCAGCGATGACCTCACGACTCAACCGGCTCGCCGTCGCGTTGCTCGCGACGACACTCGCCACCCTCGGCATCACGGTCGCCAACCCGTCGCCCGCGTCCGCCGCCATGACCATCTGCTACAACACCAGCCAGGCGGGAAGCTACGCCAGCGTCGCCAACCAGGCCGCCTCGATCTGGAACAACGCCACAGTCAACCTGACGCTCACCGCCAACTGCGGCTCCAACCTGCGCATCTACCGGATCACCGGCGGCGGCTCGTACGCCCAGCGGACCAGCCTCGGCAACGGCCGGGTCTACATCGACACCCAGCAGGCCGCCCAGTACAGCGTGCTGCGGATCATGACCCACGAGATCGGGCACATCCTCGGCCTGCCGGACAACTACAACGGAAACTGCGCGCTGCTGATGTCCGGCGGCAGCGCCGGCACCAGCTGCACCAACGCCTACCCGAGCAGCGCCGAGGCGAGCCGGGTGAGCAACCTCTTCGCCGGCACGTTCAGCGCCACCGACCGCAGCGCGGACATCTTCCGCGACAGCTGGCCGGGCGTGCTCACCCCGGTGAGCTGATCGACCTGGTAGCTGGAAGGGGCCGGCGCGTGCGCCGGCCCCTTCGTCGCGTCCTCAGCTCGGCATCGGCGTCAGCCGGGTACGCGGACCGGCCCGCAGCACACCCGACGGCAGCTTCTTGCCGAGCAACTCCTCGGCCAACTCCGCCACCTCGATGAGCGCCGGCAGGTCGATGCCGGTGTCGATGCCCATGTCGTGCAGCATGTGCACCGCCTCCTCGGTGGCCAGGTTGCCGCTCGCCCCCGGCGCGTACGGGCAGCCACCGAGGCCACCGACGCTGGCGTCGAATTCGGTCACCCCCAGCTCCAGCGCTGTCAGCAGGTTGGCCAGCGCCGTACCCCTGGTGTTGTGGAAGTGCAGCAGCACCGGCACGTGTGCGTTGCTGTCGCGTACCGCGCTCACTAGCTCGCGGACCCGACGTGGGGTGCCCATGCCTGTGGTGTCGCCGAATGCGACCCGGTCCGCGCCGTCGCGGACCACCCGGTCCACGATCCCGGCCACCCGCCGCGGGTCGACGTCCCCCTCGTACGGGCAGCCGAAGCTGGTCGCCACGATCACCTCGACCCGCGCCGACGCGCCGTGCAGCAGGTCGATCAGCTCGGCGATGTCGTCCAGCGACTCGTCGGTGGACCGGTTGACGTTGCGCCGGTTGTGCGTGTCGCTGGCCGAGACCACAACCTCGATCTCGGTGAACCCGGCGGCGAGGGCCCGCTGGGCGCCCCGGGTGTTCGGCACCAGCGCGGAGTACCGCACCCCGTCGACCTTCATCGCCCGCTGCCACACCTCGTCGGCGTCGGCCATCTGCGGAATCGCCCTGGGGTGCACGAACGACACCGCTTCGATGCGGCGTACGCCGGTGCTGGAGAGGCCGTCGAGCAGCCGCACCTTGGCGTCGGTCGGGATCGGGTCCTCGTTCTGCAGCCCGTCCCGCGGCCCGACCTCACGGATCGAGACGAAACTCGGCAGGTCCGCCATAAGGGGTCACCTCACTGTGACGAAAGCAGTGCTTGGGGGTCCTCCCAGCATGCCACCCCGCTGTTGATCAAGAGGTTTGCGTCATTCGCGGCGCAGATCCTGACGCAAACCTCTTGATCACCGGGGGTGGGCACCGGGGTGGTCAGCGCATGCGGGAGACGATGCCGGTGTCGTAGCCGCCGGAGAGGAACTCGTCGTTGGTGAGCAGCTCGGCGAAGAAGGGAACGTTGTTCTTCGGGCCCTCGATCTGGAACGCCGCGACGGCCGCCTTCGCGCGGTCGAGCGCCTCGTCGCGGGTCGCGCCGCTGACGATCAGCTTGGCCAGCAGGCTGTCGTAGAACGGGGTGACAGTGTTGCCCCCGGTGTAGCCGGAGTCCACCCGGACACCCTCACCGGTCGGCTCGACCCACGTCCTGATCACACCCGGACCCGGCAGGAAACGCTTCGGGTCCTCCGCGTTGATCCGCATCTCGATGGCGTGCCCACTCGGGGTCAACGCGTCCGGGTCGAACGTCGGCGTCAACCCGGAGGCCACCCGCAACTGCTCCTCGACCAGGTCGATGCCGTAGACGTACTCGGTCACCGGGTGCTCCACCTGCAACCGGGTGTTCATCTCCAGGAAGAAGAACTCGCCGGTGGCCGGGTCGAGCAGGCACTCGACGGTGCCCGCGTTGCGGTAGCCGACCGCCTCGCCGGCCCGCACCGCCGCCGCCAGGAGCCGGGACCGCAGCTCCGGCGAGACCGCCGGCGACGGGGACTCCTCGACCAGCTTCTGATTGCGCCGCTGCACCGAGCACTCCCGCTCGCCGAGCGCCACCACCCGGCCATCGGCCAGGCCGAGGATCTGTACCTCGACGTGTCGTACCCGGGGAAAGTACCGCTCGATCAACACCGAACCGTCGCCGAACATCCGCTCGGCGAACGCGCGCACCTTGTCGTACTCGGTGCCCAGCGCGGCCTCGTCGACCGCCACGCCCATGCCCATGCCGCCACCGCCGGCGGCGGCCTTGACCATCACCGGGTAGCCGATCTCGGCAGCGGCCGTCAGCGCAGCGTCCAGGTCGGCGGCCGGGTCGGTGGTGCCCGGTGCGACCGGCACACCGGCCGCCGCCATCAGGTTCCGGGCGTTGATCTTGTCGCCCATCGCGGTGATCGCGTCAGCGTCGGGTCCGACCCAGATCAGACCGCTCGCCTCGACGGTCCCGGCGAACTCGGCGTTCTCCGACAGGAAGCCGTACCCGGGGTGGATGGCCTGCGCACCCGTCGCCTTCGCGGCGGCGAGGATCGCCTCGGTGTTGCGGTAGCTCAGCGCCGGGTTCGGTGGGCCGATGAGGACCGCCTCGTCCGCCTCCGCGACGAATGGCAGGTCGGCGTCGGCCTCCGAGTGCACAGCGATCACGCGGATGCCGAGCCGCTTGGCGGTCCGGATGATCCGGCGGGCGATCTCGCCCCGATTGGCGACCAGCAGTGACTCGATCATGTTTCCTCCCGGCGTCCGGATGGTGGGACGATGTCAGGGAATCATGACCGACACGGTTCTGACGAGTCGGCTCAGGCGAGCAGCGCGGCCAGGGTCGCGCCGCGCAGCAGCTCGGCGCGGCGTCGCCGGTCCACCTCACCACCGAGGAACGGCGTCGAGTTCATCAGGCCGAACGCGGCGTGCGCGAGAACCCGCGCCTCACCGTCGGGCATCCCCGGGTGCAGCGCGGTGAGCACTGTCACCCACTCCTCGACGTAGAGCCGCTGCAGGCGACGGATCCGGCGCCGTGGCTCCTCGGGCAGGCGGTCCAGCTCGTGCAGGTGCAACGCGATCACCGCCGGATTGGCCAGCGCGAACTCGACGTGGAAGTCGATCAGCGACTCCAGCACGCCGCGCGGGTCGTCCGAGCGCCCGACGGCGCGTTCCCGCCCCCCGGCCAGCAACCCCTCACTGACCGGAATCAGCGCGGCGGCCAGCATGGCTTCCTTGCCTGCGAAGTGGTGGTAGAGCGCCGGACCGGTGACCCCGGCGGCGGCGCCGATGTCGTCCATCGACACGCCGTGATAGCCGCGCGCCGCGAACAGACCTACCGCGATCTCCAGGATCTCGTCCTTGCGGGACCTGCGCCGGCCCGCACCCGCCGCACCCCGTGCCTGCTGCTCCACCGTCACCGGGCAAGCCTAGACCGCGAGGAGCCCGCGATGGTTGCCGGTTACTTCCGTCCGCCCCGGGCCGGGCCGCCCCTGAACTGGCCAGGGGCGGCCGGCGAGGTCAGTCGTCCTCGTCCAGGTCGTGCTCCGCGCGCAACGCGGCGGCTTCGCCGGGTCGATCGAGCAGATCGAGCACCCGGGCCAGCAGCCAGGCCGTCTGGCGGACCTGCCGCGAGGCGGCCGGCAACCCGCCGAGCACGCGGCGCAGCAGCGGCTCCGCCTCGACCGGCCGATCCAGGCGCAACAGCAACTCACCGATCAGGGTCTCCACCTGGGCGGCCTCGCCGAACGCCTCGATCGACCGCAACCGGTCCGGCACCCCGGTGAGCCGGCCCAGCGCCTCGTCCAGTCGCTCCTCGCCGGTGAGCACCCGCGCTCCGGCCTCGGCCGCCATCGCCAGCTCGTACAGCACCGGCGGATCGGCCTGCTCGGCCAGCTTCGCCGCCAACCCGTCCACCACCTCGACAGCGCGCAAGGACGCGTCCCGGTCGTCGGCCCAGAACCAGGCGTACGTCTCCCGCCGGCGAGCACGCAGCTCGTCCAGCGGCAGGTCGCCGAGCCGGTACGCCTCGGCCGCGGCGGCGAACCGCTCGCCCGCCGCCGCGTCCCGGTCCGCGTCGTAGAGGATCCCGCCGGCCTCCTCCAGCACCTGCGCCCGGTGCGGAAGGTTGTCCGGTCCGTCCAGATTGCTGGCCAACTGCTCCAACAGCGCCAACGCGGGGTCGATCTCACCAAGTCCGGCGTAGACGCCGGCCAGCAGGTGCCGGCAGCGGTCCGCCTCCGCCTGGGCGCCCAGCCGATCCAGACCGAGCACTGCCTCCTCGGCGACCTCTGCGGCCTCGGCGAGCCGGCCCACCATCCGGTACGCGTTCGCCAGCTCCCACCGCAGGAACGCGTCCCCCTCGGCGCCCCGCTCCACGCACAACGTCACCGCCTCGACGAAGTCGTCGACCGCGTCCGGGACCCGGCCGGCCGCCAGCAACGCCCGGGCGCGGGCGACCCGGACGGGCAGCTCCGCGTCCGCCGGTGCCGCCTGCACCGCCTCGTCGCAGGCGGCCACGGCATCCGCCGGGTCGTCGACCAGCCGCGCGTACGCCAGGCAGGCACCCGTGACCACCTCGCCGACACCCAACTCCCGGCCGATCCGGCGTGCCTCGTCGACGGCGGCGCGAGCCTCGTCGACGCGGTCGGTCTGCTCCAGCAGGTGCCCCCGGTGCAGGGCGATCCGGGCCGCCAGGTGCCGATCGCCGCCCGCATCGGCCGGTACCCGGTCGAGCGCGGCGAGGGCGTCCGCCCAACGCTCGCGGTGCAGCAGCGCCAACGCCACCCGGTCGTGTCCGGCTGCCCGCTGCTGGGCGTCGCCGAGCCGGTCCAGGGCCTCGGCCGCCTCCCGGACCAGCAGCAGACCCTCCTCGGTCTCCTCGTCGGACCGGGTCAACAGCACGCCGAGCCGCCCGGCGACCGTCTGGGCCGCCACCTCTTCGTCCGCCTCCCGGTACAGCTCCAACGCCGCCCGATTCAGCTTGATCGCACCCTCGATGTCGTCCTCGTCGCCACGCTCCGACGCGCGCAACGCCAGCCGGTGCGCGGACGTGCGGGCAGGCAGCTCGGCGGTGCCGAACCGGTCGTCGAAGGCAACAAGCGCCGCCCGGAAGGTGCCCCGGTCGTGCCGGCCCCAGCTCTGCTCCGCGAGGTCCAGCAGATCGTCCGGGCCGGCGTCGGCGGGCACTGTCGCGGCGGGTCGTTCACCCTTGGCGGGGAGCCGCACGCGCCCAGCGGACGACGCCGGCGTGCCCGGCCTGGCGGCCGGCTCGTCCCCGACCGGTTGGGCCGGGCGACGGCGGACGCTCGCCGACAGCGGCACATGCTCCCCGCTCGCCTGCACGGCCAGCCGCCTGGCGATCCACTCCGACTGGTGGCTCGTGCCGTTACGGGCGTCGAACCGGGCGGCCAGACCGGCAGCGGTCTCGGCCAGCTCGTCCGCCAACGACGCCGCCGACACCGCAGCGGCCGGCCGACCCTCGGCGGCCCGGCGGTACACGGCAGACGAACCGGCCTGACGCAGCGCGGCGGCGGCCGCCGCCGCGAAGTGCATGGCGGCGGCCGGCGACGGCGGCCGGTCCAGCCAGTCCAGGTGCCGCTCGACCAGCTCGATCGCCCGCGCCTCATTGCCGGTAAGCGTGCAGAACTCGACGTGGTCCGCGATGTCCCACAGGTTGGCGAGGTTGCCGCGCAGCCGGCGGTATGCCTCCCGGTGCGCGTCCCGCGCCTCCTCGGCCCGCCCGGTCCGCAGGTACGGCAGGAGCAACGCGGTGAGGATCGACTGCGGCTGCTCGTTGCAGTTGAGCCGGCCGGCGAGCACCGGCTCGGCCAGCTCCACCGCCTCCACGTCCCGCCCGGTGTCGGCGAGGTAGCCCACCTGGCTCGTGGGGTCACACCCGGCGCAGTCGGACAGTCCGTCGCGCGGGGTGGTCTGCCAGAGCCGGTACCAGTGCGCTGCGGCCTCGACGTCGCCCACGTGGTCGGCGACCCGGAACCGGTGCTTGTGCACCGCCTGCAGGCTGTGCCCGCCGGCCCGGTAACGACGTTCCATGTCGTCCAGCACGGCGTACGTGCGGTCGAGCGGCACCTCTGGGAAGTTCAGCAACCCGTTGATCATGTACTTGAAGTGCCAGAGCAGGTTGTGCAGGTGACGCTGGTGGTACGGCTGGGGGTCACTGTCGAACTCGGACAGGCACCAGGAGAAGGTCACGAAGGACTTGGCCGGCTCGCCACCGTAGATGTAGCCGGTGGTGGCCTGCATCCGGGTGACGAATGCGAGGTGCCTGTCGTCGGCGGCGTCCACCCGGCGCAGCAACTGCTCCAGGGCGGCGATCTGCCCCGCCCCGTACGGCATGTCGGAGATGCCGCGCAGCACCCGCCACAGATCCTCGTCGCTCATGCTCACTCCCGTCCCGGAACAGCCCGGCCGAGCAGGCCGAGGAAGGAATCGTTCAGCAGCGCGGCGTCGGCAGCGCGGATCGGATGGTGGCCGAGCAGCAGCGCCTGCCCGTACAGCGCCTCGATGGCCAGACCGACCAGCTCCGGATCGCTCAGCATGGTCACCCGTCGTACCAGCGGGTTGCGGTGGTTCAGCACCAGCTGTGGACGGTCCGGCGGGGCGGTGGCGGCGAGCGCGTCGAGCACTCCACCCCACAGCTCGTCGGCCCGGTCCCGGCTGGCCGCGAGCTGGTCGTTGAACGCCGCCGACCGGCTGACCAGGTAGAGCGCGGGCAGCGAGACCGGGTCGTACGCCCGAATGACCACCTCGCAGCCGGAACGCTCGACGGCCCGCTGCGCCGCCGCGAGGAACTGTCGCAGCGCCAACTCCACCTGCGGGTCGAGCGCGTCGAACCGGGTGGTGAGGTCGCTCGGCTCCAGCCGCTCGATGAGCACCGAGCGGTCCACCACCGGCAGCCGCTCGATCAGCTCGGTGTCGTACGTGTAGCCGGCGTTGACCACCGCCAGGTCCTGCGCGGCGGCGACGGCGGCGAGCTGACGGAACTCGTCCAGGCTGGCCGCGTAGCGGACCACGCCGTAGCGCTCCCGGAACTCGGCGAGAGTCAGCGTGCCGACGTTGGTGTCCATCGGCCACCACCTGTCGACCAGCCGGAGCATCTCGTCGTCGTGCAGCGCCAGGGCCTTCACGCCGAGGTGGTGCACCTGGAGGAACTCGGCCAACCGGTGCGGGTCGTGCCGGGCCAGTCGGACCAGCCAGCCGCGCACCTGGTCGCCGAGCGCCTCCCGGGTCGCCGTCAGCAGGGTGTCCTCGTAGAGGGCCTCCCGGCTGGCGGTCGGGCGCAGTTCGGTCGCGTCCACCACGCAGTGCGCGAAGAACGCCCACTCCGGCAGCAGCCCGTCGGCGTTCTCGGTGAGCAGCATCCGCTTGAGGTAGACGCGGTGCCCGGCCCGGGCCGCCGGGTTCACCGGGGTCGGCAGGATGACGGCGACACCGGTCAGCCCGGCCTCCGGCACGGCCAGCGGCAGGACGTCGAACGGGTCCACGCCGAGTGTCTCCCGGGCGTAGCGGATCAGCGCCGCGCGGTCCAGTGGCGCTCCCGGCGTGGTCGGCCAGGGCGGTTCCCCGGTGGTGGTGACGACGTCGCCGACGCGGACGGTGACCGGCAGCAGCGCGCCGAAGAGCCGGGCCAGGTCGGTGACTGTCGCGGTGGTGAACCACTGGTCCGCGTCGCGGCGGGGCACCAGCGTGACAGTGGTGCCCGGCTCGGCGCGGGCCGCCTCCGGCGGGGCCACCGTCACCGCGTAGCGGCCGTCGGCGTACCCGGTCCAGCGAACGGTGGGGTTGTCGCCGTGCCGGGTGAACACCTGGATCTCGTCGGCCACCAGAAAGCAGGAGAGCAGACCGATGCCGAACTGGCCGAGGAACTCGTGCCGGGAGAAGCCCAGCTCGTCGCGCTTCGAGCTGCGGCCGATGGTGGCCAGCAGCTCGTGCACCTGCGCCTCGGTCAGGCCGATGCCGGTGTCGTGCACCCGTAGCGTGCCGTCGCCGGTGCTGTCCGGGGGTTCGATGCGTACCAGCGCCGGCGCGTCCGGCTCGGTCCCGCGTCGGGCGGTGATCGCGTCCACCGCGTTCTGGAGCAGCTCGCGGACGTAGACCCGCGGGCTGCCGTAGAGGTGATGACTGAGCAGGTCAACCACGCCACGTAGGTCGACCTGGAAAGTGTGGTCCACGCCTGTTGTCTCCCCGGTCCCGGTGCCGGCGCCCACCGTACCCATGATCACCGACAGGCGCGGTCCCCTTCTGCCCGGCGGCTTGACCCTCGACCCGGTCGAACCGGCACGGTCGCCGGCATGACTTCCTCCGCTCTGGGCCGGGACTTCCGGCTCCTGTGGTCCGCGGCCGTCTCGTCCCGGTTCGGGGACGCGCTGCGAACCCCGGCACTGGCCCTGCTGGCCGCGACCGCGACCCGTGATCCGCGGGTCATCGCGGCGGTCACTGTGGCCGGGCAGTTGCCGCCGCTGCTGTTCGGCCTGCTCGGCGGCGTGTACGCGGACCGCTGGGACCGCCGTCGGACGATGGCCCTCGTCGACGGGGTACGCGCGGCAGTGGTGGCGGCGCTGGCAGTCGTGGTCGCGCTCGACCGGGTCAGCGTCCTGGTGCTGCTGGTGGCGGCGTTTCTGCTCGCCACGTTGGGCACTCTCTTCGACTCCGCCTCGTTCGCGCTGCTCCCGGCGTTGGTTCCGCCGGACGCGCTGCCCCGGGCGAACGGCCGGCTCCAGGCGGGGTCGGCCGTGGCAGGTGGCTTCCTCGGAGCGCCCGCCGCCGGTGTCCTGTTCGCCGTCGCCCCGGCCCTCCCGTTCGCTCTCGACGCCGTCACCTTCGCGGCGGCCGCCCTGCTCGTGCTGGCCCTCGGTCCGCCTCCCGCCGGCACCCCGGGGACGACAGGGCGGCGCGGCTCGGTGTGGAGCGAGATCGTCGAGGGGCTGCGTTGGCTGCGGGCGCACCGGACCCTGTGGCGGGTCACGCTGCTCACCGCCGCGAGCAACCTGGCGATCAGCGGAATCATGGCGGTGCTGGTGCTCTACGCGCTGGACGTGCTGCGGGTGCCGCCGGCCGGCTACGGGCTGTTCGCCGCCGCCGCCATCGTCGGGGGCGTGGCGGGGGCGCTCGGTGCGGGGCGGCTCGCCGCCCGGTTCGGCACGGTGCCGGCGCTGCGTGCGGTGCTGGCCGTGGAGACCGTGGCGCTGACCGGTTTCGCGCTGGCTCGGCATCCGGTGTCCGGCGGGATCGCGCTCGCCGTCTTCGCCGCCGGCACTGTGGTGTGGAACAGCCTGTGGGCGTCGTACGGGCAGCGGAACGTGCCGAGCGAGTTGCTGGGCCGGGCCGGTGCGGCCCAGCGGATGGTCGGTCTGCTCAGCGCGCCGCTCGGGGCGGCGCTCGCCGGGTTGGCCGCCGCGGCGTACGGCACGGCGCCGGTGGCGGGCGGGGCGGCGGCGACGTTCGCGCTGGTCACCGTCGCCGCGTGGCGGACGCTGCGGCCGGCCGCGCCCGCTGTGTTGGGCCGCGCGGGCTAGCCCGGCGTCCGCTCCCGGTGCGACAGCCCGGACAGGCGCAGCGCGATGCGTCGGCGGGCGGGTGGAACGGCACCGAGCAGCCGGAGCAGCGCGTCGCGGGCGGGCCGACGAGCCGGGGAGACACCGGCCATCCTGGTCAGTGCGGCGGCGAAGCTCAGCACGTCCTCGGCCATCGGCCGCTGCCGGGCGGTGTAGTCGTCGAGCAGCGTCTCCGGGCCACCGTCGAGCACGTCCGCCACCGCGGTGCCGAGCGTGACAGCGTCGCAGATGCCGAGGTTCATGCCCTGCCCACCGGCCGGGCTGTGCACGTGCCCGGCGTCGCCGGCCAGCAGGACCGGCCCGGCTCGGAAGGTGTCGGCGATCCGGTGGTGCACCCGGAACCGGGAGCCCCAGAGCACCTCGGTCACCCGGTCGGGTCGTCGCGCCGGGCCGCGCTCGTCGAGCAACGCCTGAAGGTAGGCCGCATCCGGTTCGGCCGGTGCGCTGGCCACGGCGGCGACCAGCCGGACCACCCCGCCGGGCAGTGGTGCCCAGACCAGCGGCCCGGGGCGGGCGAGGAAGAGCGCGGCTTCGTCGCGCGGCAGCACGCTGCGCACCCGCACGTCGGCGAGCACGAAGGACTCCTCGTCGCTGCTGCCGGTGAAGCCGATGCCGGCCAACTGTCGGACGGTGCTGTGCAGGCCGTCCGCACCAACCACGAACCGGGCCCGCAGCGCCTCACCGTCGACCTGCGCGAGCATGCCGTCACCGGCGCGGCTCAGCCCGGTGAGCTGGCACGGCCGTCGTACCTGGACGCCACGTTCAGCCAGCTTCTCGGTGAGCACGGACTCGGTGACCGCCTGGGAGACCAGCAGCGCGTAGGGGAAGCGGGACGGCAACTCGTGGAACGGCACCGACAGCAGCACCCGGTCCCGGTCGCGCACTGTGAAGCGCGGCGTCCGCACCGCCTGGGCGATCAGCGGCGCCGCGGCGTCGATCCGGTCCAGCACCTCAAGTGTGTACGCGTGCACGACGGCCGCTCGGGAGGTCTTCGGCGGTGCGGTCAACCGGTCCAGCACTGTCACCTCGACCCCGCGCCGGGCCAGCGTCAACGCGGTGGCGAGACCGGTGGGGCCGGCGCCCACCACCAGGACGTCGGTGCTCGTGGGCAGCATGGCCACCTCCAGATCGACTGGGCCAACACCTGTTGGCAAACACTTGTTGGCAACGCTAGGGCCCTCCCAATTGCGTGTCAACAGGTGTTGGCATACGGTCGTTGGCATGACCAGCCCGACGCGCTCCCGCCGCTCCGACGCCACCCGGGCGGCGATCCTGCGAGCGGCCCGGGAACGGTTCGCGGCGGACGGCTACGAACGCGCCACGATCCGGGCCATCGCCGCCGACGCCCAGATCGACCCGTCGATGGTGATGCGCTACTACCGCAGCAAGGAAGGGCTCTTCGCGGCGGCGGCCGAGTTCGACCTACGCCTGCCCGACCTGACCTCGGTGCCGCCCGCCCACCTCGGTGAGGTGCTGGTCCGACACTTCCTCGCCCGCTGGGAGGGCGACGAGACTCTGGTGGCGCTGCTGCGAGCCGCCAGCACCAACCCCGGCGCCGCCGAACGCATGCGCGGCATCTTCGCCGACCAACTCACCACCGCCGTCGCCACGTTCGGCAGCGACCCGGCGCTGACCGCCCGACGGGCCGGCCTGGTCGCCAGCCAGATCCTCGGCCTCGCCTTCACCCGATACATCGTCCGCCTGTCCCCCATTGTGGACACCACGCCGGATGAGCTGGTCGCCTGGATCGCGCCGACCCTCCAGCGCTATCTGACCGGAACGCCACCGGGCTGACCCAACCTTTTCCCACCTCCCGTGCGTCTGCCAGATGACGCGTACTGCGCGACGGCCGGGAGGGGGGCGGATGGCGCCGACGACTGACGACGGACGCGACGGCTACCTCGCCTTCGTGGAGAACCACCAGCACCGGCTGCTCCGCGCGGCCTACCTGATCTGCGGCAACCAGCATCAGGCCGAAGACCTCCTCCAGGACGCGCTGCTGAAGCTGGCGCTGCGCTGGTCCTCGGTCCGCAACGGCGACCCGTCCGCGTACGTGCGCGCCATCCTCTACCGGGACTCGGTGTCGTGGTGGCGTCGCCGACGGCGGGAATGGCTCAGCGCCGCGCCGCCGGACCAGGTGGCCCACGACCGTGACGGCGCGTTACGGCTGACGATGCACGACGCGCTGGGCCTGCTGCCACCGCGGCAACGGGCCGTGCTGGTGTTGCGCTACTACGAGGACCTGACCGAGGTCGCCACCGCCGAGGCGCTCGGGGTGACAGTCGGCACCGTGAAGAGCCAGTGCCATGCGGCGCTGCGCCGACTCCGCGAGGTCGCCCCGGACCTCGCCCGCGATGCCCGGCCGAGCCGAGGCTCGGCCGATCTGGCCAGCGGTCTGGAGGTGAACCCGTGAACGAGCAGGAACTGCGCCGACTGCTGACCGTCAGCGTCGAGGACGTGCTCCCCAGCCAGCCGGCCGCCGCCGGATGGGAGCGGGCTCGGCGTACCCGGCGGACCCGGCGGGCCGTCGGAGTGGTCGCCCTGGCCGTGGTGCTGGTCGGTGGTGGCATGGTGGCGGCGCTGCGACCACCCACCGACCCGGCGCCGGTCCCTCCGGTCGGCCCCACTGTCACCCCGACCGTCGGCCCCTCCCACGCGGGGCCGGTGCAGCGACCACCCGCCGAGCTGACCTTCCCGCCCGATCCGTTGGCCAAGCTCGGCGACCCGGCGACAGTGCCGCTCTCCGAGCGACCGGTCCAGCGGGCACTGGCACTGTTCCAGCCGCTGGACGAGGAGTACCACGCGAACGGCCCGGTCCGGGTGCTCGGCAACGACGGCGTGACACGCAGCCTCGACGTGGTGACGCTGGCACCGACCCGGGACGCGAGCGGCAACGAGGCGCCCGCGCTGAAGCCGGGAATGCTGTCGCCGGACGGCCGGACGGCAGCGTTCGCGCAGACCAAAGAGCTGATCCTGATCGACCTCACCACGGCGGCCGTCCGCCGGATACCGCTCGACGGCTACCTGGAGTTGGTGGTGTGGGCGCACGACCGGGTGCTGGTCGGAGGCGACGACCGGACGTACGCGGTGGACGTGGTCACCGGGGCGGCCAGCACGATCGACGTGTCGACCTGGGAATTGATCACACCCGACCCGGCCGCCGGCGGGGAGGCCCCGTTGATCGACGTGTACGGCGAGCGGACCGGCCTGACACTACGCAGCCGGACCGCACGGGAGGGCGAACTCCGCTCCGAACAGCCGGTCAACGCCTCGGCGCTGCCCTCGCCGTACCAGGTCAACGAGTTCTACGGCCGGGGCTGGCTGCACGGCGAGCGCCTGGCGCGGGCAGCCTGGATCATCAACAGCGAGATCGACGGTGCCGAGGCGGCGGCGGTGCTGGACGCGCGGACCGGCGCCGTGCTCCACCTGCTCGACCTGGGCCGGGAACGCGGCAAGGGCTGCTGCGAGGTGCTGGGTTGGGACAGCAGGGGCGCGATCCTGCTCCGACTGGAACCGGCCGCCCTGGCGCGCTGGCACCCGGAGACCGGCGAGATCACCGGCATCGTCCGCGACCTGCGCGGCGTGTTCGCACTCGCCAGCTGACAACTGTCGCGTGGTCCCGACGTGATCGACTCGGGTTCATTGACATCGCGGTGTCCGAGCGAGCGGGACACCCCGACATCAGGAAACCCGAGTCGATCACACGATGACCGGTCAGACGGCCAGGCCGCCGGGCTGGTCGCCCTTGACGACGGGTGCCCGGACCAGGTTGCCCCACTCGGTCCACGAGCCGTCATAGTTGCGCACCTGCGGGTAGCCCAACAGGTGCCGCAGCACGAACCAGGTGTGGCTGGACCGCTCGCCGATGCGGCAGTACGCGATCACGTCGTCGTCCGGGCTCAGCCCGAGCTGGTCGGCGTAGATCGCCTTCAGCTCGTCGGCCGACTTGAAGGTGCCGTCCTCGTTGGCGGCGGACTTCCACGGCTTGCTGACCGCGCCCGGGATGTGTCCGCCGCGCAGCGCACCCTCCTGCGGGTAGTCCGGCATGTGCAGCATCTCGCCCGTGTACTCACCCGGCGACCGGACGTCGACGAGCGGCCGGCCGGAGGCGACGTGCGCCATGACCTGTTCGCGGAAGGCCCGCAGCGGCGCGTCGTCGCGCAGCGGCACCGGGTAGTCGGCGCGCGGGCGGGCCGGCTTGTCGCGGGTCACCTCGCGTCCCTCGGCGATCCACTTCTGCCGGCCGCCGTCGAGCATCCGCACGTCGGCGTGGCCGAAGAGCGAGAACACCCAGAGGGCGTACGTGGCCCACCAGTTGAAGTTGTCGCCGTAGAAGACGACGGTGTCGCCCCGGCCGATGCCCTTCGCGGCACACATCTCGGCGAAACTCTTGGCGTCCAGGTAGTCGCGGGTCACCTGATCGTTCAGCTCCAGGTGCCAGTCGACCTTGACCGCACCGGGAATGTGACCGGATTCGTAGAGCAGCACGTCCTCGTCGGACTCGACGACGACGAGGCCCTCGTCGCCCAGATGCGCGGCCAGCCACTCGGTGGTGACCAGCCGCTGCGGGTCCGCGTACGACTGGAGGCGGGGATCGGGATCGTTCGGCACAGACATGATCCCCAAGGTACGCCGTTCAGGCGCGGCGGTGGGCGATCCGACCAGCGACCACTGTCACCAGACAGGCCCCGTCGACGCCGTGCACCGCGAGGTCGGCCCGCCCGGCCGACCGCAGCGTCGGCGCCACGGCGGTGGCCAGCACCAGCAGGTCGCTGCGCTCGGCGGCGGCCCGCAGGGCGGGGTCGGCCAGGTGTTCCGCCAGCACCGCCGTCACCCCGGTACGCAGCAGCGCGTGCACCCGCTCGCGCGGGGTCGGCGCGGCCGGCAGCGGACCGTCGTGCAGCAGACCCGGCCCCAGAGCGCCGGGCCAGCGGCGAACCCGGGCGTTGGCGTACGCCGAACTCAGCTCGGCCAGTGGGCCGACGGCCTCGATCCGGTCGCCACTGACGAGTACGGCGTGGTCGGGCAACGACTCGCCGTCCCGGTCGCGGCGCAGCAGGGCCGCCGCGTGCAGGGTGATCATGATCAGTCGACGAGCGGGCCGAGTTGCGGGCGCTTCGCCGTCACCGTGTCGCCGGACGACCGACCGGTCAACCGCCGCTTCACCCAGGGGGCGAGGTACTGGCCGGCCCACCGCAGGTCGGAGGCGCGGGCCGCCAGCCACGGCGACGGCGCCGGGTGTGGCGGAACCATCAGCCACTCCTCGTCGCAACCAACCCCGAGGGCGTTCAACACCTGCCCGGCGACCCGGCGATGCCCGGCCGGGGAGAGGTGCAGCCGGTCGGTGCTCCAGAGCATGGGATTGAGGAACGTGTCGTCGGCGTACAGGTCGACCATGATGGCGCCGTGCCGCTCGGCGGTTTCGCCGACCGCCTGGTTGAGCAGCTGCACCCGGGGGGCGACGAGGCGTTGGCCGGGCAGTCGGGCCATCACGTCAGCGAACCGGAAGAGGAGCACGTCCGCGCCGCCCGAGCGCAGTTGCCGGACCACCTCGTCGAAGCGGGCGACCAGCGTGTCCGGGTCGAAGGTGCGCCGCAGCACATCGTTGCCACCGGCCGCAAAACTGATCAGATCCGGCTTCATCGCCACAGCGGAGGGCACCTGCTCGGCGACCACGCTGGGGAAGAGCCGGCCCCTGATGGCCAGGTTCGCGTACCGGAAGTCGGGCCCCGCGTCGGCGGCGAGCCGGGTCGCCACCAGGTCCGCCCAACCCCGGAAGGTGCCATCCGGGTACGCGTCGTCCATACCCTCGGTGAAGCTGTCCCCGACCGCGACAAAACTGCGCCAGCGCACCCGCGCCCCCTCACGCCTTCGTTGCCTGCGGCGACCAGTCTGGCACCGGACTCGCGACGCGTGGTGCCCCGATCCGCAGACGTGTCGGACGTCATGGCACGCACAACGGGCGGGACCGGCCACCCCCGTGAGTGGCCGGTCCCTCGTACCCGGTGACGCCGCACCGGGAGCTCAGCCCAGCAGACCACCCCACGGCTGGCCGGCGGGCGCCGACGCGGTGGCCAGCACCCGGCCGTTGGCGGCGTACCGGACCAACCGGTACGCCGGCGCGCCGTCGGCCGGCGTCCCCGCGTCGACCTGCACCACCAGAGCGCCGTCGGCGAGCACAACACCGTCGATGGCCTGGCCGTGCCCGGTCGGCTGCTTCCACGCCGGGTCCAACGGCGCCAACTCGGTGACCGCCCCGCTGACGGCGTCGAGCCGGTAGTTGCGGAACCGCCAGCCACAGGCACAACCCCCGGGGCTGGTCGTGTGGGCGCTGATCACCAGCGTCCGGCCGTCGCCGGAGATCGCCGCCACTGCACCGATGACGAGGCCGGCGGGGAGGCGCGGGCTGACCGCCCGTCGGACGCCTCGCTCGTCAGAGATCGCCACGGTCTGCTCGCCGACCTGGGCGATCCATCCACCGGACACCGTCGGGCACTTCGGGTGGTGGGTGGCGAGCACCTTGCGCCCGGTCCCGTCGGCGTTGACCGCGATGAGCGTTAGCTCCTTCTCCGGCCCCAGGCCGTACAGCACCCGCCCGGAGTCGAGCCAGCTCGGCGCGCACGTCTGCTGACCCTGGGTCGGGATGACATGCCGCTTCGTGCCGTCGAACTCGCTGATCACCAGCCGGCGGGCAGAGGCTTCCATCCAGGCTGCCCGTCGGCCGTCCGGCGAGACGGCGAGCGGGCCATTGAGGTTCTTGCTGTTCTCGGGGCGGCCCGAACGCACCAACTGCCAGCTCCCACCGGGGGTACGCCGCCAGATCCGGGCCGGATCGTTCTGCTTCTGGCCGTGCTCCTCAGCGGTGTACCAGGTGAGCTGCGGCCACTGCGTCGAGCCGACCGCCGGGCGGGCCGGCGCGACGGCCGAGGCCGCATCCGGCACGGAGCCGCCCGTGCCGGCGGCCGGGGTGTCACCGGTCGCGGGAGCGGGGGTGGCGGTAGCGGTGCCGGTGACGCTTTCGGCCGGAGCGGGCGCAGTCTTCGGGTCGGCGGTGCCGCAAGCCGCGGCACCGAACGCCAGGAGCAGCAGTGCGGCGGTACCGGCAAGCGCGCCGGAACGGCGGGCCGAGGCGGGGCGGGTGCTGTGGGTGGTGTGGGTGAACGGGCCGAGGTTCATCGATTCAATCCTTTGTGGAGGCTTATCGTGCCTGACACCACCCAAGACGAGCGCCTGGCCGTGGCGAGTTGCCGCCGCGGCGCGCTACTACCGGACAGTCGGATCCGCTCGCACCGGCAACCTTTTCCGCAGTTCACCGACCGTGATCAACACCGACTCCGCAGCGGTGCGCAGACGCAGAAAGGGCGGGCCACCCGAGGGTGACCCGCCCTTTCTCGCGCCGATCGTTCAGTCGACGACGGCCAGGATCTGCATGTCCTTCAGACTCGCCGGCTCGGCGGTCTCGGAGATTTTCTTCCCGTCCTCGTCCACCAGCAGCACCGCGTGTCCGCTGCCGGTCTTGACCCGCACGACCATCGAGCCGTCGGTCTGGAAGTAGACCTGCTCCAGCGTGCGCCCACCCAACGGCAACGAGACCTGCTTGCCCGTACGGGTGTCCAGCACAACGTTGACCCGCAGATCACGAGCCACGTCGCCGGCATCCCCATCCTGCTTGTGCCGCAGCAGCGCGACCAGCGAGCCATCCGGGGCGAGACTGACGACGTCGTCGGTTTGCCATCCGTCTTCGGAGAAGCCGGGGACAACCCGCTTCTTCGTGCCGTCCGCGCCGTAGAGCGTGACCCCGTAGTCGATGGTCATGGCGATGGTCTTACCGTCCGCCGACCAGACGGCGTTGCAGGCCCTGGTTTCCATGGTCCACCAACGCACGGTCTTTTTCGCCGAGCGCATGTCCAACATGCCGTACCGACCGGGACCCACTTCTGCTATCTCACGGAACAGCAACTGCCGCCGGTCCGGCGACCATGCCGCGCCGACGCAATACGCATCGACACTTGAGCGGATTGCTTGCCTGTCGGAGCCGTCGGCGTCGGAGACGACGAGGTCATTGTTGTCGTCCACCCAAGCCACCCGGTGGCCGTCCGACGAGACGCTCAAGTTGCCCTTGAACGCGATGTCGGGCAGAGCCAGCAAACGCACCGAACTGTCACCCGGACGCCAGGACCGCAGGTTCGCGGTCTTTACCTGGGCGACGCTGGCGGGGCCGTAGAAGAGCTTGCCGAACTGCACGGACGGCGTGTTCGTGCTGGACCCGCCGCTGGGTGGGGCGCCGGGCGTGTCGCCGGCGCTGTTGGACGGCGTCGGGGTGGGCGACGCCGACGGCGTCGGCGTCGCGGTGACCGACGGGGTGTCAGCCGGCAGCGGGTTCGGGGACTGGTCAGGGCGGATGGCGAGGGCGGTGCCGGCCGCCGCCGCGATCAGCACCAGCGCGGCGGCCGATGTGGCCACCGCCCGCTGGATACCGAGCCGCCGCGACGTGCGCAGCGTACGGTCCCGCAGGTCGACGGAGGTGACCTCGTCGGCCAGGGCGGTCAGGTCGAGCCGGAGGCGCTGGTCGTTCATCGGGTACTCCCTTCCAGGACGTACAGCTCGGCGAGTTCGGGCGCGACGGTGCGCAGCCTGGCCAGTGACTTGGCCGTCTGGCTCTTCACGGTGCCGATCGTGACGCCGAGCAGGTCCGCCGCCTCCGCCTCGGTGCGGTCCTCGAAGAACCGCAGCACCAGCACGGCGCGTTGCTTCGGGGAGAGCTTCGCCAGTGCCGCCCGCAGGGTGAGCCGCAGACTGGTCTGGTGGGCGTGGTCCGGGGCCGAGTCGCCTCCGCGTGGCTCGGGCAGGTCGCCCGGCATCGACTCGGGTACCCGGCGCCGTCGCCACCAGGACACCTGTAGGTGGTACATGGTCTTGCGGGTGTACGCCTCGGCGTTGCCGCTGTGGTGCAGGCGGTTCCAGGAGCGGTGGGTCCGGGCCAGGGCCGACTGAACGAGGTCCTCGGCCAGGTGCTGGTCGCCGGTGAGCAGGTAGGCCGAGCGCAGTAGCGCCGGCGTGCGGGAACGGACGAACGAGTCGAACTCACTCAGCAGAGGGTCCACACGGGCCAATCCTTCAGGTCGGGGTGCGAGGGCCTGGTGTCATTGCAGACGTCGGGAACGGCATTGATGGTTGCCGGCGACGGGTGCGGCGCGGATCGAAATGGATCGCTCATCCTGCCGCACCGGCCGTAGGCTGCGCGGATGCTGCTACGCATGTCGACCCTGTTGCTGCGGACCCTGCGCGAGGATCCGGCCGACGCGGAGGTGCCGAGCCATCGGCTGCTGCTGCGCGCCGGCTACATCCGTCGTGCCGCACCGGGCGGCTACACCTGGCTGCCGCTGGGCAAACTGGTGCTTGATCGGATCACCGAGGTGGTACGCGCCGAACTGCTGGCGATCGGCGACCAGGAGGTGCACTTCCCGGCGTTGCTGCCCGCCGAGCCGTACCGCACCAGCGGCCGGTGGACGGAGTACGGCGACGACATCTTCACCCTCGCCGATCGGCGCGGTGCCGAGCACCTGTTGGCGCCCACCCACGAGGAGATGGCGGCGCTGCTGGTCAAGGACCTGTTCACCTCGTACCGGGACTTCCCGGTGACGCTGTTTCAGGTGCAGACGAAGTTCCGCGACGAGGCGCGGCCGCGCGCCGGGTTGCTACGCGGTCGGGAGTTCCTGATGAAGGACGCGTACTCCTTCGACCTGGACGAGGCGGGGCTGCGGGAGGCGTACGGGCGGCATCGCGCCGCGTACCAGCGGATCTTCGACCGGTTGGGGCTGGACTACACGGTGGTGCAGGCGATGTCCGGCGCGATGGGCGGCTCCGCGTCGGAGGAGTTCCTGGCGGCGACACCGGTCGGCGAGGACACCTTCGTCGGCTGCACCTCCTGCGACTTCGCGGCGAACACCGAGGCGGTGGTCACCCGGGTGCCGAGCGCCGGTGACCCGGGCGCGCAGCCGGCCGTCGAGGTGCACGACACTCCGGAGACGCCGACGATCGCGAGCCTGGTGGAGTTGGCCAACGCGCGCCGGTTGGGCGGCCGGGACGGCTGGACCGCCGCCGACACCCTGAAGAACGTCGTGCTGTCAGTTCGTCAACCGGGTGCCGACCGGGGCGAGCTCCTGGTGATCGGGCTGCCCGGTGACCGGGAGGTCGACCTGAAGCGGGTCGGTGCCGCACTGCACCCGGCACAGGTGACCGTCTTCGAGGAGTGGGCAGAGCATCCGGAGCTGGTTCGCGGCTACATCGGACCGCAACTGTTCGACAAGCTTGGCGTCCGCTACCTGGTCGACCCTCGGGTGGTGGCCGGGTCTGCCTGGCTGACCGGGGCGAACGAGCCGGGCCGACACGCGACCGACGTGGTGTGCGGACGTGACTTCACCCCCGACGGCACCATCGAGGCGGCCGACGTCCGCGCCGGCGACCCCTGCCCGGAGTGCGAGGCGGGTGAGCTGACCATCAGGCGGGGCATCGAGATCGGGCACATCTTCCAGCTCGGCCGCCGCTTCACCGACGCCTTCGCCGTCGACGTGCTCGGGCCGGCCGGCAAGCCGGTCCGGCCGACGATGGGCTGCTACGGCATCGGGGTGTCCCGGGCGGTGGCGGCAGTGGCCGAGCAGCACCACGACGACCGGGGACTGGTCTGGCCGGCGGCGGTCGCGCCGTGTGACGTACACCTGGTGGTTGCGGGCAAGGGCCCGCAGCTCGACGCGGCGCTGGAGCTCGGCGGGCGCCTCGCCGCCGCCGGCCTGCGGGTGCTTGTCGACGACCGCACGCACGTCTCCGCCGGGGTCAAGTTCACCGACGCCGAGCTGATCGGCATCCCCCGGGCCGTCGTGGTCGGCCGCCGGCTCGCCGAGGGGTACGTCGAGCTGCGCGAGCGGGCCGGCGACGGGCGCACCGAGCTGCCGCTGGACGGCCTGGTGGATCGACTCGTCCACCAGGTAAGCCAGGAACGTGCGAGCCTGGTGTAGCTGCCGCGTCACGGGGTAGTGCTGTCGGATCGGGTGGAAACGTCTTCGGAGGCTCTCATGACCGGTTACCGGGTCAGCGACGTGATGACCAAGCAGGTCGTGTACCTGCCGGCCGAGACCACCCTGGACGAGGCGGCCAGGGTGATGAAGGAGGCCGACATCGGTGATGTGGTGGTCACCGACGGCGCCAGCCTCGCCGGCATGCTCACCGACCGGGACATCGTGGTGCGGGCCGTGGCGGAGAACAGCTCCCCTGCGGCCACCACCATCGGCTCGATCGTCACCCGCGAGGTCGTCATGATCGAGCAGCACTGCACTGCGGGCGAGGCGGCGGCGCTCATGCGGGACCGAGGCATCCGACGGGTGCTGGTCTGTGACAGTGACCGCAAGCTGGTGGGGATCGTCTCGCTCGGCGACCTGGCCATGCAGCTCGACCCCACCAGCGCGCTCAGCGAGATCAGCGAGCAGTCGCCCACCGTGTGACAGGGGCCCCGGCACGACGGCGGTAACCTCGACACATGGCTGACATGCCGGCCCGACTGGCCGAGATCGTCGACGAGTTCGCCGCCGCGCCGCGCGACCTGGTTCTGGAGATGCTCCTGGAGTACGCGGACGTCATCCCGGTGCTGCCGGAGGGCACCGCGGAGCGCGAGGGCATGGAGCAGGTGCCCGAGTGTCAGACGGCGTTCTTTCTGCGCGCCCGGGTGACCCCGGAAGGCACAGTCGAGACGCTCTTCGACTGCCCGCCGGAGGCGCCCACCACCCGGGCGTTCGCCGGGATCCTCGCCGAAGGGCTGGCGGGCGCGAGCCCTCAGCAGGTGCTGGATGTGCCGGACGACCTCTACCAGCGGATGGGTCTGGCGCAGGCGATCAGCCCGCTGCGGATTCGTGGCGGCACGGCGATCCTGGGCCGCCTGAAGCGGCAGGTCCGGGAACAACTGGGCTGACCGCGAGGTTGCCACCGATCATGGAGATCGAGATCTACGCGGACGTCATCTGCCCGTGGTGCTACATCGGCAAGCGCCGCCTGGATCAGGCCCTCGCCAGCTACGAGGGTGCGGTGACGGTCCGCTACCGGCCGTTCCAGCTCGACCCGTCGCCGGTGCCGCAACCTCAGCCGCTGGTGCAGGCGCTGGCCGCCAAGTTCGGCGGCCCGGAGCGCGCCCGGCAGATGGTCGACCACGTGACCCAGGTCGCGGCGGCCGACGGGCTGCGGCTCGACTACGACCGCGCGGTGATCGCCAACACCTTCGATGCGCACCGGCTGGTCGCCTGGGCGACCGATCAGGGCAGGGCGGCCGAGATGGTGGAGGCGCTCTACCAGGCGCACTTCAACCACGGGGTCGACGTCGGCTCGCGGGAGGCGCTGGCCACCCTGGCCGGTGAGATCGGCCTCGACGCGGCCGACGCGCGCCGGTTCCTCGACTCCGACGAGCGCGTCGCCGACGTCGCCGCCGGGCTGGCCGCCGCCCGGGATCTGGGCATCACCAGCGTGCCGACCTTCGTGCTGGCCGGGAAGTACGCGGTCTCCGGTGCGCAGGAGGTGCAGACGTTGCTCGCCGCGTTCGCCGAGGTCGAGCAGCGCGAGTCCGCAGCGCACTCACACTGAGTCATCGGCGGCCGGGCGGCCGGCATCGATGATCACGATGTTTCACGTGCAACAACATCGATGCCGATGCCTGGTCAGACCGGCCTGGCCAGCCCTTCCACCACCTGGGCTCCAGGCAGCGCGCCCAACGCCGGCCCCGGCAGCGCGATCTTGCTGTGCCGTACGCCGGACCCGACGATCACGTGCGGTGTGGCGATGACCCGCGCGTCCACCAGGATCGGCCACTGCGCCGGCAGCCCGATCGGGGTGATGCCGCCGTACTCCATGCCGGTCAACTCGACGGCGTCGTCCATCGGCGCGAAGCTCGCCTTGCGGACGTCCAACGCCCGGCGAGCCACCCCGTTCACGTCCGCCCGCGTGGTGGCCAGGATGATGCACGCGGCGTAGCGCACCACGCCCTCGCGCTTGCCGGCCACCACGACACAGTTGGCCGACACGTCCAACCCCACCTCGTACGCCGCGCAGAACGCCGCGGTGTCGGCGAGATCGGCGTCGATCGGCGCGACCAGCACGTCGTTGACGTCCACCGGCGCGTCGACCGGCCACTGCGCGATGGCCTCCGCAACCGGCGGGGCGAGCAGATCCAGGCGGACGCGGGCCGGTTCGGTCTTCAGCGTTCCCATCACGGGTGCGATCCTCGCATCCGTGACGCTGAACCGCCCAGCGGCTCCCCGTCCTCCCGGCGACGCCACCGGCCCGGGCCGGATCGATCCGGCGCTCAACTGCCGGCGAGGAAGGCGTTGTCGCGCATGAAGGAGCTGTCGCGGGCAGCCGCCAACTCCTCCTCGCGCTGGGCCTTGGCCCGTTGCAGCTCCAGATCCTCGAACGCGTGCCGGACACCCAGCCGGATCACGCCGTAGAGGAAGACGAAGCCGAAGACGTAGAGGATCACAGTGGTGACGACAGCGAACATGGCGTCACGGTAAGACGAACGTGAACCGGTGTTGCTCTCATTTCCGGCCGGTTCCCCCGTACGTGTCGGCCAGGTACTCGGCCCAGGTACGCACACCCCGGGGCAGCGCCTCGGTGGTCAGACCACCGGCCCGCAGTTCGTTACCGAGTCGGCCGGGAATTCGCACCGGCAGCAACGGTCGGCGCGAGCCTCGGGCCGCTCGCCACGCCCGGGCGGCCTCGTCGAAGCGGAGCACCTGCGGCCCGCCCAGCTCCTCGATGCCGCCCAGCGGGCCGGCGACCAGTCGAGCCGCCAGCCGCGCCGCCACCTCGTCCGGGTGGACCGGTTGGGCGAGCACCGCCCGGTCCCCGATCACCGGGCCCAGCCGCGCGCTGGCGGTCAGCATGTCGTCCAGGAACTGGGGAAACTGGGTGGCCCGCAGCACCGACCACGGCACTGGCCCGGCCGCGATCACCTGCTCGGCGGCGAGCTTGTGGCGGTAGTACGGGAACGGCACCCGATCAACCCCGACGATCGAGATGTAGACGATGTGCCGCACACCGGCCGTCCCGGCGGCCACCACCAGTCGGCGGGTGCCCAACACGTCCACCTGGTAGGTCTGCCGACCCCGAGGCGCCGACGCCAGGTGCAGCACGGCGTCAACGCCGGTCACCGCCTCGGTCAGCCCATCCCCGGTGGCCAGGTCGGTCACCACCCACTCCACGTCCGAGCCGGCGGACGGCCGGCGGCTGGTGGCCCGAACGCTGATCCCGTCGTCACGCAACCGGCCCAGCACCGAACTGCCCAGATTGCCGGACGCCCCGGTGATAAGAACCTTCATCTCGTCCTCCTGCAAACCCGTCCGACCCTTACCCGGCGTTGACGAAACAACGCGACAACCCGTGACGGCGAGCGGCCACTCACCCCGATCGGATCAGGTCCAGCACCGTGAGCAGCGCGAAGAACGCGATCACGATCTCGTTGACGACCCAGGCGTGCCCCTGGGCCCACTCCCGCATCCGCGTCAGCACCCGCGAGGCCCTGTTCCCCAGCAGCAGCAACGCGAGCAGAGGCAACGCGAGCAGGAGCACGGTGAGCAGTACGAACGGCACCAGGTGCCACCACGGCAGATCGTGTCGGGCCACGCTCGCTCCGACGGTGGCCATGGTCAGGTCGTCGGTCGGCGTCGCCACGAAGAGCAGCGCACCCAGCCGCAGCGCCTGCGGCGGACCGGCATGCTCGATGCTCCCCAGCCAGCGCGGCGGTCCGGAACGGCCCCGGCGGATCCAGATCAGCACGGCCAGGCACACCAGCAGGGCCAGCACCACCAGGTCGATGGCGGGGCCACGATCGACCTTCCCGGCGACGGCGCTGGCGTCGGCGGCCACTCCGCCCACCAGCTTGGTCAACAACCAGGCCACCGTCACCCCGGCGGCGACCACCAGCCCCGCGCCGGTGAGGAAGCCCAGCGACGCCGCCCGGGGCCGATCCGACGAGGCCAGGAAGACCGCCACCACCAACTGCGTCCCGGCGACCATGACCACGGCGAGCGGCAGAATGGTCAGGAGGTTCATCGCCCGCCATCCTTCCGGCACGAGCGGGTGGGACGCGGCGGAATCCGCTGATCAGCCGACCTGTCGCACGCCCCCGCCCACCACCACCCGGCCGGCCAGCAGCGCCCCGAGCAACGCCAGCCCCGCGGTCACCACGAGCGTCGTCGTGTAGCTGGCCGGGCCCGGCGCGTTTCCCGCCGCCAACACGGCCCCGGTCAGCGCGAGCACTGTCGCCGCGAAGAGGGAGTCGCTCAGTTGCAGGGACGAGCTGTTACGACCCTGCTCACCCGGCGCGGACAACTCCAATGTGAGCACCGACAACGGCGGATAGAGCAACCCCATGCCCAGGCCGGCGATCGCCCAACCAGCCACGGCGACGGCCACCGGCAGCTCGGGCCGTACGGCCAGCGCCACAGTGGCGGTGCCGACGGTGATGCAGGTCAACCCGGCGCGCGGCAGGCTGGCCCGCGACGCCGGCACCGGGATCCGGCCCTGCAACCAGGAGCCCGCCGACCAGGCCAGCGCGCCGACAGTGAGGACCAGCCCGGCCGCGGTCGGCGACAGGCCCCGTTCCCGGGAGAGCATCAACGGGATGACCACCTCGCTGCCGACGAAGGCCGCCGACGCCAGGCCACGCAGGCCCACTACTGTGGGCAACCCTCGTGCGGCCCGAAGGAACCCGGCCGGCAGCAGGCGCGGGGCACAGACCAACAGGCCGGCCACGGCGAACGCGACAAGCACCAGGGCCGTGGTGCCGCGCTGCTGTCCCCCGATGTGCAGCAGTGCGGCACTCACCGCGGCCCCGCACGCCCAACCGATCCGTGCCGCCGCACCCCTCGGCGGGCTCGTCGCCGCACTCCGACCCAGCGACCGCAGGCCGGGGTGGATCAGCAGCCCCGCCGGCACCGCCACCGCCGGCACCGCCAGGAAGACCCACCGCCAGCCCAGGTGCTGCACGATCAGGCCGGCAATCGCCGGCCCGACCAGTGACGGTACGACCCACGCCGCCGCGAACGCCGCGAAGATCCGCCGGTGCAGGTCCTGCGGGTACGCCTGCCCGACGATCACGTAGAGCGCCACCGAGAGCAGCCCGGAGCCGAAACCCTGCACCACCCGCCCGACGACCAGCGCGCTCATCACGGGCGCGGTCCCGGCGATCAGCAACCCGACCACGAACCAGGCGACGCCGTGCCACATCGGCCCCCGAGGACCCCGCGCGTCGCACCAGATCCCGGAGACCACCATGGCCAGCACACCGGTGGCGAACGGGCCACCGAAGGCGATCCCGTAGAGCGCCAGCCCGTCCAGGCTGCGCGCGACGGTCGGCATCGCCGTGCCGACCGCCAACGCCTCGAACGCGAGGAGTGAGATCAGCGCGACGCTGCCCACCGTCATCGCGCGCAGCCGGGGTGCGAAGAGTCCCGGTGCGGCGGGTGTGTCGGTGACGGCTGTGCTCGGCATCGACCGAGCATGCGACTTCAACCCTGATTCATGTCAACCGTCCGGTGACCCGGCTCTCGTCAGGCGTCCTGCAGCGCCTCCCCGACACCGCGCACCAGTCCGGAAAAATGCTGGTCTGCCAGCAGGTGACCAGCGGTGATCACCACAGCGATCGGCCACTCGATGACCTGGAGCGCGGCGAGCGCCCCGAGCCCGGCGTAGTAGACGACCTTGTCCGGTGGCGGCACCGCCACCTCACCCAGCATCGGCAGGTGCACCCGCCGGTCGTACATCTTGACGTTCTCCCGTGAACCGTTGAGATGTCGCGTCAGCGTGCTCATTCCGGCCTCCCCATGTCCGGTGATGGTCGTCGGGTTCCACAGCCCATCCCGTCCATGCGCCGGCGCCGGCGGAAAATTCCGCCACTCAGGGGGCATAACGGATGGCAGGTCGGGAAGCCAGGCCGCCGGACGTGAGTGCGGCGGGAGGACGACATGGCCAAGGTCAGGACGAGCGGCAACAGGGAGCCGGGCCGGCGCCCGTCCAGCCGTACGCCTCGATGACGGCGGCGGGTCGCGCTGCCGGCCGCATCCTGCCGTCCTTCGGCGTGCCACACCTGGTGGGCGAGGCGTCCCGGTCGGTCAGCTCGGCCGCGGTCCGGCTGGCCCGGACGGTCGGGTTGACGCGGCGTCGGGTCTGGTCCCGGCCGGGTCGGCACCACATCGAGGTGCACGGTGTCTGCCAGGAGGGCGGCGACCAGCTCGCCCGCCAGGTGGAGGGTGCGCTGGAGCGGATGCCCGGAGTGGCCTGGGCCAGGGTGAACGCTCCATCCGGGCGGGTGGTGGTGGCCGTGCGGGCCCCCGAACCGAATCTCGATGACCTCATCGCCACCATCGACCGCGTCGAGCGGACCTGCGACCACGAGCCCGACCCGGAGATCCCGCCCCCGCACCCGCCCGAGGAGGGCCCACACAACCCGCGCACCCTCGGCGCGCTCGCCTCGGACGCGCTGGGTCTGACCCTCTGGGCGGCCACCCGGATCCTGCCGTTCGCGCCGTTGCCCGGTGAGGTGGCCGGTCTGCTCGCCGCGGTGGATCTTCAGCCGAAGCTGCACGCGTTCCTTGGCAGGACGTTGCGCTCCGACCCGCGCGCGGAGGTGCTCTTTCCGCTGGCCGAGGCCGTGGTGCAGGGCCTGACCGGCCGCTGGACGGGCATCGTCCTCGACGGCGCCCAACGGCTCGTGGAGTGGGGCGAGGACCGGGCCCAGTTCTCCGCCTGGGTGAGCGCCGAACCGCGGTTGACCGGCGACCCCGAGCGTGCCGTCGCCCGGTGGCCGATCGCCGACCGTCCCCGCCCCAAGCCGCACGGCCCGGTCGAGCGGTACATCAACCGGGCGCTCGCCGCCGGTACGGCGGCCGGCGTTGCCGCGGTGCCCTTCGCCGGGCGCAAGCGGGCCGCCGCGCTGGGCCTGTCGGCGCTGCCGAAGGCGCCCGGCAGCGGACGCGAAGGGTACGGCGCCCAGCTCGGCCGGATGCTGGCGCGGCGCGGGGTGATCGCGATGGACCGCAGTGTGCTGCGGGAGTTGGACCGGGTCGACACCCTCGTGCTGGACGCTGCGGTGCTCGGCTCGGACCGGGGCGTACTTGCCGATCTGGCGCCCGCACCGGACACGGACGTCGACCAGGTGGTCGAGCGAGCCTTCGCGTTGTTCGACCCGGACGACCCGGCCGCCTCCCGTGCGTCGGACGGCTGGCGGCTCGGACCGTTGCACCAGATGCCCGCAAACGACCCGGACGCCATTCCGGACGCGGCCCGGCTGCGCTCGGCCGGCGGTCACCTGCTCGGCCTCGCCCATGGTGACCGACTTGCCGCAGTGTTGCGGGTCGAGCCGGAACCCGCACCCGGCGTCGACGGGCTGCCGGCCGCCGCGCGGCGGGCCGGCCTGCGGCTGGTCGTCGCCGGCGGTGACGAGCAGCGGTACGGCTTCGCCGACGCGATACTGCCCGGCGGGGACCGGCTGGCCGAGTCGGTACGCGCGTTGCAGCGCGACGGGGCGGTGGTGATGCTGGTTTCCGCGGACCGGAAGGCGCTCGGTGCGTCCGACTGCGGCCTCGGGTTCGCCGCGCCGGAGGAACTGCCGCCGTGGGGTGCGCACCTGCTGGTCGGTGCCGACCTGCGGGTGGTGGCGCTGGTGATCGAGGCGACCGGGGTGGCTCGGCGTGCTGCCCAGCAGAACATCCGGCTGGCCATGGCCGGCACCGGCCTCGGGGCGCTGGGCGCGTTCACGGCCCCGCCGGCCGAGCTGCCCGGCCGCTCGCTCGTCGCCGTGAACGGCGCGGCGGGGTTGGCCTTCGCCAACGGGGTCTGGCAGGCCCGCCGGCTGCACGACCAGTCGGACACCCCGGCACCGGTCACGACCGCCTGGCACCTGATGCCCGTCGGCACCGTGCTCGACCACGTGCGTTCCACGCCGGACGGTCTGACCAGCGCGGAGGCGCAGCGCCGGCACCAGGGCGTTGGCGGGAACGGCAATGCCGCACCGGGGAGCGGAGGGCTGCTGCGTGCCTTCGTGGACGAGTTGTCCAACCCACTCACCCCGGTGCTGGCCGCCGGGGCGGTGCTCTCCGCGTCATTCGGTTCGCTTGTCGATGCCGCGCTGGTGGGCAGCGTCGTTGGCGGGTCCGCCCTGATCGGGGCGGTGCACGAGCGCAACACCGAGCGCTCGCTGGCCGAACTCCTGTCCCGTTCGGCGGTGACCGCACGGGTCCGCCGCGACGGTGCCGAGCAGGTTCTCGCCGCCGAAGACCTGGTCCTCGGGGACGTCATCGCCCTAGAGCCCGGTGACTCGGTGCCGGCGGACTGCCGCGTGCTCGAGGCGGTGGGCCTGGAGGCCGACGAGTCGTCGCTGACCGGCGAGTCGCTGCCGGTCGCCAAGTCCAACCGACCGGTGGTCGCTGCCGCACTCGCCGACCGGCACTCCATGTTGTACGAGGGCACCACGGTCGCCGCCGGGCACGGCACTGCCGTGGTGGTGGCGACCGGGTCGGACACCGAATCCGGTCGCAGCCTCGCCCTGGTCAAGCAGGACCCACCAGCCAGTGGGGTGGAGGCCCGGCTCGGCTCGTTGACCAGTGCCGCCATTCCGTTGGCGGCCGGTTCCGCTGTGGCGGTGGCCGGCGCCGGCCTGCTTCGAGGCGTACCCCTGGCCGAAACGGCGGCGACCGCCGCGAACCTCGCCGTGGCGTCGGTGCCGGAAGGGCTGCCGTTCCTGGTCAGCGCGGCGCAGCTGGCCGCGGCCCGGCGGCTGGCCGAGCACGGCGCGTTGGTCCGCAACCCGCGCACGATCGAGGCGCTGGGCCGGGTGGACGTGCTCTGCTTCGACAAGACCGGCACCCTCACCGAGGGCCAGTTGCTGCTTGCCGGGGTCGGCGACAGCGTCGGCGACCGGTACGCCCCGCTGGACCGGTTGGACGACCGACTGCGGATGACGCTGGCCGCGGCGCTGCGGGCCACCCCCGCCGCGAAGAATCCGGAGGAGTTGGCGTTGCAGACCGACCGGGCGGTCCGGCGGGGTGCGGGTGAGGCCGGGGTGGTGGAGCAGACCGGCGCCGCCGGTTGGCACGCTGCCGGGGGCCTGCCGTTCGAGCCGTCCCGCGGCTACCACGCGAGCATCGGACAGACCGACGGTCACCTGTTGTTGAGCGTCAAGGGTGCTCCGGAGACGGTGCTGCCGCGCTGTTCGTCCCGACGCACGGACGGTCGTCGGGAGCCACTGGACGACGCCGGCCGTGCGGAGCTGGAGCGGATGCTCGCCGACCGGGCCGGTGCGGGTAATCGGATCCTGGCCGTCGCGGAGTGCCCGGTGAACGAGCCGAAGGTGACCGACTCCGACGTTCGAGGGCTGACCTTCGTGGGTTTCCTGGCCCTCGCGGACGGTGTCCGGGAGAGCGCAGCCCCGGCGGTACGCCGGATCCGGCAGGCCGGCGTGCACACCATCATGATCACCGGTGATCACCCGGCCACCGCTGAGGCGATCGCCGCCACCATCAGTGAACACGACGAACAGCGGGTGGTCACCGCCGCTGAACTCGACCAGTTGGACGACGACGCGCTCGCTGAGCGGTTGGCAAACACCGACGTGGTGGCCCGCTGCACCCCCGCCCACAAGGTGCGGATCATCCAGGCGTTGCAGAAGTGCGGGCGGACCGTGGCGATGACCGGCGACGGCGCCAACGACGCCCCGGCGATCCGGCTGGCCGACGTCGGCATCGCCCTCGGTCAACGGGGCACCCCGGCCGCCCGCGCCGCAGCCGACCTGGTGGTCACCGACGACCGGCTGGAAACCATCATCGCCACCCTGATCGAAGGGCGGGCCATGTGGTCGTCGGTACGGCATGCGCTCAGCATCCTGGTCGGCGGCAACCTCGGCGAGATCGCGTTCAGTGTGCTCACCGCCGCGGCGACCGGCCGTTCCGCACTCACCGGACGCCAACTGCTACTGGTCAACCTGCTCACCGACCTGGCGCCGGCGCTGGCCATCGCGGTCCGGCCGCCCGCCTCGGACCGCACCGACGCGCTGCTGCGGGAGGGCCCGGACACCGCGCTCGGCGAGAGCCTCACCAGGGAGATCGGGCTGCGGGCGGCAGCCACCACGCTGGGCGCGACAGCAGGTTGGACGTTGGCCCGCTACACCGGACGCCGGCAGCGGGCCGGCACTGTCGCCCTGGTCTCCCTGGTCGGCACCCAACTCGGACAGACCATCCTGGCCGGCGGCACCAGCCCGACGGTGCTGGCGTCCACTGCGGCGTCACTGGGCGTGCTGGTAGTGGTGGTGCAGACCCCTGGGGTGAGCCAGTTCTTCGGCTGCACCCCGCTCGGGCCGGTGGGCTGGACCATCGGGGCCGGGTCGGCGCTCGGCGCGACCTTCGCCAACGGCGCGCTCACCAAGCTGGTTGAACACCTCCCGGAGGCCCGCCCCAACCGGACCCGATCCGGTGCCGGGCCCACAGCGGACGGTGGTTCCGCCGACTGACCGTCGGCGTCACTAGCGTGCCGGAAAGGCCTCCCGCACCGGGCCGGACTCGGCCCAGCAGTGGCCGCCCCGAAACTCGACGCCTGGGATGTCGTCGACGAGTCGGCTGATGTCCGCGACGCTGGCCAGCGAGGCGGTCAGGTCGCCCCGCAACTCCGCAGCGGCCGTGTCGAGGGCGTCCTCCTCGGTGGACCAGTCGATCCCGGCGGATCGCAGATCGGCCACGGCGTGACCGGTGACAGCAGCCGGATCGGTGACCATCACGTCGACACGGCAGTACAGGTGCAGGATGACGGGCTCCGGCTGTTCGTCCACCGATGAATCATGGCGAGCGCGGCGCCGGGTGGGAAGCCGATTCCTCGGTGCTGGTGGTCCACCAAGCCACCAGCACCGAGGCGGCTTCAGGCGGCGGCGATCACGTCCGTGGCCGGTAGGTCAGGCGGCGCAGGACGATCTCGGCGGGGCCGGGTTGCTTGCGCCTGTCGAGCTGACTGGCGATCAGGACGGTGACGAGCCAGACGGCCACCGCGATGATCAGACCGGTCACCGTGGGGTTGTTGAACCGGTCGCCGAGGGCGAGCGTGAAGGGCGCCAGGAGGACGAGCCAGGCCACGGACTGGAACAGGTATCCCGACAGGGAGCGCTGGCCCAGGGCTGCGAGAGCGCCGACGACGGGGCCGGATCGGTGGGCCCGCATGGCGATCAGGCCGAAGACGGCCACGTATCCCGGTCCGGCGAACATGCCGCTGACCCCGTGGAGCAGCAGCATCAGGCTGGCGGCTGACTCGTCGACGTGCAGCCATCCGGCACTGACCAGGGCGGCCGGGAGGCCGCCGAGGACTGCGGCGCCGAGGCCGAGGACGGCGGTCCAGGTGAGCAGGGTCCGGTGTCGAGCCGGCTCCTCGAGGATCCGGCGGCGCGCGGCCCACATGCCCAGCCAGGCGATCATGATGAAGGGCAGGACTGTCAGCGTGTGCACCGGCCATTCGCCGAGGCGGGCCAGCATGGCCGCCACGTAGTCGGGCGCGGCGAGAGAGTCGACGTGGCCCGACGGCAGCGGTGCCGACCCGCCCGACCCGCCGAGGATGCCGCTCGCCACCAGGGCACCGATGACCAGCATCTCGACCGCCGACAGCGCCCAGAGCACCAGCACGATGCGGTGGAACCTGTCGCCGCGGCGCAGCAGCAACAGGGTCATCGCGATCCCGACGATTCCGTACGCGCCGAGGAAGTCGCCGTAGTAGAGCAGGGTGGCGTGCGCGAAACCGAAAACGACGAGCCAGAGGTTACGACGCAGCAGCACTGAGCGGACCCGCTTCGGAGTGGCGCCGGAGGCGTCCTGGCGGCGGGCGAGCTGGACGAGGCCGTAGCCGAACATCACGGCGAAGACCGGATAGCCGCGGGCATGGACGAGTTCGAAGAGCAGGAAGTTGAGGCCGCGATCGACGCCTTCCGGGGTGGCGTCGAGGCCGGGTTCGCCGGCGAAGACGACTCCGGCGACGTTGGCGAGCGCGATTATCAGCAGCATCGCTCCCCGGGCCAGATCCGGCGCGAGGGCCCGCTCGGTGCGCAGCACCGGCCCTCTCGATGTCCGTACTGCGCTGTCAGTGCTCATTGTCGTCTCTCCCCGCGCGACTCGGCTTTAGTTTCAGAGAGAAAGTATCAGACGTACACTAATGCTGTCTGTCATGATGTGGACGTAACCTTCCGGGCGAACGTGGGAGCCCATGACCAGCGACGATTTTGTTCCGGCACCGCTGCGCCGGCTGTGGGGGATGTCAGAGCCGTCGCGTCTGGGACGGCCCGCGTCGCTCGACGTCAACGTGGTCGTCGCCGCGGCGGTCGGCATCGCCGACAGTGACGGTCTCGACGGCGTCACGCTTCCCAGAGTCGCCAAGAGCCTCGGCTTCACGAGCATGTCGCTCTACCGGCACGTCGGCTCCAAGGACGAGCTGCTCACCCTCATGGCCGACGCCGCACTGGGCCCACCGCCGGCCATCGCCGCCCCCGACTGGCGGGAAGGACTGCGCAGGTGGGCCTCCGAGCACCGCGCAGTGCTTCAGCGTCGGCCGTGGTTGACGCGCGTGCCCGTCGCCGGACCGCCCTCCGGGCCGCACCAGATCGCCTGGATGGAGGCCGCGCTGGCGATCATGTCCGGCACCCTCCTGGACTGGGCGCACAAGATCGGCGCGATGTCGCTGATCAGCGGCTACGTGGTCCAGTCGGTACGGCAGTTCAGCGAACTCGCCGAGGGTAGGGCCGACGGCAAGGGTCAGGCCGACGCCGAACGCGACTACGGCCGCGCGCTGGCCCGACTCGTCGACCCCGACCGCTTCCCCGAGACGGCCCGGCTGTTCTCCTCGACACTGTTCGAGGCGCCGCCGTCGGACACCCCCGACCAGGCGATCGCCGACGCGGACTTCTCACTGGGGCTGGAGTTGATCCTCGACGGCATCGCCGTCCGCATCGCTCACTCCGACTCCTGACCGCACGCGGTCAGAGCCCGGCGGCCGGGTCGCAAGGATCGCTGCACCTCAGCGCCATACCGCCCACCTCCCCGTCAGCGCTCGTCGGCGCGGAAAGGTCGTCACCGCATCGGCGCAGGCAGCGGGACCTCACCGCTGATCGCCTTCTCGGCCAATTCGACGCGCTCCGAATGGAGTGTGCTCTCGCCCAGCACGTGGCCGGCCACGTTGATGCAGCGCTGACCCGACCTGGCGCTACAAATGGGGCACTGGAGGAAGAATCCGCTGGACGGCACCAGTTCGACCCCCTGGGCCAGCGCGGATCTACCGATCTTGACGAGCGCGTCGTACAGGTCGTCGTCCTGGTGCCGGGTAGCGGCAGCGGCCACCTCCCGCATCCCTTCCCAAAACTTCTCGACCGCATCCGGTTCGTCGATGTTGATCCGCATGAGCGCGGATCCCCTGCCGGGAAGAGGCTAAACCATCCGGGCGGCTCGTCACCCCCGCACCCATCCCTTGTGGATCGCACCCGAGCTGCCGAGCATGGTGACCATGAAGATTCGGCGACAGCCGCGGTGTCGGCTGTACGGATGGCCGTACTCGCCTCCCTCTGGTTTGGCATGCACGGCGCTGAGGTACTTCGATGTGCCACCGCGCAGCAGGGAGGGATGGGACACGCATGCCGAGGATCACCGTTAGTCGCGCCCTGGACGCTGGTGGCCTGCTGCGCCGTATCAAGATCGAGGTTGATGGGCAAGTCGTGGCACGCCTGAGGCGTGGAGCCGTCCAGAGTGTCGACGTAGCGCCAGGCCGGCATGTGGTGCGGGCTCATCTGGACTGGCAGAGCAGTGCGCCGGTTGAGGTGGACCTCGCCGGCACGGAGACGATTGCTTTGGAAGCGACCATAGCGGAACGTTCAATGACGTTCACGGCGACGTTCCTGCGGCCCGAGAGCGGGCTCGATCTACAGGTTTTATGACCGGCGACATGCCACGCCTCGCTCGCGGCATTCACGTCCCGTCGCAGGGCCCTCATCAGGGCTGCGTGTCGGTTGGTGCCACCCCGTGGCATGAGTCGGCAGGCGTACAGAGTCGCCAGCCCGACCCATATCGCAGCCACCCCGACAAACACTGTCCCAAACGTGATGGCGATCGGCATCCAGACCAGCGGTGGCTTCAGGGACCAGAGGGCTATCGCGCCGATGGTCAGACCCACCGTGGGCGGCCCGAGGAGCAGGCAGCGGTACCCGACGACCATCAGCCGACATGCTCCCGTCAAAAGGGCGAGGAGCTGCGCACGGTGATGGAGCTGCTCGGGCACTCCACAATCCGGATGACGGCCGACGCCTACGGGCACGTCCTGCCGGCGCGGACTCGTCACGCTGCCTCGGCCATTGACCGGATTCTCGGCCAGGAGGGGACGGCGCGACCGGCTTGGCTGTGCTCGGATCGAATCAACCGAAGAAAGTGCTGGTGGAGCCCAGGGGACTTGAACCCCTAACCCCTGCCTTGCAAAGGCAGTGCTCTGCCAGTTGAGCTAGGGCCCCGCGGGTGGCCCTGGCGACGATCGCTCGTCGCCGGGCCGAGCGTCAGCGCAGGTCGGGCGCGGTCGTCGCCTCGTGCCACAGGGCACGCTCGTCGTTTGACGCCTTGATCTTGTTGAACACGACGGCGGCCACACCGACGACGCCAGCCAGAATCAGCAGCTTCTTGAACATGGGGCGACCCCTCGCGCTCGACTACCGTCGGACGACATGCGGTGGGGCTAGATGGAATCGAACCATCGACCTCAGAGTTATCAGCTCTGCGCTCTAACCGACTGAGCTATAGCCCCGCGTTGCGACGAGCAAGATTAACCCATCCGCTCCGCCGGCCCCAAATCGGGGTCCGAGCTTGCGTGCCAGGCCCGTCGTCGCCTGCAAAACCTACCCGAGTACGGGACGCCGGAGCGACCGCTTTCCGCGGTGCCCCGGCGTCCCGGTCACTCAGTCCCGCTCGGCGAGGGTCAGCTCGATCCCGCCGACCAGGTCGGCGCAGACGTTGTAGACGAACGCGCCAAGGGTGGCCAGCGCGGTGAACAGCACCACGTTGACCAGGCCGATCAGCGCCGAGCTGAGAATCACGCCCTTGGCGGTGATCTGAAAGCCGCTGGTGCTCTGCCCACCGCCGGCGTTGACCAGATCGCTCAGGCTCTCGTTGACGCTCTGGAACACACCCATCGCGTCCAGCGCCAGGTAGAGCACCGAGGTGGCCACCACCACGACGATGAAGAGCACCACCGACACCGCGAATGCGAACTTCATCACGGACCACGGATCGATCCGCTTGAGGTTCAGCCGGGCCCGACGCGGCCCGCGGGAGGCGGCCGAGCTGACCGACGTACGCGCCGCACGCACCGCGTCACCGACGCGGGCTGCGCCGACGGCGGACGCGTTGCCGATCCCCGGTGGGAGGCCACCGCCGCTGGCCGGACGGCCGGCAGTGGCGGTCGCCCGCGCCGAGTCAGGCTGCGGCTGGGTCATCCCGGGTGTGATCCGCGGCTGGGTGCCGGTGGACCCGGTTGACGCCGCCTGACCGGGCCGGAGACCGATCGGTTGGGTGGTCGCCGGACGTGCCGGGGGTGCCGTCGCCGGACCCGGAGGGCTGGCGGCGGCCGACGTCGGCGCCTCGGCGCTGGACGCCTCGGTCTTGTCGCCGGACTCGCCATCTTCGCCCGGCTGCTCCGGCGGGGGTGTCATGCCTGGAGCCCTGGTGAACTTCGGGGCAGGCGCGTCGGCGGGGACCGTCGCCCGGCCCACGGCCGCGCGGCCGGTCGCTGGTGTGCCGCCCTTGGCGGCCTCCTCGTCGACCGGTTTGGCCGAGGTCCCCGTGTTCCCCGACTTCGCCTGTGTCTCCGTCATTCAACTAGTCCTGTTCGTCAGGCTCGTCGGCATTGCGAGCAATCGCCACGATAGTCACGCCGTCCGGGAGGTCCATCAGCTTGACCCCCATTGTGTTCCGGTCACGCGTACGCCGTACAGGCTTCACCGGAGTCCGAATGACACCACCGTTGCTGGTGATCGCGAACAGCTCGTCGTCCGGATCGATCACCACCGCGCCAACCAGACCGCCGCGCCGTTCGGTGATCTTTGCAGTCAACACGCCCTTACCTCCCCGGCCCTGCACCGGGTATTCCTCGATCGGGGTCCGCTTCGCGTATCCCCCGTTCGTGGCCACCAGCACGTCCAAACCTTCCCGCACGACTTCCATGGCGAGCAGGACGTCGTCGTCCGTGAAGCGCATGCCGATCACACCCGAGGTGGCCCGGCCCATCGGCCGCAACGCCTCGTCCGAGGCGTTGAACCGGATCGCCTGCGCCTTCTTCGAGACCAGCAGCAGGTCGTTCTCCGGCGCAACCAGCGCAGCACCGACCAGCTCGTCCTCATCGCGCAGGTTGATCGCGATGATGCCGCCGGAACGGTTGGAGTCGAACTCCTCGAGCCGCGTCTTCTTCACCAGGCCGTTCTTCGTGGCCAGTACCAGATAGGGGGCTACCTGGTAGTTCGGGATCTCAATGATCTGCGCTATCTGCTCGTCGGGTAGGAAGGCGAGCAGATTGGCCACGTGTTGGCCCTTGGCTACCCTACTGGCCTCCGGCAACTCGTACGCCTTGGCCCGGTAGACGCGGCCCTTGTTCGTGAAGAACAGGATCCAGTCGTGGGTCGAGCAGACGAAGAAGTGGCTGACGATGTCGTCCTGCCGCAGCGTGGCGCCACTGACGCCCTTACCGCCGCGTCGCTGCGAGCGGTACAGATCGACCTTGGTCCGCTTGGCGTACCCGGTGCGGGTGATCGTGACGACCACGTCCTCGCGGGCGATGAGGTCCTCCATGGAGACCTCGCCGTCGAACGGGATGATCTGCGTCCGGCGGTCGTCGCCCCACTTGGTGACGATCTCGCCCAGCTCCTCCGAGACGATCTTCCGCTGCCGCTCGGGCTTGGCGAGGATGTCCTTGAGGTCGGCGATCTCGATCTCGAGCTTCGCCAGGTCGTCGATGATCCGCTGCCGCTCCAGGGCGGCGAGCCGGCGCAGTTGCATGTCCAGGATCGCTGTCGCCTGGATCTCGTCGATCTCCAGCAGCCGGATCAGGCCCTGCCGGGCGTCGTCAACAGTCGGCGAGCGCCGGATCAGGGCGATCACCTCGTCCAGCGCGTCCAGCGCCTTGCCCAGGCCGCGCAGGATGTGCGCCCGCTCCTCGGCCTTGCGCAGCCGGTACGCGGTCCGCCGGCGGATCACGTCGATCTGGTGCTCGACGTAGTAGCGGATGAACTGGGCCAGGTTGAGCGTGCGCGGCACCCCGTCGACCAGGGCCAGCATGTTGGCGCCGAAGGTCTCCTGGAGCTGGGTGTGCTTGTAAAGGTTGTTCAGCACGACCTTCGCGACCGCGTCGCGCTTGAGCACCAGGACGATCCGCATGCCGGTACGACCGGAGGACTCGTCGCGGATGTCGGCGATCCCGGCGAGCTTGCCCTCCTTGATCAGCTCGGCGATCCGCTCGGCGAGGTTGTCCGGGTTGACCTGGTAGGGCAACTCGCTGACGACCAGGCAGGGGCGGCCCCGCTTGTCCTCCTCGACCTCCACCACGGCGCGCATCCGGATCGAGCCGCGGCCCGTGCGGTACGCGTCCTGGATCGCTGTGGTGCCGACGATCAGGCCGTGGGTCGGGAAGTCCGGGCCCTTGACGATGCCGAGCAGGGCTTCGAGGGTGGTCTCCTCGTCCTCCTCCGGGTGCTCCAGGCACCACTGCACCGCCGCGCCGATCTCCCGCAGGTTGTGCGGCGGGATCTTGGTGGCCATGCCGACCGCGATGCCCTCGGAGCCGTTGACCAGGAGGTTGGGGATCCGCGACGGCAGGATGGTGGGCTCCTTGGCCCGGCCGTCGTAGTTGTCCTGCAGGTCGACGGTGTCCTCGTCGATGTCCCGCAGCATCTCCATGGCGAGGGGGTCGAGCTTGCACTCGGTGTATCGCATGGCGGCGGCCGGGTCGTTACCCGGCGAGCCGAAGTTGCCGTTGCCGTCGACCAGCGGGTAGCGCAGCGACCAGGGCTGCGCCATCCGGACCAGCGCGTCGTAGATCGCCGAGTCGCCGTGCGGGTGGAACTGACCCATCACGTCACCGACGACGCGGGAGCACTTCACGTAGCCGCGGTCCGGACGGTAGCCGGAGTCGAACATCGCGTAGAGGATCTTGCGGTGGACCGGCTTGAGGCCGTCCCGGACGTCCGGCAGCGCGCGACCGACGATGACGCTCATCGCGTAGTCGAGGTAGGAGCGCTGCATCTCCACCTCGAGCCCGACCGGTTCGATCCGGTCGTGCGCGACCACCGCGGCGATGGCCTCGGCGGGAACCTCGGGCTCGTTCGGTGTGGACTCGGGAGAATCGGTCACTGTATACCCTTATCAGACTCAGAGTCGTTTTCGTGCTGTGGATAACGGCTGTGGATACCGGCCAAGCTGTGGATAACTCTGTGGACCGCCGGATCGGCCGGGCAGTGCCCGATCGATCCGGCGCAGTCCGTCAGATGTCCAGGAACCGCACGTCCTTGGCGTTGCGCTGGATGAACGACCGGCGCGCCTCGACGTCCTCACCCATCAGCACACTGAACAACTCGTCGGCGGTCGCCGCGTCGTCGAGAGTGACCTGACGCAGGGTACGCGTCGCCGGGTTCATAGTGGTTTCCCACAGCTCGGGATAGTTCATCTCGCCGAGGCCCTTGAAGCGCTGAATGTCGTCCGGCTTGGCGTTCGGCTTCTTCTGCTGGCGCAGCGCGATCAGGCCGTCCCGCTCACGGTCGGAGTACGCGTACTGGGCGTCGTCGCCCTTCTTGTTCCACTTGATCTTGTAGAGCGGCGGGGCGGCCAGGTAGACGTGCCCCATCTCGACCAGCGGACGCATGAAGCGGAACAGCAGGGTGAGCAGCAGCGTCTGGATGTGCTGGCCGTCGACGTCCGCGTCGGCCATCAGCACCACCTTGTGGTACCGCAGCTTCTCCATGTCGAAGTCGTCGTGGATGCCGGTGCCCAGCGCGGTGATCAGCGCCTGGACCTCGTTGTTCTTCAGCACCCGGTCGATCCGGGCCTTCTCCACGTTGAGGATCTTGCCGCGGATCGGCAGGATCGCCTGGGTCCGCGGGTCGCGGCCCTGCTTGGCCGAGCCGCCGGCCGAGTCGCCCTCGACGATGAACACCTCGGACTCGCGGGGATCGGTCGACTGGCAGTCGGCCAGCTTGCCCGGCATCGAGCCGGACTCCAGCAGCGACTTGCGCCGGGCCAGCTTGCGCGCCTGCTGGGCGGCGATCCGGGCGCGGGCCGCCTGGGACGCCTTCGTGATGATCATCTTGGCCTCGGCCGGGTTGCGGTCGAACCAGTCGACAAGCCGGTCGTTGCAGACCCGCTGCACGAAGCTCTTCACCGGGGTGTTGCCCAGCTTGGTCTTGGTCTGACCCTCGAACTGCGGGTTGGCCAGCTTGACCGAGATGATCGCCGCGAGCCCTTCGCGGATGTCCTCGCCGGAGAGCTTCTCGTCGCCCTTGAGCAGCTTCTTGTCGGTGCCGTACCGGTTGACCACGCTGGTCAGCGCGGACCGGAAGCCCTCCTCGTGGGTGCCGCCCTCGTGGGTGTTGATCGTGTTGGCGAAGGTGTAGACCGACTCGCCGTACGACTCGTTCCACTGCATGGCGATCTCGAGCGACATGCCCTCCTCTTCGGCCTCGAACTCGACCACTGTCTTGTGGATCGGGCTCTTCGAGGCGTTGAGGTGCCGGACGAAGTCCGCGATGCCGCCCTCGTAGTAGAAGGTGACCTCGCGCTGCCGGCCGTCCTCCTCCTCGGCCACCCGCTCGTCGAGCAGGTGGATGCGCAGGGCGCGGTTGAGGAACGCCATCTCCTGCAGACGCCGGTAGATGGTCTGGAAGTCGAAGTCGACGGTCTCGAAGACGTCGGGGTCGGGCCAGAAGGAGACCGCCGAGCCGGTGCGGTCGGTGGCCTCGCCCTTCTCCAGCGGGCTCGGCTTGGAGTTGGTGTAGTGCTGCCGCCACACGGAGCCGGACTTGTGGATCTCGACGAACATCTTGGTGGAGAGCGCGTTCACCACGGAGACACCGACGCCGTGCAGACCACCGGAGACCGCGTACGCCTTGCCGTCGAACTTGCCACCCGCGTGCAGGATGGTCAACGCGACCTCGACACCCGGCTTCTTGAGCTTCGGGTGGAGGTCGACGGGGAAACCACGGCCGTTGTCGGTGACCCGGACGCCGCCGTCGGCGAGCAGCACCACGTCGATGGTGTCGCAGTATCCGGCCAGCGCCTCGTCGACCGCGTTGTCGACGACCTCCCAGACGAGGTGGTGCAGACCGCGCTCGCCGGTGGACCCGATGTACATACCGGGCCGCTTGCGAACCGCCTCCAGCCCCTCGAGAACGGTGATCGACTCTGCGCCGTACTCCTGCTTGTCCTGCGCTGCCACCCTCGGCCACTTTCTCGCGTCAGCCGCGCCGGTAGGGCGCGTCGGGCGCGGGTTCGGCGGACAGGACGCGACGTCGGCGCGCGCGGACCGGCGCCGGAGAACTCCGGACAGCGGGTCGAACGCGCCGGTCGCCGCGGTTGCCCGCGGATCGCGATCGGCTCGACCCGACGTGGAGAATGAATCTGGGCCACCGGCCCCGTCCCACTCCCGCACCGGGTCTTCGTCTCGCTGTCAATCCTACTGTGCGCGGGGGACAGAACCACCACTCGGCACCCTCAGCGAGGCGGCTGAGAAGTCCGTAGCCGGCAGAACCCCATTGCCCGCGACTCCCCCCACACGCCACGGTCCGATCGCACGCGCCGTCCCCGAACGGGTTGACCCGCGCTCGGGCGGGTCGGGGGTCGCGGCCGAAGCGTCAGTGCCGTACGTTTGCGGCGCTCCGGAACCAGGCTTGATCTTTACCGGCCGGAACCGGGACGATCGACCCGATCGACCCGACACGTGCTCTTTAAGAGGTGACAGATGGGGCTGGACAACGTCGCGGTGCACTGGCCGCGGACCGGCCGCTTCTACGATCCGGTCGCGCCGGCCGAGTTCGTCGACTTCGGCGAGATCGTCGACCTGCCGCGCATCTCCGCGCCGACGGCGGCGCTGGCCGAGCTGATCGCGAAGACCGGCACCATCCGGGCGACCGCCTACACCGAGTTGGTGGATCTGCTTCTCGGCCTCGAAGGTGTGTTGTACGCCACAGACGCCGCCGCCGAGGACGAGGACCCGGTGATCGATCCGGACGGCTGCTCCTGGATCGCGAGCGGCATCGAACGGTTCGTGGCCGCGCACCGCGCGACAGGCGAGGCGGTCACCTTCGAGTCGGTGAGCATCGTGCTGCGCTCCCTGCTCGGCGACGGTCGGTTGGCCGAGCAGCAGCTGCGCTGGCTGGAGAGCCGGCTCGACGCGCTGCGCGACGAGAGCGGTGCTCCGCCGCAGTGGAACTTCACCTGCGCGGAGCTGGGCGTGCTGGCCGCGTTCTACAGGCGCTGCGCCGAGCGCGGGTTCGCCGTCTACGCCGACGTCTGAGCCGCCGCGTCACTCTCCGAGGCGCCCGGTCGGTTGGCGGCCGCGATCAGCTGCGTGAGCACCGCGTGCAGGTGTTGCAGGTCCTCGACGGGCAGCCCGAGCCGCTGCACGATCGCGGCCGGGATCAGCTCGGCCTGACTCCGCAGCGCGGCGCCGCTGGCGGTGAGGGTGACGGCGAGGCTGCGCTCGTCGTTCGGGTCGCGTTCCCGGCGCAGGTAGCCGGCCGTCTCCAACCGCTTGAGCAGGGGTGACAGCGTGCCCGGGTCGAGCTGGAGCAGGCGGCTGAGGTCGCGGCCGGACAGCGGCGCGTGCTGCCAGAGCGCCAACATCACCAGGTACTGCGGATGGGTCAGCCCCATCGGCTCCAGCAGCGGCCGGTAGACGGCCACCACGCTGCGCGCTGCCACCGAGAGGGCGAAGCAGACCTGCTGCTCCAGGGCCAGCGGGTCGACGCTGTCAGGTCGTTCGCTCATCGGTTGCCCTCGCTCCGCACGGTGACTATCGTACCGATCATTGGTACACCAACCATTGGTGCCCCAAAGGTCTGCTCGTGCGATGGGCGAGAACCGGCGAGGCGACGCGGGGAAGAGGACGGCAGATGAGCGAGGACGGCGCGATCACCAGGGCCCCGGGCGAGGGCGGTCGACTGATGCGTTGGGCCTTCCGGCACCTCGCCGGCCCGGCCGAGGGTGTCCAGGGCGCGGTGCAGGGCGGCTCGGCCGAGGCCCGCGAGGCGTGGAAGCGTGACCTGGCCGAACGCAAACGCTTCACCCGGGAGCAGCGGGAACGCAAGCGGGCAGCCCGGGCGGCCGACCGGCGCGGCTGAACGGCCCGCTCAGCCGTACGTGTCGCGCGGCCCCCGGCCGCGTACCCGCCGCGGGCCCTTCCCCCAGGAGGGCGCGGCAGGGCCGTGGATGTGCAGCTTGCGCACCACGTTGTGCCCGACCTCGCTGGCGATCTGCTTGAGCAGCGAGCCGGCGAGCAGCCGCAGCTGGGTGGCCCAGGCGGTCGAGCGCGCCTCCACCGTCAGCTCGCCGTTCTCCAACTTCACCGGGCGACTGTTCTGCGCGACCTCCGCGCCGACAACCCGCTCCCAGGCGCCGAACACCGTGGCCTCGGCGGCCGGCTGCTGCCAGCCGCGCGCCTTCACCAGCCGGTTCAGCACGGCGCTGAGCGGCTGCGGATCGCGCGGGTCGGGGCCGGGGCCGGAGTAACCGCGCAACCGCCGTCCCGAGCCGCCGCCGGCAGCATCGCCGCCGCCGGGGGTACGCCGGGCGCGGGCCGCCGCCTGCCGTCGGGACAGCGCCGCGTCGAGCACCGCCCGGGCCAGCTCCGGCCCGCTGGCGGCCGCCGCCGGCTCACCGCCCGCCGATCCCTCCGCCGCCTTCGGGGTACGCGCAGCAGGACCGTCGCCGGCCGCTGGTCGTTTGCTGCCTGGCTCATCCGACACGGCGTACCGTCCCTTCGCCGACCTGGTAGCGGGTGCCGCGCAGGGCGGCCGGCACGTCGTCGTCCACCGCGCAGGTGACCAGCAGCTGGCTCGCCCCGCCGACCAGCTCCGCCAACCGCTCCCGGCGGCCGGTGTCCAACTCCGCGAAGACATCGTCGAGGACCAGCACCGGCTCGATGCCGTCGGCCCGCAACAGGTCGTACCCGGCCAGCCGCAACGCGAGGGCGAACGACCACGACTCGCCGTGGCTGGCGTACCCCTTGGCGGGCAGTGGGCCGAGGCTCAGCGCCAACTCGTCGCGGTGTGGGCCAACCAGGGTGGTGCCCCGCTCGATCTCGGCGGAGCGGGACGCGGCCAGGGCCGCCGTCAGCGCCTCGGCCAGCGCGACCCGATCGGTAGTCGGCTCGACCAACTCGATCGAGGGCCGGTAGGTGATGCTCGCCGCACCCCGACCGGCGGCCACCGCGTCGTACGCCTTGGCCACGTGCGGGGTGAGCGCGGCCACCAGCTCCAGGCGGCCGGCGAGCAGCTCCGCCCCGTGCTGGGCCAGGTGGGTGTCCCAGACCGCGAGGGTGCCGAGGTCGCCACCCCTGGAGCCACCGGTCTTGCGAGCCAGGTAGGCGGTGCGCAGCAGGGCGTTGCGCTGCTTGACGACCCGCTCGTAGTCGGCCCGCACGCCCGCGAACCGGGGCTGCCTGTTGACCAGCAGGTCGTCCAGGTAGCGACGGCGCTCGGCCGGATCGCCCCGGACCAGCTCAAGATCCTCCGGGGCGAACAGCACCAGCCGGAGCGCGCCGAGCACGTCTCTGGCCCGCCGCGCCGGTGAGCGGCCCAGTCGGGCCCTGTTGGCCTTGCCGGGCACGATCTCCAGCTCGACGAGGAGTTCGCGCCCGTCGTGCACCACCGCGCAGCGGATCACCGCGGACGTGGCGCCCATCCGGACCAGAGGCGCATCGGTGGCGACCCGGTGCGAGTCCAGGGTCGCCACGTAGCCCAGCGCCTCGACGAGGTTGGTCTTGCCGACGCCGTTGGCGCCGATCAGGACGTTCGCCCCCGGCTGGAGGTCGACGGCCACCCGCTCGTACGAGCGGAAGTCGACCAGTTCCAGCCGGTGAACGTACACAGGTTGTGGATACCGCTCAGCGCTTGTGGACGGCGTGGCCACCGAACTGCTGACGCAGCGCGGAGACAGCCTTCATGGCGGGCGAGTCGTCCTGCCGCGAGGCGAACCGGGCGAACAACGAAGCGGTGATGACGTTCAGCGGCACCGCAAGCCGGACCGCCTCGTCCACCGTCCACCGGCCCTCGCCGGTGTCCTCCGTGTAGCCGCTCAGATCGGCCAGCTCCGGGTCCTCGTCGAGCGCCCGGTCCAGCAGGTCGAGCAGCCAGGAACGGACGACCGTGCCCTCCCGCCAGGACTTGATGACGCCCGGCACGTTGGTCACCAGCTCCGAGGCGGCCATCAGCTCGTAGCCCTCGGCGTAGGCGTGCATCAGCCCGTACTCGATGCCGTTGTGCACCATCTTCGAGTAGTGGCCGGCACCGACAGGGCCGGCGTGCACGAAGCCGAACTCACCCTCCGGCTTGAGCGCGTTGAAGATCGGCATCAGGCGGTCCACGTGCTCCTGGGCGCCACCGACCATCAGTCCGTAGCCGTTCTGCCGGCCCCAGACGCCGCCGGAGACCCCGACGTCCAGGTAGCCGATGCCCCGCTGGTGGAGCCGCTCCGCGCGGGGCGCGTCGTCGCTGAAGCGCGAGTTGCCGCCGTCGATGATGATGTCGCCCTCGCCGAGCACCTCGGCGAGTTCGTCGATGGTGGCGTCGGTGACACCGGCGGGCACCATCACCCAGACCGCGCGCGGCGACTCAAGCTTCTCTGCCAGGCCCGCGATGGTCGTGACGTCGCTGATCTGCGCGTTGTGGTCGAAGCCGACCACCTCGTGCCCGGCCGAACGCAACCGCTCCCGCATGTTGCCGCCCATACGGCCGAGTCCTACCAGGCCGAGCTGCATGTGTTTCTACCTCCGTGGATCTGGTGTTGCTGGGCGCGATCAGCGCGAGACGCGGATCGGCATGATGAGGTACCGGTACCCCGGAATGACCTCGCCATCCTCGCCAGCGGGAGAGATCACCGCGGGCTTGAAGGCGTCGACGAACGAGAGCACGGCCGTCTGAGCGCCCAGGTTTGCCAGACCGTCGATGAGGTACTGCGGGTTGAAGCCGATGGTCAGTGGCTCACCGGTGAAGGTGGCCTCCATCGCCTCGCTGGCCCGCGCCTCCTCGGAACCGCCGGCCTCGACCACTAGGCCGTCGGCGCTGAAGCTGAGCAGCACCGGGGTGGTCCGTTCGGCGACCAGCGCGACCCGCTTGACCACCTCGATCAGCGTGCTGACCGGCACCCGGGCCGCGGCGTTGTGCGTGGCCGGGAAGAGCGACCGCACCGGCGGGTAGTTGGCGCCGTCGAGCAGCCGGCTGGTGGTACGTCGGGTGCCGCCGGCGAGGCCGACCATGCCCTCGCCAGCAGCGCCCTGGGCGAGGGCGAGCGTGACCTCGCCGCCCAGCGGGCCGAGGGCCTTGGCGGTGTCGTTCAGGGTCCGGGCGGGCACCAGGGCGTTGATGCTCACCTCGGGGTCGTCCGGCCGCCACTGGATCTCGCGCAGCGCCAACCGGTAACGGTCGGTGGCGAGCATCGACAGGGTGTTGCCCGACAGCTCGACGCGGACACCGGTCATCATCGGCAGCGTCTCGTCGCGACCGGCGGCGATGGCCACCTGGGCCACGGCGGTGGCGAACGCCGCGGCGTCGACGGTGCCGGCGCTCTGCGGCATCTCGGGCAGCGCCGGGTAATCCTCCACCGGCATGGTGGGCAGCGTGAACCGGGCACTGCCGCAGACCAATTCGAGATGCGCGCCGACAGCGGCGATGTCGACCGGCTTGGCCGGCAACGCCTTGGTGATCTCGGCGAGCAGGCGGCCGGAGACGAGCGCGGCGCCGTCGGCGTCGCCCTGCACCTCGACGGTCACCTGGCTGGAGACCTCGTAGTCGAACCCAGAGACCCGCAGGTTGCCGTCGGTGACCCGGAGCATCACCCCGGCGAGCACCGGTACGGATGGCCGGTTGGGCAGGCTTTTTGCGGTCCACGCCACAGCCTCGGCGAGCGCGTCGCGCTCCACTCGGAACTTCATCAATGCCTCCGCGTCGACGTCAGCGACAACTCTCTCATGCCGACCGCTGCCTACCGTCCCGCCCGACCGTGCGGGTACCCATCGCACCTTAGGGCGCGGGGACATCGGCTGTGCGCCCGACCCCATGGATCGTGTCGATGCTGACCGGCTGATCCGACAGCGTTCGGCCCGATCCACAGAAAGCCCAACGGTGATGATTGGTTTTTGTTCTCTTAGAAGAGATAACTCATCGTCTTCATCGCACCTGTGCAAACTGTGGAAAACCGAGGTCTGCGCAGGTCAGACAGGTTATCCACCGGTGATTTAGCTGTGGAGAACCGGGGGTACAACCGGCTCGTGTGTCCACAGCCCGCCGACGACGGCCGGTTGTCCACCGTTGTCCACCGGTTGTCCACCGGTAATCCACCGACTTTCTCCCCAAGCCTGTGGATCGCGGGAAAGATCACCATTGCCGTCATCCCCAGAACCTTCAACAGCTCGTGCACAGGTTGATGATGATCGGTGGATAACCTGACGGTCGTCCCCAGGCGTCCACAGCCTCGTACACAGGGTTTCTCCACAGCCTGTGGGTAACTGGCGGAGGACGGACCGTAGTTATCCACCGACGGTGGATAACGAGCTGTGGACAACGAGTGGGGATCGAGGCGGTCACGGCCTCAATGCTGTGGTCTCCACCATGTCGAGAGTCCAGCTGACCGACCCAGAAAGAACGCCCGACCGGATCTCCGGTCGGGCGTGTCCTGCGGCTGCGCGCCGTCGCGAGGGCTGTCGTACGCCTCAGCTGTTCTGCTTGATGCGGTTGGTCAGCTCGGCGATCTGGTTGTAGAGCGAGCGGCGCTCCGCCATCTGCTGACGAATCTTGCGGTCGGCGTGCATCACAGTGGTGTGGTCGCGGCCACCGAACGCCTGCCCGATCCGGGGCAACGACAGCTCGGTCAACTCCCGACACAGGTACATGGCCACCTGGCGGGCGTTGACCAGCACCCGGGACCTGGACTGGCCGCGCAGATCCTCCAGGCTCACCCCGAAGTAGTCAGCGGTCGAGGCCATGATCTGGTCCGCGTTGATCTCCGGACCGGCGCCGTCGGGCATGAAGTCCCGAAGCACCTCCTCGGCCAGCGACAACTCGACTGTCGACCGGGTCAGGCTGGCGAACGCGGTCACCCGGATCAGCGCGCCCTCCAGCTCCCGGATCGAGTTCGACACCCGGGAGGCGATGAACTCCAACACGTCCGGCGGGGCGTACATCCGCTCCTGCGCGGCCTTCTTCTGCAGGATCGCGATCCGGGTCTCCAGATCCGGCGGCTGGATGTCGGCCAGCAGCCCCCACTCGAACCGGGTTCGCATCCGGTCCTCAAGGGTCGCGAGCTGGCGCGGCGACCGGTCAGAGGTGATCACGATCTGCTTGTTGGCGTTGTGCAGCGTGTTGAAGGTGTGGAAGAACTCCTCCTGGGTGCGCTCGCGGTTCTCCAAGAACTGGATGTCGTCGATCAACAGGATGTCGACGTCGCGGTAGCGCCGCTGGAAGGCGCTGGTCTTGTCGTCCCGGAGCGAGTTGATGAAGTCGTTCGTGAATTCCTCGGTCGAGACGTACCGGACCGAGCGGGCGTTGCCGAGCGTGGTGGCGTAGTGCCCGATGGCGTGCAACAGGTGCGTCTTGCCCAACCCGGAGTGCCCGTAGATGAACAGCGGGTTGTACGCCTTGGCCGGCGACTCCGCCACCGCCACGCTCGCCGCGTGGGCGAAGCGGTTGGACGAGCCGATGACGAACGTCTCAAACATGTACTTCGGGTTGAGCCGGTTGCCGCCGGTGTCCGCACCGGGCAACCGGCGGTCGTCGCGGCCACCGGTCCGATGGTCCACGGCGCTGCGACCCGGGCCGCTGTCCGTTCCGCTGTCCCGGGGGAGCGAACGGATCACGTGCTGGTCGCGTGGTGACGCCGAGTCGTCCCGGTAGCGGGGCTCGTAGGGCCGGGTGTCGGGGCCGGGCGGATCCAGGCGGGCGGCCTGCTCGTCGTAACCGCGCCGGTCCGGACCCGGCCGGGAGGGCCGCAGGGGCTCCGCGAAGGCAGCGCTGAACAGCGCCTCCTGCCCGTCCCTGCTGGCCGGAATCAACCCCGCGCGATGCCCCTCCACAGGCGGCGCGAGCGGCGGACCCGCCGGCGCGGGCAGCGGAGAAGGATCAGGGGTACGCGGCGCGGGTGACTGTTCCGCGACCATCGCGTCGGTCGACGGTCGAGCACTCTGGTCGTCGTCGAACGGCGCGATACCCGGGCCGTCGATGTCGAGCTGCCCGGTCTCCGGGGCGCTGCGGTAGACGGTGCCGGCCGGTCGGCCGGTGGCGTCCTCGGCCACCCGAACGGTGACCGCGACCTGAATCGGTCGGCCGAGCCGGCGGGTGAGCGCCTCGGTGATCGCCGGGCGCAGTCGTGACTCGATCACGTCGCGGGTGAACGCGTCCGGAACGGAGAGCAGCGCGGTGTCCTCGACGATCGCTCGCAGCCGGGTCAGTCGGAGATAGGCACGCTGCTGGGCGGAGATGATCTCGTCGGCGAGCTCGTCGGTCGCCGCTAACCACACTGCGGCAAGGTCGGTCGTACCGGCCACCGTCGTGCCACCCCCTCGCTTCTGCTCCCGGCCGCCGCTGTCTGCCAGCCGGCCGTCCCGGGCCCGCTGCGTTCGCGGGTGGAACAACACCCACCCGGACGGTCGACCGGTGGTCATCCACAAGTTATCCACAGCCTGTGTACCGACCGATTGTGGCCGCCGCCGGACGCGGGTGGGACCTGCCCCTGCCTGAACGGGCGCTGAAGCGGGTACACCGTGCCGAACGATTCACTGCCATGTCCGGTCTTGCCTGCGCGACGACCGGAGCTTCCGACGCTCACCGCAATCGGGCACGGTAACAGCGTTGTCCCTGCGCCATCAACCGGCGACGCGGCGGCGCCCTTGTCGGCATCAGCGAAAACCACCCTTCGGCCTCGGGCGCGTCCCGTTGTCCCCCGCTCGGGGTGTTTGACGGTCATTGCCCCCCTGCGTAGGCTGGAACGGCTGCTTTCTCGCCCTCTGCTAGGGTGATGGGTGCTTGCTGTCCGCGGTCGCATCCCCGCAACACCGAGGTCCCGCTCCGCCGGACAGCACCGATCGTGGGCCACCGTCGAGGTGGCCTGGACCACCACACGACCCCGGCGATCCCGTCGCGCGGGGCGCGTACGAAAACGGAGAGCCTGACGTGAGCAAGCGCACCTACCAGCCGAACAACCGCCGGCGCGCGAAGACCCACGGCTTCCGGCTGCGCATGCGCACCCGTGCCGGCCGTGCCATCCTGTCGAGCCGTCGCGCCAAGGGTCGCACCACCCTGTCGGCCTGAGCCGACCGGGCCGGTCCAGGGGACGTGGGCAGTCGTGCTGGCCGCCGCACAGCGACTGCGGCGCAGTACTGACTTCGCCGCAGCGGTTCGCGGTGGCCGACGCGCCGGACGTGGCGCCGTCGTGGTCCACCTGGCCATGCCGGTGACCATCGACCCCGACACACCGACCTTGCCGGAGCCGGTACGGGACAACAGTGCGGAGCAGTCGTCCGTGCCGTCCCGTGCCGGCTTCGTCGTGTCCAAGGCGGTCGGCAACGCGGTGACCCGTAACCGGGTCCGGCGCCGACTACGGGCGCTGGTCCGGGAACGGTTGGCCGACCTGCCCGCCGGCAGCACCCTGGTCGTCCGGGCGCTCCCCGCCGCGGCGCAGGCGTCGTACCCTCGGCTCGCCACCGACCTGGACGCCGCCATCGCTGTCGCCCGGTCGCCGCGCGAACGGCGGTCCCGATGAGCGGCGCCGAGCAGAGCAGCCCTCGGCCGTCGACAACCGGTGCCAAGGTGCTGATCGCGCCCATCATCGCGTACCGTCGGTGGATAAGTCCGGCACTGCCGGCTCGCTGTCGGTTCTACCCGTCGTGCAGTGCGTACGCCCAGGAGGCTGTCGTTCGGCACGGCGCGCTCCGGGGAGCCGTGCTGGCGGCCCGACGGTTGTTGCGCTGCCACCCCTTTCACCCTGGTGGATATGACCCGGTGCCGGAGCCGGGCGACCGCCGCCGTGCTGATGTGACTGGAGCCCCGAATTGAGTCTGAGTCTCGACTGGATCTACTACGCGATTTCGTGGATCCTGCTGACCTGGCACTCTGCCTGGGACGCCATCGGGGTGCCCGTCGGTGCGGTGATCGGCACCAACTTCGCCTGGATCCTGTCCATCATCTTCCTGGTGGTCACCGTCCGGGTGATCCTGTTCCCGGTCTTCGTCAAGCAGATCAAGTCGCAGCGGGCGATGCAGGCGCTCCAGCCCAAGGTCAAGGAGCTTCAGGAGAAGCACAAGGGTGACCGGGAGACGCTCCAGAAAGAAATGATGGAGCTCTACAAGAAGGAGAAGGCCAACCCGCTGATGGGTTGCCTTCCGATGTTCCTTCAGATCCCGGTCTTCCTGGGCCTCTTCCACGTGCTGCGCCGGCTGGACCCGGACAAGCAGAACAAGACCCTCTACGGCTGGACCGTCGACCAGTTCCAGAGCGCCTCGCAGGCGAAGCTCTTCACCGCCCCGATCGCCGGCAAGTTCGGCTCCACCGCCGACGAGCTGGCCAGCCTCGGCGCCAACGGCAGCACCGTGAAGATCATTGCTGGTGTCCTGGTCCTGGTCATGATCGCCACCACCTACCTGACCAGCCGTCAGATGATCCTCAAGACCGGCTGGGCCGAGGACCCGCAGCAGCGGATGATCCAGCGACTGATGCTCTACGGCATCCCCGCGTCACTGCTGATCTCCGGCGCGATCTTCCCGATCGGCGTCATCATCTACTGGGTCACCAACAACCTCTTCACCCTCGGCCAGCAGCAGTGGGTGCTGCGGAAGTTCCCGCCGCCGGTGACCGCCAAGAAGGCCGTCGCGCCCGCTGCCAGCCGCAACCCGGTGCAGCCCGCCAAGTCCGGTGGCCTGTTCGGTCGCGGCAAGGCCGCCCCGGCGGCGCCGGTCAAGGCGGCCGCGCCCAAGGTGGCCGGGCCGAAGCCGGGCGCCAAGCCGGCGAACAACCCGAAGAAGAGCCGCCCCGCCAAGCGGCAGGGCTGACCTACGAGGGCCGCCGCCGGATCACCGGCGGCGGCCCGTTCCGCACCGCGCAGCCGCCGTACGGCCGGCGCCGGGCGGAACCGACCGCGCACCGCGCGGCCACGGGCGACACTGCCCGTACAGACGTGCCCGTGGGCACCGGCAACCTCCAGCCGGCCCCGGGAAACCAGTCGGACCCGACGGTCCGGCCGAGCGAGTACGGAGATGAGACCGTGACCGAGACCAGCATCCCCCGCGCCGAGCAGTCCCTGGACGAGGAGGAGACCGCCACGCTCGCGGTGGACGGCGACGACACCGAAGCCGATGACACCGAGGCGGACGACGACACCGACACCGCCGCTGGCACCCGGGTGAAGAAGGCTGTGGGCGAGGGCGACCTGTTCCGGCAGAGCGAGATCGCCGCCGACTACGTCGAGGGCCTGCTCGACATCCTCGACTACGACGGCGACATCGACGAACTGGTTGCCGCCGGCCGTCCGATGGTCGAGGTGGTCGGCGAGCGGCTGCAGAATCTGGTCGGTCAGCGCGGGGCCACCCTGGAGGCACTCCAGGAACTGACCCGCCTCGCCGTCTTCCGGCAGACCGGTACGCCGAGCCGTCTGCTGCTCGACGTCGGTGGCTACCGGGCGAACCGCCGCAAGGAACTCGCCGCGGTCGCCAAGAACGCCGTCGAGAAGGTCAAGGAGTACGGCGAGCCGGTCCGCCTGGAGGCGATGTCCGCGTTCGAGCGCAAGTGCGTGCACGACGTCGTCAACGCCATGTCCGGTGTGGCGAGCGAGTCCGAGGGTGTGGAGCCGAACCGGCGCATCGTCGTACGGCCGGCGGACTGACCGGGTGACCCACGACGACATCACGGCCGATGCCGTGTCCGGCCCGGGCGGTACGCCGCCCGGGCCGTCCGCTGTCCGCCCCGCAACCGTCGACGCAGATGCCGAATCGGCCGGGCGTGACACCGCACCGTCACCGGCTGACGCGGCGTTGCCGCCCGAGCTGGCCCCGGCCGCGCTGACCCTCTTCGGCGACCGTCTCGACCTGGCCGCCGCGTACGCCGAACTGCTCGCCACCGACGGGGTGGTCCGCGGCCTGATCGGCCCCCGCGAGGCACCCCGTATCTGGGACCGGCACCTGCTCAACTGTGCTGCTGTCGCGGAGCGGATCCCGTCCGGAGCGACAGTGCTCGACGTCGGCTCCGGCGCTGGTCTGCCGGGCCTCGTCCTGGCCATCGCCCGCCCCGACCTCACTGTCACACTGATCGAGCCGCTGGCCCGGAGGACGTCGTTCCTGATCGAGGTCGTCGAGCGACTCGGTCTGGCCAGGTCGGTGCGGGTGTTCCGCGGCCGGGCCGACGAGGCGGCCAGCGGGTCGAGCGGCCGGGAGCCGATCAGCGGAGACGTGGTGACCGCGCGCGCGGTGGCGCCCCTGGATCGGCTCGCGGGCTGGAGCCTTCCACTGGCGGTTCGCGGTGGTCGGCTGCTGGCACTCAAGGGCTCATCCGCCGCAGCCGAGATCGAGGAACACGCCGAAGTGGTGGCGCGACTCGGCGGCGGGGAGCCGGCCGTGCAGCTCTGCGGCGTCGGGGTGATCGATCCGTCCACCACTGTCGTGGAGATCGTGCGCGAGCGGATGGTCGGCCCGGCTCGCCCGGCGGCCAAGAAGCGCGCCCGGGGCGGACGCTCCCGCCGAGGCTGACACTTCGCGCCATCGGGCTTCCGGCCGGCGGGTTGCCTCGTTGTACCTGTACGGATGGACGAGGGGATGAGAACCCGACGTGGACCGGCCGCGCCCGTCCGCCGTAGGCTGACCGCGCGTCGATAGTGTGGAGCGGGTGACGGACGTCGCGGGTCTCCGACCGCTCCCGCGGGCCGTACGCTCCGGGATGCGGGCGAGGATGCGGCCAAGTTGACCGGGGCGCGGACCGACCATCCGAAGCGGGCAGGGATGACAGGTGCATGACGACGGCAGGTACGACGATCCACGCGTGACCGGGTCGACCAGCGATCCCGTTTCACGTGAAACCGACTACCCGAGCTGGTCGCCCGGCGCGACCGGGCCATCGACCCGATCTACCGACGGCGATCCGCCGGCAGCGCTCGACCCGCCGTCGGGCGCCGGGCATCCGGAGGTCTCGGCTATGCCGAAGCCGCCGGGTGGTCGTCGGACGCCGGAGGTGTCGAGTCGACCGGTGAACGCCGCCGAAGTGCGGTCGACCTCGGGTCGCCGCAACACCGCCGCGGCGGTTCGCTTCGAGCCGGCCGTCCCACACCAACCCACTGCGGCGGTTGTCCGGGACGCCGCGCCGGTCGCTTCGACCGAGTCGTTGGCCGCCGTGGCGGCCGATCCCACGTACGTTTCACGTGAAACCCCGACGCGCGAAGAGGATGACCCACCGTTGGCTATGGAGGCGATGCGCGCCGTGCAGATCCTGAATCCCAGTGGCGAGGTGACAATGCCTCGGCCGGACCGGACCCGGGTCATGTGCGTCGCCAACCAGAAGGGCGGCGTGGGTAAGACCACCACCACCGTCAACCTTGCGGTGGCGCTCGCCCTGCACGGCAACCGGGTGCTCGTGGTCGACCTCGACCCGCAGGGCAACGCCTCGACCGGGCTCAACGTCCCACACCACACCGGAATCCCCGACGTGTACGACTGCCTGATCAACAGCGTGCCGCTGGCCGAGGTGGCACAGGCGGTCGATGGGATCCCCAACCTCTGGTGCGTACCCGCGACCATCGACCTGGCCGGCGCGGAGATCGAGCTGGTGTCGGTGGTGGCCCGGGAGTCGCGCCTGGACCGGGCGATCGCCGCCTACCCGGGCGAGTTCGACTACGTCTTCATCGACTGCCCGCCCTCGCTCGGCCTGCTCACCGTCAACGCCCTGGTTGCCGCTCAGGAGGTGCTGATCCCGATTCAGTGCGAGTACTACGCGCTGGAGGGGCTCAACCAGCTGATCAACAACATCAACCTGGTACGCCAGCACCTCAACCCGAAGCTCGATGTCTCCACCATCCTGCTGACCATGTACGACCGTCGTACCCGGTTGGCCGACGCCGTCGAGCAGGACGTCCGGAACCACTTCGGCGACAAGGTTCTCCAGGCGGTCATCCCCCGCAACGTCCGGGTCTCCGAGGCGCCGAGTTACGGCCAGTCGGTGATGACCTACGATCCCGGTTCGCGGGGTGCCACGAGTTACTTCGAGGCCGCTCAGGAGATCGCCGAGCGCGGCGTCAAGGAGCCGGTGGGCCGGAATGCGTAGTGCGGACGAGTCGCTGGGAGGCGTGGCATGAAGAACCGTCCTCGGGGCGGTCTGGGTAGGGGCCTGGGGGCGCTGATCCCAACCGGGCCGGCGCCGGATGCCGCTGGCACCGCGGCGGCCGAGCCGGAGAACCAGCATCTGGACGACGCGGGTACCGTCGCCGTCGCCGCGGTGCCGGCGGGAGCGCCTGTCCACGATCCGGAGCCCGTGCTGAGCCCGGTGCCCGGTGCTCGATTCGCCGAGATCTCGGTCGACGCGATCATGCCCAACCCGAAGCAGCCCCGCCAGGTCTTCGACGAGGAGGCGCTGGAGGAGCTGAAGACCTCGATCCAGGAGGTCGGCTTCCTCCAGCCCATCGTCGTCCGACAGCTCGACGACGAGAAGTACGAACTGGTGATGGGCGAGCGGCGCTGGCGGGCCGCCCAGGCGGTGGGGCGGGAGAGCATCCCGGCGATCGTCCGGGACACCCGTGACGACGCGATGCTCCGCGACGCCCTGCTCGAGAACATCCACCGGGCGAACCTGAACCCGCTGGAAGAGGCCGCCGCCTACCAGCAACTGTTGGAGGAGTTCGGGGCCACCCACGAGGAGTTGGCCCGCCGGATCGGCCGGAGTCGCCCGCAGATCTCCAACACGATCCGACTGCTGAACCTGCCCGCACAGGTGCAGCGCCGGGTTGCCGCCGGCATCCTGTCGGCGGGGCACGCCCGCGCCCTGCTGAGCCTCGACGAGGCGGAGGCGCAGGAACAGTTGGCTCTGCGGATCGTGGCCGAGGGACTGTCGGTTCGGGCGACCGAGGAGATCGTCGCCCTGGCGCTCAACGACGGCCCGGCGAAGGGTCAGGCCGCGAAGCGGCGACCCAAGGCGCACGCGCCGGCCCTGACCGATCTCGCCGATCGGCTGTCCGACCGATTCGACACCCGGGTCAAGGTGGACATCGGTCGGAGCAAGGGCAAGATCACGATTGAGTTCGCGACGGTGGACGACCTTGAGCGGATCGTCGGGATCATCGGAGTGCAACAGGAGGAGAGCGGGGAGGACTGACCCGGCCCGCTCGCCTACGGCCGCGCTACCCCATCGGGAGCGCGGCCGTTCTGCATCCCGGATCTCATCGCGGTTTCACGTGAAACAGGCGGCGGCCCTGAGTCCGAGATCGGCATGCCCCGTGGACCGTCGTCAGCATCGGCTCGCCCAGCCAGTCAGCCGACCCCGGGGTCCCGCTCTGACAGCAGGAGAAGTCGGGTGAGGGCGGTGGGGCGGAAAGTTCGGTCGGTCGCGCTGGCCGCACGTCGACAGCACAATCCGCTCGCGGCCTCGCGGCGAGGGCGGCGCGCGGCGAGGGCGGCGCGCGGCGAGGGCGGCGCGCGGCGAGGGCGGCGCGCGGCGAGGGCGTGGCGATGGAGTCGCCTTGGGCATGGCCGGGCGCGGTGAGCGGCGAGCCCTGCGTCGCGAGCGGGTGGTGGAGGAGCGGACTCAGCGGCGGGCGGCGGACGCGGCGGCTGACGATTGGCTGCGGCCGCTGGGGTGAGTGCGAGCGTTGAAAGGAACGGACCCTCTACGCGCGCCGCAGAAGGCTCCGGGATGGTCCACCCGGCCCGCAACCACCCTGGCGCCGGTCAAAGTGCCAGCGGACCGCTGAGTGGCGCGAAAAGTCGTCTCCGTGGCCAGCCCGCGGATGGGTTGAGGGCCTGGAGGGTGGTCAGCCCGCGGAGACGCCGCACAGCGACCTTGACGGGAGTCCGCCGGTCCAGGAACCGCCAGACGGCCAGACCGCACGACCGCACGACCGCACCACCGCCAGACCGCCAGAGGGCCAGACCGCCGGACCGCACCACCGCCAGACCGCCAGAGGGCCAGACCGCCGGACCGCACCACCGCCGGACCGCACCACCGCCGGACCGCACCACCGCCAGACCGCCAGACCGCCAGACCCCACGACCGCCAGACCGCCAGACCCCACGACCGTCAGACCCCACGAACTGGATGCACGAGCGGCAGACCTCAGCACGATCTCGGCCCTGGCCCGGATCGCCCCCGCTGCCCGACGCGGACGGTTTCACGTGAAACAGAGAAAGCGGCTCGCTGGCACCGGTCGAACCCTTGGGGGCGGCGTGACTGGTCAAGCGGAGTGCCCTCCCCATCCCAGGCGTTCGACCTCGGTGCGTTCGATCGACGCGTCCCCGGGCCTCCGGAGTCATCGGGGGATCCAGGCCGCGCGGGCCGAGGTCTGCTGCACACGGTCCGCGAACGCGAGCCAACCCGTCACCGTCGACGCGTGCAAGATGAGCCGGCGGGAGGTCATCGGTGGCGGGGTGCCGCGCCGAGGGTGGGCACGCGATGCCGGTCGGAGCGCACCCCTCCGACTACGTCTCCGGTGGCCATCGACTACGCCGATTTGGCGGTTCGCGGACAACGACCGACTGGCCGAAAAGTTATCCACACCGGTTGTCCACAGGCACCCCCCGTTTCACGTGAAACAGCGCGTGGGAGTGGGTGTGAGCCTGTGGATGACGGCCTGTGTTCAGGATCTCGGCAGCCTGTGGATATCGCCTCTCGGTGGCTCGGGCGACCTCGCGTACCCGGTCGACGACGGGTGCCGATCCGGTGGCCCGGGACCGCTCGAACAGGTAGGGACAGCGGTGCCAGACTCGGTTAGGGTCAGCGTCGTGCACGACAACCCTCCCTCAGTCCCGGACTTCACCCAGTGGCCGTCATTCCCCTTCGAGGGTGACCTCCACGTGAAGCAACTCGATGATCCGGTCCCGGTCGAACCGCCGCGCAAGGGCGAGGGTCTCCGGGAATGCACCGCCTGCAACGCACCCGACGACGCCTACATCTGGGTGGGTGAGCGGTGGCGCGTCCGCGCCATGGACCGGCCCACCGGCCTGCCCATGGTGCTCATCCTGGAATCGCGCACCCACCTCGACCTCGGCGACCTACCGAACCTGCTGGCCGCCGAGCTGGGGGTGATGACAGTACGTCTGGAGCGGGCCATCCGGTCGCTCGACGGCGTGGCACGGGTGCACGTCAATCGCTGGGGCGACGGCTCGGCTCATCTGCACATGTGGTTCCTCGCCCGTCCGTACGGCCGGCTTCAACTACGGGGCACGTTCCTGTCCCTGTGGGACTCGATCCTGCCGCCGATCTCCGAGGCGCAGTGGCGGGAGAATCTGGCGCTCGTCGCGGCCTGGCTCGCCGAGTTTGGTGGCCGCCCGCTCGCCGAGCCGCCCCGTATCCAGTGGCAGGCGCCGTCCAGTCTGCTGGCCCAGTCTGCCGCCGCGGACGCCGCCGCCGCGGCGGAGGCTGCCTCAGTGGCAGCAGCCGGGACGGAGGCCGTCTCGGTCATCGAGGCGGCAGAGGAGATCCCGGAACCGGCGCTCGACTCCACCCCTGATCCCACCGACGCCGACAGCCGATCCCGGGCCGAACCTGTCGTGGACCCGGACGCCGGTGCCGGCTCGACGACGAGCACCGTCACCGACCGCGCTGCTGAACCTGCCCGGTCGGCCACGGTCGGTGGTCCGGCGGTTGAACCCGCTCGGCCGGCGTCCGCGACCAACCTGCCTGGCATCCCGGGTTCCGGCACCCGGGACTCCACCGCCGCAGCATCGGGCAGCACCGCATCCACCGCGGCCGCATCGAGCAGCGCCGCCGCATCGGGCAGCACCGTCACGACGGCCACCGGCGGACTCCACGTCGGCCTGGCGGAGATGCCTACCGACAGACCTCACGGTGTCGGCGCGGCGGAGAAGCCCACCGACAGGCCTCACCTCGGCCCGGCGAGCGGAAGTGCCGACGGGGCTGATTCCGCCAACCTGCCCGTGTCCGACCCGGCCACCGGGGGTGCCTCCGGAGAGGCCGTCAGTACGACCGCCCCCGGGAATGACGCCGGCACTGCGGGCCCGGACGCGCGCACCGACGGCAGCGACACACCCGACGTACGCGCGACCCACTGACCTGGAACCGCCAGTGAGGTTGACCCCGACAGGCCAACCTCACTGTCGTCCCGGCGGGTTGGCCCGCTCGGCCGTACGGGTTGGCGGGGAGGTCAGTGCTTGGTGAGGCGGGCGGCTGCTCGGGCCACAAGGGTGCCGAGGAGTCGGCCGAAGTCCAGCCCGGCCGCCTGCACGGCGAGCGGAAGCAGTGACGTCTCCGTCATCCCCGGCGAGACGTTGACCTCCAGCACGTGCGGCTGGCCGGCCGCGTCCACGATCACGTCGACGCGGGAGAGATCCCGTAGACCGAGCGCGGTGTGCGCGGCGAGGGCCACGTCAGCGACCGTGGCGGCCACCTCCGGGGCCAGCCGGGCGGGGGCGTGCCAGGTGGTCCGCCCCGCCGTGTAGCGGGCGGCGTAGTCGTACACGCCGTTGCGCGGCACGATCTCCACCGGCGGCAGCGCCTGTGGACCGTCGCCGAGGTCGACGACGGAGACCGCCACATCCATGCCCGGCACGTACCGCTCCACCAGCGCGGTGGAGTAGTACGCGAAGCAGCCGACCATTGCGGCGGGCAGCGCGGCGGCGTCCCGGACCACCGCCCCGCCCAGCCCGGACCCGCCCTGCGCCGGCTTCACCATCAGGGGTACGCCCAGACGGTCGACGATCCGGTCCAGGACGGCGACCGCGCCGAGCTCGGAGAAACGATCGTGCGGGAGCGCCACCCAGTCGGGGGTGGGGATGCCGGCCTCGCGGAGCACCGCCTTGGCGGAGGGCTTGTCCCAGGCGACCCGGGAGGCCCGGGCGTCGCAGCCGACGTACGGGACGTCGCACAGATCCAGCACCCCGCGCAGTGAGCCGTCCTCGCCGGTCGCGCCGTGCAGTGCGATCACCACCGCGTCCGGCGGGTCGGCGGCGAGCGACGGCAGCAGCGCCACGTCCGCGTCTCGCAGCTCGGCCTCCACCCCGACGGCGCGCAGCGCGTCGAGCACCCGACGACCGGAGCGCAGCGAGACGTCCCGTTCGTAGGAGAGCCCGCCCGCGAGCACCACGACGCGCAGGTCGGCCGAGATGGCGGAATCGGTCACGAGGAGGTGCTCGGCGGTCGTAGCCATGCCGGCATCATGCCAAGTCGGGCCCAGGCACGTCGGAGCCGGCCCGGCCGCGTCGGCCGGCGGCACCACCCACGGCACCGAAGACCCGGCGCATGGCGATCTCCTGCTCCATCACCCCGGCCAGCCGGCGGACGCCCTCGCGGATCCGCTCCGGCGGCGGGAAGCTGAAGTTGAGTCGCATGGCGTCGGTGCCGGTGCCGTCGGCGTAGAAGCCGGTGCCGGGAACGTAGGCGACCCGGGCGGCGACCGCCCGCGGCATCATGGCCTTCGAATCGAGCCCGTCGGGCAGGCTCGCCCACACGAACAGACCGCCGGTCGGGGTGGTCCAGCTGGTGCCCTCGGGCATCAGGTCGGCCATCGCGTCGAGCAGGGCGTCGCGGCGTTCCCGGTAGACCTCGCGATAGACCTTGAGCTGTTGCCGCCAGGGCATCGTGCTCAGGTAGGTGGCCACCGCGGCCTGGGCGAAACCGCTGGGGCAGAGGATCTGCGCCTCGCTGGCGATGACCAGTTTGTCGCGGACCGCGTGCGGCGCCAGGATCCAGCCGACCCGCAGCCCGGGGGCGAAGGTCTTGGAGAAGGTGCTGAGGTAGAAGACGCCGTCGCGGCGGCGGGCCCGCAGAGGGGCCGGTGCCTCACCCTCGAACCCCAGTTGGCCGTACGGGTCGTCCTCGACGACGAGCAGTCCGGCGCGCTCGCAGATGTCGAGCACCCGTTCCCGGCGCTCCTCGCTGAGCGTCACGCCGGTCGGGTTCTGGTAGGTGGGGATCGTGTAGAGGAACTTTACCCGCTGGCCCGCGCGGGCCAGGTCGGCGATGGCCGTCTCCAGCGCCTCCGGGATCAGCCCGTCCTCATCCATCGGTACGTGGACGACCTGCGCCTGGGCGGCCTGAAACACGCCGAGCGCACCGACGTACGTAGGTCCCTCGGCGAGCACCACGTCGCCCGGGTCGAGGAAGAGCCGGGCGACCAGGTCCAGTGCCTGCTGCCCGCCCACCGTGACCACGACGTCCTCCGGGGAGGCGCCGCAGGCGGCGTCGATCCCGGAGAGCGACATCACCTCGCAGATCCGCTCGCGCAGCTCGAGGGTGCCCTGACCGATGCCGTACTGAAGGGTGGTCACGCCCTGCTCGGAACCGAGCCGGCCGAGCATCTCGCCGACCGCGTCCAGCGGAAGGGCGGCAATGTACGGTGCGCCACCGGCGAGCGAGACGACCTCCGGACGACTGGCCACCGCGAACAATGCTCGAATCTCGGAGGCGGTCATCCCGCGTACCCGCCGGGCGTACCGGTCGGTGTAGTCGTCGAGTGTCGTGCCGGTCATGACCTCACCTCGATCACTGCTCGAGTGGCTCCCGCCCGGGTACCCCGCACACCGCTGACCATGGCGGCGGACACACCGATTGTCGATCCTAGTCCGCCGGAGTCGTGCTGCCGCCGTGCCGCGGCAGATCGACCACATGGCGGACCGTCCTCGGCGTCCCCCGTTGCGGTGGGCATTCGCGCGTCCCCTCCCGTATCCCCGATCGGCGGCGTACGATCGCTCGTCGGGGGCAGGAAGGCGGCGCTGTCGTTCCATGCCGGTCTCACCACCGAGCCTATTGTGGGGATGCGCCATATGTCGCGACGTCTGGTCAGCCTGACCCTCGACACGTTGGAAGACCTTCCGCGCCCGTGCCGGCAGTGCGTCTACTGGGAGCTCGATCCGGTCTCCGCGGACCGCGCCTGCGCTGCTGGCGACCCGGGCCTGGAGAAGGAGGCATGGGTCTCCCAGACGCTGCTGGAGTGGGGTTCCTGCGGCAAGCTCGCGTACGTCGACGGCATGCCGGCCGGCTTCGTGATGTACGCCCCGCCCGCCTACGTGCCCCGATCGATGGCGTTCCCTACCTCACCGGTCTCCGCGGATGCGGCACTGTTGATGACAGCCAACGTGGTCGCCGCGTTCTCCGGCGGCGGGTTGGGCCGGATGCTGGTGCAGGGTGTCGCCCGGGATCTGACCAAGCGTGGGATCAAGGCGATCGAGGCGTTCGGCGACGCCAAGTTCGGCGACGCGGACGACCCGGCCGGCGGTTGCGTGGCACCTGTCGACTTCTTCCTCTCCGTGGGCTTCAAGACGGTACGTCCGCATCCGCGCTTCCCTCGGTTGCGCCTTGAGCTGCGCACGGCGCTGAGCTGGAAGTCCGACGTCGAGTACGCGCTGGAGAAGCTGCTCGGGTCGATGAGCCCGGAGACCCTGCTGCGGCCGGTCCGTCCGGCCCCGGCCACCCGCTCCACCAACGGCTGACGCCCGGCGGCGAATCAGTCCACCACGGTGCCGGCGGTCACCACGGCACGCAGTTCGCTGACGTCGAGCGACCCGGTCGGGACGTCTCGTTCGATCGGGTAGTACATCCGCTGCACCGCGGCCACGATCGCCTCCACCACCCGGTCCCGGAACCGGGGGTCGACAAGGTGGGCGCGGTCCGTCGGCGAGGTGAGGTAGCCGACCTCGACCCGGACGGCGGGCATCCGCGTCAGTCGCAGCAACTCCCACGTCTTGGCGTGGGTACGGCAGTCCCGCAGCCCGGTGCGGGCGACGATTTCCCGCTGCACCAGCCCGGCCAAACGTTCACCGGTCGCTGAGGTGACCCCGTTGTCGGTTCCGTAGTGGTAGGTCGCGACGCCCTCCGCATCCGGGTTGGCGTGGCCGTCAAGGTGCAGCGAGATGAAAACGTCGGCGCCGAGCGAGTTGGCGAGCAGGGCCCGGTCGGAGTCCGGCAGGCAACTGTCGGGCGACGGGCCGCGGGTGAGCTGCACCCGCACCCCGGAGGCGGCGAGCCGCCCCTCCAGTCGGCTGGCCAGATCGTGCACCAGGTCCGCCTCGGTCCAGCGCAGCGCGCCGTCGGGCACCACCATTCCGGGGTCGGTGCCGCCGTGCCCCGGGTCGATGACGACGGTCTTGCCGACCAACGCCGGCCCGGACTGCCGGATCGCGTCGGATTCGCGGAGCCACTGCGGGCGGCCACCGACCACCTTGCGGCCGATGCGGCGGAGCGCGTTCATCGTGTGTGGGCCGCAGGAGCCGTCCGGGGTGAGCCCGACCTCACGTTGGAACTGGGCCACCGCCCGCGACGTCCGGACACCGTAGATCGCGTCCGCGCGGCCCACGTCGTACCCCATCTCCAGCAGTCGCTCCTGTAGCGACCGGACGTCCTCGCCGCTGAGTGGCTCGGGGACCGCGTGGTAGAGGGTGCGGGCGCCGAGCCGCCAACGGGCGGCATCCAGGGCTCGCCAGGTCTCCGCGCCGACCCGGCCGTCCACACTGAGCCCCCGCGACTGCTGGAAGGCGCGGACGGCCCGCTCGGTGTCGAGGTCGAACTCGTCGGTGTGCGGGCCAGCGGCGGCCAGCAGTTCGAGGCCGGTCAGGATGGTACGGATCTCCGTGACCGCGGGTCCCCGGTCACCGGGTCGGATCGGACGCACGCACGACCCCCTCTGCACGACGCTGGCTGGCCGGGCGGCCCAGGCTTGAGGCTATGCGTTCTCCGGCGGCGAGGTGGCTGGGGCCGAGAAATCCGTCGACGGTACGGCCGAGAAGACACCGAACCCCGCACCCGGCGAGCGGGTACGGGGTTCGGTTGATGTTTCTGCTGGTCAGAGGGCCGATTCGATGAGCCGGACCAGCTCGCCCTTCGGCTTGGCACCGGCGATCGACTGGACCGGCTGGCCGTTCTTGAAGACGGTGAGCGTCGGCACCGACATCACCCGGTAGGCCCGAGCGGTCTCCGGGTTCTCGTCGATGTTGAGCTTGACGATGGTGACCTGGTCACCCATCTCCCGGGCGATCTCCTCGAGCAGCGGCGACACCTTGCGGCACGGCCCGCACCACTCCGCCCAGAAGTCCACCAGCACCGGCTTGTCGGCCTGCAGCACGTCAGCGACGAAGCTCTTGTCGGTGACCGCCTTGGTTGTTCCCACTATGCCCCTCCTCCGGGATGTGTTCCTTGTTTCAGCTGAGCGTCGCGATGAACCGCTCGGCGTCGAGCGCGGCGGCACAACCGGTGCCGGCCGCGGTGATCGCCTGACGGTAGGTGTGGTCGACCACGTCGCCGGCGGCGAAGACACCGGGCACGTTGGTGCGGGTGCTCGGGGCGTGGACCTTCACGTAGCCCTCGTCGTCCAGCTCGACCTGGCCCTGGAACAGCTCGCTGCGGGGGTCGTGACCGATGGCGACGAAGACGCCGGTCACGTCCATCACCTTGGTCTCGCCGGTGTGCACGTTGCGGACGCGAACGCCGGTGACCTTGCCGTCCTCGCCGAGGATCTCCTCGACGGTGCTGTTCCACTCGACCTTGATCTTCTCGTTGCTCAGCGCCCGGTCGGCCATGATCTTGCTGGCCCGGAACGAATCGCGGCGGTGGATGATGGTCACCGACTCCGCGAAGCGGGTGAGGAAGGTGGCCTCCTCCATCGCCGAGTCGCCGCCGCCGACGACCACGATCTGCTGGTTGCGGAAGAAGAACCCGTCACAGGTGGCACACGCGGAGACACCGTGACCCAGGAACTCCTGCTCACCGGGTACGCCCAGCGGACGCCAGGCCGAACCGGTGGAGAGAATGATGGATCGCGCCCGGTAGGCGGTCTCGCCCACCCAGACGGTGCTCACCGCACCGGAACCGGCGTCGCCGGTGTCCACCAGCTCGACCCGGGTCACGTCGTCGGTGAGGAACTCGGCGCCGAACCGCTCGGCCTGCTTGCGCATGTTGTCCATCAGCTCGGGGCCGAGGATGCCGTCGGCGAAGCCGGGGAAGTTTTCCACCTCGGTCGTGGTCATCAGCGCGCCACCGGACTGCACGCCCTCAATGATCAGCGGCTTCAGGTTGGCACGTGCGGCGTAGACCGCCGCTGTGTAGCCGGCCGGCCCGGAGCCGATGATGATCAGGTTGCGGACCTCGTCCACTGCCGTCTCCCGAGTTGTGTGTGTTCGGCGTCGGCGCGAGCACCGATGCTGATCCGAGTCGCCGACGCCTGGGTGGGGCCGGCAGCTGACTTCCAGAACGTCATCGTACGAACCGGGGATTCCCGAGCCGGGCATCCGGTGGGTCAGGTCACGTGGGGCGTCATCGTGCCATTGACCGTGGATTCACCCTACCCGCGCCGAATACCGGCTGTCCGAGCCGGACCCAGGCACTCCGCACTCCGGGCCACTCACCCAGGCCCACCGGGCGCCGGTCGCGTCGGTGAAGTGGATGACCAGCGCCTGATCGCCCTGGAACCGCGCGTAATCGATCACCTCGACCACCAGTGGGGCCGATCCGTGCTCCGTCGCGACACTGGCCAGACAGCTGGTCAGCGCGGCTTCGTCGGTCAGCCGGGCCAGTTGGTCCGACCCGTAGGGAGAGGGACGGCGACCACCCTCGGCATCCACCTTCGGCTGCTCGCCCGGGGTGTTGCCGGTCGACGGGCTGGCGGCCGGTGTGCGTGGCGCGTCAGTGTCGTAGGCGTTGCCGAGGCTCTGCGGCGTGTAGTTCGTACCACTGTGCAGTGCCGGCCCGGTGGTGCGGGCCGTCCCGGCCCCCGCGACGCCCTCCGGCGCGCTGGCCGGTTGGTTCATGGCGTTGGTGCGACCGGAGTCGTCCGACGCCCGCATCGAGAGCTGGTTGAGGCCCAGCGCGACGGCGATGACGGCGACCGCGGCGGCGGCCACTGGTGCGCCGCGGCGGGCCCAGCCGCGCTGGCGGCGGCCCGGACCGGTGGACGCCCTGCGCCCCGACCCGGCGGGCGGGGGGACGGGAGGCCGGCGACCGGCCCCGCCCTGCGCCGGTACGACCGACGGCGTCGCCGCGTCGCCGGCCCGATCGACGCTGGGCGCGCCGGCGGGTGCCTCCTCGGTCGAGGTGTCGGTCGTCGGCTTCGCGGAGGCCAAGGCGGCCAGGAGGCGGTCGGTGATCGCCGCCGGCATCTCCGGTGACGGCTCGGCCCAGCGGGTCAGGTCCGTCCGGACCTCGGTCACGGCGGGGGCCAGCAGCGTGTACGCCTCGGCCCAGGCCGGGTCCGCGGAGACCAGTTGGGCGACCTCGTCCTGCTGCGGGGTGCCGTCCAACGCCCCGCCGAGGTAGTCAGCGAGGAGGTCGATGTCGACCTCCCGGAACCCCTCGGTCGTCACGTGTCCTCCTGGTTGGCGTCCCGCCGGTATCGACCTGACCCCGATCCGACGCCCTCCACCAGGCCGGGGTTCCCGGGCGTGACGCCGGGCACGCCCGGGAACGGGGCGGTGGGGTCCGGTCGGGCCGAAGGCGTCGCGACGGCGGCGGGGCGAAGATGCCCGAGCAGCACTGCCAGCCGCGCCCGGCCCCGGGCACACCGGCTCTTCACAGTGCCCTCGGCGACGCCGAGGATGCGGGCGACCTCGGCGACCGGATAGCCCTGTACGTCGACAAGCACCAGCGCGGCGCGTTGCTCAAGGGGCAGCGCGGCGAGCGCCTCGCGGACCACCAGCACTGTGTCGTGGTCCATTACCGGCGCCGCCGGCTCCAGCCCGCCGGTGCCGTCGTCGGCCCGGTTGCCATCCGGCAGCGGCACCGTGGGGTGCGCCTGCCGTCGGCGGATCCGGTCCAGGCAGGCGTTGACCACGATCCGGTGCAGCCACGTGGTGACGGCGGAGTCGCCGCGGAAGCGGGCCGCCGCCCGATGCGCCGACAGCAGGGCGTCCTGGAGTGCGTCGGCTGCCTCCTCGCGGTCGCCGAGCGTCCGCAGGGCCACCGCCCACAACCGGTCCCGGTGCCGGTGGAACAGTTCGGTGAAGGCGTCCCGGTCCCCGGCGACGTGCGCGCGCAGCAGCTCCAGGTCGCCTGCGGCGGCGCGCTCGTCCATCACCGCGTCCAGTGCGTGCGACGCCCGGATCGTGGTGCCCGGCTCACGACCCCTGGACCGTAATCTCCTGCACCCCCAGCTTGAACCCACCCTCGGCCGGAGCCAACTCGGTGATCCAGAACAGCAGGTACTGGTATTTCTGGTCGGCGTCGAAGCCGTTGAACGTCATCGTGGTGCCGTCGTGGTCCTCGAACGGCTGGCCGATGGCGGTCTTGTAGTTCGCGACCAACTGCTTGTCACCGCTCGAGCTGGACGGCGGGTTGGTGGTGCCGGCGAACAGTTGGGCGGACGCGTTGGTGGCCGACAGCACTGCCTGCACCGACTTGACGGTGTGTGGCTCGCCGAGGTCGATCCAGACGCCCATGCCCTTCTTCAGGTTGCCGAAGTTGGGCCGGTCCCGGTAGGTCTCGGTCTCCCAGCCCTTGTCCTCGTCACCGTCGATGACCTTCTCGGCGCCGTCGACCTCACTGCGGTCCTTGCTGTCCGGGTCGATGATCCGGACGTTCTTCACCGTCAGCTTGCGGGCCGTCGCGGCGGCCGGGGTGGCGCCGCCGGCCGGGGCACTTGAGGTCGGTGCGGAGATCGGGTTGGACTGTGGGTCCTCGTCGTCGCCGCCCAACGCGATGATTCCGATCAGCAGACCGACCAGGGCGACGGCCAGCAGACCAGCGATGCCGACGGCGACCTTGCGACCCCCGGCCGCGGCCAGTGGCGACGGCTCTTCCCCGGTTTCGGCGGCGAACCGCAGCGGCCCGCTGTTGTCGAGGTAGTGCTCATCCTCGGCCGGCACGTCCAGTCGCGCCAATTCCGCGGCGAGCACGTCGGAGGACGGCGGCGCGATCTCGGCGTCGAGCAGGTCCATGGTCAGGTCGTCCAGGTACGCCGGAACGCCCGCCCGCACCTGGCGCGGTGCCGCGATGGCACCCCCGGCGTCCCGAACAGCGTCCGGGATGGCGGCGCGGCCGTGGCCGGCGGTGGCGCCGTGCAGTGGTGCCTCGGCGTGCGGCCAGGAGCCGGTCAGCGCGAAGTAGAGAACCCCGCCGACCGCCCGGATGTCGTTCTCCTGGCTGTCGGCGCCGTCGGTGCGGGCGTCGGCCAGGACCACCCGGCCCTCATCGCTGATCATGACGGTGCCGGGGTGGACGTTTCCGTGCACCATGCCGGTGGCGTGCACCGCGGCGAGCGCGCTCGCGACGGCGTTGCCGATCGCGGTGGCCCGAGCCGGGTCCAGGGGGCCGTCGGTCGCCAGGTCCCGCAGGGACTGCCCGTCGACCCACTCGCGCACCACGTACGCCCGGTCGGCCTCGTCGATCGCGTCGTAGACGCCGACCAGGTTGGGGTGGATGACCCGGCTGGCCGCGACGGCGGCCTGAAGCATCTCGGTGGCGGAGTCGCCACCGGGGTAACGCAGCACCACGGCAACGGGACGGCGCAGGATGACATCGACCCCGCGCCAGACCAGCCGACCCGCGCTGTCGTTGTTGATGTGCTCAACCAGTTCGTACCGCTCGGCGAGGACTTCACCGGCCGTGGGAGCACCGAAGGTCATGACCGGAGGAGCGCTTTCGTCCGCCTCCTGACCCTCGCCGACCTGGGTCACCCGTCCTCCCTCGGTGATCGTGTCGATCGATGAACCCGAACTGCTGGGCATGTGGCTTCCCGCTCTGCCGTTGAAGGAACCGGCCGACCGGTGTCGACGCCCAGCGTCGGCCCCTGCCGTACCCGTCGAGAGCGACCTTACCCGGGTTGCCCGTCTCTCCGACATGTCATCTTCCCGCCGTACCTGGCGGGGTTCCGGCAGTCGAAGAGCTCGTCCGGTTACGACCGTTGTCAGCCACGTTGCTGGCACATGTACTAGCTAATCTACGGCTTCACCGCAAGTGACCGACGCCGGGGCTGGGCTGGCGTGGCGCTCGCGCTGCCTCGTACGTTCCCACCGATCGGGTCGCCACCCTCAGCCGTACGGTTGGTTATCCACAGGCCGAAGCGGTGGTTGACCGGCGAATCGCGGAGTTATCCACAGGTGCATCCCCAGCCTGGTGATCCGTAGTCACGGTCCGTATGAGTGCCAACTTGTTGTAATCAGGTGTGGACGTTCAGCGACCGAGGCGGCGGCGAACCATTCCGACCACCTCGGTGATCTCCCCGATCCGCAGCAGCATGGCCAGACCCAGGTAGCTCCCGCCGATCACCACGCCACCGATCACGAGCTGGATTGCCGCCTCGAACCAGCTCGGCTCGTCGCCGCCGGGCAGCAGGGTGATCACCAACCATCCGACCAGCGCCGCGCCGAGTGCGGCGACCACGACCCGGCCGAGGGTGCGCATGATGGCGCCTAGGCCGATCCGGCCGACCCGAGGCCGGAGCAACCAGGCGGACGCGACCGCCGCCGCCACGTAGGAGACCGCGTTGCCGATCATCATTCCGGCCGCTGCGAAGTGCGCGGCGAACGCAGCGAACAGCACGATCTGTACGCCGACCCGCAGCGCCACCACCGGAATGTTGATCAGGGCCGGGGTGCGGGTGTCCGGCAGGGCGTAGAAGGCAAAGGTGAAGAGCTGGCTGATCGCGAACGGCACCAGGGCGATTGCGGCGAACAGCAGCACGGTGGACGTGGCTGTCGCGTTCTCGGCGCTGAACGCCCCGTACCGGAAGACGACCACCGAGATCGGGGTGGACAGCACCGCGTAGCAGACCGCGATCGGCGCGAGCACCGCCGACACCATCCGGACACCTCGGGAGAGGTCTGCTGTGACGTCGTGGAACCGCCCGTCGGCTGCGGCGGCTGCCATCCGGGGCATCAGCGCGGTGATGATCGAGACGGCGATGATGCCGTGGGCCATCATCAGCAGCAGGAATACGTTGTTGTAGATCAGGATGCCGGCCTGGTCAGTGCCCGCGGCCCGGGTGAGGAGATTGACCACCACGAAGAGGCCGAGCTGGTTGACCGCCACGTAGCAGAACATCCAGGCCCCGAGCTGGGCCAGCTCGCGCAGCCCCAGCTCGCGGAAATCGAACCGCCACCGCCACCGGAAGCCGACCTTGCGCAGCGCCGGCAGCAGACCGGCGGTCTGCACCGCCACGCCGAGCAGGGTGCCACCACCGACCAGCAGGATCCGACCGGTGCCCACCTCCGACGGCTGCAGCCCCTTCGCCCCGTAGACCAGGATGTAGAGACCGAAGACGCCGATCACCACCAGGTTGTTGAGGATGGGGGCCCACATCGGCGCGGCGAAGTGACCCCGGGTGTTCAACACCGCTGCGATCAACGCGCTGACGCCGGTGAAGAACAGCATCGGCAGGATCAGCCACGACAGGCGGGTGATCAGTGTGGTGTAGGCCTCGTCCTTGCCGCTGGCGTAGATGGCTGTCAGCCAGGACGCCGACGCCACGGCGATCAGGGCCGCCACCGCCAACGCCAGCACCGCGAGGCTGAGCAACCGTTGGGCGTACGCCTCACCCCGGTCCGCGTCGCTCTTGCGTCGACGGACCAGCACCGGGATCAGCACGCTGGTAAGCACTCCGCCGAGCAGGAACTCGTACACCTGGTTGGGGAGGAAGATGGCTGTCGTGTAGGCGTTGCCGATCAGGTTGCCGAGGGCGGCGCCGATCATCAGGTTCCGGATGAAGCCGGTGCCCCGGCTCACCAGACTGCCGACAGCCATGACCGCGCTGTTGGCGGCGGCGCTGGTCTCGCCGACGACCTCGGGCGGGGGTGCCGTCGCCTCCACCGCAGGCTGGTTCAGCGGCTCCGCGGAGATGAAGACCGCCCCGTCAGCCGGCGGCACGTTACCGTCCGGCGTGGCGTTGGCGCTGCGGTAGAGCCCGCCGCTCATCTCCAGCCTCCCAGGGGTACGTCGAGTCGGACACCGACCCGCACGCCACAGACCATAGTCAACCCCCACCCGTTACCCGCGCCCGGCGGATCGGATCACACCCCCGCCCGATAAGCTGGTGATCCCATGTCCGAAGCCTCCGCTCCTCACGCCGCCGACCGCCGCGAACTCACCGCCGCGCAGCGCAACGCCGTCGCCGAACTGCTCCGGGTGTCCCCGGTCGCCGACGAGTTGGGCCGCCGCTTCGTCCGCGCCGGTCACGAGTTGCACCTGGTGGGCGGTTCGGTGCGGGATGCCCTGCTCGGTCGACTCGGGGATGACCTCGACTTCTGCACCGACGCGCACCCCGACGAGACCCTGCGGATCATCAAGGGCTGGGCCGAGTCGATCTGGGAGACCGGTCGGGAGTTCGGCACCATCGGCGCTCAGCGCGACGGCCTCCGACTGGAGATCACCACCTTCCGTGCGGAGTCGTACGACCAGGTCAGCCGCAACCCGGTGGTGGTGTACGGCACCAGCCTCGACGAGGACCTGAAGCGGCGCGACTTCACGATCAACGCGATGGCTGTGAGCCTGCCGGAGCACCGGTTCACCGACCCGCACGGTGGGCTGGACGATCTCTCGGCCAAGGTGATCCGTACCCCGAGCACGCCTGGTGAGTCGTTCGGCGACGACCCGCTGCGGATGCTGCGGGCCGCCCGGTTCGCCGCCCAGTTGCGTTTCGCCGTGCACCCGGACGTGCACCTGGCGATGACCGAGATGGCCGCCGACCTGGACCGGATCACCGCCGAGCGGATCCGCGACGAGTTCACCAAGCTGCTCTGCGGCGCGGACCCGATCACCGGGCTGCGGCTGCTGGTCGACACCGGGCTGGCCGAGCGGTTCCTGCCGGAGCTGACCGGGCTGAAGCTGGAGATCGACGAGCACGCCCAGCACAAGGACGTCTACGAGCACACGTTGACTGTCGTCGAGAACGCGGTCTCCTACGAGGAGGAGGGCTGCGACTTCATCCTGCGGATGGCCGCCCTCCTGCACGACGTGGGCAAGCCGGCGACGAAGGCGGTCGGGTCAGACGGCCGGGTCAGCTTCCACCACCACGAGGTGGTCGGCGCCCGGCTGACCAAGGCCCGGATGAAGGCGATGCGCTACCCCAAGGACGTCACAGCGCAGGTGACCGCGCTGGTCGCGCTGCACCTGCGTTTCTACGGGTACGGGCGGGGCGAGTGGACCGACTCGGCGGTGCGCCGCTACGTCGCCGACGCCGGTGACCTGCTGCCCCGCCTGCACAAGCTGACCCGCTCCGACTGCACGACCCGCAACCGGCGCAAGGCCGCCCAGCTCGCGGCCGACTACGACGCGCTGGAGGATCGGATCGCCCGGATCGCGGCCGAGGAAGACCTGGCGCGGGTTCGACCCGACCTCGACGGTAACGCGATCATGGAGCTGCTCGGCGTACCGCCGGGGCCGGTGGTCGGGCGGGCCTGGAAGCACCTCAAGGAGCAACGCCTTGAGCACGGCCCGCTGGACCGCGATGCCGCCGAGGCGGAGCTGCTGCGCTGGGCTCGCGCCGAGGGCATCATCGGCTGACGCGCCCGACGTCAGTGTTGGTCAGATAGCGCGGTCTGCAGCGAGGTGGCGGGAGCCGTCACTTCAGGACGTGGCTGCCGCACCGCACAGCTGTCCGGTCGACGACGAAACGCCAGCGGATCGACCGAATGGCTGAGGTGTATCGCTTTCATCGTCGTCCATGATGGCTGGGCGTCCGTCGGCTACCGGTGCACTGACACCGCCGCCGACCCCACCGCCCGTCCGGTCGTCCGGATTGGACGGGCGACGACCAACGGGGAGATCACCTAGTGAAACGCCGTGGCGTGATACGCCGCTCGGCGGTGGCGAGCCTTGCTCTCGCCTCCGCAACCATCATCGTCAGCGCCGCGACCGGCGGGGCCGCCATGGCCGAACCGACCGCTCCGTTGGCACCGAAGCCCGCAAGCAAGTTGACCGCTCCCAAGCCGGACGGCCGGTTGGCCAAGGCCAAGCCCGCCGAGGTCGTGCCGGGTCGCTACATCGTGGTGCTCAAGGCCAAGAAGACCACCCCCGCCAAGATCAAGGCTGCCGCCTCGGCTCTGGCCAAGGAGAACGGTGGCAGCGTCGGCCGGCTGTACAGCAACGCCGTCAACGGCTACTCCGCCGCGATGACCGCGAAGCAGGCCGGCCGGCTGGCCGCCGACCCGGATGTCGCATCCGTGGAGCCGGTGGTCCGCTTCCACAAGAGCGGAACGCAGAGCGCGCCTCCCTCCTGGGGCCTGGACCGGATCGATCAGGTCTCGCCCAAGCTGAATGGCAGCTACACCTACCCCACCACCGGTGCCGGGGTGAGGGCGTACATCGTCGACACCGGAATCGACATCAATCACAGTGACTTCGGTGGCCGTGCCTCGTACGGCTACGACGCGATCGACCGGGACAATGTGGCGCAGGACTGCAACGGTCACGGCACGCACGTGGCGGGCACCGTCGGCGGCACGAAGTACGGCGTGGCCAAGGGTGTCAACCTGGTCGCCGTCCGGGTCCTCGACTGCGAGGGTTCTGGCACCACCGAGGAGGTCCTGGCCGGGGTCGACTGGGTGACCGCCAACGCGCAGAAGCCTGCCGTGGTCAACATGAGCCTCGGCGGCCCGGAGGACCCGGACTCCCCGGCGCTCTCCAACGCGGTCAGCAACTCCATCGCCACCGGTCTCACCTACGCGGTGGCCGCCGGCAACGAAGCGGACGATGCCTGCTACTACACCCCGGCCAGGGTGTCGGCGGCGATCACCGTCGGAGCCACCGACAGGATCGACCGTCGGGCCTCCACCGAACTCTTCGATTCGAACTACGGTTCGTGTGTCGACGTCTGGGCCCCGGGCGTGGACATCGTCTCGGCGGCAAGTGGGACCACCGACGGGTCGGTGGCCTTCAGCGGGACCTCGATGGCGTCGCCGCACGTGGCGGGAGCCGCTGCGCTGCTGCTTCAGTCGAACCCGACGTGGTCTCCGTCGCAGGTGCGCAACACGATAGTGACCCGAGGGCTCGCCGGCGCTGTGTTGAACCCGCAGGGCGGGGTGGACCGGCTGCTCAACGTCGCGTCGGCCCTCTCTCCCGCGCGCACCGCGCACGGTCTGCTGGCGCGTTCCAACGGCTATTTCGTCTCGGCTGACGGTGCGGGCAGCAAGCCGCTGGCCTCCGTCGGCCCGGTGCTGGGCGGCTGGGAGAAGTTCGACATCGTCGACGCCGGCAGCGGCCTGGTCGCCCTGCGGGCGAACGTCAATGGCAAGTACGTCAGCGCCAACGGTGCCGGCAGCAAGCCGCTGATCGCCGCCGCCGCGTCGGTGAGCACCTGGGAGAGGTTCCAGCTGGTTCACAACATCGACGGCACGGTGAGCCTGAAGGCCACTGTCAACAACAAGTACGTCAGTGCGCCCAGCAACGGTGGCCCGCTGATTGCCAGCGCGACCAACGCCAGCACCTGGGAGAAGTTCGACCTCGAGACGAACCTGATCGTCAGCTTCAAGTCGTCCGCCAGCGGCAAGTACGTCTCCGCTGACGGTGCCGGGAGCAAGCCGCTGATCCCGGTGGCCGCGACGGTCAGCACCTGGGAGAAGTTCGAGCTGTTCGATCTGGACTTCTACGGTTACTTCGGCCTGCGGTCGTTGGCCAACGGCAAGTGGGTCTCGGCGACCGGTGCCGGATCGCAGCCGATGCTCGCCTCGGCCACCGGTATCGACGCCTGGGAGGCCTTCACCTTCTGGCACCGGGGTGTCGGGACCACTGACGGGTCGGGCTGGATCTACGCGAACGTCGACGGGCAGGCGGTCAGTGCCGGCAGCGCCGGGACCAGCCAGCTGATCCCGAACAAGAACTTCGACTTCTTTGCTCCGGACTTCGGCCTCTCGGCGGGCGAGCGCTTCGTCATGAACCTCGCCTGAACCAACAACGGAATTACCACCGGCGCCCGCCGGCACCCCTCCCTCGGGAGGCGGTGTCGGCGGGCGCCGGCCGTTCGTTGGTCATCCGGTGCCGGCCAGCGCCCTGACGGCCGGCCGGCCCCTCGGGCTCAGCGCGAAACGGTGTTGCCGTCCACAGTGCCGACCCCGGTGGCCGGCGCGGTGACGTCGGTGCGTCCGGCACCGAGCCGGGCCAGCAGGCCGGGCAGGTCGATCCCGGTGAGGTCGCTGCCGAGCTGGAGGCCCTGGGCCACGTTGCCGGCCACCGACTTCGTGAGCGACGACGCACCGTCGGTGGAGATGACTGTCATCTTGTCGATCGCCCCGATCGGCGCGCTGGCCGCCTCGACGACCTGCGGCAGCACCTTGACCAGCAGGTCCAGTACGGCCGCCTCTCCGTACGCGGCGAACGCCTCGGCCTTGCGCGCCATCGCGTCGGCCTCGGCCTCACCCTTGGCGAGGATCGCCGCGGCCTCGGCCTGACCTTCCCGCTCCACCGCCTCGGCGATGGCGGAACGCCGCCGCTGCTCGGCCTCACCCTCCTTGGCGCCTTCGATGGCGTTTGCCTCGGCGAGCGCGGCCCGTCGGGCCCGCTCGCCCTCACCGGTGAGGCGGGCCTGCTCGGCGGAGGCCTGCGCGGCGGCGATGACCGACTGGCGCTGCGCGTCGGCGTGCAGCACCGCCGCGTTGCGGGACGCCTCGGCCTCCTGCTCCACCTTGTACCGGGCCGCGTCGGCCGGCTTGCGAACCTCGGTGTCGAGTTGGCGCTGCTTGAGTTCGGCGTTGCGCTCGGCCACCTTCTGCTGTTCGGAGAGGATCGCCTGGTCCCGCTCGGCCTGGGCGAGCGGTCCGGCCGCTGCGGACTTCGCCTTCGCCGCGTCGATCTCGGCCTGGATGCCGGCCTGCTTGAGGGCCAGGTTGCGGTTCGCCTCGGCGATGGCCTCCTCGGCCAGCAGTCGCTCCTGCTCGGCCTGCTGCCGGGCCCGGGCCTCGGCGATCGCCGCGTCCTTGAGCACCCGGGCGGCCTCGGGTCGGCCCAGGTCCTGGAGGTAGGAGCCTTCGGCGAGGATGTCCTGGAGTTGGAAGGTGTCCAACACCAGACCCTGGTTGGTCATCGAGTGCTCGGCCTCCTCGGCGACCGCGCTGGCGAACGCCGCCCGGTCCCGGATGACCTCCTCGACGGTGAGCCGGCCGACGATCGAGCGCAGCGCGCCGGCCAGCACCTCCCGGGTGAAGTTGTCGATCTCGTCCTGCTGGTGCAGGAACCGTTGGGCGGCGGCCCGGATCGCGTCCTCGGTGCCGCCGACCTTGACGATCGCCACCCCGTGCAGGTCGGCGCGGATGCCCTGCTTGCTGACGGCGCCCCGGATGCCGACGTCGATCCGCCGGCTGGACAGGTCGAGCGACTGGAGCTTCTGCACCACCGGCAGCACGAACACCGAGGCACCCAGCACTACCTTCTGCCCGGAGTTGTCGGTGGACCGCCCGCCGTCGGCGGTCTGGGTGGTGCGGCCCTTGCGACCGGTGACGATGAACGCCTCGTTCGGGCCCGCCACCTTGATCCGGGAGAGCACGAAGAGCACCAGGATGAGCGCGAGGAGGACCGCGCCACCGATGGCGATGAGTAGGGCCATATGAGGAGTCCCGTCTATGAGGGGGAGGTCAGTAGGTCTCTACGTGCACGCTGGTCTCACTGAGCGCCTGCACGACGAAGACCTGTGCGCCGATCGGGATCGGCTGGTCCGCGCGGGCGCTGAGCTTGACCGGTTGGCCGGCGAGGCGGATGCGAACCTCGCCGTACCCGTTGGCCGGCACCGGGGTGACGACCAGGCCGAGCGCGCCGACCAGGTCGTCGCGGGTGGGGGTGGGGTCGGTGCGCATGTTCCGCGCCGCCCGGCTTAGCCGGGACGCCAACCAGCCGGTGGGCACGGCTGCGAGCACGCCGCCGGCCGCCGCCCCGACGACCATGCCGGGGGTACGCGCACCGAGCAGTTCGTTGACGATGGCCGCGCCGAACCCGAAAGCCCCGGCGAAGCCGGCGACCGTCTCGACCGAGATCGGCCCGTCCACGTCGGCGTGCCCGAACTGGAGCAGCTCGGTGCCGAGCAGGGCGAGCGCGAGCACACCGATGCCCGCCCCGCCGATGATCAGAAAGATGAGCGTCCCGGTTGCCACGACCTTGACGGTATCGACGCCGCGCAACGCCGAACGGCCTGGCAGGGCCCCAAGATGATCTACCGATGCCGGGTCGGGAGTGGCGCTCAGGCCGACGTTGGTGGCCGGGCCGGCGAGAGAGCCCGCGTCGGGGAGAATAGGTGGATGCGCTGGATTGTGCTCGACTCACCGATCGGTGAGTTCTCCGTCGCCACCGACGGCACGAGCGTCCGCGGTGCCCATTTCGGCAGGTTCGAGGCTGCCACCATCGAGCCCGACGACGCGCTGTCCCGGCAGGCCGTCGACGAGCTGCGGGCGTACTTCGCCGGTGAGTTGACCGCGTTCACCGTTCCGGTGTCGGTGCCACGCGGCTCCGACTTCGAGCGCGCCGTCTGGCGGGAGATGACCCGGATCCCGTACGGAGAGACGCTGACGTACGGCGAGGTGGCGCGCCTGGTCGGCGACCCGGGGGCGGCGCGGGCGGTGGGAGTGGCGTGCAATCGCAACCCGGTCCCGGTGCTCGTGCCCTGTCACCGGATCGTCGGCGCGGGCGGCAAGCTGGTCGGCTTCGGTGGGGGCCTGCCGCGCAAGGTCAAGCTGCTGGAGTTGGAGGCTGGGGTCGCGCTGCGACACGCCTGGTCCTGAGCCCTCTGCGGAGGCGCCGGAGCGGGGCATCACCCGGCGCTGGGCGGTCCTTCCGATCTGGCGGGCGAGGCGGCCTTGGACGGCGTCACCACCTCACCCGGGTGCCCGAGCCACGGTGGGTCGACCGGGAGCCGCCGCCGGAAGAAGTCGTTGGACCGGGGCAAAGCCAGCAGGACCAGAGCGACGAGTATCGCCACCGGCGCGCCCAGGCCAAGGGTGAGCAACAGAGGTTCCAGCCACAGCGGCATGCCGTCCCGCGCCATCGTGGTGATCCGGTCGATGTCCCCGTCGGAGTACACGGAGTAGAGCGGCCGGGGAGACCGGACCGCCCCCACGGTGGCGCAGCAGGCGAGGAAGGGCGCCGTGGCCCAGGAGGCGATCCGCGCGCCGTTCACCCCCACGACGTTGGCGGCGGCCAGCGCGAGAAGGCCGATCGCCAACACCGCTGTCAACAGGTCGGCCAGCAGGTCGGCGGTGCTGCCCAGACCGGCGAAGGCGACTCCGCCAGTGGGTTCGAAGGACCTGGCGGCCGTGTGGAAGAAGTCCTGGTGCCAGTAGGTGAGAGGCAGCGCGGCCAGTTGCGCGACAGCGGCCAGGGCCAGCAGCAGGCAGGCCAACGCGACGACGCGGGGCCGGGGAGTTCGGGCCGGTTGCGAGGCCTTAGCTGTGCTGTCGGTGCGGGAGGCCATGACTGGATTATCGGGAGCCTCGTTGCCACCCGTGGTCCCGTGGGCGGTGGTGAGGATCACGGGCGGCTGTCGTACCCGGGAATGCAGCCCGAAGGGCCGGGTCCGCACGGACCCGGCCCTTCGACGGTGCTGGTGATCAGCGCGTCAGCGCGTGACCTCACCGGCGATGAACTCCTCGACGGCCTGGTGGGCGTCGTGGTCGGCGTACTGCACCGGCGGCGACTTCATGAAGTACGACGAGGCCGACAGGATCGGGCCACCGATCTTCCGGTCCAGGGCGATCTTCGCGGCCCGGACCGCGTCGATGATGACGCCTGCCGAGTTCGGAGAGTCCCACACCTCGAGCTTGAGCTCGGCGTTGAGGGGGGTGTCACCGAACGAGCGGCCCTCCAGGCGGATGTACGCCCACTTGCGGTCGTCCAGCCACGGCACGTGGTCCGACGGGCCGATGTGCACGTCGCTCTTGCTCATCTCGTGCGGGATCTGCGAGGTGACCGACTGGGTCTTCGAGATCTTCTTCGAGACCAGCCGCTTGCGCTCCAGCATGTTCATGAAGTCCATGTTGCCGCCGAAGTTGAGCTGGTACGTGCGCAGCAGCTCGACGCCGCGGTCCTCGAAGAGCTTCGCGAGGGCACGGTGCACGATGGTGGCGCCGACCTGGCTCTTGATGTCGTCACCGACGATCGGCAGGCCCGCGTCGGTGAACTTCTGGGCCCACTCGGGGTCGGAGGCGATGAAGACCGGCAGGGCGTTGACGAACGCGCAGCCGGCGTCGATCGCGGCCTGGGCGTAGAACTTGGCGGCCTGCTCGGAGCCGACCGGCAGGTAGCAGACGACGACGTCGACCTGCGCGTCGCGCAGCGCCTGCGCCACGTCGACCGGGGTGGCGTCCGACTCCTCGACGATCTCGCGGTAGTACTGGCCCAGACCGTCGAAGGTCGGACCGCGCTGCACGCTGACGCCGGTCGGCGGCACGTCGCAGAGCTTGATGGTGTTGTTCTCGCTGGCGACGATCGCCTCCGCGAGGTCCATGCCCACCTTCTTGGCGTCCACGTCGAATGCCGCGACGAACTCCACGGCGTTGACGTGGTAGTCGCCGAAGGCGACGTGCATGAGACCCGGGACGCGGTCGTTCGGGTTGGCGTTCCGGTAGTACTCGACGCCCTGAACCAGGGACGAGGCGCAGTTACCCACACCGACGATGGCGACGCGGACGGAGCCCATAGCGTCTGCCTCCTTCTTTTCTGTCACGGCCGCTCATTCCTGGTCTCTCCAGGCGGAGGCGGGCTGTTGTCTTCTCGTCGGCCGCCGGCTGTCCCGATGTTCGGGACCGTCGGGGCTCGGCCGGAGCGCTCGTTGGCGATGAGCTCCTCCAGCCAGCGGACCTCGCGCTCACAGGCATCAAGGCCGTGGCGCTGCAGTTCCAGCGTGTAAGCGTCGAGGCGCTCGGCCGCCCGGCCCAGCACGTCACGAAGCCCTTCGCGACGCTCCTCGATCTTGCGGCGGCGACCCTCCAGAATGCGCAGTCGGGTCGCCTGGTCGGTCCGGGCGAAGAACGCGAAGTGCACCCCGAAGCCCGTGTCGTCGTACGTCTCGGGCCCGGCCTGTGCGATCAGCTGGGCGAAGCGTTCCTTGCCTTCCGCGGTGATTTTGTAGACCACCCGACCTCGTCGGCTGGTCAGCGCGGGAACCTCCTCGGCAGTGGCGGGTGTCTCAGCAGCTTCGGTGATCCATCCCGCCGCCTGCAGCCTGCGTAGCGTGGGATAGAGCGAGCCGTAGCTGATCGCCGCCCGGATCGCGCCGAGTTTGGCGGTCAGCTCCTTGCGCAGCTCATAGCCGTGCATCGGAGACTCCTGCAGGAGGCCGAGGATGGCGAACTCAAGCACTGGCCACCCTCTCTTTACCCTCCGGCGTGGAGCGGTAACCGCCGCGATGTATCGGACCGATACATCGCACGTTAGCGGGTCGTGCCGGCCAGGGCAAACCCCCGTTCCGAGATGCCCTCGTCACGGATTGTGAGCGTGGTCGCCTGGTCGGGCCGGACCGCGTACCCTTCTCCGCATGCGTACGCAGCGCCAGGTCGTCGACTACTCGCTTCAGAAGCGAGCAGTGCTGCGTGAGCTCCTGGCCGGCCGAGTCGGCACGTACGACGTCTGCGACGCGTCGCCGTACCTGAAGAACGCCGCTCGGTTCCATGGCGAGCCGACCGACCGGCGCTGCCCGATCTGCCGCAGCGAAAACCTGACCCTCGTCCACTACATTTACGGTGACGAACTCAAGCAGTCCGCCGGGCAGGCCCGGACACTGGCCGAGCTGCCGGTGCTGGCGATGACGCTGCGTGAGTTCCAGGTCTTCGTGGTGGAGGTGTGCCTCGGTTGTGACTGGAACCATCTCGTCGAGCAGTACCTGCTCGGCCGGGACGGGCTGACCGGCGACAGCGACGGCACCAACGAGCAGAACGCGGCGGGCGCCGAAGGCGCTGGCCGGCGGAGGCGAGAGGCGCAACGGTGATCTCAGCTGGTTGTACCGGCCCCGGGGCCGTAGACGAAACCCGGGACGGTCGACCGCTCGGTGGTCCGATTGGCCCGATTGATACGGCAATGACCCTGGTCGGCTGGCACCCCCGTGCCGGCGTCCCGGGTGAAGCAACTCACGGCAACCCGGTGGCGGCGCAGCCGCGCCCCACCGCGACCGGCAGGGTGTGAGGAATGAACTCGTACGGCGATCCCAGTTCTGCGCGCGGACGGACCCAGCACTCGGGTCCAGACGGTGACCCTGGGCCGGGCGCGGACGACGCGTACCGCAGACCCGGCGGTGATTCCGGCGGGAGCGGCTGGTCAGCCTCGGACCGAGGCACGGCAACCCCAGGGCGGGCCTCGGTGACGCCGCGGGCTGCCGGTGGTCGCGCCAGTGTCGGCGGTTCCGCCTCGGTGCCGCCGCGCGGCAGCGCGGCCGCCGGGTCCGCCTCGGTGGGTTCGGCGGCGAGCGGCCGGGCCGGTCGAGCCTCGGTGCCGGTGTCCCCGGCACCAGGTGTGGCCGCTGGCCGCGCTGGCGCCGGACGGGCCTCGGTGCCCGTCTCCCCGGCGCCGGGCGCGCCGGCAGGTCGGGCCGCGGTCGGTGCCGCCGCCGTCGGTGCGGCCTCGGTCGGCACCGCGTCGGCGGGTCGGGCCAGCGTCGGCTCCGCATCGGTCGGTGGTCGTGCGGCGGTCGCCCGGGCGAGCGTCTCGCCGGTCTCCGGCGGGCCGGGCGGCCCGGGGGGTCCCGGTGGGCCCGGCGGTCCGGGTGGTCCCGGTCGGGGTGGCCGTGGTCCGGGTGACTCGGGCGCCGCGGCGCGGGCGAAGAAGCGCAAGCGGATGAACCTGCTGATCGCCGGATTCGCTGTCTTCATCATGCTCGCCGGCATCGGCGTGGTCGGGTTCACCTACTACTCGACGAACGTGGTGCTTCCGGACGAGATCACTCCGCCGCAGGCGACGACCCTGTACGCCTTCGACAACAAGACGATCATCGCCAAGGTGGGCGATCAGAACCGGACCCTGGTCACCATCGACCAGATTCCTGAGTACGTGCAGAACGCGGTGGCCGCGGCCGAGGACCGGAACTTCTACCGGCACTCCGGCGTGGACTACAAGGGCATCGCCCGCGCCGGCTGGAACAACCTCTCCGGCGGTGACAAGCAGGGTGCCTCCACCATCACCCAGCAGTACGCGCGCAACGCCTACGACAACCTGAAGGACGACACGTACGCCCGGAAGGTGAAGGAGGCGATCCTCGCCTCCAAGCTCAACGACGAGTACACGAAGCCGCAGATCATGCAGCACTACCTCAACGTGATCTACTTCGGCCGGGGTGCCTACGGCATCGAGGCTGCGGCGCAGACCTACTTCGGCAAGTCGGTGAGCAAGCTCGATCCGGCCGAGGGTGCCGTGCTCGCGGCCCTGATCAAGCAGCCCGAACCCAGCTCCACCCACCAGGGATACGACCCGGCGATCAACCCGACCGCGGCCCAGGATCGCTGGAACTACGTGATCGACGGCATGGTCAAGGAGGGCTGGCTCGGTGTGCCCGGCAAGGAGCCGAGGCCTGCCGCCTACCCGCTGAAGAGCATCAAGTCCCCGAAGAAGGGCGGCATCGGCGTCGACTTCGGCGTCGACACCCCGTACGGCAATGTCATCAACTACGTCCGGCAGGAGATGCGGGACAGGGGAATCTGCGTCGAGAAGGACGCGGAGGTGACGGATGCCAAGCCGCTGTGCTCCCAGGCGCTGATGGCTGGCGGTTACCGGATCCGCACCACTGTGGACACCAAGATGCAGGCGGCGGCGGTCGAGACGGTCCAGCGCAAGTCCAAGGGCTCCGAGCTGGCCGGTCAGAAGAGCAACATCATGGCGGCGATGGTAGCGATCGACCCCACCAACGGTCGGGTCGTCGCGTACTACGGCGGTGACAACGGCACCGGCACCGACTACGCCGGCAAGAACACCGACTCCAGCGGGGCGATCAGCGGCGGTCACTCGCCCGGATCAAGTTTCAAGATCTACACGCTGGCGGCGGCGCTCAAGGAGAAGAAGGCGCTCGAGTCACGCTGGAAGGGCAAGGCCTTCAAGCCGGAAGGCACCTTCAAGGTCAGCAACGCGGGCGACGACAACCCTGACTGCGGTAACTCCTGCACGCTGCGGGTGTCCACGCTCAAGTCCCTGAACGTGCCGTTCTACTACGTCACCGAGGAGATCGGCGCGGACAAGGTCGTGGACATGGCCAAGCAGGCCGGCGTCACCACCATGTGGCGTACTGACACCAACCCGGCGAAGGCCTACGACCTGACCAAGAGCGACCCGAAGGACATCACGCCGGAGCCGTTCTTCAACGTGGTCGGCTACGGCCAGTACCCGATCACGGTGCTGGACCACGCCAACGGCGTTGCCACCTTCGCCAACGGGGGTGTCTACAACAAGGCCCACTTCCTGTACTCGGTGGAGAAGCAGAACGCGAACACCGGTAAGTGGGACAAGGTCTACAGCGAGAAGCTCGACTCGAAGCGGCGAATCGAGAGGAGCGTCGTGGACGACGTGACGTCCGTGCTGAAGGACTACCCGGCTGCTGTCAACCACCGGCTCGATGACGGTCGCAAGGCGGCCTCCAAGACCGGCACCTGGGAACTCAAGGACGGCAGTAAGGAGAACGGCGACGCCTGGATGATCGGTTACACGCCACAGTTGGCCACCGCGGTGTGGGTGGGCAACGTGGGGGACCGGAAGCCACTCATCCTCAAGGACGGCCGCAAGGTCAGCGGTGGAAACCTCCCGGGCGACATCTGGGAGCGGTTCATGAACGAGGCGCTGAAGGGCAAACCGAAGGTCGACTTCCCGCCCGCCGCGAACGTCGGCGATCCGGATTCCGGAAACGGTGAAGCGCCTCCGCCTCCGCCCCCACCGCCGCCACCGACCAACCCGGGGGGCCAGGGCCTGCCCTGTAACCCGCTGATCGATCTGCTCTGCAACCCCGGAGGCAACAACCCCGGAGGTGGCGGGAACCCTGGGGGCAATCCCGGCGGCAACCCGGGAGGTAATCCCGGCGGCAATCCCGGCGGCGGCGGAACAGGCGGTGGCGGTGGCGGTGGCGGGCTGCTGCCCAGCCTGCCACCCAACCGGGACTGACCCACACCAACGAACGACGCCGCCGCTGGCCGGACGACCTGTCCCGGCCGGCGGCGGCGTTTTCGTGCCCGGAAGTCCGCGCCGGGACAGGACGGGCACCCCTGCCGTACGGCAGGATGCCTCTTCATGAGCACCCAGTCGACGCCCGGCATCGACGACGCCGGAACCACCGATCACCCGTCCCGCTCCGACGGGTTCGTCCGCGGCATCTCCAGCGTCATCGGCGGGCCGCTGGGCGACCACGCGACAGCGCTGAACCGGCCGGCTGGTCGGGAGCGTCGCTTCTGGACCGCCGTACGGATCGTGCTGGCGCTGGCGTGCCTCACGCTCGCGCTGCACTGGGTGCAGAAATCGCCCTGCCAGGACGGCGCCTGGCAGAACAACGTCCAGTACACCCGGTTCTGCTACACCGACGTCCTCGCCCTCTACTACGCCGAAGGGCTCAACGAGGGCAAGGTGCCCTACCGCGACCACCCGGTCGAGTACCCGGTGCTGACCGGCTACTTCATGGGGGCGCTGGGCCTGCCGGTGCACGCCATCGGTGACGGCGACCCGAGCATCAACCAGGGTCAGTGGTTCTACAACCTCAACGCGCTGGTGCTCGGTGCGCTCGCGGTGGCCACGGTGGCGGTGATCCTGGCGTTGCGCCGCCGACGACCCTGGGACGCGGCGATGTTCGCACTCGCCCCGGCACTGGTGCTCACCGCCACTGTCAACTGGGACCTGCTCGCCATCGGGCTGGCCGCCTTCGGCCTGCTGGCATGGGCTCGAAAACGACCGGCGGTGGCCGGCGTGCTGCTCGGGTTGGCCGGCGCGGCGAAGCTCTGGCCGCTGTTCCTGCTCGGGCCGATCCTCATCCTGGCGCTACGGGCCAACCGGGTTCGTGCCGCGCTCGTCGCCATCGGTACGGCGATCGCGGCAGTGGTGCTCGTCAACCTGCCGGCCGCCCGCGCCTACCCGGAGAACTGGGACCGGTTCTTCGAACTGAACACCACCCGACCGATCGACTGGGGCACGCTCTGGTACATCGGGCGCTACCTGGACGGCAAGGTCGGCAACGATCCCGCGAAGCTCGGCCCGTTCGAGTGGCTCAACGCCAACATCCCGACCCTCAACACCGTCTCGTACGCGCTGTTCGGGCTGGCCTGCCTCGGCGTCGCCGTGCTGGCGCTGCGGGCGCCGCGCCGACCGCGGCTGGCTCAGCTCGGTTTCCTGGTGGTGGCGGCGTTCCTCATCTTCAGCAAGGTCTGGTCGCAGCAGTTCGTCCTCTGGCTGCTCCCGCTGGTGGTGCTGGCCCGCCCGAAGTGGGGCGCGTTCCTGGCCTGGCAGATCGCCGAGGTCTGCTACTTCGTCGCCTTCTACGGCGAGTTGCTCGGCGCGGCAACCAGCAAGCCGGTCTTCCCGGAGGGGGTGTTCGTGCTGGCCTCGACGCTGCGACTGGCCACTGTGGTGGCGCTCTGCGTGTTCGTCGTGAAGGAGATCCTGCACCCCGAGCAGGACGCGGTGCGGGCCACCTACCCGGACGACCCGGACGGTGGCGTCCTCGACGGCGCCCCGGACGCCCCCTGGATAGACCGCTGGCGCCGCCCTGTGAGAAGCGAGCCCTCCGTGGAACCCATCACCACCTGACCCCTTCAGGCCGAACGCGGCCCGGACCAGGTCAGGGTTTGCGGGGGAGCCCGCCCGGCGCAGGGATCACGCCTGACCGCCCGGAGCCGGGTGGGCTCCCCCGCAACCCCGCCCCAAAGCCTCAGAGGCGATAGACGACAGCGTCGCCGACCTCCTGCCGGCTGATGCCGAGCGACTCGACCGGCGCGTCGATGGTGATCTCCCAGGGCGTGCCGGTCACCTGGCCGCGCAGCAGCACCACAGTGCGGACGCCGAGCGTGCGCAGGTAGTCGATGCTGGTCTGGTCCGGGAACGACTGGCTCACCCGACGGACGTCGTCGAGCTGGCGCGGCGTGAAGCCGCTACCGCCGTTGACGACGTCGGGGAACCCGCTCGTCGACCAGAGCATCACGTGCTGGTCCAGGCTCTGATTGCTGGGCAGCACCAGCATCGGCCCCTCCGCCGAACGCATCGCCGCCGGCTGGGTCGGCACCACCGGATGCGGGGTGGTGTTCAGACCCTCCACGGTGACGAGCAGCAGCGGCAGCAGGGTGGCCGTCCGCAGCCACGGCCCCGGCCACGACGGGATTCGTTGCGCCGTCAGCTCGCGGACCCGGTCGGTGAGGGCGGTGACAGCGCCCGCCGCGAGCAGGCCGAGCAACAACGTGGTCCAGAGCATCAACCGCCCGGGGGTACGCAGCGCACTCCAGCCCGGCAGATGCTCGAAGAGGGGCACGTAGGTGAAGGTGCCGTCGAAGAAGCGGGTGCCCATCGCGAAGGCCATGGTCACCAGCACCCCGGCGAGCAGCAGCAGTCGATGCCGCAGCCGCCACACAGAGAAGAGCAACCCGCCCGCAGCGAGCGCGTAGAGCACGAAGCCCGGCAGCAGGGTCATCTCCGGGTGCCACGGCAGCGCCTCCCGGGCACCCTCGTGCAGCCCACCCCAGATCCGCGACTCCCCGGGCGCCGTCACGAAGCCCGAAGCCGGCGGCGAGAAGAGGCTGATGTCGCCGATGGTGCGCTCGGCGTACGGGTGCAGCTCGGTCACCTTGAAGAACGGGAACGCCATCAGCAGACCGACACCGGCGAACAACACCCCGCCGAGCACGTCGGCGACGAACAACCGGCGACCGAACGGCACGGCCTGCCCGGTGCGCAGCCGTCGTGCGAAGAACAGGATGGCAGTGACCAGCACCGCGCCGGCCAGGAAGTACGCGAATGGCAGCCCGATGCCGAAGCCGAGGCTGAGTTGCCAGGCCGCCACCAGCCAACCCGCGTAGACCCATCCGTCATGCCGGCGCTCCGGCCGGTAGCCGTGCCGTAGCGACCACCCGTGCCCGCGCGCCAACATCGCCAGCGCCAGCGGAATGCCCCCGTTGGAGAGCACGTGCAGGTGCCCGGCCTGGGCCAGCAGCCACGGCGCGTAGGTGTAGCTCACGCCCGCGACCGCCGCACCGATCCGGCCGGCCCCGAGCTGTCGGGCCAGCGCGTACGCCCCGAGCGTGGCGAGCGCGTGCGCCAGCACGAACATGATGTTGTAGCGCAGCACGGCGTCCTCGGGACCGCTGCCGAGCATCCCGGCCGGGGCGTACCCGAGCAGCGTGTCGGAGAACGCGAAACTCCACAGCTCGGGGAAGAACGTGTTCGACTGCCACAGCCGCGCCGGCTCCGCCAGCAGGATGTGCCCGGACCAGGCCATCTGCCAGGCTTGCAGGCTCGGGTCCCAGTAGTCCTGCGGAAGGGTGTAGCGCGGATAGCGCAGCGTCGGCCAGGTCATCAACACGGCCAGTGCCAACGCGCCGAGGGCGGCCAGGGTCCACTCGTGGATCAGGAACCGGCCGACCGCCCGGCCCGCCCGGCTGAAAATGGAGGGCCGTGGCTCCGGGGCGGAGGCGAACGCCTCCCAACGCTCCGGGCCGACCGGCTTCGCCTCGCTGTCAGCCTTGTCCGTACCGTCGGCGCCGTCCGCCTTCGCGCCCTTGGCCGGGTCGCTGTCCTCGGCCGGTCTGCTGTCCTTGGTCGCGCCGGTGCCCTTGGCAGTGCTGGCGCTGACCGCGGTGCCGTCCTCGGCCGCAACCTGCTCGGTCGTGGTGCTCTGCCTGGCCGCGGCGTCCTGCCTGTCGCCGGGGCGGGCCGCGTCAGTGGCGGGACCGCTCGTCGTGGGGTCGGCCTCGGAACCGCCGTCCGGGGTGGTTCCGGCCGCTGCGCCGTCGCCAGTTGGCGGCTGGGCGGCCGTGGTCCCGGCGGGGGCCTTGTCGGAGGTTCGAGCCGGTCGGGTGGGGGTGCCGGCTGCGGCCGTGGTGGCGGGTTGACTCTCGGCGGCCGCGCCGGTGGAGGTGGGCCGGGCGTTGCCGGTCCCGGGCTGTCCGCTCGTCATGCCGCCGAGCTCTCCGCTCCGAGCTGCTCACGCAGAAAGTCGATGTCGGCGGCCTGGCCGGTCACACCGCCCGGTGTCTCGACGACCACCGGCGCGCCGGCCGCCCGGATCACCGCCACCACCAGCTCCGGGTCGATCGTCCCGCCGCCCAGGTTGTCGTGACGGTCCTGGCCGGAGTTGAAGGCGCCCTTGGAGTTGTTGGCGTGCACCAGGTCGATCCGCCCGGTGATCGCCTTGACCCGGTCGACCACGTCGAGCAGCTCCTCGCCGCCCGCGTGTGCGTGGCAGGTGTCCAGGCAGAAGCCGACCTCGTAGTCACCGATGGCGTCCCAGAGTCGGGCGAGCGCGTCCAGCCGTCGGGCGCAGGCGTTGTCGCCGCCAGCGGTGTTCTCGATCAGGACCGGTACGCCGAAGCCGCCGGAGTCCGCCGCGTACGCGAAGGTCTTGCGCCAGTTGTCGAAGCCGACGGCCAGGTCGTCGCCGGCGTTGACGTGCCCACCGTGGACGATCAGGCCCTTGGCGCCGATGGCGGCGGCCGCGTTGGCGTGCCCGAGTAGCAGCTTGCGGCTCGGGATCCGGATGCGGTTGTTGAGCGTGGCCACGTTGATCACGTAGGGCGCGTGCACGTAGAGGTCGACCTCGGCCTCGCGCAGCCGCTGGGCATCTTCGCGAGGCTTGGGCGCCTTCCATCCCTGTGGGTCGGCGAGGAAGAACTGCACGGTCTCGGCGGACCGGGCGGCCGCCTCCGCCAGCGGGTCGGTCGAGTCGACGTGGGCTCCGATACGCATGCGAGCGAGCCTACGTCGAGCCCCCGACCGGCCGGGCGACGGCCGGGGCGGTGTCGCGTCACCGGAGGGACCGACGATCGTTGATGGGTGTGAACCGGCGACCAGCATCCCGGTGCCGCCAGCGGCGCGAGCGTCGCACACGGCGACCGGCGGTCGACGGCCGACAGCGAGGTCACCCCCGCGGCGCGGCCCGGCGCAGCGGGGGCGACCCCATCGCACACGGATACCGAGCGACCACGAATCTCGGAAAATTGTGCTTTTCCCCCCGACAAGGTACGAGTGCTGTTGTATCGTCAGATAACAACACGATAAAGCTCCGCGGGGCGTCTTCGGTCCAACCTCATCGGTGTGGTCGTTCCTCCCCAGGTCCCACCCAAGGAATGCGGACCGGACGCCCCGCGGCCTCGTAGACGGGGGCCCACCACCGACCAGTTGACGGTCGGACGGTGGGCCCCCGTCGGCACGTCCGGGCGCGGACCCGACCACCCCGGGCATGATCGTTGGGACCGGGTATCCTGGTCAGGTTGTCCGCGTCCGGCCGGGTTCCCTCGGCGCGTGCGGGCAGCGACACAAGACCTCCTGCCACGGAAGGACCGTGGCCGCTTAGCCCACAGGAGGTGAGCACGTCTTGCGTCACTACGAACTAATGGTCATCCTCGACTCCAGCCTCGAGGAGCGCACCGTCGCACCGTCGCTCGACACGTACCTGAACGTGATTCGGACCGCGGGTGGCTCGGTTGAGAAGACCGACGTGTGGGGCCGCAGGCGCCTCGCGTACGAGATCAACAAAAAGGCCGAAGGCATCTACGCCGTCATCGACCTGCAGGCTACGCCTGCTGCGGTGGCCGAGCTGGACCGTCAGCTCCGGCTCAACGAGTCCGTGCTGCGCACCAAGGTCATCCGACCGGAAATGCGCTAGAGCATCCAACCCCGGTTCGTCCGGATCAGCCTCCGCGACTCTGTCGTACGGCTCTGCGAGCCTGTACGACGAGACGCTGAGTGCGCGAGGAGATGGTCATGGCAGGAGACACCACCATCACGGTCATCGGCAATCTGACCGATGACCCCGAGTTGCGGTTCACCCCCTCCGGGGCTGCGGTCGCCAAGTTCCGAGTCGCTTCGACGCCGCGTTTCATGGACAAGGCGTCGAACGAATGGAAGGACGGCGAGCCGCTGTTCCTCGCATGCACCGTGTGGCGGCAGGCCGCCGAGCACGTCGCCGAGTCGCTGCAGCGTGGCGCCCGGGTGATCGTGTCGGGCCGGCTGCGTCAGCGGTCGTACGAGACCCGCGAGGGTGAGAAGCGCACTGTCATCGAGCTTGAGGTCGACGAGATCGGCCCGTCGCTGCGCTACGCCACGGCGAAGGTGCAGAAGATGTCCCGCTCCGGCGGCGGTGGCGGCGGCTTCGGTGGCGGCGGTGGCGGTGGCAACCAGGGTGGCGGCGGAGGAAACTTCGACGACCCCTGGGCTTCGGCTGCACCCTCTCCCGCGCGTGCCGGTTCGGGCGCCAATTTTGACGAGGAGCCACCGTTCTAATGGCGCCTAGCGCTCGCGATCGCAAACCAGGAGCACGTGCAACGGCCAAGGCTGCGGCACTGCGCAAGCCCAAGAAGAAGGTGAACCCGCTCGACAAGGACGGGATCGCCTACATCGATTACAAGGACACCGCGCTGCTGCGCAAGTTCATCTCCGATCGCGGCAAGATCCGCGCTCGTCGGGTGACCGGCGTGACCTCGCAGCAGCAGCGGCAGATCGCCCGTGCGGTCAAGAACGCCCGTGAGATGGCGCTCCTGCCGTACACGGCCACCACCCGCTGAGAGGAGGCACCGATATGAAGATCATCCTGACTCAGGAAGTGTCCGGCCTCGGTGCCCCGGGCGACATCGTCGAGGTCAAGAACGGCTACGGCCGTAACTACCTGCTGCCGCAGGGCTTCGCGATCGTCTGGACCAAGGGCGCGGAAAAGCAGGTCACGGTCATCAAGCGGGCCCGTGGGGCCCGCGAGATCCGCGACCTCGACCACGCCAACGAGGTCAAGGCTCAGCTCGAGGGTCTCAAGGTCAACCTGAAGGTCCGCGCCGGCGACGGCGGACGGCTCTTCGGCTCGGTCACTCCGGCCGAGATCGTCGACGCCGTCAAGGCCGCCAGCGGCCCGGTCCTCGATCGTCGCCGGCTGGAGGTGCCCGGTCACATCAAGTCGATCGGCGCCTACCCGGTGAAGATCAAGCTGCACCCCGAGGTGACCGCGTCGTTCAACCTGAACGTCGTTCAGGGCTGACGTCCGCAACACCACCACGAGGGCCCGCACCGAGCGATCGGTGCGGGCCCTCGTGCGTACGTGGTCCGACCCGACACCGCCCGGGCCCGCCGACGGGCCCGCGTCGTCCACACCCTCGGTGAAGCTGCCCCCGACCGCGACGAAACTGCGGTCACCCGATGGGCTGGCCCGTCACCGCGCTGATCAGCACAGTGGAGAGGCCACCGCCCACCACCGCGGCGGCAACAGCGATGGTCGCCGAGCGCCATGTCGTACCCACCCGCCGCAGTAGCGCCGCCACCACCAAACTGCTCACCAGCGCCAAACCGAAGCGCGGCGAACCGGCCACCAGCGACTCCAGGGCGCGCGACCGGGCGGACTCACACCCGCCCCCGCTGATGTCTGTCACACAACCAGCCGGCGCCTGGCTGTCCAACGTCAACAGCCAAACGAAGATCAGCATCGCCGGCACCAGGTAACAGGCCGCCGTGTACAGCAGAGGCCGGACGGACCCACCCGGATCCGGATCCAGCAGGTCGTCCTCCAGACGCCTCGCCCAGGCACCCGTGGCCGCCGACTCGACCCGCCGACGTACCGACGCCGTTCCCACCGCAGGCCGCTCCGCCCGACGCCGCGGCGTACCCGCACGTGGCCCGCCAGTACGCGGCGCAGGCGCGCTGCGCGGCCGTGGGGCGGTGTATCCCACCACCGGAGACCGGGGCGCCGACGTCGTCGGATCCATCCAACGCGGGTCGTCATCAGCCAACCGAGTGCCGGACCAGAACCCGTCTTCCCGGCTCGGCCACCCCTCGGCCGCCTCCGAGCGATCGGAGCGCGGCGCCAGCGTACGGTCCCACTGGTCGTCCTCGATCGCGGACCGCTCCCACTGGCCGGTGCGGTCCGACCGTTCCCAGCCCCCGACGCTCTCCACCGCCGACCACTGCCCGCTCAGATCCCCGCCCTCCGCGCCGGTCGTCGGCGGCCACGCGTGCACGCCGGAGGCGTCCCACGGGTCCACAGCAGGCGGGTACGACGGTTCGGGCTCCACCGCCCGGTCCGATCCGCTGGCCCACGGGTCGGCCGCCGGACGGGACCAGGACTCCTCCGCCGCACGGCGGCTACGCCGGCTGGGACGGCTCGGCTCCTGCTCCGGCACCTGCCCGCCAGGAGCGGACTCGGGCTCCCCGCCCGACCAGATCACCTGCGGACGGCCAACGGGCGCGCGGCGGGGCCGCCGGTCCGAAACAGCGCCAGAGACCGGCTCGTCCTCCCCGGCGTCGGCGCGTCGGCGGCCGGCATACCCCTGGTCCTGCGGCCGGTCGAGCGTCCACTCTCGGGTGTGGTCCGAGTCTGGCGCGGGGCCGATCGCTGCCTGCTCCCGTCGGCGCGGCTCGCTGCCGCGCCGCCGACCACTCGACGACTCGGCGGACCGTCGGCCTGCCCCCGAGACCGGCCGCTCGGGCTCGTCCTCGTCGTCGTCCGGTGCCGCGTGCCGGCCACCGCCGTCCGCGTGCCGGACCCCTGACTCCAGCGCCCACCGGGGCAGGTAGGCGTCGACAGGCTCGTCCTGGCCGCGGTCCAGGGCACGCCGCCGGCTTGAGGTGCGGTAGCGCCCGTCCTCGTCGTACGGATCAACCGGAACAGACGCCGCGCGGTCACCCCACGAGGCGGTTGGCTGGCGCTCGCGCGGGCTGCCATCGCCGCGTCCCCAGTCCCGGTAATTCACGGCCGGAGTGTGACCCTTCTGAACCGAAAGCGGAATCCGCTGTCCAGGTGTAGCCGTTCGCTGGAGATAGTACGGGACGATCGTGTCACAGGCCCGACCGAAATATTCTCCTCCACAGGCTGGGGAGCATGTCTTCGCAGGTCAACGACTTATGGCCGAGAATTCCCCAATGGTTATCCACAGGCTGTGCACACGCTGCGCACATGCTGTCCACCGGGATCCACAGGTTGTCCCGAGGCTCGTCCACCGGCGTTGTTGAGTCTCTGACCTCGGGGTCCGTATGGTTGGCCCTCGACCGTCGGCGATGGCCCCCGATCGACCGGCCCGGTCGGAGGAGAAGTGTCGTACCCCAGCGATAGAGCTGGGTTTGGAACCGGTGCAGTGGAGGGGGGACCCGTGTCGGTCACCGACGACATGCGGGCAGAGCCACGCTCCGGCGGAGGCCAGCCACCCGCGCAGCGGGACGGCCAGTTCGACAAGACCCCGCCCCAGGACGTCGCGGCCGAGCAGTGCGTCCTCGGCGGCATGCTGCTCTCCAAGGACGCCATCGCCGACGTCGTCGAGATCCTCAAGACCAACGACTTCTACCGGCCGGTGCACGCCACCATCTTCGACATCATCCTCGACATCTACGGCCGGGGTGAGCCGGCCGACTCGATCACTGTCGCGGCGGCGCTCGCCGACTCCGGGGACCTGGTACGCATCGGTGGCGCACCGTACCTGCACACGCTCATCGCCAGCGTGCCCACCGCCGCCAACGCGGCGTACTACGCCCGCATCGTCAGCGAGCGGGCCGTGCTGCGCCGACTGGTCGAGGCCGGCACGAAGATCGTGCAGCTGGGCTACGGCACCGCCAGCGGCGGCAGCCGCGACGTCGACGACGTCGTCGACCTCGCCCAGCAGGCCGTGTACGACGTCACCGAGCGGCGGGTCAGCGAGGACTTCGCGATCCTGGCCGACATGTTGCAGCCGACCCTGGACGAGATCGAGGCGGTGGGGGCGACCGGCGGCATGATGACCGGCGTGCCGACCGGCTTCAGCGACTTGGACCGACTGCTCAATGGCCTGCACGCCGGGCAGCTGATCATCGTTGCAGGAAGACCTGGTTTGGGCAAATCGACCGCTAGCATGGATTTTGCCCGAAATGCCGCTATTCGCGCCAATCAGGCGGCAGCCATCTTCTCGCTGGAAATGAGCAAGGTCGAGATCGTCATGCGGCTGCTCTCCGCCGAGGCGCGGGTGCCGCTGCACGTTTTGCGCAGCGGTCAGCTCTCCGACGACGACTGGACCAAGCTGGCCCGGTGCATGGGTGAGATCAGCGAGGCGCCGCTCTTCGTCGACGACACGCCGAGCATGAACCTGATGGAGATCCGGGCCAAGGCTCGGCGGCTCAAGCAGCGGCACGACCTCAAGATGATCGTGGTCGACTATCTCCAGCTGATGACCTCACCAAAGCGCACCGAGAGTCGTCAGCAGGAGGTCGCGGACCTGTCCCGTGGCCTCAAGCTGTTGGCCAAGGAGGTCGAGTGCCCGGTGATCGCGGTCAGTCAGCTGAACCGTGGCCCCGAGCAGCGCACCGACAAGCGACCCCAGCTGTCCGATTTGCGTGAATCAGGATCAATTGAGCAAGATGCCGACGTTGTCATCCTTCTGCATCGCGACGACTACTACGACAAGGAGTCGCCGCGGGCCGGGGAGGCGGATTTCATCATTGCCAAGCATCGAAATGGCCCCACCGACACGGTGACTGTCGCCGCCCAGTTGCACCTGTCCCGCTTCGTCGACATGGCCATTGGCTGACCGGCGCGGCGACCCGTCGTCGGTCAGCCGAGCAGTGGGAACCAGCCCGCCGACTCACCCAGTTCCAGCCGGTCCCGGTCGGTCAGCGGTACGCGCCCGGTGGCCTTCAGCAGGAAGTCGTTGTCGTCCCAGGCGCTGGGTCGAACGGTGTCGTCGCTGAGCAGGCCGTCCATAGTCGCCACCGCGACGCGTACCGCCAGTGGGCCGGGCGGCGGCGCGTCGGGCAGTTCCAGCGTCAGGTCCAGGTGGTGGACCGCGGCTTCGGTGGTCAGGGTCGCGAGGAAATCCGGTACGCGTAGCACGTGTCCCTGGGTGGTCACGTACCCCTCGGGGTTGGCTGACGCGGCGGCGCGGACCGCCGCCGGGGCGGTGTCCCGCCAGAGCGCGACGATCCCGGTCGGGCGGTCGAAGGCGGCAGCCGATCGGCGGACCCACCAGGCGTGCCCGGCGGCTTCGTCGTCGCTGCCGGGAAAGTCACGCCAGTAGCTCACGTCGTCGACGTCGGCGGGACCATCGACGGGGCTGGCCAGTGCGACGAGTGCCCGCTGGGCGTCGCCGAGCACGTGCAGGAGCAGGTCGGCGATGAGCCAGCCCCGGCAGCGGGTGGCTCGTGCAGGCCGGCATCGTCCAGGCGACCGACCACCGCGGTGATGCCGTCGTACGCCTGGGCCAGCGCCTCGTCGGGTTGGATCGCGGTCATGCGATTCAGCCTCGCATGAAGCATCGCGCCCGCCAACGATCAATGACCCGGGTGGTGTGCCCGGGCCGACGCGTGATCGACCCGGGCGGGAGGTCGGCCTGGGATCAGCCGAACATCTCGTCGAGGAAGCCCTTGCGCTTCTTCTGCCGGTAGTGACCGTGGTAGCCGTGGTGCTGCTGCTGGTGGCCGTAGGCCGGCTGCGGCGGGTAGCCGTGGGCGGGCGGGGGCGGCGGCGGGACGGCGCCGTAACCGGGCTGGTGCGGCGGAGGCGGCGGGGGCGGGTAGCCGGCCGGCTGCTGCGCGGGCTGCCCTGGCGCGCCGCCGCTCTGTTGGCGGCTCCAGTTGGCCTCCGCCTCGAACAGCTTCTCCAGCTCGCCGCGGTCCAGGAAGATGCCTCGGCACTCCCCGCACTGGTCGATGACGACGCCGCTGCGCTCGTACTGGCGCATTTCTCCGTGACACTTGGGACAGGTGAGGCTACTCATCGCCCGACGGTACCTGGTGGACCTATGCAGTTGCTGTGAGCGCCTCGGTGACTTCTTGGTCGGACACCTCGTGGAAATCGTCGTAGTAGACGCTGACAGCGCCGAAGTCCGCCGGGCGTTGCGCGCAGATGACCTGGTCGGCCTCGGCGGCAAGCAGTTCGTACGCCTCCTGCGCCCCGACCGGGACCGCCACCACGACGCGGTGTGCACCGAGTTGGCGGACTACCTCGACGGCGACGCGGGCGGTTGCGCCGGTGGCGAGGCCGTCGTCGACGATCACGGCCGTCCGCCCGGTGAGGTCCAGCTGTGGGCGGTCGCCCCGGTAGAGCCGTTCCCGACGCTCCAGTTCGGCCTGCTCCCGATGGCGGACCTCGGCGATGTCATCGCTGCTGAGTCTGCTGGCCCCCGCGTCGTTGAGCACCTGGACACCGCCCGGCCCGAGTGCGCCGAAGGCGACCTCCCGGGCCCACGGCATGCCGAGCTTGCGGACGACCAGCACGTCCAGTGGTGCGCCGAGGCGTTCGGCGACGATCCGGGCGACCGGCACGCCGCCACGGACGAGGCCCAGGACGACGACGTCCGGTTCGCCGATGAGCGCGGTGAGCCGTTCGGAGAGCACCCGGCCGGCGTCGGCCCGGTCGCGGTACGTGGTCATGTGTTCAGGTCTACGCCCTGGGGCGCTGTTCCGCTCGGAAGTTACGCCGAAGTGGTCCGACCGGACCGCTCATCGGCAATCGCGGCGGTCGGTGTGTCGCCCGGACGGTGCAGGGCGGGAGCCCAGGTCAGCAGGGCCAGCGGGTACAGCAGGTAGCCGAAGCGGGTTGAGGGCATCAGGGCGATGGCGGCGAGCAGCCCGTACCCGCAAATCAGCGCGGTGGCGACGGCGGTGCGGGGCGGGCGGCGGGCGAGCCGGACGGCGATGGCCACTCCGGCGGCGACCAGCAGCCCGGCGGCGATCAGCCGGCCGGCGGGTAGCGCGTTGGCGATCAGGTAGCCGGGGAACGGGGACTGCGCGGGGCTGGTGACCAGCCCGTGGCCGAGGGGGAAGCGCAGCACGTTCTCGGTGAGGGCGTCGCGGTCGACCAGCAGCGCCGGCAGTAGTGCGGCGACGGGCAGTCCGATCGCGCCGAGGGCGACTCGGGTTCCGGAGCGTCGGGTCAGGCCCCAGACGATCAGGACGAGGGCGACTGGCCAGGCGAACAGCTTCAGCGCGCCGGCGAGTCCGACCGCGAGGCCGGCCCGGCCGGGTCGCTCGGCGGCGGCGAACGCGAGGGCCAGCAGGCAGAGCGCGAGTACGGGTAGGTCGTCGCCGCCGGTGGCGAGGGTCAGGGCGCAGATCGGCAGTACGGTGGCGGCCTGCACGCCGCGCAGCACTGCGGCGTCCCGGCGGCGGGTCGCGGCGGTGGTGGCCTGGCCGGTGGTGGCCGGTGTTCTGCGCAGGGCGGCCACTGCCACTGCGAGCGCCAGCGCGGTGCCCACCGCGAACCAGACCCGGGAGTCGGTCCACCAGGTGTCGAGCAGTGCCCTGGGCAGGCCGAACATCGCCATGCCGGGCTGGTACGGGGTGTAGCCCATCAGTTGCTCGCCGGGTGGCAGGGCGGCGATGGCGTCGGGTCCGAGGTAGGGCGTGCCGTGTTCCAGGAGGCGGCTGCCGGCCTGCTCCACGACCAGCACCTCCTCCTGGGCCCGGTCGGTGCGCCCGCCGGCCCGGTCGACGCTCTGCCAGGCCAGGGGCAGCAGTGTGGTGGTGGCCCAGGCGAGACCGGTGACCGTCCAGCGGGCCGGCAGGCCGGTCAGCCGGGAGGTTGGACAGCGCCGACGCAGCAGAAGTTGGGCGATCACCGTCAGCGTTGCGAGCAGGTAGCCGACGGCGGCGACCGCGCCCCAGGCGCGGTGCGGCAGCAGGGTGGACGTGACGGCGGTGATCGCGGCGAAGATGGCCGACACGGCGTAGAGGCCCAGGTCGAGAGCGAGTCCGTCGGCGGCGTTGTCGAGCGTGCGCCAGTGCCAGCGACTGCGGTGGGCGGTCGGGTCGTCGACGATCACGCGCGACAGTCTGGCAGACCGGGCTGCCCGCCCAGCGGGGCGATGCCTGCTCAGGCGGGCAGGTGTGGCAGGCGGTCAGGCTTGGAGCGGCCGGCCTGGCGGCGGTTCTGGCTCAGCCGGATCACCGCCCCGGTGTCGTGCAGCGGTGCGGCGAGGGTGCCCGGTCGGCCACCCGAGCCGCGCTGCATCGCCGCGAGCAGGGTGCCGGATGGCATGGGCCGGGCGAACAGGTGCCCCTGGCCGGCGACGCAGCCCAACTCCCAGAGGGCTCGCCGCTGCGGTTCGCTCTCCACCCCCTCGGCCACCACGTCCAGGTCGAGGCTGCGGCCCAGGTCGAGGGTGGAGCGGATGACGGCGGCGGCCTCCGCCGAACTCTCCATCGTCGTCACGAAGCTCCGGTCGATCTTCAGCTCGTGTACCGGGATCCGGGAGAGCAGCGAGAGGGAGGAGTAGCCGGTGCCGAAGTCGTCCAACGCCAACCGGACGCCCTCGTCGCGTAGCCGGCTGAGCACCCGGTCGACGACGTCGAGTTGGCTGAGGGTCAGCGTCTCGGTCAGCTCCAGGACCAGCCGGTCCGGTGGTAGGTCGTGGGCTCTGAGGCGGGCCAGCACCGAGCCGGGGAACCGCGCGTCGAGCAGGCTGCGTGGGGACACGTTGACCGCGACCGGTACGTCGAAGCCGGCGTCGCGCCAGCTGACCGCCGCGATCAGCGCCTGGTCGAGGATCGCCTCGGCGAAGGCCGGTAGCAGGCCCGAGCGTTCCACCGCCTCCAGGAACCGCAGCGGGTCGATCATGCCGTGGGTCGGGTGGTGCCAGCGGGCCAGCGCCTCCGCGCTGGTCACCTCACCGGTGCCCAGGTCGACTATCGGTTGGAAGTTGACGACGAACTCGTGGTCGGCGACCGCGCGGGGCAGGTCACCGCCGAGGGTGAGGCGGCCCAGGTCGGCGGTGTCCCGGGTCGGGGCGTACGTGGCGATCCGCTGCCCGGCCCGCTTCGCCTGGTACATGGCCACGTCGGCGCGGCGTAGCAGCTCGGCCATGCCGCCGTTGGACGGGGCGCCGGAGATGCCGCCGCTGGCCTCGACGCTGATTCGCATGCCGTCCAGGTCGAACGGCTCGTGCAGCGCGGCGAGCAGCGTCTCGGCCCGGTGCGCCGCCACCGCCGGGGCCGGCAGGCCGCGTAGGAGTACGGCGAACTCGTCGCCCCCGAGGCGGGCCACCAGGTCGGTCGCCTGGGCCGCGCCCCGCAACCGGTCTGCCACCTGCACCAGCACCTGGTCACCGGCGGCGTGCCCGAGCGTGTCGTTGACCTCCTTGAAGTGGTTGAGGTCGATCAGCACCAGCGCCGTCACCCCGTCGGCGCGGCGGCTGCTCAGCTGCTCGGTGCCCTCGTCAAGGAGGTTTCGGCGGTTGGCCAGGCCGGTCAGCGCGTCGTGCGAGGCCGCGTACGCGTGCTCGTCGGCGACCCGGGCCAGTTCGGCGTACGCCTGGGCGTTGCGCACTGCCGTGCAGAGCGCGGAGGCGAAGGTGCGCAGGGTGTACTGCTCCCGCTCGGAGAGCCGCACCGGGCCGCGGAAGCGCAGTCGGAGCATGCCGACGTCGGCTGTCCGGTCGTGGCCTTCCAGCGGCGCGGGGACGACAGTGCCGGCCACGTCGGTGGGCGTGCCGGTCGGGCCGTCGAAGGTAATGCCGCCGGTGCCGCCGCGTACGGTGCGGCCGCCGTCGCGCAGCTCGATCTCGACCTCGTCGGCGGAGAACAACTCGGCGGCCTGGGTAACGGCGGTGGTGAGGACGTTGTCCAGGTCGACCACGTTGAGCGCGTCGGTGGTGCGGGCGAGCCGCTGCCACGCCTGCTGTTCGGTGCGGCCTCGGATGCGTGCGGAGTAGGCCAGGTGCAGGCTCAGGACCAGGGGTGGGACGGCGAGCAGCAGCCGGGGGTCCATCCGGATGATGAGCAGCGTGCAGGCCGCGACGGCGAACCGCACGGCGAAGCCGGCGAGCCGAAGGTCGAGATTGTTGCGGAAGTGCTTCGCGACCCTGGTCTGGGAGGCGAGCGCGATGACCGGGATGGCGAGCAGATCGTCCAGGAGGGCCGCGACCAGGTAGGCGAGCGCCAACGGCCCCAGCAGCGTCAGGGGGGTCGTCCCGGTGGGCGGCCAGGTCCAGGTCGTCATCGCGAGTGCGGTGCCGGCGCCCCAGGCCACGATGACGTTCTTGCCGATGCCGAAGGCCAGCTTTATCGGTGTGAGGCGGAGCGAGGCGAGGGCGATGCCGACAGCGGTGCAGAGCACGACCACCGAGGTTGGAGCGATGGCGGCACCGACGATGATCGCTGTCTCGTTCCAACTGATCGACTGGGTCGTCGATCGGATCCGTACCCGGGCCTTGACCAACGTGCCCAACGCGATCATGAGGGTGAGCATGACCAGGACCGCGGCGTCGTTCACCGTCTCCGGCATCGCCGTATGCCAGGCGGCCGGGAGGGACGTGGCGACGATGACCGCGGCAACAACGACGACGAGACCGACGAGCAGCAACAGCCGCCGATCGGTCTCATTCTCTCGTCGCTGAGGAAGGGTCATGCCGCTCCCGGAGGACTGCTTGCGCGTTCTCGCAGCCTACTGCTCGGGCCCTCAGAAGTCCTGTGTCGAACTTGTCAGTTCCAGTCGGTGCCACGCATCGCGTTGCCCCCTTCTCCCGCTGCGCCAATTCGAGTACCTGTCCCCCGATGGGGAGGTCTTCATCTGAAAGGCAGCTTAAGAGCAGGAAGGGCAGGTTAGAAGAAATAAATGTCGGTATGCGCAATATTAGCCAAGTTGAAGCCCGTTTATCACGTTCTGTCCATCGTTCCTGAACGGAGTGCGGTCGAGCTTGCCGGCGCTGGATTCAAGTGGCACCTTGCAACTGCGGACGGTATCTGACGAGGTTATGGGACGGCTTATTCGTTGAGTCTGAGGGCTCTTCAGGAGATGCCTCATCCGGAGTTTGGTCAGCCGTAAGGGCGGCATGGGCAGAGTTGGCGCGGCCCAGGATGCCCAGGGAGACGGGTAATGGTGCCCGCCTCCGCCGGGGTCCTTGGCGACGGGCGGGTGAATAATCGCGTTTCGGCTGGCGGCGATGCAACTTGCGACCGACAGCGTGCGGTCTCGGGCTGGCATTCGTGCAGCTCCTCGCGTCACTCCCGGACGCCCAGCGGTCGCCCGTATCGGCTCGTAAGCGGTACGCCACCCCACGGGGTCGTACACTCCGTTGCGTGATCGGCTGAATACCTGTTACGGGGCTGGCGGGGGCGGGTGGAGATTCAGGTTCTGGGCGGCCTTTCGGTGCAACTGTCTACCCGCACGCTGCGCCTTGGTACACCCAAACAGCAGGCAATCTTCGCAATGCTCACCGTCCAGCCCGGACGACTGGTGACAGTGGACGACCTCGTCGATGAGTTATGGGCCGATCGCCCACCGCGATCGGCGGTAGCCAATGTGCGTACCTATGCCGCCAACTTGCGCCGGACTTTCGAGGCGCAACCAGCCGGCCAAGGTGCCATCGTGCGCCAACGCAACGGCTATCGACTCGCCGTCGATCCGGAACGGGTCGACGTCTTTTGCTTCGAGCTGGAACGGGACGCGGGGCGCGAAGCGCTGACGGGCGGCCACCTGGAGCGTGCCCGCGAGCTACTGGGGCGCGCGCTGGCGCGGTGGCGGGGGCCGATGCTCGCCGGCGTCCCGCTCGGGCCGGTCCTCACCTCCCGAACTGTCGCGGCCGAGGAGGAGCGGCTGTTGACCGCGGAGCTGCTCGCCGATGCCCAACTGCGATCGGGCCGGGGCGACCTGGCGATCTCGCTGTTGCGTGAAGTGGTGGCCCGCCACCCTCTCCGCGAGCCGGCCTACGTCCTGCTCATGCGGGCCCTGCACGAGCGCGGGGACAACGCGGAGGCGCTGGCGGCGTACGACGAGATCCGAACAACGCTGACCACCGAGTTGGGGGTGGGCCCCGGGGGCAACCTTGAGGAGTTGCGCCGCTCCATCGGCACGGCGATGTCGCGCCCAGGTGCTAAGGATGCGGCAGTACGGGTTGGCGGGATCGCCCGGGCGCGTTCGGTGGAGGGCGCGCCGGTCGGCGCGGCATCGGCGCAGGCGGCCCGGGTCAGCCCGGTGGACCACCTTCCCCGAGCGGTCACCGACTTCGTCGGCAGAGAAAGCGTGGTGTTGCGGCTACTGGCGGAGACCCGGCGGGTCGAGCAGCGGGTGCCGGCCGTACACATCATCGACGGCATGGCGGGCAGCGGGAAGACAGCCCTCGCGGTGCACCTCGCCCGCCGCCTGGCCGACCGGTACCCGGACGCCGCGTTGTTCATCGACCTGTGCGGGCACGGTGACAAGAACCGGATAGAGCCGGCGGGTGCGCTGTTCACCCTGCTTCGACAGCTCGGGGTGCCGGCCGACCGGGTTCCGGTGGAGTTCGACGACAGGGTGGAGCTGTGGCGCCAGGAGTTGGCCCGCCGCAGGGCGGTGGTGATTCTCGACAACGCCGCGAGCAGCGAGCAGATCATGCCCCTGCTGCCGGCCGAGCCGACCACCGTTGTGGTGGTGACCTCGCGCCGGCGGCTGTCCCACCCGGATGCCGGACCGTCGCGGACGCTGCCGGTGATGAACCCGCAGGAGAGCGTGGATCTGCTCCGCCTCAGCGTCGGTGGGGACAGGGTCGAGGCCGAGCCGGACGCTGCCGTCGAGGTGGTGCGTCGCTGCGGGTACCTCCCTCTGGCGATTCGGCTGGCCGGAGCCAGGCTGGCGCATCGGCGCGGCTGGCGGTTGGCGGACCTGGTCGAACAGATGGCCGGTGATGCTCCGGTGCTGCACCATCTGGCTCAGGAGGAGAGCACCGTCACTGGGGCCTTCGCCGCTTCCTATGAGCCGCTTCCACCTTCGACCCAACGTGTCTTCCGGTTCCTGGGGCTGTACCCCGGCAGCCGCTTCGGCGCGCCGGCAGTCGCCGCACTGACCGGTCTGTCGATCGCGGAGGCTCGCGCGGCGCTCGACGACCTCGTCGACCGGAATCTGGTGGAGGACCTGGACTCGACGCGATATCGACTGCACGACCTCATGCGGCAGTACTCCATCGAACTCGGCTTACGCACCGACTCCTCGAACGACCGCCGACTCGGACTGGGTCGACTGTTCGACTTCACGCTGGAGGTCGTCCTGAAGGTCGCCGACCTGCTGGAGCCGGGTGTCATCAGATCCCAGGTGACGCACACTCCGTCCGGACCGCCCGAACTCGTCGCGGCCATCGGGGAGCCGACCGCTGACTGGTTGGAGGCCGAGCGGCCAGACCTGGTGACGATGGTGTTGTCGGCACGCGAGTCGGGGTTTCACCAGCACTGCTGGCAATTGGCCCGCGCTCTCTGGCGTTTCTGCTACATCCGCGGCTACTTCGAAGACATCATCCTGACCCACCGCCACGGGTTGGAGGCGGCGCAGGCGGCCGGGGACCCCGATGCGCTCGCGCTGATGAACAACTACCTGGCGTCCGCCTACGTCCGGACCGGGAACAAGCAGGGTGCGCTCGACCACCTCACCCGTTCGGTCGAGCTCTCCCGCAACTCGCGGGACGCGCTGAACCCGGCTCGGTACCGCGCGAACCTCGCCGCTGTCTACTGGTGGAGCGGTCACCTGTCCGAGTCGGTGAAGCTCGGCTTCGAGTGTCTACGCGACTACAAGGTGTACGGGAACGTCGGCGGCTCCATCCTGCTGCCGAACCTGGGACTGGCGCTGACCGCTCTGGGCCGCCACGAGGAGGCGCTCCGGATACACCGCCTGCATCTGACGTGGGCCCGGACGAACTCTGACGAGTTCCACACCCTCAACGCGCTCAGCCACATCGGCGCCGTACGCCTCCGGATGGGTGACCTTCCGCAGGCGATCCGCATTCTGCTGGCCTCGTTGGCGCTACGCGACCGCACCGGCCACCGGTATGCCGAGGCCGAGGTGCGCAACGATCTCGGAATGGCCTATCGCGGTCTGGGTCGTCTGGTCGAGGCCCAGCAGGAGCACGAGGTGGCCCGGAAGCTGGCGATCGGTTCGGGAGAGCGACACGTCGAGGCCGCCGCGCTGAACGAACTCGGGCGCACCCTGCTGGCGCAGGGGCGAGGCGGCGAAGCGTACGAGGTGCACCGGGAGGCGTTGCGGTTGGCCACTCGGATCGCACATCCGCACGAGCAGGGACGGGCCCTGGCCGGGCTTGCCGAATATTTCGTCCGCGTCGACCCGGTCGAGGCCCGACGGCACTGGGAGCGGGCGTTGGCGATCTTCCGACGGATGGGCGTGCCGGAGCGTTTCGAGGCCGAGCGTCGCCTCGCCGAGTTGCCTGACGCGACCCCGGTCGCACAGCGCTGACCAGCCTGAACGGCGCTTATCGATTTCTTATCGTCCGGCCCGATAACCTCCCTGTCGTATCGGCGAACGGGGGAGGTTCTGCCCGTGGGCAGAACCGGGTCGTCGACACGCGCCCGCTGCCGGGTCCCCCCAGCGACCTCGGCGGCGGGTCGCCAAGGAAGGAGCGGCGTCGAGGCCGTCGCGCCGTCAGCACCCGGTGCGATCGTCAGCGTGACGCCGCTCCTTCCGACCGCCGTCGTACCGCACCGATAGGCTCACGACCGTGACCGAACCCGCGCAGCTCAGCCACGTCGACCGCGCCGGCGCGGCCCGCATGGTCGACGTCTCCGCCAAGGCGGTGACCGGTCGGCTGGCCGTCGCGGCCGGCCGTTTGCGGACCACGCCCGAGGTCATCGACCTGTTGCATCGCGACGGGCTGCCAAAGGGTGACGCGTTGGCCGTCGGCCGGCTCGCCGGGATCATGGGGGCCAAGCGCACTCCTGATCTGATCCCGCTGTGCCACCCGATTGCCCTGCACGGTGTCACAGTCGACCTGCGGTTGACCGCCGACACCGTGGAGATCACGGCGACCGCCCGCACCGCGGACCGGACGGGAGTGGAGATGGAGGCGTTGACCGCTGTTGCTGTCGCCGGTCTCGCCCTGATCGACATGGTCAAGGCGGTCGACCCGGCGGCCTCGGTGGAGGCGGTCCGGGTGCTGCGCAAGGAGGGCGGCAAGACGGGCCAGTGGGTTCGGCCGGAGGACCGGCAGTGATCCGGGCTCGGGTGATCGTCGCTTCCAACCGTGCCGCTGCCGGTGTCTACGCCGACACCAGCGGTCCGCTGCTCGTGGCCGGCCTACGCGAGCTGGGCTGCCAGGTCGATGACCCGGTGGTGGTGCCCGACGGTGAGCCGGTCGGCGATGCTCTGCGGGCCGCCCGCGCCGATGGTGTCGATGTGGTGCTGACCAGCGGTGGCACCGGAGTTACCCCGTCGGATCGCACCCCGGACGTCACCCGCGGCCTGCTGGACTACGAGATCCCCGGCATCGCCGAGGCGATCCGCGCGCACAGCCGTGACCGGGTGCCGACCGCTGTGCTGTCCCGGGGCCTGGCCGGGGTCGCCGGCCGGATGCTGGTGGTCAACCTGCCCGGCTCGACCGGCGGTGCCCGGGATGGCCTGGCCGTTCTCGGGCCGATCCTCGGCCACACCGTCGACCAGCTCCGCGGCGGGGACCACTGACCGCTTCGCCGCGGCGACCAGTGACCGGTGCGCGCCAGGCCCGGGCGGGTGTCGGTCCGTGCCGATAGGCTCGGTCGGTGAGCACGGAAACCGCACCCACAGCGGATCGGGTCACCGCACCCCCGCCGGCCGGGTGGGAGGAAGCACGTTCGCGGGTCTACGCGGTCGGTCTGGCCGCCGCGCTGCCCGCCGCCGCCCGACCACTTGTCGACACCGACGGGTCGACCCTGGCCGAGCCGTTGACCACCCGCACCGACCTGCCGGCGTTCCCGACCTCCAGCGTGGATGGCTGGGCGGTGCGGGGCAGCGGGCCCTGGCGCGTCGTCGGCCGGGTCCTGGCCGGCAGCACCCCCGAGCCGCTCACCGAGGACGACACCACAGTCGAGATCGCCACCGGCGCGATGGTGCCCGAGGGCGCCACCGCCGTGCTGCGGGTGGAAGAGTCGACGAGCGCTGACGGCCTGGTCACCGGCGTTCCCCGGGAGACGCCCGAGTGGCGGAAACCCGGTGAGGAGGCGTACGCCGATGAGGAGCTGCTGCCGGTCGGCACGCCGGTCGACCCGGCGGTGATCGGCCTGGCCGCCGCCTGCGGGCACGACACGCTGCGGGTCCGCCGGGCGCCGCGCGCCGCGCTGCTGGTCTTCGGCGACGAGTTGCTGACGGCGGGCCCGCCCGCGGCCGGTCGCATCCGCGACGCGCTGGGCCCCGCGGTGCCGGCCTGGCTGCGGCGCTACGGCTGCCAGGTCCGCCCATCCGACGTGGTCGGCCCGGTGGCCGACACGCTGCCCGCGCACGTGGCGGCCCTACGCTCGGCGCTGGGCCACGCCGATCTGGTCTGCACCACCGGCGGCACCATGAACGGTCCGGTCGACCACCTGCACCCGACCCTGGAGGCGCTCGGCGCCGACTACGTGGTCAACACGGTGGCGGTCCGCCCGGGCTTCCCGATGCTGCTGGCCCGGCTGACCGGCTCCGACGGGCGGGCCCGGTTCGTGGCCGGGCTGCCGGGCAACCCGCAGTCCGCCATCGTGGCGCTGGTGTCGCTTGTCGCCCCGCTGCTCGCCGGCCTCCAGGGCCGGTCGATGCCGGTGCTGCCGCAGGTCACGTTGGCCGAGGCGGTGCCCGGTCGCGGTGACCACACCCACCTGGCGTTGGTCCGACTGGACCGCGCCGCGGGCGTCGCGTTCCCGGTCCGTCACGTCGGCTCGGCGATGCTGCGGGGCCTGGCCGGTGCGGACGGGTTCGCGGTCATCCGACCCGGCACCCGCGGTGAGCCGGGCGACCGGGTTCCGATCGTCCCACTGCCGTTGTTTCCCGGGGAGCGTGCGTCGTGACCGCAACAGCGATCACCTTCGGCGAGGTCACCGACCAGCCGCTCGACCTCGCCACGCACGAGGCGGCGGTCGCCGACCGCCGGGCCGGCGCCGTGGTGTCGTTCCAGGGCGTGGTCCGCGACCACGACCACGGTCGACAGGTCACCAGCCTGGAGTACGAGGGGCACCCGAGCGCCGCACAGGTGCTGCGCGAGGTGGCCGCCGAGATCGCCGCGGAGCCCGACGTCTACGCGGTGGCGGTCTCGCACCGGGTCGGCCCCCTGGTGATCGGTGACGTGGCGCTCGTCGCCGCGGTGAGCACCGCGCACCGGGCGGCCGCCTTCGCGGCCTGCGCCCGACTGGTCGACGAGGTCAAGGCGCGACTGCCGATCTGGAAGCGGCAGGTCTTCACCGACGGCACCGAGGAATGGGTCAACTGCCCCTGACCGCTCAGCGGCGGCCGTTGACCCCCACGACCCGGGCCACCCGGTCGCCGTAGAACGCCGGCTCCGCGCCTGGGCGCCAGGGCAGCGCGGCGACCAGCACGATCAGCGCGAGCGCTAGCGAGTTTTCCATCAGTGCCCCGAACAGGCCGTCCTGGTAGTGCGACATCTCCGGCAGTTGGTGCTCATACGGCCAGATCGGAGAGATCAGGAAGAGCAGGTAGAGCCCGATCGCGGCGAAGCCGTGGCGGAGCCCGGTCAGCGTCGGGTACCAGATCGGCGGGCGGAGCCCGTTGACCCCGGGTAGACCGCCGAAGACCGGCCCCTGGCCGGTGCGCTGCGGCATCCCCCGGCTCGCCTCGCGGCGACGTACTGCGGCGTCGGCCAGCACGATGATCGCCGGGATCACCCAGACCAGGTGGTGCGTCCAGGAGATCGGGCTGATCACGTTCGCGGTGAGACCGACCAACGTGAAGGCGGTCAACTCGTCACCGTCGGCGCGGGAACTGGCCGCCCGGGACAGGCCCAGCGCCAGGACCAGCACCGAGAAGGCGAGCCACAACAGCCCCGGGGTCTCGATCGAGTCGTACAGCCGGGCGAGCAGGCCGGCGAGGGACTGGTTGGGCGTCATGTCCGCCGCGCCGACCCGTTCGGTCTGCCACAGCACACTGCCGAAGTAGGTCCGCGACTCGTCACCGACGATCGCGAAGGTCCCCACCGTCACGCCGATCGTCGTGCCGATGGCGGTGGCCGCCACCCGCCACTGACGGGTGATCAGCAGGTAGGCGATGAACAGCGCCGGGGTGAGCTTGACCGCGGTGGCGAGGCCGATACCGGCCCCCGCCCAGGCTCCGCCGTAGATGAAGCGCAGCAGCGGGCCGTCGGTGGCGGCGTAGTGGGTGCCCCGGCGGGACCGCCAGCGAAGGCCGATCAGGTCCGCCATGATCAAGGCGAACAGCAGGATGTTGACCTGGCCGTAGCCGAGGGTCTCCCGGGCGGGCTCGATGGCGACCGCGAGCGGCACCGCCAGGGCCACCGTGAACCACAGTGGCCACCCCAGTCGGTCCACGATGGGTCGGAGCAGCCCGGCCAGCACCAGCGCCAACGCGGCGATGCTGGCGGCGGCGTTGACCAGGCCCGCCACGCCGATCGGCAGCTGCGCCATCGGCAGCATGACCAGCCCGGCGAAGGGCGGATAGGTGAACCCGAGTGTTGTTTCGGGCGCGATGAACTCGTAGAGCTCGTGACCGCTCGCCCACCACACCACGGCACCGTGGTAGATCTTCATGTCGAAGAAGTTGTACGGCCGCCCGAAGGTGCCGATGGCAAGCCATGCGGCATAGGCGACGGCGGCCACTATGGCGCCCCGTACGACGTTCCTGCGATCGATCCCGCGCGTCACACGGTCGATCCCGCGTGTCACACGTTGGATTGGGGCGAGGCGGTCCGCCCGTCTACCGACATCCGTCGGCATGGCGTGGCCACCCCCGTACCAAGGTCGTCCTACCCGTCCAGGTCCTGCACGGAGCCTAGAACGGCGCCTCACGTCAGTGCCTCCCGCGTTATGCGACCGTGTCCGATCCCACACATGTTTTTGACATTTCCACCGCGTTAACGCCTACCGGGTGGTTCAGGTAATTCGTGGCCTTAGCGAGGGGTGGGGGTGGGACGGAGACGGATCGACGCAGGTCAGCCGGGGAGTCGACGTGCGGTGGACGCGGAGCGGACGGCGATTCGGGCCTCGCGGCGGGCGGTCCGGACGGCGCGCTGCATGGAACGTCGAGAGTGGCCGATGCGATGGCCGGTCCGCCACCGCAGACCCGGCTTGCCGCCGGTGTCCGCCGCGGCGAGCAGCAGACCGCCGAGCAGCCCGAGGTTCTTCAGGACGTGAATCTGATTGTTGTTCTTGGCGATCGGGTCGTCGTTGTTCCAGAAGGGATGCCCGGCGATGGTCACCGGCACCAGCGTGCCGGCCAGAACCAGCGCCGCAGGTCGGCTGAACCGGCCGGTGGCCAGCATCAGACCGGCGCTGACCTGCACTGCCGCGTTGAGCCGGATCAACGTCTCGGTCTCGGTGGGGAAGCTCGGGTGTGCCTTCTTCAACACCGGCGCGACCTTGTCGGTGACCGGTTTGGCGGCCACCGCGAGCCGGCCGGGGTCGCGTAGGTTGCGATACCCGCTGACCACAAAGATGCCGCTCAGCATGGCGCGGGCGAGGGAGCGTACGGGCGTCATGGATCAGTCATACCCCGTCGCGGCGTTTGCTACCCCGTCAACCGCAGGATCGGATTGGTGTCCGTACACGTACGCCACGCCGAATCGAACGACAGTCACGGATGGACGGGCGCTGACGGGTAACGTCGCGCGGGTGACCACGCTGCGGCTACGCCCCGAGGACCCGGCCGACGCCGGCCCGGTCCGCCGCGTACTGGCCGCCGCCTTCGCCCGCCCGGACGTGACGACGCCGCCCGAGGTCAGCCTGGTCGACGAGCTACGCGACACCCCCGCCTGGTTGCCGGAGTTGGCAATGGTCGCCGAGTACGGCGGTGAGGTGGTCGGCTACGCGCTGCTCACCCGGGTGCGGCTGCGGCCGGAGCGAGGCTCGGACGTGCCCGTCCTGGCCCTCGGCCCGGTGGCTGTCGCGCCGCACCGACAGCGTGTCGGGCACGGCACGGCAGTCGTGCAGGCCGCCCTGGACGCCTCCACCGAGCTGGGCGAGCGGCTCGTCGTCGTCCTCGGTGCCCCGGTCTTCTACCGCCGGTTCGGGTTCGGCCCGGCGAGTGAACTGGGCCTGACCGGCCCGTGGGCCGGCCTCGGTGAACCCTGGCAGGCGCTGGTGCTGCCGCCGTCCACCAGTGAGGAGGGCCCCCCGCCTCGCGGTGAGGTGCTCTTTCCGGCGCCGTGGTCGAAGGTCTGACCGGGCCTCAGGCCGGCTGCGTCCGCAGGTACCTGCCGAAGTGCGGGACGGTGAACGCGACGGTGCCCCGCTCGCCGGAGTAGATCAGCCCCTTCTTGATCAACGCGTCCCGGGCCGGGGACAGACTGGCCGGCTTGCGGCCGAGGGCACGGGCGATCTCCGCGGTGGGCACCGCCGCGTCCATGTCGTCGCGGACCACCGCGTCGGGCTCACCCTCGACCGCGGACATCATGGCCATCGCCCGCATGTACTCGCGTTCGGCGGGCGTGGCCCGTTCGAACCGGGAACCGAAGAACCCGACAGCCAGCTCGGCCTCCGCCTCGGGCGCGGCGACCCGCACATCGGCGGCGGTGATCGGCGAGCGTGGCGCGTGGTCCCAGGTGGCCTTGCCGTACGCCTGGACGAAGTAGGGATAGCCGCCGGACTTCTCGTAGAGCAGGTCGAGTGCCTTCTGCTCGTACTCGACCTCCTCGCGCTCGGCGGGCGCGCAGAGCGCCCGGTCGGCGGCGATCCGGTCGAGCCGGTCGATGCGTTGATAGCGGAACAACCGTTCGGAGTACGACTTGGCGGCGCTGAGCACGGCCGGCAGGTGCGGAAGGCCGGCGCCGACGACGATCAGCGGCGCGCCGAGCTGGGACAGCTCGTGGCAGGCGGCGCAGAGCGCTGACACGTCCTCCGGGCCGAGATCCTGCATCTCGTCGATGAAGATGGCGATGCCGGTGCCGACGTCGCTGGCCACGGCGGCGGCGTCACTGAACAGCTCGACCAGGTCGATCTCGATGTCGCCGGAGTCGGCCCGGCCGCTGGCGGCCGGCACGTCGATGCCGGGCTGCCACCGGTCGCGCAGCTTGGCGGCACCGGCCCGGCCGGTCGGATTGGACCGTTGGGCGAACGCCTTGAGCACGCCGAGGAACGCGTCGATCCGGTCCGGTGCGCGGTGGCGGGGGGCGAGCTCTCGGACCGCCATGTGCAGTGCGGCGGCGACCGGCCTGCGCAACGACTGGTCGGGTCGAGCCTCGATCTTGCCGCTGCCCCAGAGCCGGTTGATGGCCTGCGACCGGAGCGTGTTGAGCAGGACCGTCTTGCCGACGCCACGCAGCCCGGTGAGCATCAGACTGCGCTCGGGTCGGCCTCGGGCGATGCGCTCAAGCACGATGTCGAAGACGTCCAGTTCCCGCCCCCGCCCGGCAAGTTCGGGCGGGCGCTGACCGGCGCCCGGCGCGTACGGGTTGCGGACCGGATCCACGCATCGCAGATTATCGGGCCATCTAGCTGCGAGGCTAGACATGGATAGATGGGGCTACCGGCGTGTCGAGACCGTCGACCGAAAACTAGGGCTGTCTAGCATGGACGCTAGACAGCCCTAGTTTTGGTAATCGGACCAGCGGTCGGCCAGCTCGGGCTAGCGCTTCTTCAGACAGAGCACGTAGTCGAACAGATCGACCGAGTTGTCGTGCACATAGTTCGCTGTCGCCTGCGGCGCGAGCGTCTCGCACCGGTCTCCGTCAGTGGTAGCCGGAATTCGCAGCAGCACCTGATAGGTGTTCGGGCCGCAGGGCACCTTACGGAGTTCCGCCTCGCTCTCACTGCCGTCGTTCACCACGCAGTCACCCCTGGCGAACTCCGCGCCCGGAGTCGGGGCGGCCGACGTCGGGGCGTCGCTGGGCAGCGCGGGCGGAACGCCCGGGGCGCTCGTCGACGGGGCACGCGCCGCGTCACTGCCGGCGTCGGCCACCTTCCAGATCGCCCAGCCGGCCAGGCCGAGGCACGGACAGAGCACGAGCAGCACCACCACAGCGATGATGAGAGCGACGTTGCGGCCGGTCTTCTTCGTCGGCGCGGCCGGCTGCATCCCGTAGCCGCCGGGAGGCTGCTGACCCCACGGCCCGGCCGGTTGACCGGGCATCGGACCCGCCGGCTGACCGGGCATCGGGCCGGCTGGCTGACCGGGCATCGGGCCCGCCGGTGGGTACGGCCCGGCCGGTGGGAACGGCCCTGGCGGTGGGTAACCCGGGCCCGACGTGGGCGGCGGCGCCCACATCGGAGTGGTCGGCGGCTCCGGGTTGGTGGACGGCGGTGCCCACATGGGTGCCGTCGGTGGCTCCGCGCCGGTCGACGGCGGACCCCACTGCTGCCGGGTCGGGTCGTCCGCCGGCGGCGGGGGGCTCCACTGGGGCACTGTCGGGTCGACCGGAGGTGAGCTGTCAGGCCCACCGGGCGGGCGCTGGTACGGATCGTCCGGCTGATCGGAACCCGCAGGTCCGTAGGTCGTCATGTCATCCCCTGGGGTGGAGGGTCTCAGCGTTGCTTGAGGCAGAGGACGAAGTCGAGAGTGTCCAGCTCACTGTCGAAGAAATACCAGTTGGTGTAGCCCTCGACCTTGCCGCACTTGGCCTCGGCGTCCCGCTCGCCGCTGGTCGGGCCGTCGATCCGGCTCAGCACCTCGTACGACTTCGCGGTACAGCCGCTGATCAGCAGCTTCGGCTTGCCGCCGGCGGTGCCGTCGTTGCGGACGCACTGGCCGACCTTCGCGAACCGGGGATCGGCCGACGACTCCGGCGCGGCCGCGCTCGGCGCGGGCTCGACCACGTCCGCGCTCGGCTCACCGGCAACTGCCGAGTTGCTCGGCGCGGCTGCCGGTGCCGGGTCGCTCTGCCCACGGCGGAACCAGAACGCCCCGGCGACGGCCACCACCAGCAGTACGACGACCAGTACCGCGATCAGTGGCCCCCGTCCGCGCCGGCTCGGTGCCGGATCCTCGCCGTACGGGTCGTCGGGCCGGTACGGCTGCCCCCCGTACGGCTGGGTCGGCTGGTACGAGCCGCTGTAGGGCGTGCGGGGCTCGTGGCCGTAGGGCGTATCCGTCCCGCCGCCGTAGGGTCCGCCGGGCGTCGGACCGTACTGCGGGGTGGGTGCGCCGCCGTACGGTCCGGGTCGTCCCTGCGGTGCGGGCGGGTACGACGGGACCGCCGGAGGGTAGGACTCCGGCGCGGGCGGGTAGGGCTGCTGCGCCGGTCGACTGGGCGTCTCGTCGGGTCTCTGCCCACGCCACGGCCCCGGGTGGCCGCTCCCCGGTTGTCCGTAGTTCGTCATGCCGCCCTCCTGCACGAGTGGTGAGAGGCCGGCCACCAAAGCGCGACACGGACTCCGGGGTCACCGTAGCGTGGTCCACTGATGAGCTCACCTCCACCGAGCGCCACGGCCCTCGCCGGCCGTCGTGCCAGCAGCACGCCGACACTGATCTGGACCGCGTTGATCGTGGTCTACGTGCTCTGGGGGTCGACCTATCTGGCCATCCGGATCACAGTGGAGACGATGCCGCCGCTGCTGTCGGCCGCGCTCCGGTTCGCCGTGGCCGGCCTGGTCCTGGCGGTGGTGCTGCGACTGCGTCGGGGGCCCGGCGCGCTGCGGGTGGACCGACGGCAACTCGGCTCGGCCGCGTTGGTCGGGGTGCTCCTGCTCGGCGCCGGCAACGGCCTGGTGGTGCTCGCCGAATCGGGGCCGCCGGGAGTGGCGGTGCCGTCCGGGATCGCCGCGCTGCTGGTGGCCACGGTGCCACTGCTGGTGGTGCTGTTGCGCTCGGCCACCGGGGATCGGCCGCCGCTCTGGACGTTCGCCGGGGTCACAGTGGGCTTCGTCGGCCTCATCCTGCTGGTGCTGCCGGGTGGCGGTTCGGCAGCGGTGCCGCTGGTCGGGGCGTTGACAGTGGTGGCGGCGGCCACCTCCTGGTCGGTCGGGTCGTTCCTTTCCGGCCGGATCCGGATGCCCGGCGACCCGTTCGTGGCCACGGTGTACGAGATGATGGCCGGGGCGCTGGTGCTGGTGGCAGTCGCCGCCGGTCGGGGAGAACTGGCCGACTTCCACCCGGCGGCGGTGAGCACCCGGTCCTGGTTGGCGCTGGGCTACCTCATGGTGGCCGGCTCGCTGGTGGCCTTCACCGCGTACGTCTGGCTGCTGCACAACGCGCCGATCTCGCTGGTGTCGACGTACGCCTACGTGAACCCGGCGGTCGCGGTGGCGCTCGGCGCGCTGCTGGTGGCCGAGCCGATCACCCCGCAGGTGCTGCTCGGCGGTGCTGTCATCGTCGCCGGGGTCGCCCTGGTGGTGAGCACCGAACGGCCACGTCGGGCGGGCACGGGATCACGATCGGGGGCCACGCGGGAGCGCGACCGCCAGTAACGTCCGGCCCATGTCGGCCGCCGCGCTGGTGTCGATCGCGCTGCTCGGCGCGCTGGTCGGCCTTATCGTACCCGTGGTGTCGCGACGCTTCGCCACAGCGGACGCGCGGCCACTGGCGTTTGCGGGGCGGCAACCGGTCCGGCGGCCCTGGGCAGGCCCGATGGTGGCGGCCAGCGTCTTTGCCGGCATCGCCGCCGCCGTGGGGGACGACAGGGCGCTGCCGGTCTTCCTCGCGATCGCGGCGGTCGGTCTGGTGCTGGCGCGGGTCGACCTGGCCTGCCTGCGGCTGCCCGACCCGCTGGTGCTCGTCGCCGGGCTGCTGGCCCTCGGAGGGCTGAGCACCGCGGCGCTGCTGTCCGGCACTCCCGGCCGGCTGCTCGGTGCGCTGGGAGGCGCGGCGGTCGCGGGTGCGGGGCACGTGGTGCTGGCCCTGCTGCCCGGCTCACGGCTGGGTTTCGGGGACGTGAAACTCGCCGCCGTCCTCGGTCTGCCGCTCGGCTGGCTGGGGTGGGGCACGCTGCTGGCCGGGCTGCTCCTGCCGCACGTGCTGCACGGCGGTCTGGTGCTCGGCCTGCTCGCCGCTCGAAAGGCGCACCGGAACACACTGCTGCCGCTCGGTCCGGCCCTGCTGGTGGGCGCCTGGCTCGCCCCCCTCCTCACCTGACCCGCCCACGCCCCACCCCCGCCTTCGTCGATCTTGCAGTTTCTGCGCCGACACAAGGTGCATTCCACGCATAACGACGACCGAAAGTGCAAGATCGACGGGGCGTGGGGTGGGGCGTGGGTCAGATCAGGCGGAGTTGGCGATCCTTGGGGCGGCGGGGCTCGGCTTCGCCGAAGCGTTCGAAGAGGCCCGGGTCGATGGTGTTGAGGAACTGCGAGGGGGCGCAGTCGCGCTCGGTGCCGTGCCGGGTGCGGCGGGCGGCGTGACTGACGTACAGCCGGTCCTGGGCCCGGGTCAGGCCGACGAAGAAGAGCCGGCGCTCCTCGGCGACGGCGTCCTCGTCGGGCGTCGAGCCCGGCCAGCGCAACGGCAACAGGCCGTCCTCGACACCGACCAGGAAGACCACCGGAAACTCCAGACCCTTCGCGGCGTGCAAAGTGAGCAGCGTGACCGCCTCGGCCCGCGGGTCGAGCGCGTCCACCTCCGCGCCGGTGGCCAACTGCGACAGGAAGGCCTCCAGGTCGTCACCGCAGCGTCGGGCCAGCGGGGTCAGCAGGTCCACGGCCGAGCGGACGTCCTCCGGACGGACAGCGCTGCCGCCGCCGTCCAGGGTGGGTACGGCGAACCGCTCCGCGACCACCTGACCGGCCAGCCGCACCCGGGCGGCAAGTGCACCGGCCAGACCATCGGCGTGCCGTAGCTCGCGGGCGATGGCGGCCACCCCGGGCCGGTCCCGCAGCCGGTCGTGGGAACGCTTCTGCACGGGGATGTTCGCCCGGGTCAGGGCGTCCACGATCGGGGCGGCCTGCGCGTCGGTGCGGTACAGCACCGCGATGTCGGAGAACGACAGCGAAGTGGACCGGCCATCGATGCGGCCCGAGTCCAGCGAACGGTGCGACAACCCGCCGACCAGGTCGTCGACGGTACGCACCACGAAGTCGGCCTCCTCGGCCACCGACGCCGCCGGGTAGCGCCCGACCAGCGGAGCCTCCGGATCGAGTCGGGCCGGGTCCAGTCGCCGGCCCCGGACCAGCGAGGACGGCGCGATGGCCTGCACGGCGGCGGCCAGGATCGGCGCCGACGAGCGGTAGTTACGGTTGAGCCGGACCAGTCGGGCGTCGGTGAAGTCCTCGGAAAAGCGCAGGAAGTAGCCGACGTCGGCACCCCGGAACGAGTAGATCGCCTGGTCCGGGTCGCCGATCGCGCAGAGGTTGCCGTCGGCGGGGCTGAGCAGCCGCAGCAGCTCGTACTGCACCTCGTCGACGTCCTGGTACTCGTCGACGAAGATCCACTGCCAGCGGTCCCGGTACCGTTCGACCAACTTCCGATCGGCCCGCAGCAGCTCCACCGGCAGGGTCACCAGTTCGTCAAGGTCGACCAGGTCCTGCTTGCGCAGCAGCGACACGTACGCGGCGCTGTCGTCGCCGGCCTCGGTGCGTGCTGCCGTCCGCTCGGCGTCGTCGGCGATCCGGAAGTCGGCCGGGAGACCCGCCGCCCCGACGTTCTCCCGCAGGATGGTCAACCCCAACGCGTGGAACGTCCCCACCGTGACGTCCTCAGCGACCGGGCCGAGTAGGCCGTCGAGACGGTGCCGCAGCTCCTCGGCGGCCCGACGGGTGAACGTGATCGCGAGGCAGCGCTCGGGGAAGACGTTCAGCTCCGCGCAGAGGTACGCGATCCGGTGGGTGAGCGTCCTGGTCTTGCCGGTGCCCGGACCGGCCACGATGAGCAGCGGACCGCCAGGTGCGGAGGCGGCCACCCGCTGCATGGCGTCCAGTCGGTCCAGCAGGCCGGTGCCGACCTCCTCCATGCCGGAGAGCATCGGCTCGAACGGCTCGTGCGGAGACGGCGGTGACGCGATCGGCGGTGCGGGCGCCGGAACCGGCTTCCGCTTCGGCTCCGCCTTGGCCGTCGCCGGACGCTTGGCCGGGACCCGGGGAGCCGGCTCCGCGGGTCGTCGCTGCGCTGGCACCGGTACGTCGAACAGCGTCTCCTGCGCGCCCAGCTCGGCCGGGTCGAAGAGCGTGATCACGCCGTACTCGCCGTCGTAACCGGGCACCCGGCGGACGTCGCCGCGCCGCAGCCGTCCGATGCCCTCGGCGAGCAGCTCACCACCGGTCTGCGCGATGTCGCTCAGCGGGGTCGTGGTCAGGATCTCCAGCTCGGGGCCGAGTGCGGCCAGCAACTCGTTGAGGCGACCCTCGACCTTCTTCGACCGGGCACCCACCTTGTTGATCTCGCCGAGGATCTCGGCCAGCGGCACCAGGTGGGTGACGTCCCGGGCGTGCGCCGGCCGGTGCCCGTCCGGGCGGTCGGCCAACTCCTCGATCCGGCTGAGGACACCCACGGTGAGTGGCTTGCCGCACTCGGGGCAGCGACCGCCGGCGGCACGGGTGCGCTCCGGAGACCAGTTGACCCCACACAGCCGGTGCCCGTCCGCGTGGTACTTGCCCTCCTCCGGGAAGAACTCGATGGTGCCGGCCAGGCCGTCACCGCTCCGCAGCGCCTCCCGAACGGCGAAGTAGTCCCGTTCGGCGGTCAACACCGTCGCCTCCCGGCCGAGCGCCGGCGGCGAGTGCGCGTCCGAGTTGGACACCAGTTGGTAGCCGTCCAGGCTGCCGACCCGCCAGTTCATGGCGGGGTCGGAGGAGAGCCCGGTCTCCACGGCGAAGATGTGCTCGGCGAGGTCGGCGTAGCAGTCGGCGATCGCGTCGAAGCCGGACTTCGAACCCAGCGCGGAGAACCAGGGAGTCCAGATGTGTGCCGGCACCAGATAGCCGTCCGGGCTGGCCTCCAAGGTGATCTCCAGCAGGTCCCGGGAGTCCAGTCCGAGGATCGGCCGGCCGTCGGAGCCGAGGTTGCCGATCCGGCCGAGCGCGCTGTTGAACCGGGCCACCGCGTCCAGATCCGGCAGGTAGATCAGGTGGTGCACCTTGCGGGTCCGGTCGTCCCGCTTGTAGATCGTGGAGATCTCCACGCTCAGCATGAAACGGACCGGGTCCGCCTCCGCGGTCTGCGCCAGTCGGGGTGGCAGCCGACGGGCGAGGTCCCGTTCCGCCTCCGGGTCGAGCCGGTAGAGCCCCGGTTCGGCCGGGCGCAGCGTCTCCCGCAGGTGGTCGTACCAGGCGGGGTGGGTGAAGTCGCCGGTGCCGAGCAGGCCGATGCCCTTACGCCGGGCCCACCACGCGAGGTTCGGCAGGGTGAGGTCACGGCTGCACGCGCGCGAGTACTTCGAGTGGATGTGCAGGTCCGCGACGAATGGCGGTAGGCCACCGGGGGGTACGGCGCTGAACGGGGGCACGCCGCATCCTGTCACGCCCGCCGCACCGGCCACCGGCCGCCACGCGCGTACGTGACCTCCGCTATGCCGAGCGCAGCTCGACCAGACTGATCTGCGGCTCCGCGCCCACCCGGACCGGCGGCCCCCAGAAACCGGCGCCGTTGGTCACGTAGACCTTGGTCCCGTCGACCTCGCCGAGCCCGCTGACCACCGGCTGCTCCAGCCCGACGGCCAGGTTGAACGGCACCATCTGCCCGCCGTGGGTGTGCCCGGACAGTTGCAGGTCGACGCCGTAGCGGGCCGCCTCCTTGGCTGCCAGCGGCTGGTGTGCGAGCAGGACCACGGGTCGGCTCGGGTCGCGGTCACCCAGGGCGGCGGCGAAGTCCGGCCCGGCGGCGAGGCCGGTGCCGCCGGTCGCGTCCAGGTCGTTCACGCCGGCCAGGTCGAGCACACCGCCCCGGGCCTGGATCTCCTGGCGCCGGTTCTGCAGGACCCGCAGACCGAGCCGGTCGACCTCCTGGACCCACTCCTGCACGCCGGAGTAGTACTCGTGGTTGCCGGTGACGAAGAAGCTGCCGTAGCGGGAGCGAAGGTCGCGCAGCGGCGCGGCGGCCGCGCCGAGTTCGGCCACCGAGCCGTCGACCAGGTCACCGACGACCGCGACGATGTCCGCGTCGAGCCGGTTGATCGCGGCGACGATCCGCTCGGTGTGGGCCCGTCCGCGCAGCGGGCCGAGGTGGATGTCGGAGACGGTGGCGATGCGCAGGCCGTCCATGCTGCGGGGGAGTTTGGCGAGGGGGATCCGCACCCGGTCGAGGTGGGGCGGGCCGAGCGCGGTACGAACGCCGTACCCCACGGTGCCGGTGGCGGTGAGGCCGGCGAAGATGGCCGCCCCACGGGCCAGCAGCAACCGACGGGACGGGTCGTGGTCCGGTGCCGCGACGGCGCCGGCTGCCGGTGGCTCGGTCGGCCCGGCGGCACCGACCAGCGCCGGCTCGGGCGCGGCGGCGGTGGGCTCCGCGGCGACCACCCGGCGGCGCAGCACCAGCCGGGCGACAAGCATTGGGACTTCCAGCACGACCAGTACGACGAGCAGGTAGAACATCAGCGCGAGCCACAGGTAGCCCGGCCAGGCGAGCCAGTAGAGCCCGGCCTGCGTTCCGGCGAGGGTGACCGGCACGAGCAGGGCCAGCACCAGGGCGGCGATCCCGCCGATCCGTCGCCAACGGCCCGGCGTGGTGGTGTCCCGAACGAGCCGCTTCCACAGGTAGAGGTGGATGAGGCCGGTGACCAGCGCCAGGACAGCCACGAACCCCAGAACCGCCATCATGTGTCGCGCCTCCCTCAGCCGCCCGCGAACGGGGGCAGGACATCGATCGTGGCCCCGGCCGGTAGGGGTGCCTGACGATCATGACAGGTGACGCCGTTCACGAGGAAACTCGCCACCCGCAGCACCCCGGCGAGCCGGTCGCCGTGGCGCTGGGTCAGCTCGGCCGCGAGGTCGTCCAGAGACGGCCCGGCGGGGATCGCCTCCTCGGCGCGGCCGGCGGCGGCGCGGGCACCCGCGAAGTAGCGGATGGTCAGCGGTGACCCCTCCACGCTCAACCTCCGATCGCGGACATCGGGCGGGTCGGCTGGAGGAAGGTGGGGTCGTCGATGCCGTGCCCGGCGCGCTTGCCCCACATCGCGGTACGCCAGCGCCGGGCCAACTCGTCGTCGTCCGCACCGGTGCGCAGCGCGGCACGCAGGTCCGACTCTTCGGTGGCGAAGAGGCAGGCGCGGACCTGACCGTCGGCGGTCAGTCGGGTGCGGTCGCAGTCCCCGCAGAAGGGGCGGGTGACGCTGGCGATCACACCGACCCGGGCGGGGCCTCCGTCGACCAGCCAGGTCTCCGCAGGTGCCGCGCCGCGCTCGGCCGGGTCGGGGCTCAGATCGAAGACGGTACGCAGCGACGCCAGGATCTCCTCGGCGGTGACCATGGTGTCGCGGGCCCAACCGTGCTGGGCGTCCAACGGCATCTGCTCGATGATCCGTAGCTGGTAGTCGTGATCGAGGGCGAAGCGGAGCAGCGCCGGCGCCTCATCCTCGTTGACACCACGCATCAACACTGAGTTGATCTTCACGGGGCTGAGCCCGGCGGCCGCCGCCCCGGCGAGCCCGGCCAGCACCGCGTCGAGGCGGGGGCGGCGGGTGAGCGTGGTGAACCGGTCCGGGTCCAGGGTGTCCAGTGAAACGTTCACCCGGTCCAGGCCGGCCGCCCGCAACGCCGGGGCCAGCCGGTCCAGGCCGATGCCGTTGGTGGTCAGCGAGACCCGGGGGCGGGGCTGGAGGGCGGCGACCGCCGTCACGATGCCGACCAGCCCGGGTCGGATCAGCGGCTCACCGCCGGTGAACCGCACCTCGGTCACGCCGAGCAGCTCGACCGCCACCCGGACCAGCCGGACGATCTCCTCGTCGGTCAGCAACTCGGGGCCGGCCAGCCAGGGCAGCCCTTCCGCCGGCATGCAGTAGGTGCAGCGCAGGTTGCACTTGTCGGTGAGGGACACGCGCAGGTCCCGGGCGACACGGCCGTACCGGTCGACGAGGACGCCGTCGGACCCCGGGGCGGCGCTCACCTGTCGACCGTAGCGCGCTCGGCCCGGCTCAGGACGCCACGGGCGGTCTGGACGACCACATCTCGGAAGCTGACGCCGAAGAGTGCCGTGTGCACGAGCAGCAGATGCAGTTGATGCACCGGCACCCGGTCACGCCAACCGTCAGGTAGTGGCCAACTCTCCTGATAGGCGGCCAGCACCCGATCCAGGTGGGGGATGCCGCCGAAGAGGGCGAGCTGGGCGAGATCCGTCTCCCGGTGCCCGCCGTGCGCTGCCGGGTCGACGAGCCAGGCCCGGTCGTCGGCCCCCCACAGCACGTTGCCCGGCCACAGGTCGCCGTGGATGCGCGCGGGCGGCTCGTCGCCGCCGAGCCCGTCCAGCCGACCGATCACCTGCTCGACCAGAGCGGCATCGGCGCTGGTCAGCGCGCCACCGTCGACCGAGCGTCGCAGGTAGGGTGCGAGGCGTCGCTCGGCGAACCAGGTCGACCAGCGCCCGCCGGTGGGGGTGTTGTCCTGTGGGAGCGAGCCGATGAACCCGGGCCAGCTGGCACCGAAGGCGGTTGCTCCCGCCCGGTGCAGCCCGGCCAACTCCCGGCCGAAGCGCTCCGCGGCCTCCGGCGTCGGTTCGCCGGGCTCCACCCAGTCGAGCGCCAGCAGCTCCGGCAACACCACGATCACCTCGGGTACGCCGACAGCGCCCGCCTCCCGCAGCCAGCGCAGGCCGGCGGCCTCGGCGGCGAAGAAGCCCTCCGGCGGCGGTCGGTCGGCGTCTTCGGGCCAGGATTTGGCGAAGACGGAGTGGCCGTCGTCGAGGGTGAGCCGGGCGGCCGCGCAGATGTTTCCACCGGCGACCGGCGTCTCTCGGAGCCGCTGATGGGTCCGGAAGGTCGGGAGGTGTGCCGGATGCGCGCGCAGGTACGCCAGGTCCATCAGCGCACGGTAACCGCTCCTTACGACAGGCAGGTGTCGCCCGACGACATCGGCGCTCTTTCCGCACTCGTAGGTGTGGCTTGAGCAGGGTCAACACGTTCAGTAACTGTGGATAAGCCGCGTGTCGTCCACAGGGGTGGCCGGGCCCGGCACGCCAGCCGCAGGCTTCCGACATGACCTCGACCGAACGCCCTCAGCTCGCCGTCCGCTCACCCGCCGACCTGATCGCCGCTGTGCCGTACCTGCTCGGCTTTCATCCCACCGACAGCGTGGTCGCCGTGGCGCTGGTCGGCCGACAGATCGTCTTCGCCGCCCGCGCGGACCTGCCCGAGCCGCCCGAGCTGGGCGGCCTGGCGGGGCACCTGGCCGGCGTGATCCGCCGACAGGGCGCGGAGGCCGCCACCGTGGTGGGCTACGGGCAACCGGAGCGGGTCACCCCGGCCGTGGACGCGGTGCGCGACGCGCTGTACGACTTCGGGCTGCACGTGCTCGACGCGCTTCGGGTGACCGACGGCCGCTGGTGGTCCTACCTCTGCACCGAGCCCGACTGCTGCCCGCCCGAGGGCCGCCGCTACGACCCCAGCGTCAACCGGGTGACCGCCTCGGCGGTCTTCGCCGGTCAGGTCGCACTCCCCGACCGGGCCGCCCTGGTGGGGCAGGTGGCACCGGTGGAAGGGACGGCCCGGGAGGCGTCCCGGGCGGCCACCGCCCGCGCCGAGTTGAGACTGGCCGAGCTGATCGAGCGGGCACCCGAGAGTGACCTGCTCGGGGCGCGGGCGTTGCGCGCCGCCGGGGTGGCGTCGGTCCGCGAGGCCCAGCGCCGGCAGCGGCGTGGTGAGCGGCTCGACGACGACGAGGTGGCCTGGTTGAGCCTGCTGATGACCCACCTGCCGGTCCGCGATCACGCATGGGAACGCACCGACGGCCGGGACCGGGACATCGCCCTCTGGACCGACGTGCTGCGCCGCGCCGAGCCGGAGGTTGCCGCAGCGCCCGGTGCGCTGCTGGCGTTCGCCGCGTGGCGCGCCGGACAGGGCGCGTTGGCGGCGGTCGCGCTCGAACGCACGCTGAGCCTGCACCCCGACTATCCGCTCGCGCTGCTGCTGGACGACCTGCTCCGGCGGGGCGTGCCCCCGGCCGAGTTGGACGGCTGGCCGTCGGTCGGGATGCCCGGCGTCATCCGGCCCCGCAAACGGAGCCGACGTGGCCGCCGCTGACAACCCCACCGTCCGCGCGGTAACACCGTCGGTGCTACCGACGTTGATAGGCTGGCGGACGTGACAGTCAAGCGCTCCGTGAGCCTCCCCGACGACGTCGCCGACTGGCTTGACCAGCAGCCCAACGTCTCGGCCGCCATCACCGCGGCGGTACGGGTGCAGATGGCCCGCGGGCACCTCGACGAGGTGCTGCGGCGAGCCGGCATCGAGGTGACCGAGGCGGGTAGGGCGCGATGGCGGGAGCGCCTCGCGACGCCCATTCCGGCGGACGCTCTGGCCGAGGGGCGCCGGATGTTGGGACACGCCGGATGAGCGATCAGATCGCCGTCGTGTTCGACGCGTCGGCGTTGACGGCCTACCTCGAGGGCAACGTCGCGGTGGGGGAGTTGATGCTGGAGGTCGCCGACGAGGGTCGGCAGGTGGCAGTCCCCGCGACCTGCCTGGCTGTCGCCTTCGCGAGCGTGGCCGACGAGATCGATGCCGCGCTGCTCGCCCTGATGATGACCGCCCCGATGATCCGACTGCTGCCGCTCGACGCCGAGGACGTGCGCGACACCGGCAAGCTGGCCCGCGCTCTAACCGGAGACATCTCGTCCGGCCAGGCCGCCCGTGCGGCACTCACCCACGAGGCGCACTACGCGACAGTGCGACCCAAGGTGGCGGCGACGGTGCTCCCCACCAACTGGAGCATCCTCGACCTGGCGTGACGGCTCCCCCGGCAACGCCCTCCGTCGAAGGATGTACGCGTTGCTCCTGTCCACGGCCGACGCGGCGGGCCCACCGCCGCCGGAGAATGATCTCGTGACCGTTCTCCGCTCTGGTACGACATGACCCCCGAGTTGCTGCTGTCGCTGGCCGGGCTGGCGTTGATCGACAGCACCAGCATCGGCACCCTCTTCATCCCGGTCTGGTTGCTGCTCGCCCCCGGGCCGGTCAACGTCCGGCGGATCCTGGGCTACCTCGCCACCATCGCGGTGTTCTACCTCGCGGTGGGGCTGCTGCTGGTCTGGGGAGGCAGCAGGCTGGGCGACGCGCTGGGCGGCGCCCTGGACAACCGGGGCGTCCTCTGGGCACAACTCGTCCTGGGCGTGGCGATGCTGGCGCTCAGCTTCCGCTACGACGGCAAACGCCGTCCTCGTACCGGTGGTGTGTTGCGCTGGCGGGACCGGGCCACCGCCGGAGATTCCTCGGCCCGCTGGTTGGTCGGGCTCGCGCTGCTCGCGGCGCTTGCCGAGGTGGCGACCATGCTTCCGTACCTCGGTGCGGTGGGTCTCCTGGCCACCTCGGGGGTGGGAGCGGCGAGCGTGGTGGTGCTGCTCACCGGGTACTGCCTGGTCATGGTGCTGCCGGCGGTGCTGTTGCTGGGTGCCAGGGTGGCCCGCCCGCGACTGGTCGAGCCGGTGCTGGCCCGCCTGAACACCTGGATCGTCACGAAGGCGGGCAGCGCGTTGGGCTGGATCCTCGGCATCGCCGGTTTCCTGATCGCCCGCGACGCCGCCGCACGGCTGGCCCTGTTCGACCTGATCGACCGGATCGGTCGCTGACTCGGCCGCTCGGGTCAGGCTGGCTGCTCCACGGTGATCCGGTGCGGCCCGGTGTAGACGTTCATGGTCCTCCCGCGCAGGAAGCCGACAAGTGTCATCCCCGCCTCGTCGGCCAGTTCCGCGGCGAGGGTGCTCGGGGCGGACACCGCGGCCAGCAGCGGCAATCCCGCCATCCACGCCTTCTGGGTCAGCTCGAAGCTGGCCCGTCCGGAGACCAGCAGCAGGTGGCCGGCGAGCGGCAGTCGACGTTCCCGCACGGCCCAGCCGATCACCTTGTCCACGGCGTTGTGCCGGCCCACGTCCTCCCGGAGCACCACCAACTCGCCGTCCGGGGTGAACAGGCCCGCCGCGTGTAGCCCGCCGGTCCGATCGAAGCCACGCTGGGCGGCGCGCAACCGGTCGGGCAGCTCGGCGAGCAGCGTGGCCGGGACGCTGAGCGGGTCCGCCGCGACCGGAAAGAGCGACCGGGTGCGTATCGCGTCGATGCTGGCCTTGCCGCAGACCCCGCAGGAACTGGTCGTGTAGAAGTTCCGGGACGGGTCGGTGGTCGGTTCCGGTACGCCGGGGGCGAGCACCACGTCCACCACGTTGTACGTGTTCGGCGTCTCCGCGCCCGCACAGAGCTGCGCGGTCAACACGTCGTCGGTCGACCGGATCAGCCCTTCGGTCAGCAGGAACCCGATGGCCAGGTCCAAGTCGTCGCCGGGAGTACGCATGGTGACGGCGAGCGGCCGGCGTCGACCGGGACCGGCCGCGCCGACCCGGATCTCCAACGGCTCCTCCACGGCGAGCGTGTCCGGTCGGCGGACCGACCCACGTCCGGCGGTCGCCGCGTCCAGGTCGATCCGGAGTACGCCACGTCGATCAGTTGCCCGTCCCATCTCGCCATCCTCCACCCCCCGCCGGCACACCCGCACAACCACCGGCCATCACCCCCTCCGCAACCGCCACCGCCACCCACCCCGCCCCGCCCAACCCCACCCACCCCACCCCGCCCCAGGGCGTTGATCATGAAGTTGTTTGCGCGTGTCGTCGGCGTGTCGAGCAATAACTTCATGATCACCGGGCCGGGGCCGGGGCCAGGGCCGGGCGGGGGCGGGGCGGCAGGGGCGGGGGGCCGGGTGGGGGCCTCGCGATCGGCCCGTTTGGGCGGTGGCCCGTTTGAGCGTCAAGCACGGCTACGGTGGCCGGGTGGGGACGTATGCCGCAGTGGTGCTCGCGGGTGGGGCCGCCCGACGGATGGGCGGGCTGGACAAGCCCGCGCTTCCGGTCGGCGGCCGGCCGATGCGTGACCGGGTGCTGGCCGCCGTCACCGACGCGACGCAGCGGGTGCTGGTCGGTGCGGCCGACGCTGTGCCGGCGGGTGTGCGGGTCGTCCGGGAGGACCCGCCCGGCGGGGGTCCGGTCGCGGCGGCGGCGGCCGGCCTGGCGTTGCTGGATCCCGACACCACACTTGTCGCGCTGCTCGCCGCCGACCTGCCGCTGCTCACCCGGGCCGCGATCGGCGACCTGCTGAACCACCTCGACCAGGAGACCCCCGACACCGAACCGGCGGGCGGCCACTCCGCCCCGGCCTCGCTGGCCCGCCCCGGCCTCGCTCCGGCGTCGCCGGCGGGTGGCCGCCTCGCTCCGGTGCCGGCCGGCGGTGGCCTCGGCGGCGAGCGGGGACCGGACGGGGCGTGCTTCGTGGACGGGGACGGGCGGCGGCAGTCGCTCTGCGGTGTCTGGCGGGTCGCCGCGCTGCGGGCAGCTGTGCACCGGCTGACTGTCGAGCGGGGCGGCAGCCTGTCCGGAGCCCCGGTGCGGGCCTTGCTGGCCGGTCTCGTCGTGCGGGAGGTGGCCTGGTCCGGCGAGGGCCCGCCGCCGTGGTTCGACTGCGACACTGACGAGGACGTACGCCGGGCGGAGGAGTGGGCGCGATGACGGTGATGGACGACTGGGTCACGGCGGTGTGCGCCGAGTTGGATCTGGACCCGGCCGCGGTGCCGGTGCCGGCGGTGCTGGATCTGGCCCGGGACGTCGCCCACCAGGTGCTGCGTCCGGGGGCACCGGTCACCGCGTACCTCTTCGGGTTGGCGGTTGGCCGGGGCGCGGAGCCGGCGGACGTCGCGGCCCGGCTCAGCGCGCTGGCGGGCGCCTGGCCGGTCGAGCTGGGCGCCGACCCCACGGACCCGACGGCCCCCTGACCGCCGCTGTCCGATCCCGGTCCGGGCTGATTCGACCCTGCGGCGGCGTGGGTAGGGTGATCGTGACGGACGGAGGCGATCATGACGGCTGACCACCCCTCGGCGCCGCACGGTGAGCTGCCCGGTGCTTCGACTGAGCCGGCGGAATCGATCCTGCTCGACGAGCCCAGCACCACCGACCTGCGGGCGAAGGTGACCGAGGCGTGGCGGGAGTTCGCCCGCGCGCTCGCCGTACGGCTGCGGGAACTTCCCGTCGGCGCGCACCTCGACGTGACACTGGACCCCACCGCCTCCGGCACCGGGGACGCCGTCTATTCGATCAGCGTCGACGTGGACGCGGACCGGGTGCTGTCCGCCCGCGCGGTCGGCAACGCCGCTCTGCCGGCGGGCTACCGACTGGACCGGGGCGCGGTGGCGGACATGGTCGCGCTCGGTTGGTCCCCGCCCGGTGTCGTCGCCGGCTCCGGCGGTTCGTTCGGGCTGAACGCCACGACGGCCGAGTCGACCCAGGTCGCCACGCTGCTCTCCCGCACGCTGCGGGACGTCTACGGTGCTCCGCACCCGGCCTTCCTCGTCTATCTGGTGCACGACGCGGAGGGTGAGCCGCTGACAGTGGAACCGCTGGGCACCGCCCGCAGCGAGTTCGGTCCGGACGCCGACGTCGAGGCGGACCTAGAGGAGGCGCTGGCCGAGGCGGCTGCCGCCCAGGTCGAGCAGGACGACGTGCTCGACCTGGCCGATCGGGTGCGCACCGTGGTCTCCACCATGTTGAAGTCGGACACCGACCGGTTGCAGATCGACTCGGACGGCGACATCACCATCCGCGCCGGCTCGGCGATGGTCTTCGTGCGGGTGCGGGACAATCCGCCTCTGGTGGATGTCTTCTCCCCGGTGCTCACCGAGGTGGAGCCGACCGAGCGGCTCTACGTCAAGCTCTCCGAGTTGACGAACCGGATGCCGATCGGCCGCCTCTACTGCGCCGACGACACGGTGTGGGCGTCCATCCCGGTGTTCGGCCGCAACTTCCAGGCGACCCATCTGATGCTGGCGGTGCAGGTGATGACCGGTCTCGCCGACGAGTTGGACGACCGTCTGCACGGCGAGTTCGGCGGCAAGCGGTTCTTCGGCGAGGGTGACAAGCCGGTCCGGCGCGACGAGTCGGAGCACCGCACCGGCATGTACCTCTGAGCCCGATCAGGCCACGTCCAGCAGGGTTTTGCCGATCGTCGCGCGCGCCTCGATGGCGGCGTGCGCGTCGGCGGCGCGTTCCAGTGGGAAGCGCTGGCCGATGAGTGGTCGCAGCCGGCCGGCCGTCGCGTCCGCCAGGGCCCGTTCGGTGTACGCCCGCAGCCGGGCCGGTGGCACGTCCGGGCGGACCACTGTGACCTGCCGTGCCGTGGCGGCCTGCGCCGACACCGGGGACCACTCCCCGCTCGCCAGCCCGAAGCTGACCATCCGGCCGCCCGGAGAGAGCAGGTCGAAGGCGGTGCGGGCCACCGGGCCACCGACCCCGTCGAGCACCACGTCGACCCCGCCCAGCGCAGCGCGGACCTGCTCGGCCCATTCAGGCAGCAGGTAGTCGACGGCCAGCTCGGCGCCAAGGCCGGGTAGCAGGTCCACCTTGCGTCGCCCACCGGCCACGCCGATCACCCGGGCCCCGGCCCGGACCGCGAGCTGCACCAACAGGCTGCCGACGCCGCCGGCCGCGGCCTCCACCAGCACCCGGTCACCTGGGCGGACGCCGACCGCCTCGATCAGCATGGTGGCGGTCCGCCCGTCGGCCAGCAGTGCCACCGCCTCGTCCAGAGCCAATCCGGCCGGCACCGCGATCGTCGCCGACGCGTCCACCGCCGCGCGTTCGGCGTAACCGCCGGAACCTCCGGTGGCGCTGACCACCCGCTGCCCGGTCAGCGCCGGGTCGACGTCCGACCCGACCTCCGTGATCACCCCGCCGACGCCGTTGCCGGGGATCAGCGGTGGGGTGAGGCGGAACGGGCCGGGGTGGCCGGCGCGCAGTTGCGTCTCGATGAAGGTGATGTTCGCGTGCGCGACGTCGATCAGCACCTGGCCGGGACCGGGGACCGGGTCGGGCGCGGGGCCGGGCACCAGCACCTCGGGCCCGCCGAACTCACGTAACCAGATCGCCCGCATGACAGTCTCCTCGACCCAGATGGGCTGCCTCGCCCACTCGGGGCCAGTCCATCTCCTCAACCTGGGTTGAGGTCAAGAGGTGCTGGCGGACGGGCCGACGCCGGGGGATTCGACCAGCCGGGAGAGCACGATGGTGCTGCGGGTGGAGGTCACGAAGGATTCGGCACGCAGCCGCTCCAGTGCTGCCTCAAGGTGGGCGATGTCGGCGGCGCGCAGGTGTACGAGTGCGTCCGCCTCCCCGGAGACGGTGTAGGCGCCGACCACCTCGGGGTGTCGTCGGGCGGCCACGCCGATCTGCGCCGGGGTGGTCCGGCCGGCGCAGAAGAGCTCGACGAAGGCCTCAGTGGTCCAGCCGACGGCGGCCGGATCAACGACGGCAGTGAATCCCCTGATCACGCCGGTGGCGCGCAGGCGGTCGACGCGACGTTTGACCGCTGGGGCGGAGAGTGACACCCGGGCACCGATGTCGGCGTAGGACGCGCGGGCGTCCGCGACGAGTAACGCAATGATCCGCTGGTCTACCGCGTCTATCTGCAACGTTCCGCCTCTGGAAAGCAACGCTTGTGGCTGTTTTCAAAGTTCTACGGTACCTACTCTTGGTGACCGTGAACCAGCAGCGTTTCCCGCGAAAGCGGACATATCTCATGTGCTCGCCGGAGTACTTCGCTGTCGAGTACGCGATCAACCCGTGGATGGACGTGACCACACCGGTGGACCGGGACGCGGCCGTCAAGCAGTGGGACCGGCTGCGCGAGACGCTTGTCGGCCTCGGCCACGAGGTGCACCTGCTCCCCGCCGAGCAGGGCCTGCCCGACATGGTCTACGCCGCGAACGGTGGCTTCGTGGTGGACGGCAGCGTCTACGGCGCCCGGTTCAAGCACGAGCAGCGGGCCGCCGAGGCCGCCGCCCACCACGCCTTCTACGAAGCGCAGGGCTGGCGGTTCATCGCACCCAGCGAGACCAACGAGGGTGAGGGCGACTTCGCGTACGTGCCGGAGGCGCACGGCGGGCTCATCCTGGCCGGGCACGGCTTCCGTACCGAGATCCCCGCGCACGCGGAGGCGCAGGAGGCGCTGGGGCGTCCGGTGGTGTCGCTGCGTCTGATCGACCCCCGCTTCTACCACCTGGACGTGGCGCTCGCGGCCATCGACGACGCCAACGTCGTCTACTTCCCGGGCGCGTTCTCGGCGGCCAGCCAGCGGGTGCTCACCCAACTCTTCCCGGACGCGGTGATCGCCGACGACGAGGACGCGATGGCTTTCGGGCTCAACCTGGTCAGCGACGGCGCGAACGTGGTGCTCAACAGCGAGGCCACCCGCCTGGCCGGCAAGCTCAAGGCGGCCGGGTACACCCCGGTCCCGGTCGAGTTGGCCGAGCTGAAGAAGGGCGGCGGCAGCGTGAAGTGCTGCATCGCCGAGTTGCGGCACTGACGCCGCGAACGTCTCGGGGCCGGCCTCCCACTGGGAGACCGGCCCCGAATCGTGCTCCGGGTGGGCGTTCAGCCCAGCGTGGCCAGCTCGTTGATCAGCACGTTCGACATGACCTGACCGTCGCGCTGCACCTCGCGCAGGTACCACTTCTGCTGCGGGGTACGCGGCTGGTTGAACTGCCAGATGCCACGCGGGCTGTCGATCTGGCCGATCTTGCCCAGTGCCAGGTTGACCTGCTGCGGGGTCGGTTTCCCACCGGCCAGTTGGATGGCCTGGTCGAGCACCTGCGCCGCGTCGTACGACGCCATCGCGTACGTGGTGGGGGTGACCTGGTACTTCTTGCGGTACGCCGAGGCGAAGACCCGGTTCGACGTGTTGTTCAGGTCGGCCGAGTAGTTCAGCGCGGTCTGGATGCCCAGCGCGTTGTCCTTCAGGTTCTCCAGCACTGTGCCCTCGGTGAGGAAGCCGGGTGCGTAGATCGGCCCGGCGAACTTCTCGCGCAGCTGCTTGATGAACTCCACAGCCGCCGCTCCGGCGAAGAAGCAGAAGACCGCTGTGGGCTTCTTGGCCAGCGCCTTGGTGATGTCCGAGGCGTACGTCGTCTTGCCGGGGTTGGAGGTGGCGTTGGTGTAGGTCACCGGGTCGCCGATCCGCGGGTCGGTAGCGCCGAACTCCTGCCGGAAGCCGCGGACCACGTCCGGGCTGCCGACGTTCTCCGGCATGATGATCGCGATGCGGCCGTTCGCCGGCAGTTGGTCGCGTAGGTAGCGGCCCAGCGCCCTGCCAGCCTCGTCGAGCACGTACGAGGTCCGCCAGATGTAGAAGACGCTCTGCAGGCTGCTCGGCGAGGCGTTGGAGCCGATCAGCGGGACCCGGGCCTGCTCCACGGTGTCCCGGATGCCGACCATCACCGCCGAGTTGACCACGCCGGTGAGTGCCAGCACGCCCTGCTTGAGCAGGCCCTCGACGGCAGCCTTGCCCGTCTTCGCGGTGTCGCCCTCGTCGGCGGTCAGCAGATCCACCGGGTGGCCGCCCAGCCGCTGGTCGTGCAGGTCGAGGAAGAGCTGGAAGCCATTGGTGATGTCGTCGCCGATGCTCTTGAAACCACCGGCCTGCGGCGTGATCAAACCGATCTTGATCGGGCCCCGGTCGGCGGTCTGATCGGCGTCACCGTCTGAGCCACACGCGGCGACGAACCCGGTGGTACCGAGCGCGGCCAACAGTTGGAGCGCCCGCCTGCGATTCATCTGCGACACCGAGTTCCTTCCAAGGAAGCGTTACAGGGCCGAACACCGCCCCACCGGCGTTCTACCTGGTCCGCGACGCTGCGTCAATGGCTAGTGATCATCGTGCAGGGACCGCAACACGGCGAGCACCTGAGACCAGGCGACGGCCTCCGGGTCGATCAGCCCGAAATGCTCGCATCCGGGCAGTTCAACAAGGGAAATATCGGAACCTGTGACACGCGCCTCTGTGACGAAATCCCGGCTCATCTCCACCGGGACCTGACGATCGTCGGAGCCGTGCACAACTACCGTCCGTGTTCGTATCGGTACCAACATCCGTGGATCCGCTGCCGCGTATCGGTCCGGGACCTGTGCCGGTCCGCCGCCGAGCAGCGCGGCGACAGCGCCCGAGTCCAGATCCCGCCGGTACGCCTCGCCCAGATCGGCCACCGGGGCCAGCGCGAGCACCGCGCCCACCGTTGCCGGGGCGGTGGCCGCCACGTACAGCGCCAGGTGGCCGCCGGCGGAGTGCCCGACCAGGATCGGCGGGGCCGGGCTCACCCGACCGGGCAGCGCCTCGGCCGCCAGCACGGGCAGCTCGGCCACCCCGGTCAGCACGTCGGTCAGGGTGCCCGGCCAGCCACCTCCGGGCTGCCCGGTACGGCGGTATTCCAGCTGCGCCACCGGGTAGCCGTCAGCGGCGAGCGCCGCGGCCAGCGGGCCGGTGTGCCGTCTGTCGTACTCGGCCCGCCAGAAGCCGCCGTGCACCACGACGACCAGCGGCCGGGCCGGCCCGGTTCCCGCCGGGAGACGCAGATCGGCCACCTGATCCGGGTGGTCCCCGTACGCCACTGTCCGGTCGGGTTCCGGTGCGGGCCGGGTCAACACGGCGCGCGGGTCGACAGGCATGGCGCGACGGTAGCGCGCCCCGCCCGGGTGGTTCGGCCCCGGTAGTCGGTCCCGGCCGGCATGGCTCGCGTCCGCTGGGTAAAGATGGACCCCATGACCGAAGCGCGCTCCGCTGGACAGAACGACGAGCCCGGCCCCGACGACTCCGGCCACTCGGGCACGGTGGTGGTGGTTGGCCCGGACGGCCGGCCGATCGGCACGATGCAGACCGACGAGGGTCAGGGCGAGGACCCGACCCGCCTGGTCGAACAGCCGGCCAAGGTGATGCGGATCGGCAGCATGATCAAGCAGTTGCTGGAGGAGGTGAAGGCCGCGCCTCTCGACGACGCCAGCCGCAACCGGATGCGGGAGATCCACGAGCGGTCGATCGTCGAGCTCAAGGAGGGCCTCGCCCCTGAGCTGCGCGACGAGCTGGAGCGCATCTCGCTGCCCTTCGCCGAGGACAAGGCCCCCAGCGAGGGCGAGCTGCGGATCGCGCACGCCCAGCTCGTCGGCTGGCTGGAGGGCCTGTTCCACGGCATCCAGGCGGCCCTGGTGGCCCAGCAGATGGCCGCCCGGGTGCAGCTGGAGCAGATGCGTGGCGGCCGGCAGGCGCTGCCCAGTGGCCCCGGTGGGGTCGTCCCCGGGATGCCGGGCATCGGCCAGCCGGGCGGCGGCGAGGGTCACAACACCGGTCAGTACCTCTGACCTTCAGTCCACCCCGAAGATCTTCTCCAGGTACGCCGCCACGCCGTCCTCGGTGTTCGCCGTCGTCACGTCGTCGGCGACCGCCAGGACGGCGCGGTGCGCGTTGGCCACCGCCACGCCACGCCCGGCCCAGGTCAGCATCGGCACGTCGTTGGGCATGTCGCCGAAGGCCAGCACGTCCGCCGCGGCCACCCCGAGCTGGTCGCAGTACCAGGCCAGCCCCGCCGCCTTTGTCACCCCGGCTGCCGAGATCTCCACCAGCCCTGAGGACGACGAGTGCGTTGCCTCGGCCAACCCCGCCACCGCCGTGGCGATCAGCTCGGCGAAGGCATCAGGGTCCTGCTCGCCGGCGCGGGCGAGGAGCTTCACCGCCGGCACCGAGAGCAACTCCTCCGGCGTCTCGATCGGCCGGATGCCGTTGGCGTCGGCGTCCCAGCGCAGCGGGTAGTGCGCCTCGTGCCGCATCTCCCGGCTGTCCAGGATCTCCACGGCGAAGCTGATCCCGGGCACCTCGGCCCGTAGCCTCCGGGCGACCTCGGCCAGGTGGTGCGGGGCGAGCGGGTCAGCCCGCACCACCTCGTCGGAGAACGGGTCGTAGACAACGGCGCCGTTCGCGCAGACCGCCGGCAGCGGTCGGGCGAGCTGGTCGTACACCATTTTGAGCCAGCGGACCGGACGGCCGGTGACCAGGACGACCGGCGTGCCTCGCGCGGAGATCCGCGCGAGCAGGTCGGCGGTGCGTGGGCTGACTGTGTGGTCGTCGCGGATCAGCGTGCCGTCGATGTCGCTGGCGATGAGGCGGGGTGTGTCTCCCATTACCGGGACAGTAGCCGGTCCAGATACACCGCCACCCCGTCGTCGTCGTTGCGCAAGGTCACCTCGTCGGCGGCGGCGCGCAGCGTGGGGTGCGCGTTGGCCACCGCCACCCGCGACCAACCGGCCCACTCGAACATCGGCAGGTCGTTGGGCATGTCACCGAAGACCAGCACATCGGCCGGGTCGACCCCGAGGGTCTGCGCCACCACTGTCAGCCCGGTCGCCTTGTCCACGCCGGGCGGGCAGATCTCGATGAAGCCGAGCCCGGCCTGGGTGAGCGTGGCGACCTGCGGCGGGACGATCCGGCGGGCCACCGCCAGCAGTTCGTCCACGTGATGGTCGGCGGTCCGGGCGAACGCCTTGATCACGTCGCAGGCGAGGCACTCGTCGCGAGTACGCGCCTCGAAGCGGTCCTGGTAGGGCCAGCTCTCGTGGTAGTCGCCCCACAGCGGGGCATCGTGCTCGTCGGACGCCTCGACCATCACCGTCAGCGGGCCGACCTCCGCCTCCAGGTCGGCGAGGAGCCGGGCCAGCACCTCGGCGGGGAGCCGCTCGTCGCGGAGCACCACCGGGCCGCTCGGGTCGCTCTGGTCGACCACCCGTCCGCCGCCGGCCATCACCAGGAAGTCGGCGGCCCGGATGTCGTTGCGGGTCAACTCGGTCAACCGAGGGCCGCGTCCGGTCGCGCCGACCACCGGAATCCCGGCGGCGCGCACCCGGTCGAGCACCCCATGGGTGTACGCGGAGACGGTGTCATCGCTGCGGACCAGCGTCCCGTCGAGGTCGGTCGCGATCAACTTGGGCAGTCCCGGGCGGGTCATCGTTCCTCCTTCGCCCGCCGCCGTCGCACCGCCAGGGTCAGGGAAACCCGAGTCCCGGAGTGACGGCGGGCAGCAACCGTACCTCGCGGAACGGGTCGCATCCATGGCTTCCAGGCGAATCGGACGCCCTCGCGCCCCGCCCCCACCCGTCCCCGCGATCTTGCACTCTCGGTTGCCGTTCTGCGTGTCATGCGCTGTATGTCGGCGCAGCAAGTGCAAGATCGCCGCAGTGAGGGTGGGTGGGTGAGGGGGTTAGGGGTGGGGGTCGGGGCGGGTGAACGGGGCGGCGGGGGTGACTGTCAGGTCGGCGGGGGCCGGTAGGCCGTCCTCGATCGGGTCGGGGCCTCTGCGGCGGCGCCAGGAGCGCGGCGCCGGTGGGTCGGCGGAGCGGCCGTCGTCCGGCGGCCCGAACGCGCCGGAGGGCGCGGCGGGGGCCAGCTTCAGGGCGGCCCCGAACAGCACACAGGCGACGAACGCCATCACCAGTCCACGGCCGTACTCGATGTGAAAGCCGTCCTCAAGCGAGTAGAAGAAGTTTCGCTGACCGGGGTTGTCGAGGCTGGCCGTGGCGGCTAGCAGCAGCATCAGCAAGGCACCGGCCAGGGTGAGGCCGGTCAGCCGGGCGTTCGGCCGCACGGCCGCCGTGCCACGCAACGTCAGCGCCACGGCGCAGACGAGGGCGAGAAGCCCGACCAGATAGCCGACCCCGAAGCCACCGACCTCGGACACCCCGGCGGGCACCTCGAACGTCGCATTGCCGTCGGGCCCGCCGTTCGGCAGGCTCATCACCAGCCACTCACCGATGAGCGAGGCGATCGCGGCCACCGCGGCCAGACCGGCGAGCAGCAGGGGCAGCCGAGGATCCTGCGCGAGGTCGCCCAGGGACCAGGCGAAGCGGCGTCGCGGGGCCGGCTCGTCGGCACCCCACTCGATCACCGCCGGGGCCTCGGATCGGTCACCCTGCCGCGGGATCGGAAGCTCCTCGGACATCGGCCACCCTTCCGCCGGTCACGGACCTGTGTCGCATCATGGCACAGCAAGCTGGTGGTGACAGGGATCGCAGGACTGGCGAGCGCGCCGGTCTGTCGCTCGGCAGTCGCCTTTCCGCTAGCGTTTGCCCCATGCCTATCCGTACCGCTTCAGCACAATGGCAGGGCAATCTCACCGAGGGCGCGGGCACCATCCGCACCGGTAAGGGCGGCCTGGCCGGCAACTACTCCTTCAAGTCGCGCTTCGAGGAGGGTGAGGGCACCAACCCCGAGGAGCTGATCGCCGCAGCGCACGCCGGCTGCTTCTCGATGGCGTTCTCCAAGGCGCTCGCCGACGCGGGCTCGACGGCCACCTCGGTCGAGACCACCGCCAAGGTGCACCTGGACAAGACCGACGCCGGCATGACGGTGACCCGGATCGACCTGGAGACGGTCGGCCAGGTCCCGGGGATCGACGACGCGGAGTTCCAGAAGCTTGCCGAGGCCGCCAAGGCCAACTGCCCGATCTCCCGTCTGCTCTCGCCGGGTGCCGAGATCACCCTCAACGCCCGCCTGGCTGCCTGAGCAAGCAGACCCACACCGTACGTCCACGGAAGGAGCCTCCGCCCGATCCTGGGTGGTCGCTTCTTCCGTGCATGTGCGGACGACGGCCACTGTCGTCCAGCAGGACCGGGCCGCGTGCCCCCGCGTCGGGCACAATGGGCGAGGTGCCGGTGGAGATGAGCCGTGAGCGCTTCGAGGAGTTGGTCGGCGAAGCCCTCGACGAGGTGCCCGAAGAACTACTCGGCCTGATGAACAACGTGGTGATCCTGGTCGAGGACGACCCGCCACCGGGCGAGGTCGACCTGCTCGGCCTCTACGAGGGGCATGCGCTCACCGAGCGCGGCTGGGACTACTCCGGCGTGCTGCCCGACCGGATCTTCATCTACCGCCGTCCGATCCTGCGGATCTGCGACAACGACGAGGACGTCATCGACGAGGTGGCGGTGACAGTGGTGCACGAGATCGCCCACCACTTCGGCATCGACGACGCGCGCCTGCATTCGCTCGGCTGGGGCTGAGCCCCCGCGCGACCCGCCGGCTGTCCGATGGCCTGTGCTTGCCGAGGTCGCCTACCGTCGGTGCAGCGAACGCGACCCTATTCAGGAGGCCCTTTCATGCGCAGCGAGCTGTTCTCCGCGGAGAATCTGGAGAAGGAGTCCGCGCAGCCCGGCATGCGGTTGCAGAACTCCAAGATGTTGAAGATCGAGCTCAACGGCGAGGCGATGGCCCGGGTCGGGTCGATGGTCGCCTACCAGGGGAACGTGCAGTTCCAGGCGTTGGGTTCAGGCGGGCTCGGCAAGTTCCTCAAGCAGAAGCTCACCGGCGAGGGCGTCCCGCTGATGAAGGTCACCGGGCAGGGTGACGTCTTCCTCGCCGAGCTGGCCAAGGACGTGCACATCATCGACCTGGAGCCGGGCGACGCCCTCTCCATCAACGGCAGCAGCGTGCTCGCCTTCGACTCCACCCTCCAGTACGACATCAGGATGGTCGGTGGCGCCGGGATGGCGTCCTCGTCCGGCCTCTTCAACTGTGTGTTCAGCGGCTACGGGCGGATCGCCATCACCACCAAGGGCACCCCGGTCGTGCTGAACGTGGACGCACCGACGTACGTCGACCCTCAGGCCGCGGTCTGCTGGTCGGCCAACCTCCAGACCGGCTACCACCGGGCCGAGCAGCTCGGCCTCGGCACTCTGCTCGGACGCCGCACCGGTGAGTCGTTCACCATGAGCTTCGCCGGTCAGGGCTTCGTGGTGGTGCAGCCGTCCGAGGAGCCGCCGGTCATGGGCAGTGGCCAGCAGCAGCAGGAGGGCGGCCTGCTCGGCGGTCTGCTGAGCTGACCGCGAGTGGGGCGGGGCGCACCTGATCTGTCGAGCTGACCGCAGCGCGGGCGCTCCCGTTCTCTCGGGGGCGCCCCGCGCCGCTCAGGTCAACTCGCCGGTTCGCAGGCGGGTCAGCCAGGCCGCCGCGTCGGCGTAGTCGACGTCGGAGAGGCCCGCTGGCGCGGGCACCTGGCGTTCGCCCGCCTCGGCCCACCGGTGCCGGGGGTAGGAGCCCAGGAAACGGACGTCGGCACAGACCCTGCGGAGTCCCTGCAACGCCTCGCCCAGGCGTACGTCTGCCACGTGGCCGGCACAGTCCAGGAAGAACACGTAGCGGCCCAACGCCTCGCCGGTCGGCCGGGATTCGATCCGGGTCAGGTTGACCCCACGGACGGCCAACTCCATCAGCACGGACAGCAGCGCGCCGACCCGGTCGTGGGCGATGTAGACCGCGAGCGAGGTGAGGTCGTCACCGGTCGGCGGCGGTGGCGGCCCGGGGCGGGACACCAGCGCGAACCGGGTCACCGCGTCGGGGTGGTCGGCGATCTTGTCGGCGAGTGTGGTGAGTCGGTGCCGGGAGGCCCCGATCGGTGCGCAGATCGCCGCGTCGAACTCGCCAGTGCCGGCACCGGCGGCGGCCGCGCCGTTGGAGAGCACGTCGACCACCACAGCGTCGGGCAGGTGGTCGCGTAACCAGCCCCGGCACTGGGTGGACGCCTGCGGATGGGCCGCCACGGTGCGGATCGAGGTCAGCGGGGTGTCGGGCCGCGCGGCGAGCACGAACTCCACCGACAGGACCACCTCACGGGTGATCACCAGCGGCTCGCCCTCGGCCATCTCGTCCAGCGTGACGCCCACCGCGCCGCCGATCGAGTTCTCCAGTGGCACCAGCGCGGCATCGGCGTCGCCGGCACGGACGCTGTCCAGCGCCTCGCCGACGCTGCGGGCGGGCGTACGGGTGCCGCGCTCGGCGGCGGGTATGGAGCGCAGGGCCTGCTCGGCGAAGGTGCCCTCCGGCCCGAGGAAGACGAAACGTGTCGGCGGTGTTCCCGGCATGCCGACCAGCCTACGCACCCGGTCCGTTGGCCGGGCCGGCGTCGCAGGCGAGGGCGCGAATCCCGGCCGGGCTGGTGGCGCGTACCTCGATGGTGCAGACGTCCGTTCCGGCGGTGACCAGCACCGGGGAACCGGGCTCGCCCCGGGTGACCACCTGGAGTTCCTCGTGCCCGGTCACAGCCAGCACTGTGAACTGCCAGTCAGCGGCGCAGAGCGGCCCGGTGCGGACCTGGACCCGGACGTTCGACGGCAGCACTCCGGCCCGGCCGCGCAACAGTTGCAGCACCCGCTGGCCGGTCGGCCCGTTGCGGCAGGCCGTCGCGACCAACCCGGCGTCCGGGGTGGGTGTGGCGGTGCCGAGGGACGGCGCGGTGGTGGGCGGGGTGGTGGCCGGTGGGGTGCTCGGGCCGGACGGTGTCGGGGCCGCGGTGTGGGTGGGAGCGCCGGTCGGCTCCCCCAGCCCGGGTGGGGCGCCACAGCCGGCCAGCGCCGCGACGGCGAGCGCCATCGGCAGGACTCGGGCGAGGCTGCGCGCCGCAACGCGGTCGGCTGCCCGGCCGGGAGCCGCCGGTGGGGGGTGGATCGTCGACCGCGGTGAGGGGGACGCGGGCGGGGGTGGGGTGAACGGCACGGGCCGATCCTCGGGACATCGGAGAATTCGTCGCGGCCGGGGTGGCCGAGCCCATCGTAGGGCGAGCGGCCGGTCGGGTGAAGGTCAGCCGGTGACGCGGTGCCCGGCGCGCTGGAGCGCTGCGGTGCCCTCGGTCAGCCGGACGGTGGGCACCAGCAGGTAGTCGGTGTCGAACGTGGAGAACGTGACGGCGCTGACCCGTGCCTCGGCGAGCGGGTCGACCAGCGCGGCCAGGCTGCCGGTGCCGGCCAGCGTCACCGGGGCGGTGACCCGTAGACAGCGCCAGGTCGTCTCCACCACCGCCTGTGCCGGCGCCCGCTCGGTCGGGCAGATCACGGAGATCCCGTCGGAGGTCCAGCTCACCGTCACCACGTCCGCGCCGCGCAGCCCGCTCGACAGCGCGTCCGGCACTGTGCTGCCGGCGGCCAGCCGGCACAGAGCGTATTCCCCGGGCAGCAGAGCGATATCGAGCATGAGGGCACCCTACGGCCTTCGTACCGACCCATACAGGCCACGCCACGTGCGGCGAAGGACACACTGCGCCGCAGGTCAGACCTCGGAGAAGAAGGTGAGGGAGCCGGTGACGGCGCCGTCGGTGAGCACCGGGGTGGAGATCGCGTCGACTGTCGCGTCGGAGCTGTTCGCCGAGGCGGCCTGCACCCTGAGTAGCCCACGGGCGAGTCGGCCGGAGGAGAGCGCGAGCAGGGGCGGAATCTTGTCGATCTCGGCCTCGGTCAGCTCGCCCCGGTTGGCGGTGAAGTCGAGCAGGCGCAGCCCGCCATCGAGCAACGGTCGCCCGATCAGCCCGGCTGGCTCACCGAGACAGAGCAGCTCGCAACCGGCCGTGGAGATCGCCACCACCCGGGTGTCGGCGTCGATCAGCAGGCACGGCTCGTCGGCCCGGGAGACTGTCGACGACCATTGGCCGACGTTGTCGGACTCCGGCTCTGTCGAGGCCCGCGCCGCCGGCACGAACGCTTCCGAGAGCGAAAGTTCGACGTGGGCCACCGCGCCTCCTATGTGCACCGATCGACTGTCCACGCTAGCGGGTCGCCGACGGAATCACCGAGCGCACCGGGTCACCGGGGCGCGCAGCGTGAACCGAGGCGACCGGTGACGGCGCGGAAACCGGTGAGGCGAACGGGGGGACCGGAGCCGCGTGGCGTCGCCGGTGACGTTACCGGCGGTGGGCCGGCTTGTCAGCGGCCGTTCGGCCCTCGTCGTACCACCGGTAGTCGGCGGTTGGACGGTACGTGCCGTTCAGCCAGGTGCCCGGGTTCTGCGCGACCCGGGAAAGCTTCTCGGCGGTGGCGGGGCTGATCCGGCTGCCGCCGGCCACGAGCAGCCGGTCCAGCTCCCGGTGGGTGGCCATCAGGCAGTCCTTCGGAAGGCCGTAGACGCTGATCACGCCCGAGCCGACGAAGGTCAGCACCGGCGTCACCGGAACTGGCAGCCCCACCGCGTCCGAGAGGGCCTTGCTGGCCCGCTTGGCGTCCCGGCGGGACTCGGCCACGTACGGGGGCCGCTTGCCGTTGATCTGCACCACGTCGCCCGCGACGAGCACCCTGGCCCGGCCGTGGTCGGCGATGGTGACGGCGAACAGGCCACTCGGCCCGATGGCGAGGAACCCGGCTCGGTCGTCCTGACCGCGGTCTAGGACGTCTGTCACGTCGGTGCGCGGCCACTCGATCACGTGCCAGGCAGGCCCGAGATGGTCGAGTTGGCCCAGCGCCCGTGCGCCGGCCGCCTCCAGGCGGCGTGCACCCCGCTCGGCCCGACGGCGGCGGGCCCATTCGAGCGGTGTCGGACGGACCGGTTCGAGAACCCCCGGCGCCTCGACGCGGGGGTGTGGCACCGCGACGGGCGGCAGTGCCCGAGCGGACGGTACGGCTCGTCGTGCGGGAAAGACAGTCATCGCGACCTCCGGCAAAAGGTCCCTCGAAGTTATGTCCTCACTACCCTACGTTGCCACTACCGGTGTTCGGCAAGCCGGAGCGCCGGAGTGACTGTGGATGAATGCCATATTCATCCACAGTTCTTTTCTCGGATGCCGCTAAACCCTGCCCTACGCTGCGGGAGTGACCCACTACGTCGACAGTGAAGTCGGGCGGCTCGGCACCGTACTGCTGCACCGGCCCGGCCCCGAACTGGCCCGGCTCACCCCGCGCAACAACGACTCGCTCCTGTTCGACGCGATCCCCTGGGTGGGGCGCGCCCAGGAGGAGCACGACGCGTTCGCCGCCGCCCTGCGCGAGCGCGGCGTCGAGGTGCTCTACCTGGCCACCCTGCTGGCCGAGACGCTTGCCGTCGCTGACGCCCGGGCCGAACTCACCGAGCAGGTGCTGCGCTCCCGGCGGCTCGGCGACACGCTGCGGGCCCGCGTCGCCGACCACCTCTCCTACCTGGACCCGGCCGCACTGGCCGACGTGCTCACCGCCGGGCTGGCCCACGAGGAGTTGCGGATCAGCTCCGAGCGGCCGGGCGGACTGGTCTACACGCTGATGGACCGACACGACTTCGTCATCGACCCACTGCCCAACCTGCTCTTCACCCGCGACTCGTCGCTGTGGATCGGCGACCGGGTGGGTGTCACCAGCCTGGCCATGCCGGCCCGCCGCCGGGAGACCACACTGACCGACGCCATCTACCGCCACCACCCCCGGTTCGCCGGCACCGAGTTCGTCTACCGTCCCGGCCTTGAGCATCTGGAGGGCGGGGACGTGCTGCTGCTCGCGCCCGGGGTGCTGGCGGTCGGGGTGGGCGAGCGGACGACACCGGCCGGAGCGGAGCGCCTCGGCCGGCAGGTCTTCGCCGCCGGCCTGGCCCACACCATCCTGGTGGTGCCGATCGCCCAGAAGCGCGCCACCATGCACCTGGACACGGTGTGCACGATGGTCGACGTGGACGCCGTCCTGATGTACCCCAACATCGCGAGCACGCTGTCGGCGTACACGGTGATCGCCGGCGGGGACGGCGAGGACCCGCGGGTGGACGGGCCGGCGCCGTTCCTGCGGGCCGCCGCCGACGCGATGGACCTCGACCTGCTCCGGGTCATCGACACCGGGCTGGATCCGGTCACCGCTGAACGCGAGCAGTGGGACGACGGCAACAACACCCTCGCGCTGGCCCCCCGCCTCTGCGTCGGCTACGAGCGCAACACGGAGACCAACGCCCAACTGGAGCGGGCCGGCATCGAGGTGATCCCGATCGCCGGTTCCGAGTTGGGCTCCGGTCGGGGCGGACCGCGCTGCATGTCCTGCCCGATCACCCGCGACCCGCTACCCGTCGCCGGCTGAGCACGCGACGAGCGCAGCCGCTGCCCGGCTGAGCGGAACGACCGCCCCGGCTCAGCGCAGGGTGAGTTGGCGGCCGAGCAGCCCCTGACGGGCCCGGCGGCCGGCGGCGTCGAGTGGGTCGGTGACGGGGAGCGCCTCGGCGTACCGCTTGGCGAACTGCGCCACCGGCTCCTCCCACTCGGCCGCCGGGGTCTCCTCCGGCAGGTCCCACACCGGCACGAGTCGACCGTGCGCGCGGAACATGCCGGCGAACTTGGTCTGCTCGCCGAGCGTCAGCGTGCCGGCCGCGCCGAGGCGGGCCAGCGCGTCCAGGGCGGCGTCCTCGTCGTCCGGCAGCACCCAGCGCACGTGGGCCTTCTCCGGGACCTGACACCAGTACGCGGCCTTGGCCGCGGTCAGCCGGACCGTCGGGTAGATCGCCGCGTTCGCCCGCTCCAGCGACGCCTGGACGGTCGGATCGTCGGCGGCCCCGGGATCGAGCCAGAAGTCGAAGCCGTCGTGCATGGTGATGTCCAGTGGACCGTCCACGAGGATGTCCTGCAGCCGGGGCCCGGGGCCGGGCAGTGGCGCCACGGCCACCTGGCCACCCGGCTCGGTACGCAGCGCGCTGAGCAACGCGTCGGCCAGATCCCGCGACACGTCACCGGACTGCTGGTGGCGCTGGAGACCGATCAGCACCCGGCCGTCCGGCTTGGTGATCGCCGGGGCAGCCATCGGCAGCACCGTGGCGAGCGTCGCCGTCCGGTCGCCGAACTCGTCGACCAGGGCGGGCGCCAGCCGCAGCGGGGCGGAGGCGGCGGGCACCAACTCGCGCAGCGCGATCCACTCGGACTCGTCGACCAGCCCGTCGAACGGACGTGGCACGAAGACGTCCCGCACCTTCTCGCGACGGGGAGTGGTGTCGGCGGCGGCGCGCTGGCTCTTTCGACGCTTGGTCACGGCGTCACAGCCTAGAGCCCCGAGCGGCTCGGCGTGACCGGGACCCGCCCGAGCCGTCCTCAGCCCGCTGACACCAGATTGGGTCGGGGTGTCGGCACCGGGTCGAACTCCGCCCAGACGCGCTGGCCCATGCCGTCCTGCTCGACACCCCACCGGGTGGCCAGGCCAGCCACAATGTGCAGCCCGCGCCCGTCCGCCGCGTCCGGGCTGGCCGTCCGGAGCCGTGGCCCGGCGCTCGCGCTGCCGCCGTCGGTGACCCGAAGCTGGATCAGTGTCCCGTCGGCCGAGGGCCGCAGCTGCCAGGCAACCCGGATCACGCCGCCGGGCAGCGGTCTGGCGTGCCGCACCGCGTTGCCCACCAGCTCCGCGAGCACCGCGATCAGGTCCGCGAGGAGCGTCGGGGGTACGACGTCCGCCAGCTCGGCGGCGAGCCGGTGTCGGGCCAGCCGTGCCCCGCCCGGGTGGTGGGGAACCACCACGCACCAGGCTCGATCCCTCGTTGCCGCTGCCACCGTCGCCTCCACGTCGCGCCACCCCTGGTCAACCGCGTGGTAGCCGCACCTCTGCGACCGTACCGCCGCCGGTCCTCGGACGTAGGGATACCCATCCATTCTGCTGTTCAACGATCCGGCGGACGAGATAGAGGCCGAGCCCGGCCCCCGGGTAGCCGCGACGGTCGCCGGACTCGCCCTGCCAGAACCTGTCGAACGCCCGTTCCACGTGCTCGGGCCGGATGCCGATGCCCTGGTCGCTGACCCGGAACGCCACCAGATGACCGTCGCCCGATGCGGTGATCTCGATGGGAGAGCCAGGTGCCGAGTACTTGCCGGCGTTGGTGGTCAACTCGGTCAGCACTGTGGCCAGGCTGGGCCGGTGACCGAGCGCTTTGGGCAGGTCACTCGGGAGGCGGAGCACCAGCCGGCGGCGCAGCTCCGCCGGCAGGTCGACGACGGCGGAGCGCAGCGCCTCGCCGAGGTCGAACGGGGTGGGAGGGTCGTCGCCCGGCCCCACCTCGGCGGCCGAGCTGAGCAGACGGTCGACCAGCCTGGCCAGCTCGTTGGCGCGTTGTCCGATCACCCGGGCCGCCTGCCGGCGGTCGACGTCGGTCAGCGACTCCCAGTGGTCGGTGAGGGTGTCCGCGTACCCCTTGATGACGGTGACCGGGGTGCGCAGCTCGTGGCTGGTCACCGCGACGAACAGTTCGCGGTCGTGGTCGCGGCGCTGCTGGTCGGTGATGTCGCGGAAGGTGACCACCCGTAACGTCCCCGGGCCGGGCAGGTCGCCGGAGGTGATCCGCAGCCAGCGGCCGTCCGGCATCCGGTGGTCCCGAACCTGCCCGGAGGGTGGCAGCGGAAACGGCAACGGGCGGCTCAGCGCCTGCTCGACCGTCCGGCCGGTGACCTGGGCGGCGGCCGGGTTCCAGAGCCGGACGTGGCCGTCCCGGTCGACGACGGCCAGGCCGTCGGCGAGAGCCGCCACCACCGGACCGTCGCCGTGCACCGGCAGGCCACTCTGGTCGCCGTACATGTGCCCGACGCAGGAGGCGAGGTAGGCGATCACCCCCTGCTGCTCAGCGCCCGGCTCGTCGTCGCCCGAATAGAGCGCGTGCAGGCTGCCGACCGTGTGACCGCCGATCTCGGCCCGGGAGACGACCATCCGGCGCAGGCCGCTGCCGGCCAGCTCGCCGGCCAGCTTGCCGTTGAGGTCACTCACCCGCGCTTGCAGCACCCGTGGTCCGGAGAGCAGGCAGACGGTGTCCGGGTCGTCGACTGCCAGTGGACGACCGAGGGCCCACTCCGCCGCACCGGTCGCGGCGATGACGCGACCGCCGGTCGGACCGAACTCGACGAACGCCATCCCGGTCGCGCCGAGCGCCGGCTGGGCCACCCGGAGCAGTTGGGTGAGGACCGGCAGGCCCGCGTCCCCAGAGTTGATCATCTCGATCACGACGGTGTGGCCGGCGAGGAGAGCGGGGAAATCGATACGCTCCGGCATGTGCCGAGTCTGCCCCGCCGACCCGGTTTTGGGCACCCCCGCCCGGTCGATGGGTCAGCGGTCCAGCCGGGCGAGGGCGTACGCGGGCCGGTCGGTGATGATCCCGTCCACCCCGGCGGCCAGCACCAGCTCCAGGTCGGTCGGCTCGTTGACCGTCCAGACGTACACCTCGTTGCCGGCCGCCCGCAGTGCGGGCAGCAACTGCGGGCGGGCCCGGACCAGGCCGATGCCCGGGCCGGCGATCCGGGTGCCGAACGGCAGCCGACCCAACCGCAGCCAGCGCGGCAGCACCTCCAGCAACAGCACTGTGGGCAGCGTCGGGGCCAGCTCGCGCACCCGACGGACCGCCAGCGGCGAGAACGACATGACGGTGACCTGCACCGGATCGTCCGGCGCGGGGTCGGCCAGCCCGTACCGGCGCAGCAGGCTGACCAGTCGCCGTTCCACGTTCGAGCCGTAGCGGGACGGGTGCTTCGTCTCCACCAGCAGTCGGACCGGCCGCCCGGCGGCGAGCACCGCGTCCAGGAGCCGGGCCAGGGTCAGCAGGCGGGTGTGCGACTCGTCCGGTGGCAGGTCGCCGTCCGGGGCGCTGCCCGGGTGCCACGAGCCGAAGTCCAGGGCGTCCAGCTCGGCGAGCGTACGCGCGCTGACCAGACCGCGACCGTTGCTGGTGCGGTCTAGTCGTCGGTCGTGTACGCAGACCAGGTGCCCGTCCCGGGTCAGCCGGACGTCGCACTCCAGGCCGTCGGCACCCTCGTCGAGGGCGCGCAGGTACGCGGCGAGGGTGTGCTCGGGTAGGTCGAACGAGGCGCCGCGGTGCGCGAAGACCAGTGGCCCGCCCATTCCGCCGGCCTCAGATGACCTGGCCGGGCTGCCCGTTCGCGTCGACCACCGGTCGGCCGACCGCAGCCCACTGGCGCATCCCGCCGTCGGCGTTGCGCACCTGCTCCCAGCCGTTGTTGATCAGGTAGGCGACGACCTGGGCGGAACGCCCGCCGGAACGGCAGACGACAGCCACCTCCCGGTCGGTGGGCACCTCGGCCAGCCGGGCCGGTAGTTCCATCATCGGCAGGTGGTGGGCGGTGGGCGCATGGCCGGCCGCCCATTCGTCGTCCTCCCGCACGTCCAGCAGGTAGGTCTCGTCGGCGATCTCGGTCACGGGCACGGTGGGAACCTGGGGTCCGAACACAGGAAGCAACACTAGATCCTCGTGGCCCGGTTCGGCACCGACCGGGCCGTCGCCACTGTCACAACCGGGTCACCCAGCGGGGGTTGGCCTGCGCCCAGGCCGGCACCCGGGTGCCGCGCAGCGCCTCGAAGAGCCCGTTGCCGCCGTTGTCCAGCACCACGTACGAGACCTCGTCGATCGTCTGCGGCGAGGAGGGCACCTGGACGCCACGCATCCCGTCGGGCGGCAGCGCGCGCAGCGCGAGGAGCAGGTCCTCCAGGGGTACGCCGTTGGTGTCGACTGTCAACGAGCCGCCGACCGCCCGGAGCACCTGGTCAAGTTTGACGGGGTTGCTCCGCAGGTCCGCCCTGCCGGCGCTGTCCAACATCGCCCGGAGCAGCTGCTGCTGGTGGTGCTGCCTGTCGTAGTCACCGCCAGGCAGGTCGTAGCGCTGTCGGACGTAGTCCAGGGCCTGTGCCCCGTCCATCTGGTGGCAGCCGGTGGCGAAGACCCGGTTGGTGTGGATCGAGCGGACCTCGGTGTCCACGCACATCTCCACCCCGCCGAGCAGGTCGATCACCTTCCGGAAGCCGGAGAAGTCGATCAGCGCGGCGCCGTCGAACCGGATTCCGGTGAGCCGGTGCAGGGTGGCGGAGAGCAGTTGGGCGCCGGCCTGCCCGCCGCCGCCGTGCTCGTACGCGGCGTTGATCTTGTCTTGACCGCCGCCGAAGCCGTTCGCGGGCGGGATCGCGACCAGCAGGTCACGCGGAATGGAGACCAGGTACGCCTCCCGCTGCCCGGCGGGGACGTGCACGATGAGGATGGTGTCCGAGCGTTGGTCCGGGCCGCTGTCGCCCGGGCGCCGGTCGGAGCCGACCAGGAGATAGTTGAGCGGCCCGTCCAGGTCGGTGCGCTCGGTGCGGGCGTCCGCGTCGAGCAGCTGCTCCTTTGTCACGGTGCGGTCGTAGCGGTGGCTGAGCGTCTTGAGCCCGGCCACGGCGAGCCCCGCCAGCAGGACGAGAGCCAGGCCGATGCCGAGCAGGACGCGCGGCCAACGGGCGCGAGGCGACCGGGCGGACGGGCCCGCTCCGGCCCGGTCCGCTGCGTTCCGTCCCCACCTGGACGTGACCGCCTCCCCGCAGCCGATACGTGAAACCTGCTCACGTCAGGCTACGGGCGGTGAGGGGGCCGTCGCTGGCTTTCCGCCACTTCCGGGCCTCACTTGCGGCTGGAGATCACCTCGGGGTGGGTGAAGACGAACTCGGCGAGTTTGTCCTGCTTGACCGCCTGGAACATCGCCATCGTCTCTTCGTTCAGGCCCTCGGTGTTGTTGTTGTTGGCGTTGAAGGTGCCGTTGTTGGTCTTGAGCATGGTCAGCTCGTTGCCGGTGACCCCGCGCATGGTGAAGATGAAGTCCTCGATCGGCACGCCGCCGGTGTCCAGCACGAACGCCTTGCCCGCCGCCTTGATCAGGTTGTTCATCTTGGCCGGGTTGGACAACATCCCGCCCTCGGTGGCCTTCTTCGCCATCGCCTTGATCAGCTGCTGCTGGTTGGCCTGCCGGTCGTAGTCGCCGTTCTTGAGGGACTTGCGCTGGCGGGAGTAGTCGAGCGCGGCCCAACCCTCCATCTCCTGGCAGCCCTTCTTGTGCACCACCGGGGTCCGCTCCTTGCCGGTCTTCTTGGCATCCGCGTTCCACATCGGCTTGCCGTCGACGTACGACATGTGCAGCGACTTGACCTCCTGGCTGACACAGATCCGCACAGTGCCCAGGGTGTCGATGACGTTCTTGAAACCACCGAAGTTGATGATCGCCGCGCCGTCGAAGCTGATCCCGGTGAGCCGCTTGATCGTCTGGGCCATCAGCTGGGCGCCACCCTCCCAGCCACCGCCGTTGGCGGCACCGGCCTGGAACGCGGCGTTGATCTTTCCGGAGCCGCCGCCGTAGCCGCTCTTCTTGAAGGCCGGGATCTGCGCCTCGGTGTCCCGAGGGATCGAGATCAGGTACGCCTGGTCGTGGGTGGCCGGAATGTGCAGGACGATGATGCTGTCCGAGCGGACGTCGTCGGCGGCCCAGCGCTCCCGCGCGTCCACGCCGAGCAGCAGCATGTCGATCGGGCCGTCCAGGCTCGCGCCACCCTCCGCGTCGGACTTGCCGGCGTCACCCAGCAGGTTGCCCTTCGCGATGCCGCCGGTCGCCTGCCCGATCAGCGCCTTGCTGCCGACGATGGCCACCCCGCTGCTCAGCATCAGCACGGCACCGAAGACAACTGTCAGCCTGGCCCAGAGCGGGTCCTTGCGCTTCGTCCGCTTCTTCGACCCACCACCACCCGGGCGGTCGCCCCCGCCACCACCGCCGCTGCCGGGCGGACGCGAGCCCGGCCCGCCGCCTGAGGGGCGTGCCTGGGCGGGTATGGCCGCAGCGACTCGACCGCTGGGGGCGGCGGACCCGGAGGAAGAGGGGCGACGACTGGCCTGAACCGGCATGCATGCTCCAGCTCGTGATCAGGAGGGGGCGGCACCACTGTACGTACATCAAATCGACTTGGCGAGTTCATCCCGGGTCAATCCGGACGTCGAATTTCGCAGACTCAGTCGATCGTCGCCGCTCGATGACCCGAACGGCTGGTGCCAGCCGGGCCGCGGTCAGCCGCCGTCGTTGCTCTTCGGCGGGTTCGCCTTGACCCAGTCGGCCATCGTGTCTCCGGACATCGCCTGGTACATCGCGAGCGCCTTCTCCCGGTCCGACACCACCACCGACTCGCCGTTGATCGTGTCGCTGCCCGAGTTCGGGCTGGTCACAAAGGTGAGGTTCTGGCCGCGCAGGTTACGGAACTGCAGCGCCATGTCTGTAACCGAGAAAGTCTGGTCGACGGTTACGGCCGCGGTCACCGACTTGAGGAAATCGTTGAGCTTCTTCGGGTTCGCCAGTGTGCCGGTGCTGGCCGCCTTGTCCATCAGTGCCCGAAGGAACTCCTGCTGGTGCCGCATCCGGGCGAAGTCCCCGTCCGGGAACTGCTTGCGCTGGCGGATCCAGTCCAGCGCCTCCGCGCCGTCCATGTGGTTGGTGCCCTTGGTGAAGGTCCGGTACGGCTTGTGGATCGAGGTGATGGTGCGCTCCACCTTCAGGTCCACCCCGCCGAGAGCGTCGGTGACCTCCTTGAAGCCGCCGAAGTCGATCGCCATCACGTGGTCGATCCGGACGTCGGTGAAGCACTCCACGGTGCGTACCGCCAGCGGCAGCCCACCGAACGCGAACGCTGCGTTGATCTTCGCGCGCGAGCCCGAGCCGCAGTCCGCGCCGGCGCTCTCCGGGATCGGCACGTACAGGTCCCGGGGGATCGAGACCAGGTAGGCCTCCTGGTGGTCGGCCGGGATGTGCATGACGATGATCGTGTCGGCGCGCCACTGACTCTTGCTGTCGACCGGCGCGTCCGGGTCCCGTGAGTCGCTGCCGACCAGCAGGATGTTCAGCGCGCCGTCGACGGTCTTGGTGGGCCGACCGCCGGTGATCTCCGCGAACGGGTCGGTGCGGGCCAGGTCACCGTTGAGGTTGCGGGCGTACAACCAGGCGCCGACGCTGCCGAGCAGCGCCAGCACCAGCACCGCGGCCCCGGCCACCAGGGCGATCCGACCCCAGCGCGGTCGCGGGCCGCGCCGCCCCGATCCGCCGGTGCCACCCGGGCCGCCGGGCCCGGTGGGCCCCGCCGGGCCGCCGGAGCGAGGCTGCTCCTCGTCGTACGGCGGGTAGAAGCGCGCCTCGGTCGGACGGGCACGCCCGGAGGCGGCCCGATCGGGGCCGGGCACCGATGCGCGCCCGGCGCTGCGGTGCAGGTACGGATGCGGGACGCCGGCAGACGAGGTCGCGGACATGTAACTCAGGGTACGTAGCGGGAGCCACTGCCGCCTTCAGGCGACACTCAGCGACAGGCGGTACGCGAGAATCTGGTTACCCTAGCCGCGAGCGGAAGTACTCGATCGTGCGTCGCAGGCCATCTTCGGGCGCTACCGACGGCTCGTACCCGAGCAGTTCACGAGCGAGCGTCAGATCCGGTCGGCGCATCTCCGGGTCATCCGAGCTGCGGGTGACATAGGTCACCTTCGAGGTGCTGTCGGAGAGCGACACGATCAACTCGGCGAGTTGCCGCATGGTCAGCTCGTGCTCGGTGCCGCAGTTGACCGGGCCCGTCTCGGTCGAGTCGAGCAGCAGCAGGATGCCGCGCACCAGATCCTCGACGAAGCAGATGGACCGGGTCTGGTTGCCCGTGCCGTGCACGGTGATCGGCTCGCCCCGCAGCGCCTGGGAGATGAAGGTGGGGATGGCGCGGCCGTCGTCCGGGCGCATCCGCGGGCCGTACGTGTTGAAGATCCGGACGATCGCCGCGTCGAGCCCGCGATAGCGGTGGTACGCCATCGTCGCGGCCTCGGAAAAGCGCTTGGCCTCGTCGTAGACGCTGCGGACCCCGATCGGGTTGACGTTGCCCCAGTAGGTCTCCCGCTGCGGGTGCTCCTTCGGGTCCCCGTACGCCTCGGAGGTGGAGGCCATCAGGAACCGGGCGCCGTCGGCGGCAGCGCGCTCCAGCAGGTGCAGGGTGCCGACCGAGCCGACCCGGAGGATCTCCACCGGCAACTGGGCGAAGTCGGTGGGGCTGGCCGGAGAGGCCATGTGCAGGATCGCGTCGAACCGCTCGGCCAGCGTCGGGTGGTGGGTCGGCAGACCGTCGGAGATGTCCGCCTCGACGAGGGTGAAGGTCGGCCGATCCAGCAGGTGGGCGACGTTCTCCTTGGAGCCGGTCACGAAGTTGTCCAGCGCCACCACCGTGCAGCCTCGGGCGATCAGGGCGTCCACCAGGTGCGACGGGACGAAGCCAGCTCCGCCGGTGACGAGGACGCGGTGATCGGAACCAAAGCGCTCAGCAACCTTCATGCGGCTCAGCCTACCGACAGCCGAATTCGCGGAAGGGGTCCCCTGTTGACGTCGTACGTCAACAGGGGACCCCTCGACAGGTGCCGCGATCAGTGGGCGCCAGCGCCGGTGAGGGCGCGCACCTCCAGCTCCGCGTACTTGTCCTCGTCGTGCTCCTTGGAGATGACAGTGCCGATCCACCCGCAGAGGAAACCGAACGGGATGGAGAGGATGCCCGGGTTGGACAGCGGGAACCACTGCCAGTCGTGGTCCGGGAACATCGAGGTCGCCGCACCGGAGACCACCGGCGAGAAGAACACCAGCAGCACTGCCGAGAGCAGTCCGCCGTAGATCGACCACACCGCGCCGGAGGTGTTGAACCGCCGCCAGAAGAGGCTGTAGAGGATCGCCGGCAGGTTGCCCGAGGCGGCGACAGCGAAGGCCAGCGCCACCAGGAACGCCACGTTGAGGTTCTGGGCGTAGATCGACAGAGCGATCGAGACCGCGCCGATCCCCAGGGCGGAGATCCGGGCGACCCGCACCTCCTGCCGCTCCGACGCCTCACCCTTCTTCAGCACGTTGGCGTAGAAGTCGTGCGCCAGGCTGGACGACGACGCCAGCGTCAACCCGGCGACCACCGCGAGGATGGTGGCGAAGGCGACCGCCGCGATGATCGCCAGCAGGGCTGCCCCGCCGAGTTCGCCGCCGAAGAAGTCGATGCCGAGCGCTTCGGCCAGCTGCGGCGCCGCGGTGTTGCCGGCCTTGTCCTGTGCCGTGATCGCCTGGCTGCCGACCAGCGCCGCCGCACCGAAGCCGAGGGCCAGAGTGAGCAGGTAGAAGGTGCCGATGATGCCGATCGCCCAGAGCACGCTCTTACGGGCCGCCTTCGCCGTCGGCACCGTGTAGAAGCGGATCAGGATGTGCGGCAGGCCGGCGGTGCCCAGCACCAGGGCGATGCCAAGCGACAGCAGGTCGACCTTGTTGTAGAACGTCTGCGTCGAGTTGCCGGCCACCTCGACGCCGTACCGGAGCCCGGGTTCGAGGAACGCGCTGCCCTTGCCGGAAGCGGCGGCCGCCTGGCCGAGCAGCTCCGACAGGTTGAAGTTGAACTTCGCCAGCACCAGGATGGTCATCAACAGCGCGCCGCCCATGAGCAGGAACGCCTTGACGATCTGCACGTAGGTGGTGCCCTTCATGCCACCCACGGTCACGTAGATGATCATCAGGGTGCCGACCATGATGATGGTGGCCACCTTCGCGGTGGCCGCGTCCATGCCGAGGAAGGTCGTCCCCGGCCGGATGCCGAGCAGCAGCGCTACCAGCGCGCCAGCGCCAACCATCTGGGCGAGCAGGTAGAAGATCGACACCGTGATGGTGGAGACCGCCGCCGCCGTACGCACCGGACGTTGGCGCATCCGGAAGGCCAGCACGTCCGCCATCGTGTACCGGCCCGAGTTCCGCAGCAGCTCCGCGACCAGCAGCAGGGCCACCAGCCAGGCGACCAGGAAGCCGATCGAGTAGAGGAAGCCGTCGTAGCCGTACAGCGCGATGATGCCGGCGATGCCGAGGAACGAGGCGGCCGACATGTAGTCGCCGCCGATCGCCATGCCGTTCTGGAAGCCGGAGAAGGACCGGCCGCCCGCGTAGAAGTCGGTGGCCGTCTTGGTCTGTCGGCTGGCCCAGATGGTGATGCCCAGGGTCACCGCCACGAAGACCAGGAAGAGTGTGATGGTCAGGTTGCGGGCGGTGTGATCGCCCGCCTCGGCCGCGAGGAACGTCTCAACCGCGAGGACCTTGCTCATGGGTCACCTCCCCGATCTCGGCGCGGATCCGGTCCGCGATGGGGTCGATCTTCCGGTCCGCGTACCGGGAGTAGAGCCAGGCGATCAGGAACGTGGAGACGAACTGGAGCAGGCCGAAGACCAGTGCGACGTTGATGTTGCTGCCGAACAGCTTCGTGCCCATGAAGTCCCGGGCGTACGCGGAGAGAATGACGTAGAGCGCATACCACAGGAAGAACGCGACGGTCATCGGGAAGACGAAGCCGCGCAGCGCACGCCGCAGCCCGGCGAACTCGTCCGACCGTTGTACGGCCAGGTACTTGTCCGACTGGGAGGCAGCCGGAGCGGGTGTGTCCGTGGACATCTGTGGATCACCACCTTCACAGGCGTCAGAGGAGTTTCGCGCACCGTAAAGAGCGCACTCCCCGGCAGGGAAGGCTGAGATCGACGCCGGTCGGCGAGTGCGCCGAGCGGTTGCCTGGCTGCGCCAAGTGACTCAGGTCACTGCGGTGATCGGTAGCCCCTGGCGAGGTGCCCGTTCAGACCGGCAACTCGTGGTAGCGACCCCGGTAGTGCAGCAGCGGGGTGGCCCCCTCGGTCAGGTCGACCGCCTCGATCGTGGCCTCGACCAGCAGGCCCCAGCCGTACTCCCGGGCGGCGTCCAGCCGGCACCCGGCCCAGCCGCCGGCGTCCGCCGGAACCGGCCCGTACGGCGTCTCGTTCCACGCGCCGGTGGCGAAGAGCCCGCCCGGGGCGGGGAAGAGGCCGGCGAACCGGTCGGCGAGCTGCCGGTGCGGCGGGCCGAGCGGCGTGACGGCGAACCGACCCGACTCCTCGACGGCCGCCCAGAGGTCGGACTCCGGGTCGATCAGCCCGAGCAGCCGGTCCGGTTCCCCCTCGGCGACCAGGGTGGACGAGACGGTCAGCCCGGCCGGACCAGGTGCCGTCCAGAGGGTCACCGGTGCGGCGAGGCGACCACGCAGCCGGCGTACCGGCGACCGTTGCCCGGTCGGCACCGCGAACGGATCGGTGTGGTGGATCTCGGCACCCGGCTCATGATTCACGTGAAACATTGTGACCCGCCCCGCCCGTCGTCCGAACCCGACCGGCGAAGGAGCGAATCAGGGCGGCGACCTCGTCCGGTCGCGTGTCGAGCACGAAGTGCCCCCCGTCGAGCAGGTGCACGTCCGCCCCCGGCACGTCGGAGCGGTACGCCTCGGGTTCGGTGACCTCGAACGAGGTGTCGTACCGACCCCAGACGACAAGCAGCGGCGGCTGGGTCCGGCGGAGCCAGTCCTGCCAGGCCGGGTACGAGGCGACGTTGGTCCGGTAGTCGTACTGGAGGTCCACTTGACGCTCGATCTGCCCGGGTCGGCTGAGGAAGGCGTGCTCGTCGACCCACAGGTCGGGGTCGTACCGCTCCGGGTCCGGATCGTTGCCGACGTGCCGGGTCCGGATCGCCGCCAGCGAGAGGATGTTCTCCCGGACCGCCGCCTCGTGCGTGGCCCGGTCCTGCCAGAAGGCCCGGCGGGTGCCCCAGAGCGGGCCCAGCCCGGTGTCGTGGGACACCGCGTTCTGCACGATGAGGCCGCGCAGCCGACCCGGATCGGCGAGGGCCATCCGGAACCCCACCGGCCCCCCGTAGTCCTGCACGTAGAGCAGGTAGCGCTCCGCGCCGACGGCGGCGGCGAAGCCCGCGATCGTCTCGGCGATCCGGTCGAAGGTGTACGGACTCCGCGGATCCGGGGCGGCGCTGTGCCCGAAGCCGGGGTAGTCGGGCGCGATCAGCCGGAACTGGTCGGCGAGCCGATCGAACAGCGGCTCGAACATCCGCGACGAGGACGGGAAACCGTGCAGGAGCAGCAGCACCGGCGCGTCCGGTGCGCCCGCCTCCCGGTAGAAGATCGAGAGTCCGTCGACGACGATGCTGCGGTAACGCGTGTGCGAGCCCATGCCGACAGCCCCCTTCGTCCCGACTGCCCGAACCATAACGAGGGTCGGGCGCCCTCGAGCGGCGTTCGGCCGGACGGGGAGCGGCGCGCGCTCAGCGCCGGGGCGTGACAGTGGCCAGCAGCTCCGGCTGACGTCGATCCAGCACGTCGCCGGCAAGGTACGCGCCCAGCAGCGCCGCGCCCAGCCCGTACGCGGCACCGACCGGCAGGGCCAGCCAGAGCCACGCGTCACCGAGCAGCGCGGCGGCCACCACCATCGGCACCGCGGCGACCACCGAGGCGAGCATGGCCAGCAGGGTGAGCAGCCCCTTCGCCAGGCCCGCACCGCTGTTCATGGCGAACGGGTTGCTCGTCTCCGGCAGTGAGTACGCCCCGAGCACCGAGATCAGGCTGTTCACCGCCAGCCCGGCACCGTAGGTGGCGACCAGGCCGCCGATGGTGAGCCCGATCCACTCCGGTCGACTGAGCAGGAACGACAGCACCACCGCGACGACGCCCAACATCGGCAGCACGTACAGCGAGAAAGCCGTCATCCTGGCCCGCAACTCGACCCGGCCGGGCACCCCGGCCACCACGTTCGCCGCGTACGCGCTGCCGTCGAAGCCGAACTGGTTGGCCAGGGTGACGGCGGCGAGGACGCCCACGAGGAGCATGGAGATGGTGACCACGACGGGCGAGCTGTCGCTGGCGGCCGCAGTGAACCCGGCGCCGTCCTCGAACGCGAAGTCCCCACCCGTAACGTTGATCAACACCGGCACGAAGATGCCGACCACCGCGATCGTGATCAGGTTGGCCCGGCGGCGCGCGTCCCGCCACCAGTAGCGGGCCTCCCGGGCGACCAGGGCACCGAACTGGTCCCGGCCGGCCCAGGTGGCGACCCGGGGAAACAGTTGGGCGACCGCGCCGCCGGTGACCCCGCGCCGCACCGGGGCCTTACCGGCGCTGGCCGCACCCACCATCGCCGACTCGATCGACCGGGACCACCAGGCCAGCAGGGCGCCGAGAGTCACCACCGTGATCAGCAACTTGACCGGTGCCGCCCACACGCGCCCCTGGGCCACGTCGACGCCGACGGTCCACGGCGCGCCCAACGGAGTCCAACCGATCACGGTCGCCACGCCGGCCAGCCGGTCCCAGTCCGCCTCGCGCAGCGCGGCGAGGCCGAAGACCTGCAACGGACCGAGCAGCGCGGCCGTCACCGCCAGCAGCACGGCCGCCAGGTCGCGGACCCGCCGGGACCGCAACATGCTGGCGAACGCGCTGGTCACCGCCCGGCTGGCGGCGACGCAGAGCAGCAGCCCGGCGAGCACACCCACGACGGCGACCAACCCCGCCGACCAGCCACCCAACGACCAGGAGGTCAGCACCAGCCCGAACGACGCGATGAGCACCGCCAGCACCGGCACGCTGATCAGGGCCGCAACGAACAGGCCGGTCACCAACGTGCGCCGGGGCAGCGGCAACAGCGCGAACCGGGCCGGGTCCAGTGTCTCGTCGACACCGAAGAAGACCAGCGGCAGAAACAGCCAACCCAGCACCAGCAGCCCGCCACCGGCCGCCGCGATCAGCACCGCGTACTCGCCGTTGCCGGCCAGGCCCGGCGCGGCGAAGAGGAAGAACCCGCTGGCGGCGAACCAGAGCCCGAGCAACGCGCCGCCGACGAACAGGGCGATCCGCCAGCCCTGGCCCCGAAAGTTGTTGCCCATCACCCGCAGCTTGAGCCGGGCGAAGTGTCGAGCGGAGACGGTGCGTACGGGCGCGGCGGGGGTGGCGTCCACGCTCACTGGGAGAGCCACGACAGCTCCTCGCCGGTCGCGGTGCGCCCGCCGACCACCTCGACGAAGACCTGCTCCAACGAGCGACCCCCACGGACCTCGTCGATGCTCCCGACCCGCTTGATGGTGCCGCCGGCCAGGATCGCCACGTGCGAGCAGAGCCGCTCGACGACCTCCATGACGTGGCTGGAGAAGACCACGGTGCCGCCGCCGGCCGCGTACCGGGTGAGGATGTCCCGGATCAGGGCTGCGGAGACCGGGTCGACCGCCTCGAACGGCTCGTCCAACACCAGCACCCGGGGGCCGTGCAGCAGCGCGCAGGCCAGGCCGATCTTCTTTTTCATGCCCGCCGAGTAGTCCACCACCAGCGTCCGACCGGCGTCGCCGAGCGCCAGCACGTCCAGCAGCTCGGCAGCCCGCTGGTCGACCACCGCCGGGTCCATCCCCCGCAGCAACCCGTTGTACGCCAGCAGCTCCGCGCCGGTCAGCCGGTCGAAGAGCCGGACCCCGTCGGGCATCACACCGAGCAGCCGCTTGGCGGCGACCGGGTCCTGCCAGACGTCGTGCCCGAGCACCCAGGCCGAGCCGGCGTCCGGTCGCAACAGCCCGACCGCCATCGACAGGGTGGTCGTCTTGCCGGCGCCGTTCGGGCCGAGCAGGCCGTAGAAGGAGCCGGCGGGGACGTCCAGGTCGACGCCGGCCACCGCGATCGTGCCGTCGAACCGCTTGGCCAGGCCACGCAGTGCGAGCGCGGGGTGCTCAACAGTCATGCGCCGACGTTATCCGTCGACCGCCAGTTCCGCCGTCCGGCGACGGGCGGACCCGCGATCATCCCCGAGGCGGACGAGCCCTCAGAGCCCCTGGTACGGGTGCTGACGACCGTTGTCCCGCTCCCACTCGGTCACCGCCCGGGTGCGGTCCGGGTCCTGTGCCAGCAACCGCCAGTACTGCGCCACCACCCGTCGGGTCTCCGCGAGCGGGTAGTGGGCCTTGAGCACGTCCCGCCAGAGGTTCTGTAGGTCGACGCCGTTGGCGCTGAGCTCGGCGGCCCAGGCGTTGCCCTCCCAGCTCTCGCTCTCCTTGCGCCCCGCCGCGATGTCCTCCAGATCGGCCAGCAGGTCCAGGCAGAGTTCGTGCACCACCTGGATGTCGTCGGTCAACCACATCCCCAGGCAGGCGAGCCGCCGGTCCGTGGAGTGGTACTCCGCGATCCGCTCCTCCGACCAGCGGAACTCGATGCTCAAGGAGTGCCTCCAGGAAGAGTGGGGAAACCGTGGGCGAGAGTATCGGTCTCCGGATCGTAGAAGCCTCTCAGATGCACACCGTTGAACTTGCCCGACCACCGTCCGGTCTCCGGGTCCTTCACGACATCGGGGGAGTGGAACCCCCTGGTGATCGCGTTGTCGACGTCCTGGGGTGTCCAGTGGTCAGGGAAGAAGGTGCTGCCGCCGCGCTTCTCCCGCCACTCACCGTTGCGCCGGTTCAACATCGCGACCCTGGCGTTGTAGACGCCGGTGCGGTTGTCCCGCCTCGTCACCTTGATGACTTTCGCGCCGGGCGGGTCGATGCCGCCCGGCCGGTGGTGCCATCCCGAAACTCGGCCGTCGCGCTCGCCCAGCAGGGTGTGCCGGAGGCGTTCCGGCGTCATGCCGTCCGTCCGTTGCCCGCGTCGCGCTCGTGCCCGCTGTTTGCGCAGGTGGGACAGGGCGGCCCGGATGAATTTTCCCCGGGCCCGCTTACCCATCGAGGAGCGCTCCGATCACCTCGTCGATCAGCAGACCGACGATCTCGCGGGTGATCATCTGAAAGATCGGGATCTCCGCGAGGGTGGCCCCGAACGTCGCGACAGCTGTCGCCACCGCCTGCGCGATCTGGATGCCCAGGATCACCAACTGCACGATGACCTGGATCTTCAAGGCCAGCACGATGGCTCCGACGATCATGAGCCCGGTGCCGGCCAGGGTGGCCGCGAGAGCCCCGTCCTGCAACACCGGCACCGGGCCCTCCTGCTCGGTCCAGTACCGCTGGAACGCCTCGATGTCGGCACCGGCGTTGCTGGCCCCGACCGGCTCGGCCGCCTGGCCCGCCTCCGCCGTCAGGGTCTGCAACGTGCCGCTGAAGGCGAGCCAGCGCTGCCCCATCTCGACCAGGGCGATCTCGTCCGCCTGCGGCCAGTCGTAACCGATCATGCTGAGGAAGGTGGTCAGCTCACCCGGCAGTTGCAGCCCCATGTCAGCTCACCCCAGCTGCTGGCCGAGCCCGGCCATGCGCTCCGCGACAGCCCGCTCGTCCTCGTCGATCAGGTGCGCCATCCGGTTGAGGTCGACGCCGACCACGCCGAGCTCCTCGATGACGGACTCGAAGCACTCGGCGGCGTACGCGGTCACCTCCTCGCAGGCCGCACCGATCAGGCTGCCGATGTCGTCGCCGCCCCAGGGTGCGCCGAACCCCTGCAGATCGGCCAGGAACGCCCGTAGCTCGGTGAGGAAGCGGTCGGAGATGTCCTGAAGGTTGGTGCCGGCATCGCGCAGCCCGGCCGGGTCCACAACCCGGCCCATCTCAGGGCCGCCCACCAGAGGCGAGCCGCTCCTGGACGCCGCTGAGGGTGTCCATGATGCCCTGCAACTGCGGCACCGCGCTGCGCTGCACCTCGCGCAGCTGCTCCAGCAACGCCGTCGTGTCCGGTGCGGCAGTGGCGGCGGCAAGTGCCGAGCGTAGGTCGGTCAGGGCGGCATTGGTGGCCTCGCGGATCTCCTCGGCCAGACTCTCCGAAGCCCCGCGCATCATGCGGGGGTCGATCCAGACCGACTCGATCTGTCCACCGGGGAGCGCCACCACCCGGACCATTCCGTCGGCCGCCTCGCCCACGCCCTGTACGACCGGCTGCGCCTTCGCCACGCCACCTGCGTCGCCGCGGCCGAGTGTCGACAGCAGCTCGGAAATTGACCTGTTCAGATCCGAGGGGTACGTCACGAACGCAGTGTAGTAAGTCCTCGGTTGCCACCTCAGCCCTCGATTGCGCCCCGCCGGTTGGCAGCGGTGATCACTGCATCCTCAGGGCTTCCGGAGTGTGCAGGCGGAGCATTGTGGCGGCGATGTCGGCCGGGGCCCGGCGACGGGTCGCCATCGACACGACGACCATCACCGTGAAGGCCAACGGCACCGTCCAGGCGGCCGGCTGCGCGATGAGCGTGGCCGGCCAGCCGGACAGCGGTGGACCGAGCACCGTGACCAGGACCGCGCCGATCGCCGCGCCGCCGCCGGCCACCACACCGGCGGTGGCGCCCACATCGGTCAACCCACGCCACCAGATGCCGAGCACCAGCAGCGGGCAGAAACTCGACGCGGCGACCGCGAAGGCCAGCCCGACGACCTGCGACACGTCCAGCCCGGAGACGTGCAGCGCCAGCACCGCTGGCACACCACCGGCGATGACGGTGGCCAGCCGGAACCCGCGTACCGAGCCCCGGCCGAGCACGTCCGTCGAGATCACCCCGGCGACGCTGGTCAGCAGGCCGGACGAGGTGGAGAGGAACGCCGCGAAGGCGCCCGCGGCGACCAGCGCGGCGAGTAGCCGCCCGGTCAGTCCGTCACCCAGGGCCGCTTCGGGTAGCAGCACCACCACCGCGTCGGTCTGGCCGCTGAGCAGCAGCTGCGGGGTGTAGATCCGGCCGAGGACCCCGTACAGGGTGGGCAGCAGGTAGAACGCGCCGACCAACGCCAGCACGACCAGGGTGGTCCGACGGGCCGCCGCGCCGTCCGGATTGGTGTAGAAGCGCACCAGCACGTGCGGCAGGCCCATGGTGCCCAGGAAGGTGGCCAGGATCAGCGAGTACGTGGCGAACAGGCCCCGGTCGTCGTCACCGGCGGCGCTGGGCAGCAACCAGTCGTTGGCATCGGTGGCCACCCCGGAGACCTCCGGCACCGGATCACCGGCGGCGAAGGTCAACTCGTCGCCGGGGCGTACCTCCCGGATGTCACCGTCGGGCAGGGTGAGGGTCGCGCGGTGCTCGACCACGACTGTGGTCGCGGCCCGGAACGTCGGCCCGTCGGGCGGCGTCACCGCCGGGCGGCCGTCGGCCTGCCACTGCAGGGCCAGGAAGATCACCGGTACGGCGAGAGCGGTCAGCTTGAGCCAGTACTGGAACGCCTGCACGAAGGTGATCGCGCGCATGCCGCCCAGCGCCACGTTCGCGGTGACCACGGCCGCCACCAGCAGGGCTCCGAGGGGGTACGGGGAGCCGGCCACGGTGGCCAGGGTCAGCCCGGCGCCCTGGAGCTGCGGCACCAGGTACAGCCAACCGATGAAGATCACGAAGGCGGTGGCAAGGATGCGGAGCCGACGCGACCCCAGCCGTACCTCGCAGAAGTCGGGCAATGTGAACGCACCGGAGCGGCGCAGCGGCGCGGCCACGAAGAGCAGCAGGGCCAGGTAGCCGGCGGCGAACCCGACCGGGTACCAGAGCACGTCCACGCCGTACTTGAGGACCAGCCCCGCGATGCCGAGGAAGCTCGCCGCCGACAGGTACTCCCCGCCGATGGCGGCGGCGTTCCAGGTGGGACTGATCGCCCGCGACGCCACCAGGAAGTCGGACGTGGTCCGGGCCAACCGCAGCCCGTAGAAGCCGATCCCGACGGTGACCAGGGTGACCGCGACGATGGCCGGGACCACGAAGTCGTTGCCCACTCAGCGCTCCGGCCGTTGCACCAGGTCGGTGAAGTCCTGCTCGTTGCGCTCGGCCAGCCGCACGTACGCCCAGCCGACCGCGATCAGGAACGGGAAGGAGGCCACCCCGAGCAGCAGCCACGGCAGGTTGACGCCGGCGACTGTGGTCCGGCCGAGCGAGGGCGCGATCGCGAACAGCCAGGGCAGCCCGCCCAGACCGATGGCCACCACCAGGGACAGCCGCAGCGCCAGCGCGAGTTGGGCCCGGACCAGGCCGCGGACCAGCGCCTCGCCGACCTGGGTCTGCTGGGCCAGCTCGGCGCGGGTCCGCTCGGCGCGGGTGTCCTGCCTGGTGATCTCGGCCAGCACGATCCGGGACCGCCGGGGCGGCGGTACCGCACCGCTCGACCCGACGTCGGGGAGTTGCTTGGCCACCCCGGCAGTCTCGCCCGCCGTACGCGATTGTCAAGCGTTCATGCTCACCAGCGTTCCAGGTCGAGACAGTAGGTCAGGGTGTGGCTCACCGGAATCGTGTCGAGTTCCGCCCGGGCCCGCAGCCGGCCGAGGTTCGTCGCCCAGAGGCCGTCCCGGGGCTGCTCGACGGCGATTCGCGTCAGTGCGCAGGTGCGCGTCGGTTCGGGCAGCCGGGCCAGCGCCGGTACGGCGTCGGCCGACAGCCCGGACACGTAGTCGACGTCCAACCGGCCGGTCTTCAGGTACCTGTCGACGTTCCGGTCGGCGATCAGCCGGTCGGGGTTGACAAGTGCCAACCCGAGCAGGGCCAGCACCGCCGTGCCGATCACCAACCTGGGCAGCCACTCGGCCCGCAGCCGCACCACGGCGACCCCGACCAGGAGGAAGAGCAGCCCGAGCCACAGCTCCATGGTCGTCACGACGAGCCGCAGCCGGGTGGCGCCGTACGCGTCGGCGTAGACCTGCATCCGGTAGAGCGCCGAAGCGACGATCACCAGACTGAGCGCGGTGAGCGTGCCGAGCAGGACCCGGACCAGCAGCCGGTCCGCCCGGGTGGCCTTCGCCGCCCGGCGGGCGGCGACAGCGATCACCAGCAGGGTGAGCGCGGTGACGGCGAGCAGTTGCCAGAACCCGCCACGGGCGTACTGGGCGTAGGTGAGCCCGGCCGTACGCAGCACGTGCCCCGCGCCGCCGAACAACACAGTCAGCTGGACCAGCACGAACACGGCGAACAGGGCGTCGAGCAGCACCAGCGGGAGGGTCCACTCCAGTCGGTGGGCCGGTCGTGACGGCCTCGGCCGCAGACCCTCCAGGTCCGGTGGGCGGCTGACCAGGTACGCGCCACCAAGCAGGGGGCCGCCGATCAGCAGAAGGCGGATCGTCCAGCCGATCACGCCGGGTAGCGAGATGTCCGGCAGCAGGCCGGCGACCAGTTCGGCGAAGACCGCGTCGGCGGAGGAGAAGAGCATCCCGAACAGCGCCAGCAGGACGGCGGAGATCGCAAGGCTGGTGAGGATGCGTCCGAAGCCGATCCCGGACCCTGTCGGGCGGGTGTCGCGTATTCCGCGTGCCGCCCAAGGGAGCGCCCGTACCGTCGCGGCCGGCGGCAGCGTCGCCGCGACCAGCATGCCGAGCGGGCTTCGCCCGCCGGTCACCGTGAGTGTCCCGGTCACCGCCGCCGCGAGCAGGCAGAGGACGAAGAGCCAGCCCGCCGCACGGACCGTGCCGACTGCTGTCAACGCGACCGTCGCGGCGGCCCAGCTGGCCTGCTCCGCCCGCCCCGGTGCCCCCGTGGCACCGGGGCGGGCGGTGACCGCCTGGACGGTCGGCTCGGGTGCAGCGGCCGGAGCCGTTGGTGCCGCCTCGCCGGTCGTCGTGACGGGGTTCGCCGCCGGGGACGACGTCCCGGAACGAACGACGCTGGCGGTGACGAGGGCTGCCGTGGCGGCCAAGGAGGCGACCAGCCAGCCGAGGCCCGGACGAACCATGGTGAGCACCGAGGCGCCGACGACCGCCGCAGCGGTCAGCGCCCCGAGCACCTGCGGACGGGCCGGGCCGGATGGCCCCGGCCAGCGGCGTTGGACCAGCGACGGCGGCCTGGGCAGGGCGGGTGTGACCGGCCACGCCTGAGGCCGGCTGGCGGCCGGTGTGGCCGGGCCGGCGCTGACGGTCGGGGTGACCTGCGCCGGCCCGGTCGGTCCGGTCGGTCCGCTGGCCGGGAGCGGGGTGCTGCCGGGGCTGGTCATGCGGCCTCTTCTCGGTATGGCCCGTCGCACGGGATGGTGACCTGAATGCGGCAGCCGGGCCGGTCACCCCGGGCTGGTCCGGCGGGGTCGAGGACACCGATCCGGCCGCCGTGCAGTTCGACGACCCACCGGGCGATGGCCAGGCCGAGACCGGTCCCGCCGCCGGCGGCACGGTCGCCCCGGGTGAACCGCTCGAACACCCTTGAACGCTCGGCCGGCGGAATGCCCTGACCCTCGTCGCTCACCTCGAAGCGGAGCTGGTCGCCGTGTTCCTCGGCGCACACCCGTACCGTGCCGCCGGGTGGGCTGTGTCTGGCCGCGTTGTCGAGGAGGTTCGCGAAGACCTGGTGCAACCGCCACGGGTCCGCGTGGACCGTCAGCGGTGTCGGCAGGTCACGGAGCTGGAAGCGCACGTCCAGACCGGCGCCGGACGCGCTGGCCGTGGCGTGCTCCACCGCCTCGTCGAGGAAGTCCCCCACGTCCATGCGTACGCGCCGCAGCGGCACCACCCCGGCGTCGAGTCGGGACAGGTCGAGCAGGTCGGCGACGAGGTGCCCGAGCCGTTCGGTCTGGGCCAACGCCGAACGCAGCGCCGCTGGTTCGGGGTCGGCCACCCCGTCCACCATGTTCTCCAGCACGCCCTGCAACGCGGTGATCGGCGTACGCAGCTCGTGCGAGACGTTGGCGATCAGCTCGCGTCGACGCTGGTCGGCGGCGTGCAGATCCTCGGCCATCTTGTTGAACGCCTGGGCCAGCTCGCCGACCTCGTCGCGGGAGGTGGCGCGTACCCGACGCGTGTAGTCGCCGCGGGCCATCGCGCCGGCGGCCGCCGTCATGTCCCGTAACGGCGAGGTCATGCCGTGGGCGAGCACCTGCGAGGTGAGCAGGGCGACGGCGATGGCGGTGGCCGAGGTGATCGGCGGCGGCCAGCCGATGCCGTACGAGAAGTAGGCGAGCCCGGCCGCCCCGGAGGCGACGAGCAGCACACCCAGCTTCAGCTTGATCGAACGCACCGGGTCCAGTGGTCGGGGCAGCAACTCCAGCACCCGGTCCAGCCAGGTGAGCACTGTCGCCGTCATGACGGCAGCTCCAGGGCGTAGCCGACCCCGTGCACCGTGCGGATGAGGTCGGCGCCCAGCTTGCGGCGCAGAGCCTTGATGTGGCTGTCCACGGTGCGGGTTCCGCTCCCGTCGCACCACCCCCAGACGTCGGCGAGCAGCCGTTCCCGGGGAAGCACGGTGCGGGGCCGCCCCGCGAGGTGGACCAGCAGGTCGAACTCGGTCGGGGTGAGGTGCACGTCCGCCCCGGCCCGGCGGACCCGTCGCTCCGCCTCGTTGATCTCGATGTCGCCGAGGCGGAGGGCGGGCGGCGCGGGGGTGGCGGCGGCCCGCTCCATCCGACGCAGCAGGACGTGCACCCGGGCGGTGAGTTCCCGCATCGAGAACGGCTTGGTGAGGTAGTCGTCCGCGCCGACTGCCAGCCCCACGAGCAGGTCGGTTTCGTCGTCCCGGGCGGTGAGCATCAGCACCGGCACCGGCCGGTCGGCCTGGATCCGGCGGCACACCTCCAGGCCGTCGAAGCCCGGCAGCATCACGTCGAGAACGACGAGATCCGGCTGGCCGGTGTGGAACTGAGCGACCGCGCTGGGTCCGTCCGCCGCGATCTCCACAGTGAAACCCTCGGCCCGTAGTCGGGCGGCGATGGACTCGGCGATGGTCCGTTCGTCCTCGACCACCAGTATCCGGCGTGCGCTCATGGGCCCTGACTGTAGGGAGCGGCCGTGGAGATCAGTGGTTTGCGTTGTGAATAACCTGTGGAGAACCGGTCGCGGCTGTGGATAACTCGGGGTTTGATCCCATCGAGGTGCGGAAAGCGGCGGCTGACTGTCACTCCAGGCCGATGCGCTCCGGTCGGGCCGAGGCGGAGCCGAGCCAGGTGTGTGGGTTGCCGTACCAGCACCAGCCCAGCTTGGGTGCACCCTGGCTGATCCACAGCGCCGGCACCCGCTTGTCGCCGCACCGGGAGCCGACCAGTGAGAAGCACCTGTTGCTCGCCAGCGCGGCCGGGTGCAGCGTGATGAAGGCGAGCCCCTCGTCGATGCTCAGCGGCAACCGGCCCTGACCGGTGATCCCCTCCATGGCCGTGGCGGGTGCCAGGTTGCGGTACTCCTCGCCCCGGTCGACGTCGAAGAGCAGGTACGCCGGCCCGGCCGGCACCTCCAGCTCCTTGATCGGATCGAAGCGGGGCAGGTCGTCCTCGGCGTAGTTCCGGTCGACGACGCCGGGCTTGCGCTTGCCGGCCAGGGTGGTGAGCGCCACCCGTTCCGGCACACCGATCAGGTCCCGGGTGGTGACCAGCAGGAACGGCACCCGGGCGTCGGTGGGGGCGGGCAGCCCGGCGGTGCCCTCGACCGCAGTGGCCCGCAGTGGCGCGACCAGGTCGCGGAAGGCGCTCTCGGTCAGCCCTGCGAGGACGGGGTAGCCGAGCTGCACCAGTCGGTCGAGTTGGCTGTCGAACTCGGATTCGGCGTCGAACGGGGTCTCGGTCACGGCAGGCCCTCCCGGAAGTCGTACGGACTAGCGTACAACGTACGGCAGAGCTGCTTCCATTCCCGGCTCAGCGACTCCAATCCTGCTTCGCGGCCCTTACCAGCTTGTCCTTCAGCTCCCGGGTGTGCCGCCGGCTCACCGGCAGCTCGGTCGAGTCGATCACCACCACGTAGCCGGAGTTGACCAGCCGCAACTCCGCGATCAACTTCAACTGCACCAGGTACGACCGGTGCACCCTGACGAAACCGGCATCGGCCCACCGCTCCGCCAGCGTGGCCAGTGAGACCCGCACCAGGTGCGACCCGTCCGCCGTGTGCAGCCGGGCGTAGTCGCCCTGCGCCTCCACCCAACGCACCGCCGAGCGCGGCAGCATCCGGGTGGTGCCGGCCAACTCGATGGGAATGGTCGGGTCCTCCTCCGCGCGGGCCAGCGCCGCCGGGTGCGACGGCACCACCCGCGAACCGATCACCCGACGCAGCGACTCGGCCAGCCGGTCGGCCCGAACCGGTTTGCGCACGTAGTCGGTGGCACCCAGATCGAAGGCGTCCACAGCGCCGTCGTCGTACGCGGTGACGAACACGATCGCCGGAGGGCGGGCGAAGCGGCGCAACACCCGGGCCAGCTCCATGCCGTCCAGGCCGGGCATCCGAATGTCCAGGAAGACCACGTCCACGTCGCCGTCGCGCAGCAGCCGCAGCGCCTCGGTGGCATCCCCGGCAGTGTGCAGCCGGGCCACCCGGGGGTCGGCCCGCAGGTGGTACGCCAGCTCGTCGAGCGCTGGCGGCTCGTCGTCCACAGCGAGGACGCGCAGGAAACCGGACGCGTTCACCGCACCCGTCCCGGCCCGCTCGCTCACGACCCTGCCCGCACGCCCGGGTGGAACTTCGGCACCCGCATGCTCACCTTCGTGCCCGAGCCCAACCCGGTCTCCACGACCAGGCCGAACCGGTCCCCGAAGACAGAGCGCAACCGCTCGTCGACGTTGGAGAGGCCGACGTGCTGGCCCGTGTCGTCGCCAGGGTCGCCGGTGCCGCGGGCCAGCTCGGCGATGCCGGCGGTCAGCGTGGTCGGATCCATTCCCACTCCGTCGTCCTCCACCGTGATGTGGCATTCGGCTCCCGCGTCCCGGGCCTCGATGCTCACCATGCCCGTGCCCGGCTTGCGGGACAACCCGTGGCGAACCGCGTTCTCCACCAGCGGCTGGAGGCAGAGGAACGGCAGCGTCACCGGCAGCACCTCCGGGGCGATCTGCAACCGCACCTGCAACCGGTCGCCGAACCGGGCCCGCTCGATGGTCAGGTAGCGGTCGATCGACCGCAGCTCCTCGGCCAGCGTGGTGAACTCCCCGTGCGCCCGGAACGAGTACCTGGTGAACTCCGCGAACTCCAGGATCAGCTCCCGGGCCCGCTCCGGGTCGGTGCGGACGAACGAGCCGATCGCGGTCAGCGCGTTGTAGATGAAGTGCGGGCTGATCTGCGCCCGCAACGCGCGGATCTCGGCGCGGGCAAGTCGCTCCCGCGACGAGTCCAGCTCGGCCAGGGCGAGTTGGTTGCCGGCCCAGTGCGCCGTCTCCAGGGTGGCCTGCACCAACCCCGGAGGCGGCGGGCTGTCGGCGACCGCCACCAGCGCGCCCACCACCCGGCCGTCCGCCCCCAGCAACGGCGCGACCACCGCCCCACGGACCGGACAGTCGACTCGGTCGCAGTGCAGCTCCTGCTCACCCAGCACCGTCGAGCGGCCGCTGTCCACCGTCCGCTGGGCCGCCGCGAGCAGTTGCTCTCCGTGGTGCGTGCCGCGCCCGTCGAGGGCCAGCAGCCGGTCGGCGTCGGTGAGCGCCAGCCCGACCGCGCCCACCAGCGCCCGCAGATGCCGTACGGCCTTCGCCGCGCCCGCCTCACTCAACCCCGCTCGCAGCGGCTCGGCGGCCAGGCCGGCGGTGTGCAGCACCTCGTAGGTGGCTCGCTGGGTGGCGGTGGCGATGCCACGGCGGGCGCGCAGCCGCAGCACCGCCAGCAGCGCCGCGGTCAACGCGGTGACGAGTGAGACGACGCCGACCACGGCGGAGAGGTTGGCAGCCACGCAGCGATCCTCGCCCCTGCGAGCCGGCGCGCCAACCCCTCTAGTACGCGCCCTTGCGGGCGAGCACCACCCCGACGGTGCGCCACAGGATGCTCAGGTCGTACGCGAGCGACCAGTTGTCGACGTAGTAGAGGTCCAGTCGGACCGACTCGTCCCAGGACAGGTCGGAGCGGCCGGAGACCTGCCACAGCCCGGTCATGCCGGGGCGGACCAGCAGTCGGCGCCGCACGTCACCCAGGAAGTCACCGTCGTCGGCCGGTAGCGGGCGGGGCCCGACCAGCGACATCTCGCCCCACAGCACGTTGATCAGCTGCGGTAGCTCGTCCAGCGACGTGGCCCGCAGGAAGCGACCGACCGGGAAGACCCGAGGGTCCTCCTTCATCTTGAACAGCATGCCGTCGGTCTCGTTCCGATCGACAAGGCTGGCCAGCCGGTCCTCGGCGTTGACGTACATGGTCCGGAACTTCCACACCCGGAACGTGCGCCCCTCGTGCCCCACCCGGGGCTGGCGGAAGAAGACCGGGCCGGGGTCGGAGATCCGGATCGCCACGGCGATGGCCAGGAAGAGCGGAATCAGCAGCAGCAGGCCGAGACCGGCGGCGACCCGGTCCATCAGGTTCTTGGCCAGCAGCGCCGGCCCGGAGAGGGTCGGCTCCTCGACGTGCAGCAGCGGCAGACCCTCGATCGGCCGGATGTGCACCCGGGGGCCGGCGATGTCGGTGAGCTGCGGGGCGACAACCAGGTCGACGCCGGAACCCTCCAACTGCCAGGCCAACCGGCGCAACTCGCCCGGCTCCGCGCTGGCCGACCCGCAGACGGCGATGGTGTCCCCACCGACCTCACGGACCAGGGCCAGGACGTCGCGTCCGGCGTACACCGGAACCGGGGTCGGCATGCCTCGGGCCGCCGCGTACCCGTCGGTGATGTGGATGGCGACGGGCATCAGCCCGGCGGCCGGGCTGCGGGTGACCGCCGCGTAGACCTCCAGGCACTCGGGCAGGGTGCCGACCAGCACCATCCGGTGGGCGGCTTGGCCGGCCCGCCGCCGGATGTAGTGCAGCGCCCAGCGGGCCACGAAACGGCCCCAGAGGATCAACAGCGTCGCGCCGACCAGTGCCGTGCCCACTGTGAAACGGGAGAGCTGGGTGACTGTGGAGAAGGCGAGGAAGGAGACGCTCGCGGCCACCGTCACCGATGCCCGGATCACCCGCTTGAACTCGTCCGGGCCGAGCCCCAGGTAGCGCCGGTCGTAGGCCCGGTTGCTCCAGAGGATCACCACCCAGCCGAGCGGAAGCAGCAGGTAGGAGACGGTGTGGAACCAGGTCGGGTCCTGCTGGGTGCCGGAGAAACCGGAGGCGGCCTGGTCGAAGAGCTGGATCGCGATCCAACTGGCGAACGCCGCCGCGCCAAAGTCGAGCAGCAGCAGGATCGCGATGTAGGGGCGGTGCCAGCGGGAGACACGGCGTCGCGCCCTCGTCCACGCCGACCGAGGAACGCCGTTGTGGGACGGCGGCGTCGGCGGCTGGATCTCGAAGCTGTCGACGTGCCGCACGAGTCTGCTCCGGCCTTCGTTGGTTACCGGGCGCTGGAGGCTTGCCGTCACCTCACCCATGTCCTCCCGCATGACACGGGCCGCTCACTCGGCGTGAAGGCCCGGGTCGCCCACCGTCCCAGTCTCCCACGCGGGCTCCGACCGGTCGTCGCCCCGAAGGAGATTGGCGACCGACGGTGCTGGCGGGATCTGGCCGGCTCCGCACCATTTCAGAAGCCGGGGACCGGGCCACTATACCGATGGATGCGCGCGTGGCGAGAAGGGCGGACCGGAGCTTCCGCTCAGGGAGGGCGATTCCGCTCCGTAGTCCTGAAGTGCAATTACTCACCGTACGAGGCGAGACAACCGACGGTCAGCGAGCGGCTTGCCGCCGGTTTGGCAGGTGGGGCAGTACTGGAGGCTGGAATCGGCGAACGACACCTCGCGCACTGTGTCCCCGCACAGCGGACAGGGCAGGCCGGTGCGCGCGTGCACCTTCAGCCCGGAGCGTTTCTCGCCCTTCAGCTCCGCGGCCCGCTGACCGAGGGACCGCTCGACCGCGTCGCCGAGGACCTGTCTGGTGGCGGCGTGCAGGGTGGCGATCTGGGCGTCGGTGAGCCGATCGGTGATCGCGAACGGGGACAGCTTCGCGGCGTGCAGGATCTCGTCGGAGTACGCGTTGCCCACCCCGGACAGCACCGACTGGTCGGTCAGCACCCCCTTGACCTGCCCCCGCCTGCTCCGCAGCCGCTCGGCGAAGAGGGGCAGGTCCGCGGCGAGCGCGTCCGGGCCCAGCTTCGCCACCCCGGGGACCGTCGCGAGGTCGGTGACCAGATATGCGGCCAGCTTTTTCTGGGTGCCGGCCTCGGTGAGGTCGAAGCCGGAACCGTCATCCAGGCGTACCCGCACCGCGATCGGGCCCTTGCCCGGACGCAGCGGGGTGGTGGCGGGGAACGCCTCCCGGTAGTGCAGCCAGCCTGCCCGCGCCAAATGCACCACAAGGTGCAGGCCGCCCTCGAAGAGGACGTCGAGGAACTTTCCGTGCCGACTGGCGTCGACCACCGCTCGGCCGGCGACCTCGGTCGGTGCCGGCTCGTACGTCTTCAGGGCGCTGATCGCGGCGATCTCCAGCCGATCGACGCGCCGCCCCACCGCGCGCTGACGCAGGTAACCCGCGAGCGCCTCAACCTCCGGTAGTTCGGGCACGACACAACGGTAGCCTTCTTTCCCGTGAGAATCGTGGTGGCACACAACCGGTACCGGGAAGCCCAGCCTTCCGGTGAGAACACGATCGTCGACTCGGAGATCGCCCAGCTCACCGCCGCTGGCGTCGAGGTGCTGCCCTTCATTCGCAGTTCGGACGAGATCCCGTCGATGTCGACGGCGGCGAAGACGCTGCTGCCGATCTCGCCGATCTGGGCGCCGCGCGCCCAACACGACCTGAGCCGGCTGCTCACCGAGCACCAACCTGACGTTCTGCACCTGCACAACCCGTACCCCCTGATCTCGCCCTGGGTGGTGCGGACCGCGCACCGGCACGGCGTGCCGGTGGTGCAGACGGTGCACAACTACCGGCAGGTCTGCTCGTCGGGGATCTACTTCCGCGACGGCGTGATCTGTCAGGACTGCAAGGGCCGGGCGTTGGGGGTGCCGGCGATCAAGCACCGCTGCTACCGCGACTCGGCGGTGCAGAGCGCGCTGATGGCGACCACCCTTGCCGTACACCGCGGCACCTGGCGCTCGGTGGACCGCTACATCGCGCTCACCTCCGCGATCGCCGATCACCTCCGCGAGTACGGCATTCCCGACGATCGCATCGTGGTGAAGCCGAACTCCGTACCCGACCCGGGCCGGCCGGCGCCGCTCGGTGACGGTTTCCTCTACATGGCCCGGCTCTCCCCGGAGAAGGGCGTCGACCTGCTGCTGGACGCCTGGCGCCGGCACCCGGTCGGTTCGCTGGGCACGCTGCGGGTGGCCGGTGACGGCGAGCTGCGCCAGCTCGTGGAGGCAGCCGCCGCCGAGCGGCCCGACGTGGTCTACCTCGGTCAGCTCGACCGGGCCGGCGTGCGGGCAGCGGTCGAGGCGAGCGCTGTGGTCATCGCCGCCGCGATGTGGCACGACGTGCTGCCCACCGTGATCATCGAAGCGTTGTCGAGCGGCCGTCCGGTGCTCGGCACGGCGTTGGGCGGCATTCCGTACCTGGTCGGGGCCGACGCCCCGCACGAGCCCGCCGGCACCGGGCCCGCCGAGAACGCCTCCGCTGTCGCCGGGGGTGGCGGCGGGCCGGCAATGCCGGCGGGGATCGGTCTGGGCGAGGCCGGTTGGGTGGTCGCCCCGGAGCCGGCCGCGCTCGCGGCCGCGCTGCCGGTCGCCCGTGCCGGTGCGTCCGGGCTGACAGTGGCCGCCCGCGCCCGCTACGAGCGCATCTTCCACCCCGACGTGGTCACCGGGCAGCTCATCGACATCTACGCGGGTCTGACCCGAACCCCCAACCACGTCTGACTCACCCCGCCCTGCGCCGCCGGCCCACCTCGCTGGGCCTCGCCGCCTGCGCCCCTCGGCCGCCCTGCTCACCTCACCCCGCCCTGCGCGGTGTGCGCCCCTCGGCTGCATGATCGTGCTCGAACCAGGAAGTAGTGGCCTCGGAACGATCGGATGGGCCTACATCCTGGATCGAGCACGATCATGGGGGCGGGCGGCGCGATCTTGCGCGCCGGGCGGCGCGACCCGACGGCGCAGCGCGCGGGTGGGTCTGGGTCAGCGCAGGGAGGCGCGGGCGGAGAAGGCGATGCTCGCCAGCAGGAAACCGCCGTTGACGATGGTGAAGGCGACCATCACCCAGAGGACCAGCGCGGGGGCCACGGCGAGCACCACGGCGGCCACGAACACCACAGCGCCGTAGTCGCGGACCAGCTTCACCAGGCGCACCGGCAGCGAGGTCGAGGTGACCATGCTGGCCGCGTTCGGGCCGGCCTGCATCACCGACGTCACCAGGTTGACCATCCAGGTGCCCGCGAAGGTCGCCACGAGCCAGGTCGGCGTGCCCGGCTCCTGCGCCACGGCGGTGGCGGCCAGCGCCGCCACCAGGGCGATCTGCGCGGCCACGTCGCAGAGCACGTCGACGCGCGCGCCGGCAGCGCTGCCCTGACCGGTCACCCGGGCCAGCTGCCCGTCCGCGCAGTCCAGGGAGTACGCCACCTGCCAGCCGACCAGGGCGAGCAGGCCGACCACCCAGGCCGGTACGTCCCCGGCGGCGACCGGGCCGGCGAGCGCCACCACGGTGACCGAGGTGGCCAGCCCGAGCACCAGGTTGGTGATGGTCAACGCGGTCGGTCGCAGCCCGAGCCGCTGGGCGACGAGCGCGAAGACGGCCCCCAGCCACTGGCTGATCGACTCGCTGAACAGGCCGCCGCCCCGGTTCACCCGGTGGAAGTCGGCGACGGTGGGACGGGGGTCAGCCAAGCTGGTCGCGGATTGCACCGGCGTAGTCTGCCAGCCGCTCCCGGGTCTCGGTAGGCGACAGTGCCAGGTGTTCGAGGATGGTGTACCGGTCCGGCCGGGTACGCGGCGCGAACTGCACCGCCTCGATGAACTGGTCGTCGGTGAGCGCCACCTCGGCGGGGAGCCGGGGCAGACGGTGCCGGGCGAGGCAGGCCGACATCTCCCGGAAGCGGCGAAGGTCTCCGCGCAGCCAGGTGCAGAACAGCGCACCCAGCCCGGCCAGCTCGCCGTGCGAGGCGGTCCCCGGGAAGAGCGAGTCGACAGCGTGCATGATCTCGTGGCAGCCGCCGCTGCACGGACGGCTGGTGCCGTCGACAGCCATCGCCAGACCGCTGGAGATCAACGCCTCGGCGAGGACGATCACGAAGGCGTCGTCGCTCATGTCACCGGGGTGGTTGAGCACGGCTTCGGCACCTGCCCGGGAGAGGGAGGCGGCCAGTCCGTCGACCGGCTCGCCGCGTACCTGCCGGGACAGCTCCCAGTCGGCCAGCGCGCTGATGTTGCTGATCACGTCGCCGATGCCGGCCCTGTTGTGCCGGTCCGGGCCGCTCTCCACGAAGTCCAGGTCGACGATCACCCCGATCGGGATGTGTACGCCGTAGGAGCCCTTGATCCCGTCGGTGATCAGGCTGGCCACCGGGGAGGCGATGCCGTCGTTGGCGAGGCTGGTCGCCACCGACACCATCGGCAGCCCTCGGCGGGTCGCCGCGTACTTGGCCACGTCGATGGTCTTGCCGCCACCGATGCCGACCACCGCGTCGTAGGACCGGGCGCGGAGTTTGCCGCCCAGGTCGTCGGCCGCGTCCAGCGTTCCGCCGGAGACGGTGAAGACGTCCGCCGAGCGCAGCGACGGTCGGATCAGCTCCGCGATCTGGGCGCCCTGACCCGGGCCGACCACCACCGCGACGTCGCCCCCGGAGGAGATCCGCCCGTCGGCCAGGATCGCGCCCAGGTCGGCGACCGCCCCGCGTCGCACGTCGATGTGCAGCGGGGTGAGGACGCTCCGAGCTAGTAGCGGCACGCGATCTCCCGCGCGCGGGCCAGGTCGGCGTGGTTGTCGACCTCGACCCACGGGACGTCACCGATCGGTGCCGCCCGCACCTCCCCGCCCCGGTCGGCGAACTCCTGGTAGCCGTCCTCGTAGTAGAGGTTCGGGTCCCGCCGCCAGGTCGCCTCCAGTGCGTCGGCGAGGGCGTCGGCGACCTGCGGCTCGATCAGCGTCGCACCGATGTACTCCCCGTACGCCTCGCCCGGGTCCATGATCTTGGTGATGCGGGTGAGCTGACCGGCGGCGTCGAAGGTGGTCTTCATCTCCTCCTCGGCCAGCGGCTTGAGGGTGTCCACGGCCAGCAGGATGCCCGGGCCGCGCTCGGCCAGCAGGGTCTTCTCGATGCTCACCGGGTGCACGGTGTCCCCGTTGACCAGCAGCACCCCACGCGCGAAGTACTCCCGGGCCAGCCAGAGCGAGTAGGCGTTGTTCCACTCCTCGGCCTTGTCGTTGTGCACCAGGGTGAGCGTGACCCCGTACTTCTTCTCCAGCTCCGCCTGGCGGGAGACGACCGCGTCCGCCGCGTAGCCGACGACGATCACGATGTCGGTGAGCCCGACCTCGGCGAGGTGGCCCAGCGCGATGTCCAGGATCGTCGTCTCGCCGTCCACCGGCACCAAAGCCTTGGGCAGGGTGTCGGTGTACGGGCGCAGCCGTCGTCCCGCTCCGGCCGCGAGCACCATTCCGATCATCGCGACATCCTCCCTAGTCCTGCTCCCGTCACCGGTGGAGGATAGCGCCGGCTGGGTGCGCCGCTCCGGCCAACCGGTCAGCCGGGCAGTGCCGCCAGGTCGGCGAGCATCGTCAGGCGCTCCTCCGCGCTGAGCGTCGCGTACGGGCCGGCGGCCCGCCGGTCGGTCTCCAGCTCGATGGCGAGTCGCTCGGGACCGGCAGGCAGGGCGGCGATGCTCGACGCGGTGTGCCCGGCGGCGGTCCAGGCGGCGGCGTGCGCGTCGGCCCGGTGGTGTCGCAGCGTGCTGAGCCGGTTGAGCAGCAGCACGCCCGACGGGGTGCCGTCCGGTTCGTACGGGGGTGCCAGCGCGGCGAAGGCCGAGGCGACCGGGTTCGCCTCCTCGTCGGCCAGCACCAGGGCGTACGACAGCAGTCGGCCGAGCATTGCCACGAGCCGGGCCACCCGGTCGTCGTGGCCGGCCCACAACTCCTCGGTCACCTCGGCGTGCACCTGGTACAGCTCGGCGAGGAAGGCGGCGCCCCGCTCGGTGGCGGACAGGGCGCCGCCCGGGCCGCGGTAGATCATCCCGTGGGCCACCTGCTTGTCCACTGTCCGCCGGCAGGCGACCGGGTCCTGGTAGCGGGTGATCGCCGCGAACCCGGGCCCGTCGACAGTGCCGCCGGGTGCGGCCAGCCGGGTGCGCAGGTCGACCAGGAAGCCGGTGGCGGTGATCCCGCCGTAGCGCTGGGACAACTCGGCGCCACCACCGTCCCGGCCGGCCAGGATGCCGGCGCGGAAGGTCCGGTCCACGGCCGGTGCGAGCAGCCCGGCGATCCGGTGGGGCGCCAGTTCGACGGTGTTCACAGACCGATCGACCGCAGGACGGCGAAGCCCTCCTCCGCGATCCGCCGGATCAGCCCGTTGTTGACGTCGCGGTGCTCGTCAAGCAGTGTCACCTCGTGTTCGGCCAGCCAGCGGTACTCGGTGTGCTTGCCGGCCTCCAGCATTGGGCGGTCGAGGTCGCCGTCGACGCGGACCAGGAAGTCGTACTCGGTCCGGGCCAGGCCGTCGTCGCCGACGTAGCTGTACTCGCCCACCTGGCCCAGGACGTGGGAGAGCACCCAGCCGGTCTCCTCGGTGATCTCCCGGCGCAGTGCCTCGTCGATGTCCTCGCCCGGCTCCACGTGACCACCGACGATGTCCCAACAGTTGGGAAACAGGCGTCGGTGTGGTGAGCGGCGCTGAAAGAAGATGCGGCCGTCATGGTCGACGATCAGCGCGCCGGCGCAGCGCAGGGGCTCGGTGGACACCATCCGACAGTAGCCAGCGTCCGCAGCTTGTGCGATGCCGCTCTTGTCCCGGAAACATCCACCGACCACCATGTCCGTACCGAATGCCACCGTCCCAAAGGGGTGATGTGTGATGCAGGTACGGGATGCGATGTCCAGCCAGGTCCTCGTCGTCGGTCCGGAGCACACGCTCCGCCAGGCGGCCCGGATGATGTCGGCCCGCGGTGTCGGGTCGGCGGTCGTGATCGACCCTGATTCCGAGGGCGTGGGGATCATGACCGAACGTGACGTGTTGAAGGCCATCGGCGCCGGCCTCGACTGCGACGTGGAACGCACCGGCGCCCACCTGACCTGGGACGTGGTCTACGCGGGGCCGGAGTGGACGGTGGCCGAGGCCGCCGCCGCGATGGCCCGGGGCGGATTTCGGCACCTGGTGGTGCTCGACGGCCGGGAGGTGGCCGGCGTGATCTCAGTGCGGGACATCATGCGGGTCTGGTCGGAGAGCCAGGCGGTCGCCACGACCTGACCGGGGTGGTGTGCGGGGCCGGATCGATGGGTAGACATCCCTTGCGGGCGCGGAGGTGCCGTGGCCCGTGGGGGAGGTCCCGATGCGTGACGCGGAGCGGCTGGTCGAGCAGCAGTACGCGATGCTCCTGCGTCGGGACGTGGCCCGGCTGCCGGATCTCTACGCCCCGGAGGCGTTCTACGCCATGCCCGGCGTGACGGTCCGTCCGATCGAGCTGCCCGCGCTGCTGCGTACCTGGACCGGCGCCTTTCCGGATCTGCGGGTCGACCCGATGGGCGCGGTCCGCACCGGCGGTGGCGCCGCTGTCGAGCTGCGGCTGACCGGCACCCACACCGGCACCCTGCATTCGCCATACGGCACCGTCGCGCCCACCGGCCGGCTGGTGAGCTGGGAGGTGGCCGACGTGGTCCGGGCCCGCAAGGGCCGGATCACCGCCTGGCGCTCCTACTTCGACTGGAGTCAGCTCCTCGACGCGCTCGGCGTGCAGTTGGAGGGGCTTTCCCGGGCCGCGCAGCACGACGCGCTCGCCCTTCCGGTCTGATCTGCCGCCGACCGGTGGAGTGCCGTCACCCGACCCGGTGGCTCAGGATGCGGACATCGCCGTGCCGACCGCGCGTCCCCCGCCGCCGCCCGTACGCTCAATATCCATGACCGCCGAGCAGTTGATCTCCTTTGCCCGTGGGGCTCCCTCGTTGGACATCGTCGATGTCGAGGGGCTCAAGGCCGCCGCCGTCCGCGCCTTCGACGCCGACCCCGCTGGGGTGACGGCGTACGGCACCTCCGTCGGGTACCTTCCGCTGCGAAAGTGGATCGCCGAGAAGCACGGGGTCGAGGCCGACCAGGTGCTGGTCACCAATGGGTCGCTTCAGGCCGACGCGTTCCTCTTCGACCACCTGGTCCGCCCCGGCGACGCGGTGGTGGTGGAGCGCCCGACGTACGACCGGACGCTGCTCAACCTCCAGCGGATGGGCAGTGAGCTGCACGGCATCGCCGTCCAGCCGGACGGCCTGGACACCGCCGAGCTGCGCAAGCTGCTGGAGTCCGGGGTCCGCCCCCGGCTCGCGCACGTCATCCCGAACTACCAGAACCCGGCCGGCATGACGCTGTCGGAGGAGAAGCGTCGGGAGCTGCTCGACCTGGCCGCCGAGTACGAGTTCACGATCTTCGAGGACGACCCGTACGCGGACATCCGCTTCCGGGGCGAGGCGCTGCCGTCGATGCTCTCGCTGGACACCCGCAACGTGGTGGTGCACGCGTCGAGCTTCACCAAGACGGTCTGCCCGGGTGTGCGGGTCGGTTACCTGGTCGGCCCGGCCGACCTGATCGCGTCCATCGCGAAGAACGCGACAAGCCTCTACATCTCCCCCGGGATGGTGTCCCAGGCGATCGTGCACCAGTTCTGCGTCTCCGGTGACATCGACCGCTCGATCGAGACGGTCCGGGCGGCGCTCGGCGAGCGGGCCCAGGTGCTCGCCGAGTCGTTGCGCCGGCACCTGCCGCAGGCGCGGTTCGTGGAGCCCGACGGCGGCTACTTCCTCTGGGTGGAGTTCCCGGAGGACGTGCTGGTCGACCGGCTCGCCCCGGCGGCCGCCGAGCGCGGGGTCGCCGTGGTCAAGGGCAGTGACTTCGTGCTGGACGGCGGGCGGCACGCTCTCCGACTGGCTTTCTCGGCGGTGACCGCGGACCGGATCGACGAGGGTGTCCGGCGACTAGCCTCGGCCGTCGAGGCCGTCCGCAGCTGAGTTAACTGTCGGGTTCCTGACAGAACGACGATGCCGGCCGTCCCGGGTCTCCCCTCCGGGCGGCCGGCTGGCCCACAATGCTGCGAGCGTCACCCCGCCAACTGCGGAGTTCACCGCCCGGCCTCCGGGCCGGCCCCGCCGGGTTGACGCGGCAGCACAACCTCCCGCCCCCACAGGTGCCGGGTGGGCCGTGTCGTCCCCCGCACACCCCCCGATGCGGCCCGGCCCGCCCGGCGCCGCCCCCACGCGACCGCCGTCACACCGGTCCTCGACCGCGATCGGCGTAGCCTGCAAGCCGCAGCTGAGCGCGGGAGGTGACGCGATGACGGATCGGACAGAGCGGGACCGGACGGCACCGTCGACCACCGGTCGGGTGCTGCGACCTCGGGCGTGGCCCTCCCCGGTCCGGGCGATGACCCGGATCCTCAACGCCGACGGCTCGCCGCCCGTGCCGGCCCCGACGGGCACCGGCCGCAGCGCCGTGGTCGACTGCGCGCTCTACGTCGACGGCAGGCGACAGCCCGGCGACTGGACCTACGCGGAGGCGTTGGCCGCTGCCCGCCGCGAGGAGCACGGCTTCGTCTGGATCGGTCTGCACCAGCCGGAGCTGGCCGAGATGACAGCAATCGCGGAGACCTACGGCCTGCACGAGCTGGCTGTCGAGGACGCTGTCAAGGCCGAGCAGCGCCCCAAGCTGGAGCGGTTCGGCGACGTCGTCTTCCTGGTGCTGCGCACCGCCCGTTACTGCGAGCACACCGAGCTGACCGAGAACTCCGAGGTGGTGGAGACCGGGCAGGTGATGCTCTTCATCGGCCCGAACTTCGTGATCAGCGTCCGGCACGGCGATGCCTGCCGGCTCGCCCCGATCCGCGCCGACCTGGAGACCAAACAGGAGTTGCTGCTGCACGGCCCGTGGGCGGTGGCGTACGGGGTGACCGACCGGGTGGTGGACCTCTATCTGGAGGTGGCCGAGCAGATCGAGGACGACCTGGACGTGCTGGAGGCGGAGGTCTTCGACCGCAACGGCCACGGGCGGATCCAGCGGATCTACCAGATGAAGCGGGAGCTGGTCGAGTTCAAGCGGGCGGTGGTGCCGCTGCAACGGCCGCTGATGACGCTGACCTCGCAGGTCAACCGGGACGTGCCCAAGGAGATCCGCAAGTACTTCCGGGACGTGCAGGACCACCTGAGCCGCACTGTGGAGCAGGTGAACTCCTACGACGACCTGCTGAACTCGATCCTCCAGGCGCGGCTGGCCCAGGTCACCGTCGACCAGAACAACGACATGCGCAAGATCGCCGCGTGGGCGGCCATCGCCGCGGTCTGGACCTCCATCGCCGGTGTCGAGGGCATGAACTTCGACAACATGCCCGAGCTGAAGATGACGTACGGCTATCCGGTGGCCCTCGCCCTCATGCTCGGCGTCTCACTGGCCCTCTACCGCTGGTTCCGCCGCAACGGCTGGCTCTGATCCCTGCGACAGCGCCGCTCACGCGGAAGCGCCGGCGAGGTGGGGGACCCACTCGCCGGCGCCCGATGCGCTGCTGGTGACCTCAGCGGCGGCCGTTGGTGCGCGCCGTGTCCTTGCCCAGCGCCTTGGTGAGGTCGTCGGTCGGCCGACCGGAGACGTCGGTGGCGCCCTCGGCGACCGACGGGACCTTGTCGGTCGGGCGGACACCGGTCTGCTTGGCCGGGGCGGTGGTGCTGGCGCTGGAGCCGCCGGCCACCGCCGAGCTGCCCGCGCCGGTCATCCCCGCCGCGCCGGACATGGCGGACCCGTCGGACCCCCGGGCCGCGGACGGCGTACGCACCTCGATCGAGTCGACCTCGTCGCGCATCGGCTCCAGGGTGCTGCGGGTCGGGTCGTACTCGGCCCACTCCTGCTGCTCCCGGCGGCGACGCAGCGCGACCGCGCCGGCCACGCCGGCGATGGCTCCCGCCGCCAACAGGCCGGTCATCATCGAGCCGCGACGACGCGGCTGCTTCTTCTTACCGGTGATCCGCATGGTCTTCGACTTGGCCTTCCTGGTCAGCGGCCCTGCCTGCGCGGCGCCGTCACGAGCAGCCGCCGCCAGCGGTGCCAGCGTGGTGAGAGTCGTCCCCCAGCCGGTCGACGCGCGGTCGCGTACCAACGCGGCGGTCGGTGCGACGTAACCCCGGGCCACCTGGACCCGCGGGCCGACGGTCGCGCCAGCGCCCTTCGCGGCGTGGTTGGCTGCCAGCATCAGGTGGTTGATGCTCTGGTTCAGCTCGGCCAAGGCCTGCTGCCCCTGGGACTTACGCCGCCCGAATCCAAACACGGTCCTACCTCCTGGGAGTTGTTCCTTCGTCATCCTCCACCTTCGGATGCCTCCGCGATGCCAGATCGGGCACATGGGAGGATCCGCATGGAACTGACCAACGAGTGAGGAGTACCCGTGGCCGAGGCTGTCTACGCCACCCTGCACACCAACGCTGGCCCGATCCGGCTGGAGCTCTTCCCCAACCACGCGCCGAAGACCGTCCGCAACTTCGTCGACCTGGCCGAGGGCAACCGTGAGTACACCGACCCGCGCACCGGTCAGCCGGGCAGTGGTCCGTACTACGACGGCACCATCTCGCACCGGGTGATCAGCGGTTTCATGGTCCAGATGGGCGACCCGACCGGCACCGGCCGGGGCGGACCGGGCTACAAGTTCGCCGACGAGTTCCACCCGGAGTTGCGGTTCGACCGTCCGTACCTGTTGGCGATGGCGAACGCCGGACCGGGCACCAACGGTTCGCAGTTCTTCATCACCGTGTCCCCGACGCCGCACCTCAACAACCGGCACACCATCTTCGGCCAGGTCGCCGACGAGGAGTCGGTGAAGGTTGTGGATTCGATCGCGAGCACCCCGACCGGTCCGAGCGACCGTCCGCTCCAGGACGTCGTCATCGAGCGGGTCGAGATCGAGCGGTCCGCTTCCTGAGTGACTGGCGAGGTACCTTTGCTCGCATGATTGAGCGCTCCGGAGCACGGCCGGTGCCGGTGGACCGTGTGGTGGTGGCGGGAGGGTCGGCCCGGTGAGCGAATCTCCGCCGACCACCCCGGTCTGCTACCGGCACCCCGGCCGGGAGACCTACGTCCGGTGCACCCGCTGTGACCGGCCGATCTGCCCGGACTGCATGCGGGATGCCTCGGTCGGGCACCAGTGCCCGGAGTGCGTCGACGAGGGGCGTCGCAGTGTCCGGCCGGCGCGTACCGCCTTCGGCGGCGGTACGGCCGGCCGGCACGGCTATGTCACAAAGGCGCTGATCGCGCTGAACGTGCTGTTCCTGCTGGTCTCCATCGCCTCCGCCCGGGGCGGGGACGCGGCGGTGGGCGGCTCCGGTTTCGGCGGCCTGATGGGTGGCAGCACGCCGTTGACCGAGTGGGGTGCGGTGCTCGGCCGGGCCTACCTCTCCGACTACACGCTCGGCGGGATCGCCGAGGGCCAGTGGTACCGGCTGGTCACGGCGATGTTCCTGCACTACGGCGTGCTCCACCTGCTGCTCAACATGTGGGCGCTGTGGGTGCTCGGCCGGTCGTTGGAGGCCAACCTCGGGCGGGTGCGGTTCGCCGCGCTCTACCTGATCGCGGGCCTCGGCGGCAACGTGGCCGCCTACCTGTTCAGCAGCCCGCGGGCGGCCACCGTCGGCGCGTCGACGGCCGTGTTCGGTCTCTTCGCCGCGCTGATCATCATCGAGCGCAGGTTGGGCCGGGACATTTCCCGGATCATCCCGATCCTGGTGATCAACCTGGTGTTCACGCTGGCCGTGCCGGGCATCTCGATCCCCGGGCACCTGGGCGGGCTGGTGGTCGGCGCGTTGATGGCGTTGGTGCTCGCGTACGCGCCGCGTGGTCGGCGCACGCTGGTGCAGGTCACCGGTGGGGCGCTGATCCTGCTGATCCTGCTCGCACTGGTGCTCTTCCGGACCGCCGCCCTGCTCACCTGACCGGGCGGGCGGCGCGCAGGGCGCTGGCCACCTCTTCCGGGGTGGCCCCCAGGTCGTACCGGCCGAACAGGTGCAGCGAGTTGCCCGCGTCGATCTCCAGGGTTTCGCTGGTCAGCCCCAGTCGGGGTCGCCGGTCGACGGCGATCGCCTCGACCGCCGACCACTGCAGCAGCCGCCGGCCGGCGAAGCCGTGGATGACTGTGAGCCCGGCCGGATCCACCGCCAATCGGACCGGGGCGACCAGGTCACGTACCGCCCAGCATGCCAGCGCGGCGGCGGCCAGGACGGCCAACGCCAGGCGGACGGCGTCGCCGTCGGCGAAGAGCAGCCCGAGCGCGACGAGCAGGACGGCGCCGGCCAGCTTCGCCGCCGGCAGGCTCGACGGCACCCGCCACTCCTGTGCCGGGGAGGTCTCATTCACCCGCCCAGCATGCCAGCGGCCGTCGGATTCCGGCACCTCGTGCGGGTGTGGCCGGACCACCGGTCGATGGACGACGTAGGATCGGGGCAGCCCAAGTTACCGGGGAGTAAACATGAGTGACGCGGTCATCGTCGGCGCGGTACGTACCCCGGTCGGGCGGCGCAGGGGCAGCCTCGCCAGCGTCCACCCGGTCGATCTCTCGGCGCACGTGCTGCGCGCCCTCGCCGAGCGCACCGGGCTCGACCCGGCCCAGGTCGACGATGTCTTCTGGGGCTGCGTGTCCCAGGTCGGCGAGCAGTCGTGGAACATCGCCCGCAACGGCGTGCTCGCCGCCGGCTGGCCGGAGACGGTGCCCGGCACCACAGTCGACCGGCAGTGCGGCTCCAGCCAGCAGGCCCTGCACTTCGCCGCCGCGACGGTGCTCTCCGGTCAGGCCGACCTGGTGGTCGCCGGCGGCGTCGAGTCGATGACCCGGGTGCCGATGGGTTCCAGTGTGGCCGGCGGCATGCCGTTCAGTGACCAGCTGCGCGCCCGCTACCGGGGCGTCGAGGGCTTCGCCGACGACGCGCCGCTGCCGTTCAACCAGGGGGTCGGGGCCGAGCTGATCGCCCAGCGGTGGCGCCTCTCGCGCACCCAGCTCGACGAGTTCGCGTTGGCCAGCCACGAGAAGGCCGCCGCCGCGCAGGACGCCGGCGCGTTCGATCCGGAGCTGACGCCGGTGCCGCTCGCCGACGGTGGCAAGTTCGCCGCCGACGAGGGCATCCGCCGGGAGACCTCCCTGGAGAAGCTGGGTGAGCTGGCCACCCCGTTCCGGGCCGACGGTGTGGTGACCGCCGGTTCCGCGTCCCAGATCTCCGACGGCGCCGCGGCCCTCGCAGTGACCACCTCCGACTGGGCCAGCCGCCACGGCCTGCGCCCGTTGGCCCGGATCCACACAGCGGTGGTCGCCGCCGACGACCCGGTCACCATGCTCACCGCGCCCATCCCGGCCACCGCGAAGGCGCTGCGCCGCGCGGGGCTGGGCATCGAGGAGATCGGCGTGTACGAGGTGAACGAGGCGTTCGCCCCGGTGCCGCTGGCCTGGCTGGCGGAGACCGAGGCGGACCCGGAGCGGCTCAACCCGCGCGGTGGAGCGATCGCCCTCGGCCACCCGCTCGGCGGCTCCGGTGCCCGGATCATGACCACCATGCTCCAGCACATGAGGGACAACGGCATCCGCTACGGCCTGCAGACCATGTGCGAGGGCGGCGGCATGGCCAATGCCACAATCGTCGAACTGGTCTGACCCGGGGCGGGAAACGCCTCGCCTCGACGCGGGACGGCCGCCTAAGGTGCCCAGCGTGACGACGATCGCCGGTGAGCGCACCCCCGACTGGTCCAACGAGCAGTGGCAGGTGCGGGCCCGATCCTGGGTCGACGCGCAGCTGAGCCGGGCCGGCCGGCGGGTGACCGGGCTGGTGGAGCCGAGGCTGCGACCCTGGTCGCTGGTCTGGCGGGTGCCCACTGACGACGGCCCGGTCTGGTTCAAGGCCAACAACCCGGGCACCGTGCACGAGGCGGTCCTGATCGCGGCGCTCGCCGAGTTGACGCCCGACCGGGTGCTGACGCCGATCGCTGTGGACCCGACGCAGGGCTGGTCACTGCTGCCCGACGGCGGCGAGTCGTTGCGTGACGTGCTGGCGCGTGACCCCGATCTGACGCACTGGGAGCGGGCGCTGCCCGGGTACGCGGCACTGCAACTGGCGAGCGCGCCGCGCGCCGACGAGCTGGTCGCCCTGGGCGTGCCGGATCAGCGTCCGGAGGTGCTGGCCGACCTCTTCGCCGAGCTGCTCGACGATCGCGAGGCGCTGCTGATCGGCGCCGAGGGCGGGCTCCGTCCGGAGGTGCACGAGCGGTTGCGGGCCGAGTTGCCGTCGTACGCGCAGCGGTGCCGCCGGCTCGCCGACATCGGCATTCCGGCCACTGTGCAACACGACGACCTGCACGACGGCAACGTCTTCGCCGGTGACGCCGGCTACCGCTACTTCGACTGGGGTGACGCCTCGGTGGCGCACCCGTTCGGCACGTTGCTGGTGACCCTGCGTGCCGTCGGGCACGGGGGGAAGCTCGCCGCCGACGACGCCCAACTGGCCCGGTTGCGCGACGCCTACCTGGAGGCGTGGACCGACCGGTACGACCGGCGGACCCTCGTGGAGGCCGCCGACCTCGCGATCGGTCTGGGGCCGGTCAGCCGCTCGCTCTCCTGGCGTCGGGCACTGGACACCCCCGAGGAGTCCCGCGCCGAGTACGCCGACGCGGTCCCGGGTTGGCTGGAAGAGCTGTTCGCCGCCAGTCCACTTCAGCCCAACTCCTGACCATGATCCGCCTGAGTCGGAAGTCGGACAGGCAGTGCGACAGGCGGCGTGGAACTTCCAAAAAACCTGCGTGACCCACGTCACCCTGCTGGGGACGTCGTTGGGCAGGTCATGGACGTCTTCTCCCGAACGTTCCTCCCGGCCGCCGCTGAGGCTGGCCTGGCCGTGCAGACGGTGAGCCGGCACATGCCGGTCTTCCGGCGCTGCGTCGGCTCCGGTGACGCCACCATCCTGGTCACCCGTTGCAGCCGCCCCGACCGCCCGGTCACCGGCGACTACCTGTTGCTACTCACGCACCGCCGCCTGGTGGTGACCCAGCAGACCCGGCTCCTGCACCGACTGCGCCTGCACCTCAACACCGAGCTGCGCGAGCTGAGCAACGTCACCTGGAGCCCGGACCCGCGGCTGCAGTCGGTGGAGATGGCGGCCACCGCAATCGACGGGATCCGTGAGCGGTTCCTGATCCGGACCACTCACCCGAAGCAGGTCTGGCAGCTCGACGCGTTGCTCAACCAGGCGTTCCGGACCCGCCTGCGGCCGCCCGGCGCGCGGGTCGTCGCCAGCATCGGCGACGCGCCGGCCGCCGCCCGGCCCGGGATGTTCGCACCGTCCTGGTGAGCTGACCCTGATCGGGCGTCGCACCGCCTTTACCGAACTCGAACACGCGCCGATCGCGCCGAGCCCACCGGGTCGGCAATCATGGGCCGGTGACAGTCGAACCACCGCATCGCGGGCTCGTCCTCGTCGTGGAGGACGAGCCGGCCATCGCCGACCTGGTCCGGCTCTACCTGACCCGGGACGGGTTCGGCGTCCACCTGGAGCGTGACGGCGAGGCCGGTCTGAGCGCGGCCCGCCGGTTGCGTCCGGTGGCCTGCGTCCTGGACATCGCGCTGCCGGGTCTGCCCGGCACCGAGATCTGCCGCCGGCTGCGCGAGGCCGGCGACTGGACCCCTGTCATCTTCCTCACCGCCCGCGACGACGAGGTGGATCGGATCGTCGGCCTGGAGTTGGGCGCCGACGACTACGTTACCAAGCCGTTCAGCCCCCGGGAGCTGGTCGCCAGGGTCCGCGCGGTGCTGCGCCGATCCGCCGGCGGCCCGGAGGGCGCTGACCGGCCACGTGTCGTCGGCCCGGTGACGCTCGACCCGGCCCGCCGCACTGTCACCGCCGCCGGTGCCCCGGTGCAGCTCACCTCCACCGAGTTCGACCTGCTGGCCCACCTGATGGCCCGGCCCGGCCGGGTCTTCACCCGGGAGGAGTTGCTGGCCGGAGTGTGGGGCTACGCGGCGCACGCCGGCACCCGGACGGTGGACGTGCACGTTGCCCAGGTGCGGGCGAAACTCGGCCCGGCGAGCGTGATCCGGACCCACCGCGGCGTCGGGTACGCGGTAGATGCCTGACCACAGCGGGCACGTCGAGTCGCCGACCATGGCCCTGCCGGTGGTCGGCGCCGTCAAACCCACAACACCCCGACGAGGCCGACCCGGTCGTACGCTGACCGCCCGCGCGGTGCTCGTCACCTGCGCGGTGGCGCTGGTGTCGGTGCTGGTCACCGCCATCGTCGCGGTGCCGTTGGCGATCCGTGGCGCGGAGCGGAGCGAGCAGGAGGCGCTCGCCGCCCAGGCCCGACTCGCCGCCGAGGTGCTGCGGACCCGCCTCGACCGGGGTCGCAGCGCCGACGAGGAACGGCTCATCCAACAACTGCGCGACCAGGGCATCGACGCGTACCTGATCCGCCGTGGCGCTGTCGACCGGGCGGGTCTGCCACAGCGGGTGGTGCAGCGGATCGGGCAGGGCCGCAACGTGTCCGCTCGCCGCTCGGTGAACGGTGAGCGGGCCCTGGTCGAGGGTCGGGCCCTGCCCGGCGGCAACGGGGTGGTGCTCTCCCGTCCGCTGGCCGACGGGCTGTGGGCCCGGGTGCTGCTCAGCCTGTGGTTGCCGCTGTTGGCCGGGTTGACCGCCGGTGTGGTGGCCGGGCTGCTGCTGGCCCGTCGGCTGGCCCGGCCGATCCGGGTCGCGGCCACCGCCGCCGCCCGGCTGCGCGCCGGTGACCGCGCCGTCCGGGTGCCGGTCGAGCCGCCGGACGAGGTCGCCGACCTGGCTGAGGCGTTGAACGGGCTGGCTGCCGCGCTGGCCACCAGCGAGGGCAGACAGCGGGAGTTCCTGCTCTCCGTCTCGCACGAGCTGCGCACCCCGCTGACCGCGATCCGGGGGTACGCCGAGGCGCTCGCCGACGGGGTGCTCGGTGCCGACGACACTGTCGACACCGGTCGGACGATGCTGGCCGAGGCGCAACACCTGGACCGGCTGATCGGCGACCTGTTGGCACTGGCCCGGCTGGAGGCCGCCGACTTTCCCCTCGAACCGGTGCCGGTGGACCTGACCCGACTGGCAGTGGACGCGGAGCCGACCTGGTCCGGTCGGTGTGCGGCGGTGGGCGTGCCGTTCCGGGTGGAGACGCCCGGTCAGCCGGTGCCCGCGTACACCGATCCGGGGAGGATCCGGCAGGTGCTGGACGGGCTGTTGGAGAACGCGCTGCGGGTCGTACCCCCGGGGTCGCCGGTGGTGCTCGCGGTCCGGCCGGCCGGCGCGGACCCGGGGCACGGCGGCGTGTTGGAGGTTCGCGACGGCGGGCCCGGCTTCACCGACGACGACCTGGCGGTGGCCTTCGAACGCGGTGCGCTGCACGAGCGTTACCGGGGGGTGCGCAAGGTGGGCAGCGGACTGGGGTTGGCGCTGGCCGCCGGGCTGGTCCGCCGGTTGGGCGGGGAGATCGCCGCGGGGCACGCGCCGGAGGGCGGTGCCGCCTTCACCGTCCGGCTGCCCGGTGATCCTTACCTGACCCGAACATCGGCCTGACGCTCCGCTCGTCGTTCCCGGGAAGGCTGGGGGCTCCACCGACAGAGAGGGAAAGTCATGCCACGTTGGGGTATCGCCACCGGCACCACGGCACTGCTCGCGGCGGTCGCGCTCGGCGTCAGCGGTTGCGGCGCGGCCGAGGTGGCCAGCCAGCCCGCCCGGGATGTCGCCGTCGAGGTCGCCGCCGCCATGGGAGTCGAGGGTCAGGCGCTGGCCGCGATGGGTTTCGACGCCGACGACCTGGACGTGCTGACGGTCGCCGCACCGGCCACGCCGACGCCCGGTGCGTCCCCCAGCGCGCAGGAGAAGGCCCGGGAGAAGCGCGGTGAGGAGTGGCGCAAGCGCCGCCAGGCCCGCGTGCTGCTGCGCAAGAACACCCTGCACGGTGAGGCGGTGGTGAAGACGAAGGACGGCGGTACGCAGACCGTCGCCGTGCAGCGCGGTGAGGTGACAGCGATCGACGGCGACTCGATGACAGTCAAGTCCACCGACGGCTTCACCATGACGTGGACCTTCGGCGACGACCTGCGGGTGGTCGAGCGGCGGGCCACAGTGCAGCCGAGCGAGGTCAAAGTCGGCGCGACGCTCGGCGTGGCCGGCGCGAAGGACGGCGACAAGGGCGTGGCCCGGCTCATCCTCGTTCCCCGCGCCAAGTGAGCGCAGGGGCCCTGGCGTCAACCAGGGCCCCTGCCCAGGTCAGTAGACGCGGGAGCCGATGAAGTCGTCGTGCCCGTAGCCGACCGGGTTGGCGGCGGTACGGGCCTCGAACGACCACTGCTGCCGGGTGCTGCTGGAGCAGTTCGCCAACCGCAGGCGAGAGCTGCCCAGCAGCGGGTTGTCGAACGCCACGCAGAGGTTGGTGGCGCTCGCCGGCCTGAGCTGGTTGCCCAGGAAGACGAACTGCTGCGCGCCGGTGCCGTTGCAGTCGTAGATGTTGACAGCGGTGCCGGCGGTCATCGAGCTGTTGGCGACGTCGAGGCACCGGTCGTGGGACAGCTCCGAGTGCAGCGACCGTCGGGCCGAGTCGTACCAGAAGCCCTGGTTACGCCCACCGTGGCAGGAGTACGGCTGCTGCGCGGTGCCGTTGCGGGAGTCGTACCCCTTGCCGTCGACGCAGGTGCCGGTGGCCAGGTTGCGCAGTTGCTTGAACTCCAGCAGTCCCGGGTAGAGCACGCCACCGCCGGTGCTGGCCGGGTCGACGCAGCTGGCCCGGGTCTGGCCGGAGTTCCAGAACTGGGTGATGCACTGGGCGAACATGCCGTGCCCGCGGGCGTTGGGGTGGAACGACTGTCGGGCGGCGTTCTCGTTCCAGATGCCGACCTCGATGAAGAGGCCACGGACCGAGGTGTTGTCGGTGCACACCTCGTGCCCGTGGAAGAGCCGGCTGGCGTCCAGGTAGCGAGTGCCGGTGTTCGCCGCGGCCGAGCGCAGCGCCGACTCGAACATCGGCACCGCCTTGTTCCGGGCGAAGGCCGCGTCGGCCAGGTAGAGCAGACAACCGCCGGAGTACCAGCCGGGGAAGTTGGGGTTGTCCTCGACGTCCGGGCTGCCGGGGCTCGGGTACGACATCAGCACCAGTTCGTAGTCCGACAGCAGGTAACCGGCGTTGGTCATGGTCTGCCGGATGTCGGTCAGCGCCGACTCCACTGCCTGCCGGCTGCCGTCGGTGCGAATGGTCCACTGGTCGGTGTAGGTGGGGTAGCAGGCGCCCTGGAAGAAGACCCGGCGGACGGCGCAGTCGGTGGCGACCGGACCGAACTGGATGGTGCCGTCACCGTTCGCGCCGACCACCACCCAGATCAGCTTCACGTGCGTGTTGCGCGCCTTGATGCCCAGGTAGTCGCCCTGGTTCAGCTCGTTGTGCTGGGTCGGGCCGCCGGCGATCAGGTTCCAGGGGGTGGCACCGGAGCAGGCGATGTTGTATTGCGCGTCCGACGCGATGCCGGTGCGGAACACCGCCTGGTCGTAGGAGCGGTCGCACCAGTTGCCGTCCTGGTGGGTGCCGGGGACGTAGTTGCCGACCCCCTCACCGGAGATCTCGCTGTCACCCATGGTGATCAACGCGGTGCGGCGTTGTTCGATCGGGCGGATCGCCGGGCTGCCGTAGAGGGCTGTCGCCTCGGCGGCCCGGATGGCTTCGAGGTTGGCGGGCAGTGGTTGGACGGCTGGTCGATCGGCGGCGGTGGCGGGGGTGGCCGGTCCGGCGAGCATCGGTAGGACGAGAGCGGCGACGGCGACGGCGACGGTGCTGGCCCGTCGTCGGGTCGCGCGTTCGGGCCTGGCGGGGATTGCAGGCATCGACGCACTCCTTTCGGCTCAATCGCGGGACGTCGATTGAGTTACCAGACGGTAACGTGCGGATCAATGGATGTGAATGCTCCTCAGATCCTTGCGCGCGGAATGCAGAACCGCCCGCATCGGACTATCCGGGCCCGCGCCGGCCGGCTTCTGGTTCAGCGGCCCGGCTGAGCGCGGCGACCGACGTGGCGACGGCGGCGAGCGCTGCGGTGCGGCCCGCTGCGGTTCAGCGGTGCGGCGGCAGGGCGTAGCCGACGTAGCCGCGGAACTCCAGCCGCCAGCCGGCCGGGACGAGTTTGACGCAGGACGCCTTGTTGCCGGTGCAGACGATCGCGTCGACCGAGGAGGGGTCGGCCGCCGGTCGTTCCGGCAGCACCGACTGCAACGCCACCAGGTCCGGTGAACCGCCGTCGGGCTGCCGCAACAGCAGCCACCACGGGTACTCCCAGTTGTCGTTCTGCTGCACCAGCCCGATCCGCTGCGCACCACTGTCCTGGACCGCCGTCGCCGCCCAGCGGAACTCGTCGGCCCACTGGGGGCGGCGCAGGAACCGGGTGTCCCAGTCCGAGGTGGTGAAGACCGAGCCGGAGCCGACCAGCCGGCGGGGAAAGCCGTACGACAGCGCGAGCACCCCGGCCAGCGCCGAGGTGGCCAGCACGGTGACGGCCGCCGCTGTGGCAACCGTTCGACGCCCACCCGCGCGGTTGCGCAGGAGAGCGTCCAGCCAGAGACCGGCGAGGGGCACGGCGAGCACCACGGCGTAGAGCAGCAGCCGATTGCCCCACGGCTGCCACTTGATCATCGCGGTGTGCAGCAGTGCGGCGACCAGCACCACCACGGCGTACGCCCGCAGCGACCCGGCCCGCTCGGGAGCGATCCGCCGTGGTCGGGCGAGCGCGATCACCGCACCGATCACCGCCAGCGCCCCGGCCAGCGGAAACGCCACCCTGTCCTCGTCCGGATACCAGGCCGGCTCCGGGAACAGCTCTCGCCCGAAGGTGATCGCGCGGTCCTGCGGGTCGACCCCGATCGCCTCGGCGCCACTGATGATCAACTCAGCCCCGGCCCGACGCAGCGGCGCCAGCGGCGTGTCGAACGCGGTGTGCCCGATCCGCAGCGCGTTGACCACCATCGACGCCGGGTCGTGCCGCTCCATGGGGATGGACTCGCGCAGCCGGGGCGGCCCCAGCGGGTGCCCGAACTCGGCGGTCACCCGGGCCAGGAACGGGCCGACCACCACGGCAGCGACCAGCAGGATCAGCACCGAACCGCCGACAGTGCGGGCCAGCCCGCCGACCGGCCAGGCCCACCGGCCCCCGGCGGCCGTCGCCGGACCCGCCGGAGCCGATCGACCGGTTCGGGCCAGCCGCAACTGGGCCAGTCCCCAGAGCACCAGCAGCGGGCCGACAGCGATCAGGCCGCTGGTCTTTGTCACAGCGGTCAGCCCGGTGGCCGCCCCCAGCCCGAGCAGCGTGCCCCAGCCGGTCCGTCGACTCAGCCCGTCCAGCGTCACCGTCGCCGCGCAGGCCACCCACGCCGCGCAGATCAGGTCGGTCTGCGTGCTGGTCGCCTGGAGCACCACCATCGGCGTGGTCGCCAGAACGAACGCGGTGAGCAACTGGGCGCGCCGGCCGCCACCGAGCTGGGCGGTGATCCGCGCGGCCACCAGGAGGCAGACCACCCCGGCCGCCCACTGCACCAGGTTGTGCAGGTGATCCCCGCCGGTGAGCAGGCGCAGGTGCAGCAGCAGGTACTCGGCGCCGGGCGGGATGGTCACCTGTCGGTGGATGGCTGTGGGCCAGAAGTCCAGGTCGCCCTGGGCCACCCAGTGCTCCACCTTCGGCAGGTGGTACGTCTGCGAGTCGAAGTTGTTCGGCTCGGCCAGCAGCGCGACAAGCAGCTCCACCAGGACCAGCGCGCCGACCGTGCCGGCGAGGAGCCGCTCACCCGGTCGGGCCGTACGCCACGCGTCGACAGCCACGGCACGAACGTCAGCGAACCCCCGACCAGCCCGGGTCGGCGCGGGGGCGGGTTCACTGCGCTCCGCGGCCGGGGCGGACACGTCGGGTCCGCCACCGGACGCCGCCGCGCCGACCGGCACCGGCCGCTGTGCGGCGCTGACTGCCGGCGCAGCGCTGACCGGCACCGGTGCAGCGGCTGGTGGCGGCCCCAGGGGGGTCGCCCGTCGCCAGCGCAGACCGGCCGCCACCGAGGCCGCGACCAGGAAGAGCAGCCAGGCGACGGTGAACGCGCCTCGGGTCAGCGCGTGCGACGCGCCGAGCACCTCGACGACGAGCACCGCGTACGCCCCGGTGAGCAGGACGGCGCGCACCACGGCGAGCCGCAGCGGTGCCACCGCGCCAGCCTCGCGTGGCATCGCCGCGACGATGAGCAGGACCACCGCGGCGACGGGAACCACCGCGAGCAGGGAGCCGGCAGCCGACATGGCGGAAGTAAACACCATTGATCTGAGGCCGCCGCGCCGACTGCCCAGCGGTAGCGGTACGCGGTAAACAAACCAACCAGGCTAGGCTATGGCCGACGTGTTGCCGCCACCGTGGAGATCCCCGTGAAGCTCTCGATCCTCATGCCGGTCTACAACGAGGAAGAACGCATCGCGGATGCCCTCAAGCAGGCATTGGCGGTTGACTATCCCTGCGAGATCGAATTGGTGGTCGTCGACGACGGCAGCCGCGACGGCACCGGCGAGGTCCTCGGTCGCGCCGACGACGCGCGCCTTCGGGTCATCACCCACCAGCGCAACGCCGGCAAGGGTGCCGCCATCAAGACGGCTGTCGACAGCGCGGAGGGTGACTACATGGTCATCCTCGACGCCGACCTGGAGTACGACCCGCAGGACATCCCCAAGCTGCTCGACCCGGTGCTCGACGGCCGGGCCACCGTGGTCTACGGCAATCGCACCTTCGGCAGCCACAGCGCCTACAGCTTCTGGTACGTGATGGGCAACAAGGGCGTCACGATGGCGGCCAACGTGCTGTTCAACTCGTACATCGGCGACCTGGAGACCTGCTTCAAGCTGATGCCGGTGGCGCTCTACCGGTCGCTTCAGGTGCGCTCGCGCGGCTTCGGCATGGAGGCCGAGGTGACCGGCAAGCTGCTGCGTCGCCGGATCCGGCCGTACGAGGTGCCGATCAGCTACCGGGCGCGCGGCCGGGAAGAGGGCAAGAAGATCACCTGGAAGGACGGCGTCGAGGCGATCTGGATCCTCGGGCGCGAGCGCGCTCGCCGCCGCCCTGCCGTCTCAGCCGCCAACTGACCCCAGGAACGCGCTGATCGACCGCCGCAGGCCGTCGGCGTCCAGCCCATGCCACCGGGCGTGGTCGGCCGGATCGCCGTACCGTCGCAGGTCGGTCTGACCCACCCCGAGGGCGAGCAGCCGGTGCGGTACGTCCGCCAGGGCCCGGCTGACGAGCGCGCTCGACGTTCCCGCCAGGTACGGCTCGACAAGCACCACGTCGGTGTTGGCGAGCGCCCGCAGCCCGGGCGTGTCGAGCGGCCGGGGCGTGTGGGTGTACGCCACTGTCACGTCAATTCCCTCTGTCGCCGCCAGCGTGGGGTCGAGCATCGGTCCGACAGCCACCACGAGGGGCGCATTCGTCCCGCCCCGCCGGAGCACCCGTAGCCCTGTGGCGTCCGGGTACGCCTCGGCGTTGCGCTGCTCGCAGAGCCGCAGGTAGATCGGATCGTCAGTGGTCACGGCGTCGCGCAGCAGCGGCGCCACCTCGTCCGGGTGGCCGGGCACCCGGACCGTCCAGCCGTCACCGAGGGAGTCGAAGAGCGCCACGTCTCCGGGCGACTGGTGGGTGCGGCCCTCAGCCGACCCGTCGTACGACGCGCCGATGCTGACCAGGACGGCGCCCACGCCCTGGTGGTCCAGATCCAACTTGATCTGCTCGTACGCCCGGTCCACCAGGAACGTCGCGTACGAGTGCGCGATCGGACGCAGCCCGGTCAGGGCGAGCCCGCCGGCCACCCCGATCATCAGTTGCTCCCGGATCCCGACGTTGAGCACCCGGTCCGGGTGGCGGTGGCCGGCGGAGGCGAACTGGCTCGCCGAGATGTCGGCCAGCACCAGTGCGGTACGCGGATCCTCGTCGAGGAGCGCAGTGGTGGTGTCGATGAATGCGGTACGCATGTCGGTCATCCCTCGCTCTCGATGCGGGCGACCACCAGGTGGGGGTGTCCTGGTCGGTGCCCGGTCAACGCCGCGTACAGGGCTTCGTGGTCCCGGCCGTCGACGGTGTCGGCGGTCCACCCGTTGACCGTGAACCGGCTGGCGATGCCACCGGCCCACCCGTGGCTGGCCGACTCGTTGTCGACCACCACCGCGGTGAGGCTGTCCAGACCTGTCGCTCCCGCGTACGCGATCGCCTCGTGGTTGGACCCCTCGTCCAGCTCGGCGTCGCCGAGCAGCACGTACACCCGGGGTTTGCGCAGCCCCTGGGCGCGCAGGCCGAGCGCGGTGCCGGCGGCCAGCCCGAGCCCGTGCCCGAGGGAGCCGGAGCCGATCTCGACCCCGGGCACCAGGAGTCGGTCCGGGTGGTGGCCGAGCCGGCTCTCCGGTCCGGCCAGGTCGTCGAGCCAGGCGTCCGGGATGAAGCCGTGCGCGGCGAGCACCGCGTAGTAGGCGGCCGGTCCGTGGCCCTTGGAGAGCAGGAACCGGTCCCGCTCCGGGTCGTCGGTGGTGTCCGGGCTGACCCGCAGCACCCGGTCGTAGAGCACCTGGAGCACGTCGACGGTGGAGTGCGCGCTCGGCGCGTGTTTCTCGTCGCCGGTCAGTCGTCGGATCAGCGCGGGCAGTCGGGCGCTGCTGTCGGTGGGCAGTGTGGTGGTCATGCCACTACTGTGTGAGTTGAAGTGGACTTCAACTCAAGGACCTGGTGATGCCGGATCTACTGACGATCGGTGAGCTGTCCGCCCGCTCCGGGGTGGCACCGTCGGCGCTGCGCTACTACGAGCGACTCGGGCTGATCCGCGCCGACCGCACCGGCGGAAACCAGCGCCGCTACGCCCGCGTCGAGCTGCGGCGGGTCGCCTTCATCCGGATCTCCCAGCAGGTCGGCGTCTCGCTCGACGAGATCCGGGAGGCACTCGACTCGCTCCCCGAGGCCCGCACCCCGAGCCCGCAGGACTGGGCGCGGCTGTCGGCGAGCTGGCGCAGCCGGCTGAACGAGCGGATCCGGCTGCTCACCAAGCTCCGCGACGACCTGGACGGCTGCATCGGCTGCGGCTGTCTGTCCTTGCAACGCTGCACGCTCAACAACCCGGAGGACACGCTGGCCGGCGAGGGCCCGGGCGCCCGGCTGGTGCTGCCCCGACCGACCGACGACCCGACCTTGGCAGGCTCGCTCAACTGACGGCTGACCCGCCGCCCGGTGGGCGGGTGAGTAGCACCTTGCCGAAGTGGTCGTTCGACTCGACGAGCCGGTGCGCCTGCGCCGCCTCGGTCATCGGCAGCCGCCGGTCCACGATCGGCCGGATCCGGCCCGCCTCGACCAACGGCCACACCTCGTCCCGTACGCCCTGGACGATCTCCGCCTTCTCGGCGAGCGGACGGGACCGTAGCGACGTCGCGGTGACACTCGCCCGCTTGGTCAGCAGCGCGCCGAGATCCAACTCGGCCTTGCGCCCACCCTGCATCCCGATCACCACGAGCCGACCGCCGGTGGCCAGCGCGGAGACGTTCCGCCCCAGGTAGGACCCACCCATGATGTCGAGGATGACGTCCACACCGCGCCCGTCGGTGACCCGCCGGACCTCCTCGACGAAATCCTGCTCCCGATAGTCGATCAGGTGTGCCGCGCCCAGCTCACGCAGCCGGGCGTGCTTGCTCTCCCGCGCGGTGCTCAGCACTGTCACACCGAGGGCCGCCCCGAGCTGGACGGCGAAGGTGCCGATCCCGCTGCCGCCGCCGTGCACCAGCAGCGTGTCGCCCGCGCCCAGCCGCGCCACCTGGACCAGGTTCGACCAGACAGTGCAGGCCACCTCGGGCAGCGCCGCTGCGTCGACCGGGTCGCACGCCGGCACCGGCAGCAACTGCCCGGCGGGGACCGCCACCCGCTCCGCGTACCCGCCGCCGGCCAGCAGCGCGCAGACCTGCTGCCCGACCGCCCACCCGGCGACCTCCGCGCCGACCTCCGTGATCACCCCGGAGCATTCCAACCCGGGGTACGCTGGCGCGCCTGGCGGCGGCGGGTAGTGCCCCTGCCGTTGCAGCAGGTCAGCGCGGTTGATGCCGGTTGCCCGCACGTCCACGATCACCTCGTTTGGGCCCGGCTCCGGGTCGGGCACCTCGGCCCAGACCAGCGCGTCGGGTCCACCGGGCTGCGGAATCGTGATGGCTCGCATGGGCCCAGTCTTCCCGATCTCACCGGGTGCCGCAGGCGCACCGTCTGGCCCACTGTGGACCGAGCCGACGCCCTGGCCGGCGCACCGGGGAGGGACGCCGGGCCGTCCGGAGCGAGCCGTGGCAGACTATGCGTGGCCGTACGCCCACGGGTGGCGGCCCAGGAGGGTTCGCCTAGTGGCCGATGGCGCTGGTCTTGAAAACCGGTAAGGCAGCGATGTCTTCGTGGGTTCGAATCCCACACCCTCCGCTCATCTGGACAGCAACAACGCCCTCTGAACAGCGCGAACGCTGGTCAGGGGGCGCATTCATTGATGATGAATGAGTCTCACTTTGTCTCGCTCGATGTCGCCGTGTCTCACTGGTCGGTCGTTTACGTGTCGGCGTCGCCCGGCCCATTCTCGGCCTGGTCGTCGGTGCCTCGTGCTCCCTCGATTCGCTTCCGAGCGGCCTCGTCCTGGCCGTCGATGCACGAGGCGTAGACCTTCAACAGCACGTGCACGCTGTGTCCGGCCCATTGGGCGACCTGGGTAGCCGGTACTCCGGCGTTGAGCCAGAGCGACACGGCGGCGTGCCGCAGGTCGTAGGGCCGGTGTGCCAGTGGCGAGCGCTGCTGAACCGGTGTCAGGGCTGCCGCGCGCGCCTGTCGCCAGGCGCGTAGGGCTGCGACCGCACATTGAGGCCTCATTCGACCGGCCTCACGTCACCATCGACTTCGCCGGCTTCTCCGGTGAGACGCTGCGTGACGCGCTCGCCGCAGCACTGGACAAGGTGCGCGTCGGCCGGCTTGCGCCGGAGACGATCGCGGTGCGAGTCCTGTTCTCCGACATGGCTGCGCCAATGGTGCTGCCGTCGCGGGCCGAGACACAGGCAGACGACCCAGCAGTACGCGAACGCGCGGAGCGGATCACCCGCCGGGCCGCAGACGGCATCATCGATCAGGTCGGCGAGCGGGGCGACCTCGGGCTCATCCGGTCAGCCACCGTTGATGTGCGGATGCACCGGGCGTCTCCGCTGTTCAAGCTCTACATCCTGAACGGCGAGGAGGTGTTCTATGGCTTCTACCCGGTCGTTGAGCGCACCGTCTCGATCAAGGGCGAGCCGATGGCGATCTATGACCTGATGGGCAAGGACGTGCCGCTGTTTCACTACGCGGTGACCGACGACGATGCCTCGCATGGAACGCAGTTTGTGGAGGCTTCCCGCCAGTGGTTCGACTCGGTGTGGTCGACCATCGCCTACAGGTACGACGAATGAGCGCCGACCTGGGCCGGCTGCTCGGCGAGGTTGGCGCGGTGCTGCTCGATTTTGATGGGCCGGTGTGCAGCATCTTCGCCGGCTACCGGCCCCGCAGGTTGCCGCCGAGTTGGTCGACGTGCTGCGGCGGCACGGTGTCGAGGTGCCGCCAGACCTCGCCAGCGAGCCGGACCCGCTTGAGGTGCTGCGCCGCACCGCCGTGGACGGCGACGACGGCACCACGCGAGCGGTGGAGGATGCGCTCTGTGCGGCCGAGCGCCGGGCCGTCGAGACTGCCGAGCCAACGCCATACGGCCGGGAGGCCATCGTGGCCGCCCGTCAAGCCGGGTTGCCGATGGCGGTGGTCAGCAACAACTCGGCCAATGCGGTAGCCGCCTACCTAGCGGCGCACCGGCTCGCCGGGTACATCTCGCCGGTCATCGGTCGTGCATACGCCGAGCCGGAACGTATGAAGCCCAACCCCGAACCGATCCTGCAACCGGTGCACGCATTCGGCGAGCCAGCGGCCCGCTGCGTCCTTATCGCCGACTCCCTGTCAGACATCACTGGCGCGCGGGCCGCTGGGGTGCGGATAGTCGCTTACGCAAACCGGCGACCTAAGGTTGGCGCGTTTGGGCCGCCGGGGCGGATGTTGTCATCACTGGCATGGATCAGTTGGCTCACGTTCTGCTGGCGCGCTATTCGGGAGGCGATACGTGAGCGTTGGTGGTGCTTCCCCCCGTAATCGGGCGGTAGTGGATGTTGACTCCAAGTCGTTGTCTTCGAATGGCTGCCAAGGTTGAGTCGAGTCGGCTTCCCGTCTCGACAATTGGAAGGTAGCATGACGTGCCGTGCGCCCATTTCAGCGACTATCAGACCGGCTTGCCGGGAAGCCAATCGATGACGTGCTTCATGACGGCGTTCCCGTTTGGCTCGAAGTGCCGATGCGTGCTTGGCTCTTCGAGGCTCTGGAGAAGCCGCGCGGGCTAGCGAGTAGGGTCGCAGTCAGGCTTCAAATCTTTCTGCCGCACGGGGACAATCACTCCGAAGTCCTTGCTTTGGTGAACATCGATACCAACCTGTTGCTCGATGCAGTTGATGCCACGCTACAGATTCACCCCGGATGGGACCCTTATAATCGGGCGAGCGATCCGTTCGATAACTGGAACCAGACAGAATGGCGTGAAGCCGTCCTCAAGCTAGCGTTGCTGCTGCTCGAAGGCAGCTCCTTGTATCGGATCGACACCGCTAACCGAGGCCTCGAACGTCGTGTCAGCGAAGAGGCCGATGGGGCTTTCAAGATGGCAGTCCAGGCGGCACCTCTGACAGCGGCCGACTACATGCGGCAGGCATGGGTGGCCACGTATGGCCGCAAGCCCGATCCTGACAAAGTTTTCACCGAAGCAATTCGGGCCGTGGAAGAGATTGCATGCCCGTTGGTGCTACAACAGAAGGCTGCGAGTGGCAACGCTACGCTCGGTGGAGTAATTGGGGAACTTCGGGCTAACCCGAAGTGGAAATTGGTGCTGCCTGCAAAGGATGGCACCCCGCAGGACATTGCAGCCGCAGTGACCATGATGGAGTCGCTGTGGAATGCCCAGCGCTCTCGGCATGGCGGCGGCCCCAATTCTCGACGAATGACTAATCCGGAAGCTGAGGCGGCTGTGCACCTTGCGGTTCTTCTCGTGCAGTGGCTTTCGACCGGCGTTATTGTGAAGCATCCGTAGCATGCTCAAAGGACTGGGCGGCACGCTGGAAGGGGGGTGCTGCACCACCATGCGCGTTGAGCGCCGTGCCGACGTCTCACCCGGAACCGGCGGACGCGAGAGGCGCGCTTGATAGGCGTCTCCTGGTAGACCGCCGTGCCGCATGCGTGTCGGCAATTGTGCCGGGTAGCGCACATAACAGCAGGTCAGGGCCGTGTGCGGCGCGGTCTTGAAAACCGGTAAGGCAGCGATGTCTTCGTGGGTTCGAATCCCACACCCTCCGCCTGCTGGTGATCTACGTTGACGCAGCTCAGCCCTCGTTTCCCGACGGGGGCTGAATGCTGGTGGGGGTACTACGCGGCACTGTTGCCGTTGATGGATCGAAGCGTGGCGATGGGCTGGGTCTGCTCATCGTGTGCGTTGGTCTCAGCGGGGGGACGGCCTTAGCACCACCCGATGTGTCGGTAGACGACGAAGCGCCCCCAGCCATCACAGCCGAGGGCGCATAGTTGGGCGTTAGATCAGACCTCTTGCAGCTCCCGCAGGTTGCGGTCGGTCGCTACGTACTGCGGCCAGTCGTCAGTGTGGCACTCGGCCGCGTGTAGAGCTGTGCGGATCTGGACTAGCAGGGCGTTGGCGGCGCTCTCGAAGTCAGGGGCCTCGATGCTCGTGGCGAACTCGACCGTGCGGTCAGCGAGACTCGCGGCCATTTGCACCTCGTGCTCCAGTTCGTCCAGGTGCTCCTGGACGGCGTCGAGGAAGTCTTCGTACTGCGCGTCAGTCCCGTGAGGGTCGCTTTCGAGCGTCATCTGGATCGCGATGCGATGCTGCCGCATGATCAACCTTTCTCCCAGCATGTAGCCCGCTTGAGCTGCCCGATCAGGTCTCTCAAGTAGTTCGCCCCCGAGGGGGTGCACTTCACGGTCTTCCAGTGCTTCTCCGGACAGGGGCAGTACATCTTGAAGTAGCTCCTCCCACCGCCGGTGATCCTCCAGTCCTTGCGCTCGGCGTCCTGGAGAACGTCCTCAAGTTCTTTGTACCTGTGCTTGGGGCGTGACACTTGGTAAACGCTCCTTGCCTCTTGAGGTTACATACCCAGAAGATCGACTAACAGGCGCGCTCGGTCACAGCCACATCAACGGGATCAGACCGAGACTGAGCACGGTATGGGACACCTGCGGCGAAACACCCTAGTCGGGTCGTCAATGCGACAGTCCAGGAGTTCGTAGGCATAGCGCGAAACGCCCCCGGCCGGTATGACCGGGGGCGCTTCCGTGTGTCGGTGGTGGCGGTTACCTCCCACACCCTCCGCCAACCCGAACGCCGAGCTTGATCCACTCGGCTTCCCGGAAGCCGGGGTGTTCGGTGCTCAAGAATAGGCCGACACCAGTGAATGCGAGTGAATCAACTACCGCAGCGAGTAGGCATCGACGAGTGCCTCATCGCGGCGTACGGTCGGGGTACGCGATGTACCCGACACGGCGAGGTGCCTCATGGCGGATCAGCAACCCACCCCCGGCCAGCGTGTCGAGCGGCTTCGTCGAGCCGCCGGCCTCTCCCGCGAACAACTCGCCGGCCTTGCCGCGCTGTCGCCGACGACCATCAAGTTCGTGGAGAACGGGCGCCGAAGCCTGACCCTGCGGGCCGCTCAGCAGATCGCGCCGCACCTCGGCGTACGAGACCTTGGTGATCTGTTCGGGCCGCAGGTGACCCTGTCTCTGGACGGGCGTCCCAGTCACCCTGCCATAGGCGACGTCCGTCGTGCGCTGACCGCCTGGCACATCACCGTCTCAGGTGAACCAGAGTCCCCCGAGTACTTGCGCGGCGCTGTCGACTCTGCGTGGCAGACCTGGCACACCTCTCGGCATCAACGCACCGAAGTGAGCGTCCTCCTGCCCGGACTGCTCGAAGCCACTCAACGGGCGGCCCGGCTGCACACCGGCGACGACCGGCGGGACAGCCTCGCTCTGCTCGCCCAGGCGCATCACCTCGCGCAGGCTTACCTTGCCTGGCACGGTGACCGCGAGCTGTGTTGGCTGACCGTCGACCGCGGTATGGCGGCGGCCCTCGACGCTGACGACCCCCTCGCCATCGCCCAATCCACCTGGTACGCAGCCCACTTGTTGCGGGCGGTCGGTCGCGGCGACGAGGCGTTGGAGCGGCTGCGGGAGGCTCGCGCTCTGATTGAGCCACGGGTCGCGGATGGTGACAGCGAGTGGGCCGAGGTGTTGGCCGACCTGTACCTCTGTACTGCGTTGACGAGGGCCCGTACCGGCGACCAGGGTGCCTGGTCAGACTGGGATGCCGCTCGTCGGGTGGTCGAGCAGGCCCTGCCGGCGGGATTCGTCGGTCTTCGCACCCGAGTGTCGCGGCCTTTGGTCGACGTGTACGCGGTGATGTGTGCTGTCGACCTGGGCGATCCTGACGAGGCGCAGCGGCGAGCACATTCGCTCGATCCGGCGTCGATCCCGTCGACCGAACGCCGGGGTCGGCACTACGTCGAGCTTGCCCGCTCTGCCGACCTGGAAGGGGCGAGGGAGGCGACGCTTCACCTGTTGGGTCTGGCGGAGTCCACCTCTCCTGAGACGGTCCGATACTCGCCGGCGGCTCAGGAGTTGGCAGGCCGGTTGGCCCGCGAGGCGCCGGCGGCCATCCGCGCCGAGGCGATCCAGTTGGAGAGCCGAATCGCGGTTCCAGAGCTGTAGGGGTACCCCTTGTCGCTGGGTACGCTGCGTACCCTTTGCGCCCATCGTTGCTGCTTAGCGTGTTCTCACGATTGCAGTGGGTGCGCGGCCTTGCCCGGGTTTGAGGCGATGCCGCCGCCCTGAGACGGGAGGGCACCCGCGATGATGTGGCCGTTCAACCTGCTCTACCGGCGTGCCAGGCGTCTGGCGGTTCCTGCGCCGTTGCGCGCCATCGGTCCGGCGATTCAACAGGCAGAGCAGGAGGCCGCCCGAGCCCGCTTGCTGGCTCAAGCCCGCCGGCGATCCACCGAATATCGCGACGGCGGTGTTGGCCGGTGATGGGCGAGGTCCCCACCACCGCCAGGGCGGCCGTGCGAGCCCGAGCGGCGCAGGGTCAACGGGCAGCCGCTGTCCTGCCGAGCCGCCTCGCCGACCAACACATCCCGCGGCGGCCCGAGTGGACCTGCCGTACCTGCGAGCAGGACACCCCGTGGCCCTGCGCTCCGGCGCGAGTACGGCTGTCCGAAGCGTACGGCCGAGACCGGATCGGGTTGTCCATGTATTTGGGCAGTCTGCACGCTGTGGTGGTCACGGAACTGCCCGCCGTCGGCGCTGGCGAACTGTTCGAGCGGTTCGTTGGGTGGGCGCGTTGATCAGCCCGGTCACTCCGGTGAACTCTGTGGCTGGTCGTTCGTCGCGGATCGCCTGGTCCGCGCCTCGTAGCTGAGCAGCGCGACGAGGAACACGGTGAGCAGGCCGAGCGCGGCCAGGCCGGGCAGGTATCGGCCGGCGGGCAGTAACAGCAGCGCCACGACGGGAGCGACGAACTCCCCCGGCCGGACGCACCGGACGCTGAGACTCAGGAACGCCGCCCGGCCCGCGAGGAACAGGGCGGTCCCGCCGAACAACGCGACGGCGGGCATCCAGGCCGAGATGCCGTGGGACTCCTCATGTGCCAGGCCGGCGAGCACCTGCTCGACTCCCAGCGCCACGTAGATGGTCCCGGCGAGTACCGGAAAGTGGGCAACGCTGTAGGCGTCGGCACCCAGGTGGGCCCGCCGCAGCCCGGACTCCGTCGTCAGCGCGTGCCTGGAGGTTGCCGCGCTCGCGGAGTAGAGCCAGTACAGGCACACCGTGACGGCCAGGGTGAGGAGCGCGGCCAGCAGGATCGGTCCACGGATCCGCTCAATCCCGACGCCGGCGGCGACCGAGATCAGGGATTCCCCGAGCGCAATGATCACCACGAGGCTGTGCCGCTCGGCGAAGTGGCCGGGGCTGCGTACGGGCCACCCGCTCAGCATCGAGGAGACCACCCCGCCGCCCATGTCGATGGTGAGGGCCAGCGCCCAGAGCAGGATCTGTGCGGTGCCGCCGAACACGGCGCCGAGGACGAGCGGAATCCAGGACAACGTGGTCGAGAGGGCGTAGAGGCGAATGGTCCTGCGCAGCTGCCGGTTGCCCGCCGACACCCAGCGGAAGAGAACCAGATCGACAACTCGAAGCGTCATGTAGGCCAGCACCAGGATCAGTCGGGACCGCGTCGTACCCGGTCCGGTCCCCCAGGCGTCAGGGATGACGAGAGCGACGAGGAAGACGGCCGCCATCGCGACGGTGACGCCGGCACGGATCAACCCGACATCGATCCGGACGTGGTTGCCCAGCCAGGAGTAGACCAGCCAGGAGATCCAGAGCAGCAGGAGTACGAGGAAATCCCTGCGTCAGGGTCACCGGCGCGGGCCGCTGGCTCATGAACGTGGTGACCCGGATCAGGCCGAAGACGAAGACCAGGTCAAAGAAGATCTCGAACAGAATGGGTCGGTGTGTCTCCGGGGTCGCCATCGGTCGTGCCCCGAAAGTCCGCCCCATCAGGTCATCTTCACCGGTTGCAACGAGGCAGTCCGGCACCCCGACTGTCGGTCACTCCGGCGGGTCGGTGGCTCGCTGCTCCCGGCGGATCGTCTCCTCGGCCAGTCGCTCGACCGCGCGTCGGCGTTCGTCGGCGACGGCTCGCTCGTCCCGGCGGCGGAACGCGGTGAGGACGGCCACCACGAAGTCCCGCCAGATGCCGGCCACGATGTCCCCCTGCGGAACGTTGCCCGAACTCAAACGTAGCTCCGCGAAACCACAGTCGGTCAGCGCGCGCTTCCGGTCGTCGGGAGGGCCGTGGCGGGGTAAGAAGGGGCTGGTATCTCCGCACATCGGAAGGACGCGTCCCCATGACCCTGGAACGACCGATCGCCCCGGACCCGTACGAGCTGCTGCCGACGGTGCCCTCGTTCACGCTGACGAGTGACGACGTGCAGAACGGCGAGCCGATGGACGCCCGGCACGCGCATGGCAGCACCGGGGGCGACAACGTCTCGCCGCAGCTGACCTGGTCGGATTTCCCCGCCGAGACGAAGAGCTTCACGGTGACCTGCTACGACCCGGACGCGCCGACCGGCAGCGGTTTCTGGCACTGGGTGCTGGTGAACGTGCCGGTGAGCGTCACCCAGTTGCCCACCGGGGCTGGCGGCGCGGCGGGCACCGACCTCGGTGGGGCGTTCTCGGTGCGCAACGACTACGGCGAGCAGGGTTACGGCGGGGCGGCGCCGCCGCCCGGCGACCGCCCGCACCGGTACGTCTTCGCCGTGCACGCCCTGGACGTCGACCGCCTGGACCTGACCCCGGACGCCAGCCCCGCCTACGTCGGCTTCAACCTGACGTTCCACACAGTGGCCCGAGCGGTGATCCGCCCCACCTACCAGATCAAGGACTAACCCGGACCCCTCAGCTCCCGCGATCTTGCACTTACTGTCCCGACATTCCTGACATAGCAGGGCATAACGACGACAGGAAGTGCAAGATCGCCGGGGCGGGGCGGGGCGGGGCGGGGCGGGGCGGGGCGGGGCGGGGTCAGGCTGGGACGCGGGCTACGGCGAAGACGGACTGGCCGAAGGGTGGGAGGACGAGCTGCTCGGCGGCCTTGGTGGCGGGCAGGACCAGGGTGTCGTACACCTTGACCATGGGGCCCTCCTTCGGCATCAGCCGGAAGACCTTGGTGGCCATGAAGTAGCCGATCAGCCCGAGCGCGTTGGCGTAGTGCATCTTCTCGATGGTCAGGCCGGCCTCGGTCATCGCCGCCCCGAGCGTCTTCTTCGTGTAGCGGCGGACGTGCCCGGTGGCGATGTCGGCGGGGCCCATCGCGAACTGGAACGCGGGCACGATGACGATCACGGCGCCGCCGGGTCGGACCAGGTCGCGCATGCTCTGAAGCGCGCCCACGTGGTCCTCGATGTGCTCCAGCACGTTGTACGAGACGGCCGCGCTGTAGTCGCCCCGGTCGTTGTGCGGCAGCAGCATCTGCCGGACGTCGATGTTCGGACGGTCGGCGAGGCGCTCCTTGAGCTGCACCAGCCGGTCCGGGTCGGCCTCGGTGGCGGTGAACCGCGGCAGCCGCTCGGACCATTCCAGCGCGTAGTCACCGAGGCCGCTGCCGATCTCGATCGGGTCGTCGCCGAGGTACGGCACGGCCAGTTCGATGAACCAGCGACGGTGGTTGACAGCGGTTGCCAGGCCTTCCAGCACCTCGGACTGCACGCGCTGATCCCCAGTGATTTCTGCCATGCGTCGATTCCTCACGATATGAACTCGACCCGATCCTGGACCGACAGAGTGAATCATCCGCTGAGACGGCGAAAGAATCGAGGCATCGGGGTGGCCGAATTGTGGTCGGGGGGTGGGTTCGTGATCGGCGGTCGGCGAACCCGGCACATAGTACGGCAGTACCCCGAAACATGTCACGGCGGTGCCATACGCTGACTACCCTATGAATTGTCATGACTACTCCTGAACCGGACGTGCCCAGCGACAGTGGCGGCCCGGCCGCCACGTCGTCGGCGGAGGGGGCCTCCGGCGCTGTTCGGCCTTCCCGCAGGGGGATGTGGGCCGATCTGGCCGCCGTGCTGAGCTTCGTGCTGCTCGGCTTCTGGGTCACCTGTCGACTCTGGCTGGACCCGGGCAGCGATGTGCGGGACAACCAGTCCGATCAGTCGCAGTTCGAATGGATGATGGCTCACGGTACTCGAGTCGTCACGCACTTTGCGTACCCGTTCCATTCCAATCAGATGAACGTCCCCGACGGCGTCAATCTGATGGCCAATACGTCCGTATTATCCATTTCATTGCCAATGACGCCGATCACAGTGCTGTTCGGGCCGCGGGCGTCATTTCTGATCTTTCTCACCGCCGGCATGATTGCCACAGCCGCGGCCTGGTATTTCCTGCTCTCCCGGGTCCTGATCGGCAGTCGGGGGCCGGCGTGGCTGGGCGCCGGCTTCTGCGCGTTCGCGCCGGCCATGGTGTCGCACGCCAATGGGCACCCGAACATCGTGTCGCAGTTCGTCGTCCCGTTGATCATTTGGCGCACGCTGCGACTCGCTGAACCGGGCCGCTGGCTGCGCAACGGGGTCCTCCTCGCCCTGGTCATCGTCTGGCAGGCGTTCCTCAACCTGGAGATCCTGCTGATGACCGCGATCGGGCTCGGCGTGATCGTCGGGGTGCTCGCCCTCGGCCGGCCGGATCTACGGTCGCGGGCCCGCTCCTTCCTCGCCGGGCTGGCCGTCGGCGCCGGGGTCGCCGGGCTCCTGCTCGCGTACCCCCTGTACGTCCAGTTCTTCGGACCTGACGCGTACTCCGGGCTGTCCCGCCTGATCCGCGGCTACTCCAGCGACGTGGCCTCGTTCGTCGCGTACTCCCGGGAATCGCTGGCCGGTAGCGCGCGCACCGCCGCGGGCCTGGCCAAGAACCCGACCGAGGAGAACAGCTTCTTCGGTTGGGCGCTGGTGGTGCTGGTGATCGCAGTGGTCTGGTGGCTGCGCCGCTCGATCGTGGTGCTCGCGCTGGCCGCGCTCGGGTTGCTCTTCGCGGTGCTCTCGCTCGGTCGGGAGGTCCGCTTCGACAACCGGGGTACGGGTGTGCCGGGCCCGTGGGCGGCGCTGGAGAACCTGCCCATCCTGCACTCGGTGGTGCCGACACGCTGGGCGTTGGCGATCACCCCGATCATCGGGCTGCTGCTCGCCTACGGTGCCGAACGGGCCCGTGAGTTGGCCGAAGCGCACCCGGCCGCTCGGGGACAGGTCCGCTTCGTCACCGCCACCGTGCTCACGATGGCCCTGTTGCCGATCCTCCCCACCCCGCTGCCCGTGGCCCACCTCGAACCGGTCCCCAGCTTCGTGACCAGTGGGGCGTGGCGGCCCTACGTGGCCGGTGGGCGCAGTGTGGTGACCCTGCCGTTGCCGGACACCACCTACGCCGAGCCGCTGCGCTGGTCTGCCTCGACCCGGCTGGACATGCCGCTGGCCCGTGGCTACTTCCTCGGCCCGGACACCCGCCCGAACGCCGATCCGCCGAAGGTCGCGTTGTTCGGTGCGACTCCTCGACCCACCAGCAGTTTCTTCGCCACCATCAGGCGCACCGGGGCGGTGCCGCCGATCACCCCGCAGAGCCGGGTCCGAGCGGTCGACGACCTGCGCTACTGGCGGGCCGGGGTGGTCATCCTCGGGCCACACGAGCACGAGGAGGCGCTGCGCCGGGGCATGACCGAGCTGACCGGGATCCAACCGGTCTTCACCGGCGGCGTGTGGGTGTGGGATGTCCGGTCGTTGACCGACTGAGCGAGCAGTGCGGCCCAGCCTGGCCCAGGGCCTGTTTCATAAGAACTGGCCGGTCGTTGCCCGGACTCCGCCTCGGCTCGCCCGCCCTTATGAAACAGGCCCTAGCGGACGCAGCAGCCCTGGCAGACCTTCGGGCGGGGGAGGGTGAAGGCGAGGCAGCAGGTGCGGCGCTGCACTGTCGGCTCACCGGTCGGCTCCGGCACCAACTCGATCAGGTCGGCCAGGTCGAGTGCGCCGAGCAGTGTGTCGATGCTCTGCACGGTGGAGCCGGGCAGGGCGTCCGCAGCCCGCAGGATGCCGTGCGCGATGCCGGAGGCTACCGAGCCGAGCAGCGTCCGGGTGCCCACCCGGACCTCGGACTGGATCGCCGTGATGAGCGGCGCCAGGTGGGCGTCGAGCAGGGACGCGCGTAGCGCGGCCAGCAGCTCCGCCTCGTCGGCGACGACCCGCACCTCCGGCAGGCCGGCCAGCGCCAGCGGGTCGTTCGGCAGCACCGCCACCGTGGTGCCCCGGCGCATGCCCATTGTGAGCAGCTGCCGATGGTCCTCGAAGTGGATCAGCAGGTCGGCCGGATCGAGCAGCGGGACCCGCCGGGCGGAGGCCCAGCCGAGCACCACCGGCAGCGCGGCCCAGTAGCTGTAGGACTTCCAGGCCAGCGCCGCGCAGGCGTGCGGGGTGCCGCCCCAGCGGACGGCGGCGCCGTTCAGCAGCTCCGGCAGTCGGCTGCCGTCGATCAGGGTGGTGGCGGGCGCCCAGCCGAGCTCGTCGTCGACCAGCAGGCCCCGGGCGAGGCCGGGGAGGTCGTCGGTGCCGAACATGGCCCGGAGCGCCGCGGTGACGGGGGCGAGCGGCGTGGTGGCGGCCTCCCGCCGTGGCATCACCGCTGTCACCCGAATCGTCCCCTGTCTGTGTGACCGAGGAGTGCGCCCCGGCGGACGAACCAGTGCCGTCCTGAGCTAAGGCTAGCCTAACCACGCCCGCGGCCGTAAGGGAAGGCTCACCTTGGTCGCATCCCGGAGGCCCAGGTCACCCCGTGTTCGACGGGAGTAGCGCTTCGCGTACTACCCGGAGTCAGTGCTGGGAAACGCCGTCGCACGATCGATGGCCGTCGGTGAATTGTCAAGCGGTGTGTCGAAAATATGCCACTTGCGTGTGTGCTCGCGTACGGAACGTGAAACTTATAGCCCCGGCCACGAGGAAGCTGATGACTACCTCACCCCTCGAACGGGCTGCCGACTCCTTCGCGGCCGAACTCGCCCGGCAACGGACCGGGCGCGGGCTGTCCAAGAAGCAACTGGCCGTCCTGATGGGGTTCGACCCGTCCTACGTGAGTCACGTCGAGGGGCGCCGGCACCGCCCAACCGAGGACTTCGCCCGCCGCGCGGAGGCCGTCCTGGAGGCGAGCGGCGCGATCTGGCAGCGCTTCCGGGAGTACGACGACCTACGGCACGCCCGGGCGGGTCAGCCCCACCGCGAGCCGTACCTGCCAGGCCAGTGGCTGCCACCCGGCACCGGCCTGGTCGTGGAACGGGAACTGGCCACCCTCACCCACGCCGACGACGGCTACCGGTGCGTCATCCACCGTGAGCTGTACAACGCCGGCACCGAGCCGGTCACCCGCTACCTGGTCCGGGTCGCCGTCGACCGCTACCCGAACGACCCCGGCCGCTCCAACCGGCACCATCGGGAGCACCCCCTCACCTTCGCCGAGCTGCAGATACAGGCCCGTCGAGACGACGGCGGCGGAGACCCGGAGCCGATGCACTGGCGAGCCAAGCACGATCGGGACGCGTTCAAGGAGATCTGGCTGCTCTTCGAGAACGGGGAGCGACGCTTCCCCCTCTACCCGGGCGACCGGGCCACCATCGAGTACGCGTACAGCGTCGGGCACGAGAAGTGGGGCCCCTGGTTCCAGCGAGCCGTCCGACTGCCCACCCGGCAGCTCGCCGTACGCCTGGACCTGCCCGTGGCCCTCGACCCGCAGGTCTGGGGCGTGGAGACCTCGCTCAGCGCGGAGGAGGGCCCGCTGCGGACGGCGCCGCAGCGTCACGACGAGGGCGAACGGGTGATCTACGACTGGCAGACCGACGACCCCCCGTTGAACGCCCGCTACCGGATGCAGTGGCGGTTCCGTGCCCGACCCGACACCGAACCGGACATCGGCCCCGGTGGCGCCCGGGTCCGACCCAGCGACCGGATGCGCGGCCTCGGCATCGTGCAACGCGGGGACGACCTGCTCCGCCAGCGGGCCCGCCCGTTCGACCTGCCCGGGGAGGAACACGTCGCCCGGGACGTGGTCGACCGGCTCACCATGGCCCTGGCCCGGCTCGACGAGCTGCACCCGTTCAGCAAGGGGGTGGGCGTCGCCGCCCCGCAGTTCGGCATCGGCCGGGCGGCGGCCGTGGTGCGGCCCCCCGACCGGTCGGCGGAGCCGGTCGTCCTGCTCAACCCCCGGGTGGTCGACGCCGACCCGGAGACCGACGAGCAGTACGAGGGCTGCCTCTCCTTCTTCGACCACAGAGGTCTGGTGCCCCGGCCGCTGCGACTGGACGTGGAACACGCCCAGTGGGACGGCAGCCGGATCATCACGTCGTTCGAATTCGGCATGGCCCGGCTGGTCGCACACGAGATCGACCACCTGGAGGGCCGGCTGTACGTCGACCGGATGGCACCCGGCGTGCCACTGGTGCCGGTGGAGGAGTACCGCGAGACCGGGCGCCCCTGGCGCTACTGACCAGGAAGGGCCGGGGCGCGTGCCCCAGGGGGCAGGGGCACGCGCCCCGGTGTGGGGGGAGGAACGTCTAGAGGTCACCGAAGGTGTCGTAACGGATGTGCGGCGGCGGCACATCGTCCGCGGCGAGCACCCGCAGGGTGGACCGGACCATTCGGGCGGCACCGGAGACGAAGCAGTCGTGCGTGGTCCACGGGCCGTACCGGGCCACGACCTCCGGGATCTCGCCCTGCTCGCCGTCGAAGTCCGGATCCTCACTGCACGCGGCGGTGACCGACAACCACGGGTGCACGGCCACCAACTCCTGCAACCCGTCCAGGCCGTACAGGTCGGCCGCCTGCCGGGCACCGTAGAAGACGTGCACCCACCGGGTCCGGTTGAAGGTGGCCAACTCCTCCACCAGCGCCTTGATCGGCGCCAGCCCGACGCCGCCGGCCACGCAGAGGATGTCCCGTTCCGAGGCGCGGTCCAGGGTCATCGACCCCATTGGCGCCGCCAGGCGGAGCAGGTCACCCGGCCGCACCCGCCGCACCAGCGCACCGGACACCCAGCCGGCCCCCGGAGACCGCACGTGGAACTCCAGCACGTTGTCGTCGTTCGGGGCGTTCGCCACCGAGTAGTTGCGCCACACCCGGGGGTGGAAGCGCGGCACCTCCAGGCTCACGTACTGCCCCGCCTGCCAGCGCAGCGGATGCTGCAACGCCCGGCAGGTCAGCACGGCGGTGTCCGGGCCGTACCGCTCGTGGGTCAGCACCTCGGCGTGCCAGAACGGCGGGTCGTCGTCGGAGGCGGCACCGGCCACCATCAGGGCGGCGATCGCCGCGTACGCCTCCCGCCACGCCTGGTCGTACTCCAGGTTCCAGCCGTCGCCGGCGGTGCTGCGCAGCGCGTCCAGCAGCGCGACGCCCATCGTGGCGTAGTGCCGCTCGTCGACGTGGTACTTGCGATGGTCTCGGCCCAGCGCCCGGAGGAACTCGTCGAAGCTCTCCGGGTCGTCGACAGTGTGGATGGCCGTGATGATCGCTTCCAGTAGGCGGTCGCCCTGGCCGGTCATCTGTACCGGGAAGAGTTGCCGCAGGGCGGGGTCGAGCAGGAACAGCCGAGCGTAGAAGTGACCGCTCAGCCGGACCCGGTCGTCCTCAACCAGGGTCCAGCTCTCCTTCAGCAACCGCGCGAGGTTGTCCACTGACGCTCCTTCTCCAGACGGCAACGGATCGGGCGCCCATAGAATCTCCACGGAGCGTGTCGACTGGTCGCACAGAATGTGCGATCGGCTCATGGTGGCCGGTCGGCCATGTCACCTTCGCCGCATGTCGGGCAGAGTGGTGCGGTGACAGTTGAGCTGACCCGCCCGGTGTCCCGCCGACTGCTGGGCACCGAGACGCTGCTGGTCCTCGGCCTGTCCCTCGGCCAGTCAGCGATCTACGCGGTGGTCTCGATCATCGCGAAGTTGACCGCCGACGGTCCGCTCTCCAAGCAGACCGCCTCACTGAACACCTCGGCGTCGGCCCGCCCCTGGCTGGACCTCACGTACCAACTGCTCGGCATCGTGTTCGCGCTGCTGCCGGTGCTGCTCGCCGTACACCTGCTCAGCCGTGACCCCGGCGACCCGGCGCGGACCCTCGGCCTGGACGCCCGGCGGCCCGGTCAGGACGTGGCGCGCGGCGCCGGCCTGGCGGCGCTCATCGGCCTACCCGGGCTGGCGCTGTTCTGGGTGGCGGCCCACCTGGGCCTCAACGCCACGCTGGTGCCAGCCGCGCTGCCGGACGTCTGGTGGACGGTTCCGGTGCTGATCCTCGCCGCCGTGCAGAACGCCGTGCTGGAAGAGGTGATCGTGGTCGGTTACCTGGTCACCCGGCTGCGTCAGCTCCAGTGGCGGCTGGCCGCGATCATCGCGGCCAGTGCGCTGCTGCGCGGCTCGTACCACCTCTACCAGGGCTTCGGCGCGTTCGTCGGCAACGCGATCATGGGCGTCGTGTTCAGCCTCTTCTACCTGCGCACCCGGCGGGTGATGCCGCTGATCATCGCGCACACGGTGCTCGACGTGTTCGCCTTCGTCGGCTACGCGCTGCTGCCCCGGGAGTGGTTCGACTGGCTCTGACCCGTCAACGCCGGTCAGGTCGGTAAACCGCCACCGTGCGGGCCGCGAGCCGGTCGGCCGCGGCCGCGTCACCCAACGCCGCTGCGAGCACCGCCGCGCCCGGCAGCAACCGGGCCACCAGCCGCAGCGCCACCCAACCACCGGCCTGCGCCGTGAGCGGCGCGGCCAACCGCCAAGCCGCCTCCGCCGCCCGCGGCCACGCCCCCTCGACCGGGTCACCAGCCGTCTCGGCGGCGGCCAGAGCCGCCGCCGCGCTCGCCCGATCCGGGTGCACCTGGGTCAGCACCAGCAGGTCGACGGCCCGGTCCGGATGCGTCGGATCCTTGCCGTACGCCGCGGCCAGGTGCAGCACCAGCTCCGAGTGCGTCCACAGCACCGCCACCAACTCGGCCAGCGGCGCGAAGAAGCCGGCCAACGCGGAGGCCGCCCCACCCGCACCCGCCGAGCGGACGAACCGCCGGGCCGCCAACCGGGCCAGGCCGTCCGCCGAGGCGTCCGGATAGCGGTCGCGCAACCCAGCGGCCCACCCGGCCGCGCCGGGCCCGAACGTCCGCACCGCAGCCAGAGCCAACAGCTCCGGTGCGAAGCCAGGGTGGTCGAGCACGCGCGCGGCGACCGCGCGCAGCTCCGATTCCGGGGTACGCCCCAGAGCCGGCTCAGCCTGCCGCACGGCGGGTGCCGCCGGTGCCAGCCGGGGCTCGGCGGGCGCCGTCTGTTGCTCGGATGGTGCCGTCTGCTGTGCGTGCACGGGTTCGGGGGCGGGCTCTGTCGGCGTGGTGCTAGTGCGTGGGGTGACCGCGCGTTTGGTGGTCTTCGCGGCGCGCTTGCGCGGTGCCGCAGTGGTCGGGGTCACCTCTGCGGGCGTCCCGGCTGCCGTCCGGGGGGCAGCCTTGCGAACGGGGGCGGTCCGGGCCTTCGGCGGTGTCCGTGCGACGCCTGCTGCGGGGGCTGCTGCGACTCCTGTTGCGGGGCCTGCTTGATCGCCGTCCGGCTGTTGCGGCTGTTCCACGCTCGCCTCGGTGGTCGGTTCGGTCGGTGCGCGCCGAGGCTGTCGAGGCAGGGGGCGGTCCGGTGCCGGAGGCTGAAAGAGCACCGGCGGGGCAGCCTTGGCCCGTCGAGGACGCTGGCCCGCCGGGGCGGCTGACGGCGGTGCCGGCGTCTCAGCCGGCTCCACCGTTTCGGTGGGCTCCTCGGCCACTGTCGGCGGCCGGAAGGTGGCCCGTGGGGAGCGCTGACGTGCTCGTTCAGCAGGCTCTCGACGGGTCGACTCGCTGGGCGGCTGCTCCTGCATATCGATGGAGCGTAGTCCCGATCACGCCGGCGCACAGCGTGGAAACACGGAGGGCGGACGGGTCGCGGTGGGCGTACCCCGGAAGTCGTTTTGCTCCCGGTGGGTGGCGACCTGTATCCTCGGGCGCGGTGGTCTGAGGATCACCAGGGAGACTTCGCCTAGTCTGGTCTATGGCGCCGCACTGCTAATGCGGTTGGGGTCTTAAAGCCCCTCCCGGGTTCGAATCCCGGAGTCTCCGCGCGAAAGCCGGGTGTGTAGACTGGCTGAGCACAAGCGCCCGTAGCTCAATGGATAGAGCATCTGACTACGGATCAGAAGGTTAGGGGTTCGAGTCCCTTCGGGCGCACAGAGCAGTGGAAAGCCCCCGACCAGCCAAACGGCAGGGTCGGGGGTTCTTTCGTATCCGCCAAGGTCAGCGCCTGTGTGCCAGCGGCCCCCGCTCTCCCCCGGACGGGGGCCACCGATGCCAACGAGGCGGCCTACGACGCCTCGCCCAGCCGACGCGCGGGTGGCTGCCCAGCGTGCGCCGCCGGCCGTTGCGGTTGGTGAGAGTTACTTCACAGCGGCGCTGTGGGACATCCATTGTGGCCGCTGCGTTGTCGCTCTAGGATCCGAACACGTATCGCCGTGGGTCAATCAGACCGTCGCCTTGGACTGTTTCCCGCGTGAGCGTTGTGGTGCCGAACATCGGGGGAAGGGTCGGCGAATGATTCGACATGCGCACTTGACGATTCACATGGGCGTCCGTGAGGATCGCCACGCGGGCTTCATTCGGGGTAGCGCCGATGTGGCGGCCCAATGGAATATGCCCGCCACGATTGTTCGCGGCCGACGGCGTTGAACCGCTTACTCGGACTCGACCTGCATCTGATCCGCCGGCTGTCCCGTGGCAGAGCGGCCAGGGCCTTCCTGCTGGCGGTCTTCATCGACGCGGCGGGTCGGGGGATCTTCCTCACCGGGTCAATCCTCTTCTACACGCAGGTCATCGGACTGACCAGCACGCAGGTGGGTACCGGCCTGTCGATCGCGGCGCTGTGCGGGCTGGTCTGCGTCGTACCCATCAGCCGGCTCGCCGATCGGGTCGGAGCGCCCCGGATGCTCATCGTGCTCCAGTTGTGGCGCGCCGCAGGCTTCTTCGCCTATCCGCTGGTCGACGATTTCAGCGGATTTTTGATAGCGGCGTGTTTCATCGGCATGGCCGAGAACGCGGCCACCCCCCTGCTGCAATCCATTGCCGGTTCGATCGCCGAGGACGATACGCCGGTCGGGACGATGGCAGCCGTTTCGGTGGTACGCAACACGGCCTACTCCCTCGCCACGCTGGCAGCTACACTCTTTATCACCCTGGCCGACGCGTCGGCGTACATCGGATTCGTACTGGTCAACGCAGCGGCTTTCTTGATCACCGCATTTTTGCTGCTGCGGGTGCGCTCGGAGCTACCGCGGGGCGTCGCGGTACGTGAGCGCGGTGCCAGTGTCGGGGCACTCCCCTGGCGGGACCTGCGTTTCGTGTCGCTGACCCTGCTCAACGGCATTCTGTTCCTGCACGCTGCGATCCTGGGTGTCGCACTGCCGCTGTGGATCGTGACGCAGACGTCGGCGCCCAAGCCGGTCGTCGGAGTCGTGTTGCTCATCAACACCGTCCTCGCCGTTGCGCTGCAGGTCCGGTTCAGCCGTGGTGGTGACGACCTCGGTCATGCCGGTCGGCTCCAGCGCCGCGCGGGTGTGACCCTCGCGGTGTTCTGCGTCCTGGCAGCGGTGTCGGGCGGGTTGGGCGACGTGGGCGCAACGGTTGTGCTGCTCCTCGCCGCGGTGGCGTTGACCTTCGGGGAGCTGTGGCAGTCGGCCGGTGGATGGGGCGTGTCCTTCGGGCTGTCCCCGGTTGATCGACGCAATTTCTATCTCGGTCTGTACAACCTTGGCGCGGGTGGTTTCGCGGTCATCGGCCCGGGGCTGCTCACGGTTGCCGTCGTCGGTCGCGGGCCGGTCGGCTGGCTGGTCCTCGGAGCCGTCCTTCTCGTCGCCGGGGTGCTCACATCGGTGCTGACACAGCGTCCGCCCCGTTCCCGGGAATCCGGTGACGCCGGGGTGCCCAGCCGGGCCGGAGGGGCCTGACCCGAGCGTGGAGTACCGCCACAAGGAAGGAAGTGCCATGCCGCCCGTGCAATTCGGTGTCGTCTCGCTGGGTGCCGCGTTAGGGGAGCCGCAGGATGTCGCTGAGGTGGCACCGAGCTACGTGAAGGATCCCGAGCGTGTGATGGCGTGGGGCTATCGCACGTTCCATCGGGTCGTCGACGGCACCACGTCGGCGCACCTCGGCGCCCGGGCGGCCGCCCAGGCGTTGGAGCGGGCGCGGATCGAGGTCGGCGAGATCGATCTGCTCGTGGTGGCCGCCAGCGACGTCCCTGACTACCTGCAGTGGGACGTCTCCTCGGCCGTGGCCCGGGAGCTGGGAATGGTCGGGACGCCTACCCTGCTGCTCACTCAGGCCTGCGCCGCCACGGTGACGGCGTTCCAGCAGATCGCCGGGACCTTCGCCGTCCGTGACGACGTGCGGACCGTCCTCCTCGTCGCGATCAACCAGGTCAGTGAGGGGCACGCCAACCGGATGAACACCAACACGTGTGTCTCCAGCGACGGGGCCGCCGCCGCGGTGTTGAGGCGGAACCATGCGACGTTGCGGTGGCTGGCGACCGACCAGTTCACTGATCCCGAATGCGTCGACTTCTTCCGGGTGGAGTACGGCGGGGCGGCGGCACCGATCGCCCCGGAGGGCCTCGGCAACCTCGAATTTGACCGGCTCGCCGCCGTCTACCGGCAGTTCCGCCGTGACCCCGACCACTTCACACGGTTCACCCGCGAGCTGAACCAGCGGGTCGCCCTGGTCGTGGACAACGCCTTCGCGCGCTCCGGTGTCGACCGGGCCCGGCTGACCCGGCTGATCTACCTCAACGACAACTACAAGGCGATGGTCGACGTGGCCGAGGCGGTCGGCTTGCCGCTCGATCGGACCAACTTCGAGCTGGGGGCGTCAATCGGCCACTGTGGCGCCGCTGACCAGCTGATCTGCCTGGACACCTACGTCGAGCGCGGCGATCTGCAGAAGGGCGACGTGGTGGCACTGGCCGGCATCGGGTACGGCATGCACTGGTTCTGTACCCTCCTGGAGGTCTGACCGCCTCCGCTCATCGCGGCAGAGAGGCCGCGATGAGGTGCATCTCCTTCTCCGGCTCCAGGTACTCGGCGCGAATCTCGATGGAACGCAGCTCCCCGAGGCTGCTGACATGTGTGCCGCCACACGGCATCGTCGCCACCGGCGAGATCTCACAGCGCCAGACCCGCTCCGCAGTGAAGCTGTCCGACGATCCGACGAGATGAACCGGGGCATCGGCGGCGACCCAGGAGGCCAGCAGATCGTTGGCGCGAGCGAGGTACGTGTCGAGGCCGGCGAGCATCCCGGCGTGGTCGAAACCCTTGCGTCGTAGAGACTTGCCCAGGCGATAGCGGTCCACGCTGCTGCCCAGGTCGTGCCGGCTGTCGATCAGCGCGGCGGCGTCGAAGTTGCGGCTTCCCCGGGAATCCCGGGGCGCGTCCTTGCTCCACAGTTCGTCGGTGGCCTCGTTGAACGCGTACGCCACCAGATGGCACCCGGTGTGGGCGGCGCTCAACCACCGACGCCGATGATCGTCCACCGTCAGCTGGGCGGTCCGACCGACCCAGGACTCCTCCGGCTGCTTGACGATGAGGTGAGCGACAGCGAACACGTGCTCGGTGTCGCCACGGCGTGCGGTCACCTCAGGCCCGATGGACACCGCACCGTCTGCCGGCCGGAACGTGACGATCTGGGTGTCGACGACCGGGGTGACCTGATCGCCCACGGTCAGGTTGCCGTGATCTCCCGGTTGGTCCGGCCAGGCGGCGTCGACCGGGTGGAACGGGGTCGCGTCGGTGACGACGGCCCAGCGCCCGGAGCCGGCTGGCAGGACCGCCTCGATCCGCGCTTCTGCGGCGATGTCACCCCGGTGATAGGAGATCCGGGTCTCGGTGATCTCGTACAAGGCTTCTCCATGGAGCAACATGTGCGCACTGCCTTCGACAGTGGGGCGTTCAGCTGGCGTCGGTGCGGCCGACGGCCGCACGCACGGCATCGGCCAGGTCGATACGGTAATGCTTGGCGAGCTCGGCGCAGAGCTGTTCGACAGTCACGTCGTATTGTTGACCACCTTCGTGTTGCAGGGCGTACCAGGCGAGCTGACATCCGATCGCGGCGGCGTCGATGTGCGACAGGCCCCAGTCGATGCCGGCGAAGAACCCGGCTCGGAAGGCGTCGCCACCGCCGGTGGGGTCGACCACCACCGGGACCGACGCGGCGGGCACCGTGGCGTCGCCGTGTTCGTCGCGGATCCGTACGCCTCGCGGGCCGAGCGTGGTCACCACGGTGCCGACCAGCCCGAGCAGACCCTTCTCGGTCAGTTCGCACTTCTCCAGAAGCAGGTCGAACTCGTACTCGTTGGTCAACAGGTAGCGGGCCCCCGTGATGAAGGCACGCAGTTGCTCACCCGGCATCCCGGCGATCTGCTGCGACGGGTCGGCTGCGAAGGGCCAGCCGGCCTGCCGGCAGCAGGCTGCGTGTCTCAGCATGGCGTCCGGCGAGTCGGGCGAGATGATCACCAGGTCCGGTGCGGCTCGGTCTCCACCGACGACGGCGGCCAGGTCCAGGCGATGGGCCTCGGCCATCGCGCCGGGATAGAAGGACGCGATCTGGCACTGCTGCTCGTCAGTCGTGCAGATGAAACGGGCAGTGTGCTCGCCATCGACGACGAGCACTGGCGAGCAATCGACGCCGTGCCGTTCCAGGAACGACCGGTAGTCGGCGAAGTCGCGCCCGACCGCGCCGACCAGGCTCGGTCGTAGACCGAGCCTGCTCATGCCGTACGCGATGTTGGCGGCAACGCCACCACGGCGGATCACCAGTTCATCGACCAGGAAGGACAGCGACACCGCGTGCAGGCGGTCCGCGAGGAACTGATCGGAGAAGCGGCCGGGGAAACGCATCAGGTGATCCGTGGCGATCGATCCGGTGACGTAGAGCCGCCCCATGTCAGCTGGTCGCCGCGCTCTTCAGGTCGGCGGCGCGGTCAGTGCGCTCCCACGTCAGGTCCGGCAGCTCACGGCCGAAGTGGCCGTACGCGGCGGTCTGCTGGTAGATCGGACGCAGCAGGTCCAGGTCGCGGATGATCGCGGCCGGACGCAGGTCGAACACCTCCTTGATCGCCTTTTCGATCCGCTCGGCCGGCACGTTCTCGGTCCCGAACGTCTCCACGAACAAGCTCACCGGGTGGGCCTTGCCGATCGCGTAGGCCACCTGCACCTCGCACCGCTCGGCCAAGCCGGCCGCCACCACGTTCTTGGCGACCCAGCGCGTCGCGTACGCCGCCGAACGATCCACCTTCGACGGGTCCTTGCCGGAGAACGCACCACCACCGTGGCGGGCGTAACCGCCGTACGTGTCGACAATGATCTTTCGACCGGTCAGGCCCGCGTCACCCATCGGACCGCCGATCTCGAACCGGCCCGTGGGGTTCACCAGCAGCCGGTAACCCTCGACGTCCAGGCCGAGGGCCTCCAGCTCGGGAGCGATGACGTGGTCGCTGACGTCCGGCGTCAGCAGCGACTCCAACGAGATGTCGGCGGCGTGCTGCGACGACACCACCACCGTGTCCAGACGCACCGGACGCAGACCGTCGTACTCGATGGTGACCTGCGTCTTACCGTCAGGACGCAGGTAGGGGATCGTCCCGTCCTTACGGGCGGCCGACAGCCGGCGGGCCAGGCGGTGCGCCAGCGCGATCGGCAGCGGCATCAGCTCCGGCGTCTCCGAGCAGGCGAACCCGAACATCATGCCCTGGTCCCCGGCGCCCTGGCTGTCCAGCGAGTCGGCGGTCCCACCCTCGCGCTTCTCGATGGCGGCGTCGACACCCTGCGCGATGTCGGGCGACTGCGAGCCGATGGAGACGCTCACGCCGCAGGAAGCGCCGTCGAAGCCCTTCTTCGACGAGTCGTAACCGATCCGCAGGATCGTGTCGCGAACGATGCCGGGAATGTTGGCGTAGGCCTGCGTGGTGACCTCGCCCGCCACGTGCACCTGGCCCGTGGTGATCAGGGTCTCCACCGCGACGCGGCTTCGCGGGTCCTGTGCGAGCAGGGCGTCGAGAATTCCGTCGCTGATCTGGTCAGCGATCTTGTCCGGGTGGCCTTCCGTGACCGACTCGGAGGTGAACAGGCGGCGTGCCACGACGTTTTCCTTTCGATATCGACGCGTTCCAGGGTCAGGCGCGCCGGCGGAGGGGCAAGGGTCTTCAGTGGATTGGGCGTTGCGTGGCGGTGCCGGCGATTGCTGCCTGCCACGCCTCCACCGGCGGCGGATTGTCCATGTGCTCGGGAACCCGGACGTGGATGACGGACGGGCCACTTCCGGTGGCCGCCTCCTTGATCATCACGCTGAGCTGTTCCGGGTCGAACGCTCGTGCCGCGGGCAGTCCCATGCCGTTGGCGAGCAGGACGGGATCGATTCGTCCGGGGTCGACCGCGAAGTAGCGCCCGCCGGCGTAAAGGTGCTGGATCATCTTGATCCAGCCGAGGGAGGTGTTGTCCAGGACCACGTAGGTGATCGGCAGCCCGAGCCGGCCGGCCGTCTCCCAGTCGCCGAGACCCATCGCCACGCTGCCCTCTGTGGTGAGGCAGAGGATCCGCTCGCCGGGGTGCGCCACGGCGACGCCGATCGCGGCCGAGATGGCGAAGCCCAGTGGCCCGTGACCGCGAGGAATGACTACCCGCCACCCGTCGCCGGACGATTCCCAGAAGGAGGCGAGGAACGGCGTGGGAGTTCCGGCGTCCGCCACGACCCAGGTGGACCCGCCGAATTCGGCATGCAGCGCACGAACCACGTCCCGCGGCTGGAGCCGCTGGTCACCGGGGTCCGGCAGTGGCGACGAGTTCGCCGTGACCCACAGTTGCCGGGCGGTGGCGAGAGCCTGGATCCGACTGTCGCGCGTCTGCTCGTCGGCGGCGGGTAGCGCCTGGCGTAGCTGGTCGAGAGCCGTCCCGACGTCCGCGATCAGGGGCGTGCTGCCGGGGTAGTTGCGTCCGGCCCGCTGCGCAGAGAGGTCGATGTGCGCGATCCGGGTGCCAGAGCGTGGGGGTGCCGTGAAACTGGCCGTGTCGGTGGCGTTCGCGCGGGTTCCCGCGAAGAGGACGAAGTCGGAGTTGCGCAGATAGTCGTTGGCGTACTCCCGGGCGCCGTTGGCGCCGACGACGCCGAGGGCGAGTGGGTGGTCCTCGGCGAGGGCGCCCTTGCCGTGGATGGAGGTGCCGACCGGAATGGCCGCGTGCTCCGCGAGGTCGGTGAGGGCGCGCCAGGCACCGGACAGGTGCACGCCGCCGCCGGCGACGATCGCGGGGCGTGCGGCCTGTGCGATCTGTTCGGCCACCGTGTTCACTGCCTCGGTCGGGGCGAGGGGTCGTGCGGCGGGAACCGTGCTGCTGCCGGTGGCGACGGGCAGGTCGGCGGTCTCCTCCAGAACGTTCTCCGGGATGATCAGCACTACCGGGCCGGGACGGCCGCTCGTCGCTGCGGTGACTGCCTCGGCGACCGCGCCGGGCAGGTCAGCTGCCTGGTCCACGGTTCGCCGCCACTTGGTCACACCGCTGAACAGTGCCATCTGGTCGATCTCACTGATGGCGCTGGTGCCCCGGCTGCGATGCGGGTTGTCGGTGCTGATCGCCAGGATCGGGATGCCGGAGGCGAATGCCTCGCCCAGACCGCTGGCCAGATAGACGGCGCCCGCGCCGCTGGGCGCTTCGCAGACCCCGAGGCGGCGGAGGGTACGGGCATAGCCGTCAGCCATGTACGCCGCGTGGCGTTCGTCGCGGGCGAGCACGTGCCGGACGTCCTGCGGGCGCCTCGCGATGACGTCGTAGAAGTGGATGCTGGTGTCTCCGGGAAAGCCGAAGATCGTGTTGACACCGTGCCGCACCAGCGCTTCGACCAGAAGTTCCGCGCCGGCGCGCGCCGCACCCTCAGCTGCGCTCATTGATCTCTCCATGGGAGTCGCTAGGCGAATGGGACGAAGAAGAAGGTCCGGCGGTGAGAGAACAGGCCGGATCCGGAAACGGTGAAGAAGTCGGCGAAGCCGATTGTCGAGTGCTGCCCGTCCAGGGTGATCCGGTCGGCAGTGCCGTGCACCGCCACCTCCGACCCTTCAATGATCAAGGATGAGAGGTTGTGCCGGCGGCTGCGAATAGGTGGCTGAGAACGGTAGAACGCAGATATGGCCGATCGCCCGACAATGGACTTCTGGCCCGGTCTGTCGTAAATGGCGTCCGGTTCGAAGAGAAGCATCATCCCATCGATGTCATCGGCGTCGACCCGACGGTAGTAGGTGCGCACCACGTCGTCGAGGTGAATCCGATTCATCATTTGCGGCACGGACATCTCCGGCAATTATTCGCGGCTCACCACAGAGCGGCTCCGGTCGTGGTGGTCACCGGTCAGGGAGGGGTGACGGGCTGGCGCGTTAGTGGACAAAGTGCATGATCCGACATCATCCGCACATTCGTTGCCCCGCTACGTGTGGCGCTCGTCACAGACGGTGCTCGTCCGGGGCGGCGGTGGCGCGGGGCGAGGTGATGCGGTGCCTCCATTGGCATCGATGCAAGTGATCTTAAAAGGTGGCGTTTCGTGTGCTGGGACGACATGCGTACGCGGCGGGCAAGGAGCTGCGACTTTGCGGGAATGTCACCCGCCGGACCTTCGGCACGATAGCTCATCACGCGTCCGGCGTGGGGTACGTGGAGCGCTCTCCAGTCGCCGATCGGCATTTAGCCTGGGCGTCGAGTCGCCGTTCCCACATCTTAGGAAACATTGCTTGCACAGCTAGGGGTGCATGTGCTTGCATCGATCTCTGTCGGGCCGGAGTCCGAACTGGCGAGAGTGGCCCGGTGCTTCCTGGTCGTCTCGATACACACGGGGATTCTGACTAATCACTTGAACCGTCAAGGCGATGCGCCGCGTCGATGTGCCATTGGTGCGCGCGGTCGTACTCGTCACGTGATTCTGTGAGCAACCGGTAGCAAACGGGGGGGAAATGAGCACGGAAAGTCGACAGAACACGGAACTTCTGGATTTCTATCGTCCGCAGGGCGAGGGGGAGCCGAATCTCTTCGAGATCTGGGAGAAGGGCGGAGCCCGTGGCGACTCGGTGACGCCGTCGACCTACTCCACCGAGTACCGCCGCTGGATGACTGGCGTCCTGGTGAACCAGTTGCGTAGCAACAAGGCCACCGGTCTGCTCAGCCTCGGTTGCGGAAACGCCGTCGTGGAGGCGGACACCGCCAAGGCCGGCTACCGCGTGTATGCGGTTGACGCGCTGGAGGAGGCGGTCGATCTCGCCCGGGCCAAGGGCCTCGAGGCGCAGCAGGCGGACCTGAACACCTGGACGCCTGACGAGAAGTGGTCGGTCATCTACATGGACGGCGTGCTCGGGCATCTGTACGACCCCGAGAACGGACTTCAGCCGATCCTGAAGCGCATCCACTCGTGGCTCGAACCGGGACCTGCCGGCGTGGCCTCGTTCGTGGCGTCCAACGACGACACCCAGAACGACTCCTGGGTGCAGGCGGCCTCGAACGTCAAGGGCTTCTACTGGCTGTCCACCGGCTACCTCGGTGAGCAGGCGCTCGCTGCGGGCTTCGACCGAGTCGAGATCCAGCACTTCCACTACCAGCGCCCGCAGTCGGGTCCTCGCCGGCGGTCCGTGGTCGTAGCACAGCTGCACGCCTGATCGGGAAGCGTGTGATGAGCGTTCTTGAGCTGTGGTTACGCGAAGAGATCAACCCGGACGAGCACCGTACCGTCCTGACCCCTGATGACGCCCGGGTGCTGATCGCCGACGGCGTACGGCTGACCGTCGAGGAGTCGGCGCACCGAATCTTCGACACCGGGGAGTACGCGGCGGCCGGTGCCCGGGTCGTCGCGGCCGGCACCTGGCCGGAGGCGTCGGCCGAGACCGTCATCGTGGGGCTCAAGGCCCCTGCCGACGAGCCGGAGCCACTGCGCCACCGGCACATCTTCTTCGGGCACGCCTACAAGGGTCAGCGTGACGGGGCGGCGCTGCTGCGCCGCTTCCGGGCCGGTGGAACCCTGCTGGACCTGGAATACCTGACCGACGACACGGGCCGCCGGGTTGCCGCGTTCGGCTACTGGGCCGGTTACGTGGGCGCGGCGTTGGCGCTCCTGCACTTCCGGGGCCGGCTCGTCCCGCCCCTACGGACGATGAGCCGCCCAGAACTGGACGAGGCTCTCGTCGCGTCCGGGAACGCCCGTGTACGGGCCTTGGTGATCGGTGCGTTGGGCCGGTGCGGCAGGGGGGCGCGAGACGCGCTGTCCGTGGGCGGGGTCGAGCCCACGGCGTGGGACCTCGCCGAGACCCGCGACCTCGACCGTCGGGCGATCCTCGACCACGATGTGCTGGTCAACACCGTGCTGTCGAACGAACTCGCGCCGCCCTTCGTGCGCTCGGAGGATCTCGACGACCCGGCTCGCAAGTTGTCGGTGATCAGCGATGTGACCTGCGACGTGACGTCCGAGTTCAACCTGCTGCCGATCTACCGGAACCCGACCGACTGGGCCCGTCCGGTGCACCACCTGCGTGCCGAGCCCACGCTCGACCTGCTCGCCATCGACAACCTGCCCTCGTTGCTGCCGCGTGAGGCGAGTGCCGCCTTCTCCGCCGACCTGCTGCCGCACCTGCGCACCCTGCGGGACGACACGCCGGTCTGGCGACGGGCGTACGACCGGTTCGCCGCCGCGACATCTGAACTCGACCTGATGGGAAGCCCGTCGTGACATCCACCCTCACTGAGCCGACCGGACGGGTTCACTGGCTCGGCACCGGTCTGTCGACCGGGAGCGGGCTCGCCCTGGTCTGCGCGACCGCGACCGGCACCACGGTCTGGGGACGCAGCCGCGAGAAGGCGCAGGCCTGTCTCGACCGGCTCGGGCTCACCGGCCGGGCCGACGCGCGGGAACTCGGCTGGGAAGCCCTCGCCGACGCCGTACGCCCTGGTGATCTCGTGGTCTCCATGCTGCCGGCCGCCGAGCACCCGACGGTGCTGCGGCTCTGCCTGCGCCAGTCGGCGCACTTCGCCAGTTCCAGTTACGTCTCGGCGGAGGTCGCCGAGCTGGCCGCCGATGCACGACGGGCCGGGCTCGTGGTGCTGACCGACGCGGGGCTCGACCCGGGCATCGATCATCTGCTGGCTCATCGGCTCGTTCAGGCCGCAGAGAAGGCCCTCGGCGACACTCCGGCGACTGTGTCGTTCACGTCGTACTGCGGGAGCTTCCCCGCGGTGCCGAACGACTTCCGCTACCGGTTCAGCTGGGCGCCGCGCGGTGTCCTGACCGCACTCGGCACTCCCGCCCGCTTCGTGGAGGGCGGGCGCGAGCTGACCGTCGACCGGCCGTACCGTGCCGCGGCGAAGCTTGTCCTGGGTGGCGAACCGTTCGAGGTCTACCCGAACCGGGATAGTGTTCCCTACATCACCACATATCAGTTCCCTAAGTCCTGGGAGGTTGACACCTTCGTTCGCGGCACGGTCCGGCTCGACGGATGGACCGACGCCTGGCAGCCGGTCTTCGCTCAGCTGGAGAACGGCACCGCCGACGAGATCACCGCCCTGGCGGCGCGGCTGGCCGAGCAGTACCCGGCCACCAGCGAGGACCATGACCGGGTGGTCATGTTCGTGCGGCTGGAGGCGGTTACCGGCGACGGAGCGCGCTGGGCCGGCGAGTACACGATGGACGTCCAGGGGGACGCCACCGAGAACGCCACACCTCGCCTGGTCTCCGTGGCCCTCGCCGGTGGGCTCGCCGAGTTGCTGGCCGGACGGTTGTCTCCCGGTCTGCACCAGGCGACCTCCGACCCCGGGTCGATCGACAGCTGGTTGGACTTCCTGTCCGCCAACGGCGTCGCCTGCCAGGAATATCTGCCATAGGCCGATGATCTGGCACATGGTTGGAATTCGATCGCCTCATGGTGTTCCGGAGTAAGTACACTTCGGACGGTCTGGCGCGGTTCACAGCCAGTTACGGGGAGGCCAGGACATGGCGCAGCAGTCGGAGACCGGGCAATCGGCGACGATTCGGCGCGGCATTGTGCCGCTGCTGATCTTCGCCGCATTGACCGCCGCGATGGACGTGTACGGCAGCAACCGACTGCAGGTGGTCAGCCCGGAAAGCCTCACCGCGGTCTCCTTCACGCTGACCGCGGTCTTCTTCCTCGTCCTGGAGGTCGTGCGCAACGGCACAGCGTTCCTGACCATGCTGCGTGACTCACGTCACGACGTCGTCGCCATCAACATCACCACCGCCGTGACGTGGCTCGCCACCTTCTACGCCCTCCGCAACCTGGAGCCCGCGGTGGTGAACGTGGTCGGCCTGGCCCTCGGTCCGGTGTTCATCCTCGTGACCGGCGCGATCCTGCGCCGGGGGGCGTCCGTCATCGCTGCGGAGGTCGTGGTCGCATTGGGGATCTGCGTGTTCCTCAGTGTCCTGGTGTGGGGCTCCTTCACCGGTGAGACCGCCGTCGGGGACATCGGTGAGAGCACCGCCGCCTGGGGACTCTTCTTCTCGGTGGTGTGCGCGATCGGATCGGCGGCCAACATCACCTACATGAAGCGGCTCAGCGATCGCGGTCGCAGCCCCCAGGAGGTGCTGGCGGTGCGGTTCTTCCTGATGATCGCGATCGGGTGGGCGATGACCGCGACGAGTTCGCTGGACGAGGTGAGGGCCGCGCTCGTGCCCGGCGCGGTGGTGGCCGTCATCGGCATCGGGCTCCCGATCTACGTACTGCAGATCGGGATCAGGCACACCGAGCCCATCACCACGGCACTGATCGTCTCGCTGTCACCGATCTTCGCCTACTTCATGCAGTTCCTGGACGGCCGGCTGCAACCCTCGCCACTGACCATCGTGGGAATCGTGGGCATCGTGGCACTCGCTACCGCCGGGACCCTGGCCCGGGCCCGCCACGACGGCCGATTGGTAACTGCGACCGTGCCGTCGGCGTACGACACCGACGGAGTCCGCCGATGAAGGAGTCCTCCATGAAATGCGCCATCGTCGACGCGTACGGCGCGGGCCGGCACCTGCCGGCCGCGCTGCGGCGTCGCGGCATTGAATTCATCCACATCCGCTCTGACGCTCCCGACTGGCGGCTCAGCTACCGGCCCGAGGAATTCACAGTCGACCTGAAGCACGAGGGGGACCTCGACGCCACAGTCGCCCGGCTCCGGGAGCACGATGTCGGCATCGTCGTGGCCGGCGCCGAGTCCGGGGTGTTGCTGGCCGACCAGATGTCGGCCGCCCTGGGCACATCGGGCAACGGCATGCGGAATCCGATGGCGCGGCGCGACAAGTTCGCCATGCACGAGGCGATCCGGGACGCCGGCCTGGCCGCCGCCGACGGCTTCCGGTCCGAGTCGGTCGACGAGATCCTCGGCTGGGCGGGTGACCGGGGGCAATGGCCGGTGGTTCTCAAGCCGCCGTCCAGTGCGGGCGGGGACAACGTCTACGTGTGCCACTCCCCTGACGAGATCAGGGACGCGTACGCGCGGATCACCGGCAACATCGACCGGTACGGCCGCCAGAATCGCCTCGTTCTGGTGCAACAGTTCCTGGCCGGCACCGAGTACTACGTCAACTCGGTCAGCCGGGCCGGTGTGCACCGGATCGTGGAGGTTTGGCGCTATCACAAGCGCTCCACCGGCGGTCGGACCATCTACGACTACGAGGACCTGCTGGCCTGGGATGACCCGGCCGCCCGGCAGATCGCCGACTACACCCTGGCGGTGCTGGACGCGCTCGAGATCCGTACCGGCGCGGGGCACACGGAGGTCATGCTGACCGCGTCCGGACCGGTTCTGGTCGAGTGCGGCGCCCGCCTCGGCGGCGGCCAGATGCCTGAGCTGTTGACCCGGTGCACCGGCACCAACCAGGTCGACAGCCTCGCCCTGGCGATCGCCGACCCTGAGGTATTCACGCGTCAGGGGACCAGCGGTTATCGGCTCGACGCCAATTTGCGCTGCGTCAACCTGATCACCGAGCGCGACGGCGTCATGCCGGGTGCCGACGCCTGGGCGGCGGTCCGGGCGCTCCCGTCCTTCGACAGCCTGGTGCTCAACATCCCGGAGGGCACCCTCCTGTCGCCCACCACCGACATGGCCACCTGCCCGGGCACGCTCTACCTGTGCGCCCCCGACCGGCAGCAGGTCATCGCCGACTACGACCGGCTGCGCTCGCTGGAACTCGCCGGCCTCTACGGCAACTGATCAACACGTCTTCGCCTCGCCGCGGCACAGCACGACGCCGCGGTGAGGTACGGGGGTGCCCGCTGGCCTGATCCGGCACCGCCGTCCACTCGGGAAGGAGCGACAGAGTGCCCACCGGAACCGCCGACCGCGCCGCAGTTGCGGACACCGTCAAGCGGGTCGTCATCGCACAGTCCCAGCTGACGATCAGCGCCGGTCGGATCACCGAGACAGAGCCGCTCGCCGGGCCGCTGCTGGACGTGACCTCGCTGGGCCTGCTCGCCGTACTGCTCAAGATCGAAGAGGAGCTCGGTGTCACGCTGCCCGACGATCTGTTCTCCGCCCCCCTGCCGCGTACCGTGGGCGACCTGGTCGACCTCGTGCAGCGGGCCGCCCGATGAGCGGCGCCGCCGCCGAGTTCGGCGCGGCCCTCGATGCGCTGCCCGCCGACCTGTTCGACTGCGTGCAGGTCAATCTGGCGCTGCTGGCCGACGTGCGGCACGGACCCGGCACCCATCTGCGGCTCGGCGCGCGGCTCGCCTTCCGGCCCCGGCTCGACGACGCTTGGTGGACAGTCGAACCCGTTCTTGCCGACCAGGTGGATCACTCGGCCGGGCTCCTCGGACTCGCGGTCGACGAGCGCTGGGACGCCTGCCCGGCGGACCGGGTGCCCGAGTTGATCGGCGGGCCCGAGCCGCTCTACGTCGTCGCCGACGCCTACCACCTGCCGTGGCTTCCCTACGCCGGGCAGGAGCACATGCGGCACAGCTTCCTCGTGCACTCCCACGATGACGGCGTACGTGTCTGGGACGCCTACCGCAACGACACCCGATGGGGGCCGGCAGTACCGGGCCACTGGGACCTGAACGTGAAGGACCTGATCACGGCACTCGGCGACACCGCCGACGTGATCAGCTTCGGCACGGCGGCGCTGCCCGACCCGAGGCCGACGGTCCAGCTCGACGACCCGACCGAATACCTGGCCGCGTACGCCGACGCCGCGGACCCGGCTGCCGCGCTCGCCCGCCTGACCCTGCAGACCTGGCTGCTCGCCCGGTCCCGGCTGCTGCACGCCGCCAGCCGCGGAATGGAACTCCAGGAACATCTCGGGGCCTGGCAGGGGCTGGTTCAGCAGACCTACGTCGCGTGGCGGATGGCGCAGCGCGGCCGGCCGGCGTCGGAGGCCCCGCTGCGGCGACTCGGTGAGCTGCTGCACCGGGACCAGGTGCTCTTCGCCGTACCGGCGGCCGGCGGGCAGCAGTGGCGGCAGCACGTCGCCGAGGCCGCCGCGTCCGTCCTCCGCCTGCCCGTGCCAGTAGTGCTGGGTGGCGCCCGGTTCGACACGTCCCCCGAGTACGGCTCGTTGCGGATCGTCGAGATCGTCGAACTGGTGGAACGGGTGGTTGGTGTGGAGCTGTCCGCCGACGATCTCGTGCCGGAGAACCTGCAGGACCTCGACGGCCTGTGCCGGATCGTCGCCCGCGCCGGGGCCGGCGCCCGATGACCCTGCTGCACGAGCTCTTCGACACGGCGGCCCGGCGTGCCCCCGACGACGTGGCCGTCACCGCGGGCCCGGACCGGACCACCTTCGCCGAGGTGGTGAGATCGGGTCGCCGGATCGCGGCCGGGCTGCTCGGGGCCGGGCTGCGCCGCGGTGACCGGCTGGTGATCGTGTCACCGCCGTCGGTGGTCCTGCCCGCCGTCCTGTACGCCGCGGCCCGTGTCGGCGTCATCTTCGTCGTCCTGCACGAACAACTCCGCGGCGATCCGCTGCGACATGTGCTCGATGACTGTGAGCCGGCCCTGGTCCTCAGCGATGACGCGGAGGTCAGAGTCCTGGCGGCCGAGTCCGGGTCCGCGGCGGGCGACCTCAGCGGACTGGTGGCGCGGGCACCGCTGGACGGGCTGCCGCCGGGAGGTGAGCCGCTGACGGTGGACCCGGTGTGTCTCGTCTACACCTCCGGTTCCACGGCTCGACCCAATGCGGTGGTCTCCACCCACCAGCAGATGCTGTTCGCTGTCGCGGCCATCCAGGACGCCATCGGCTATCGCCGCGACGACGTGGTGTTCTGCCCGTCACCGGTCTCCTTCGACTACGGGCTGTACCAGCTCTTCCTCGGTGCGCTCAGCGGCGCTCGGATACACCTGGCCGGACTGACTGTCACCGGCCCCGGCCTGACGGCGGCGCTCACCGCGACCGGCGCGACAGTGCTCGCGGCAGTCCCGTCGACGGCCGAGATGCTGGCCCGGCTGCTGGGCCGTGGCGGTGACCCGCCGGAGCTGCGGCTGCTCACCACCACCGGCGCGGCGATGCCCGCGGACCTGCTGCAGACGCTGCGGGCCCGGATGCCGACCCTGCGGACCCAGGTGATGTACGGCCTGACCGAATGCAAGCGGGTCGCCATCATGCCCCCGGACGGTGATCGGGAGCGGCCCGGGTCGAGCGGCCGGCCGCTGACCGGGACGGAAGTGTTCGCCATCGACAGTAAGGGACGTCGTCTGCCCGACGGTGCCGTCGGCGAGCTGGTGGTCCGCGGCCCGCATGTGATGTCCGGCTATTGGCGGCGTCCGAAGCTGACCGCCGACCGGTTCCGGGTGGAGGAGGGCCTCACCACCCAGCTGCGCACCGGCGACCAGGGCCGGGTGGAGACCGGGGGTTGGGTCTACGTCGACGGTCGTACCGACGACGTCTACAAGGAACGCGGATACCGGGTGAGCGCCACCGAGGTGGAGGCCGCCGCTCGCCGGATACCGCGGGTCACGTCCGTCGCGGTCCTGCCACCGCGCGACGGCGTGCGGTCGGTGCTGGTCGCCGTCACGGAGCTGGCGGCGGAGACGGTGCTGGACCGGCTGCGTGACCACCTCGAGGTGTTCAAGATCCCGCAACGGTGCGTGGTGGTCGACGGTCTGCCGCTGACCCACAACGGCAAGATCGACCGCAAGGCTCTGACCACCCTGGTGGCCGAGAATGCTTGACGACGAGCTGGCCCGCCAGGTCGCGGCCACCGCCGGAACCCCGGCTTACGTGTACGACCTGGCAGCCGCCCGGGACAACCTCGCCGCCCTGCGCATCGCCCTGCCCGAGGGGACCGACACGTACTACTCGGTGAAGGCCAACCGGCACCCGGAACTGCTGCGGGCGCTGCGCGACGCCGGCAGTCGTGCGGAGGTCTGCTCGCCGGGCGAACTCAGCGCCGCCCTGGCGGCCGGCTGGGATCCCGGCACCATCCTGTACGCCGGTCCCGGCAAACGCGACCTCGATCTGCGCGCCGCGCTTGCCGGGGGCGTGCGGCACTTCTCGGTGGACTCGCCGAACGCCCTGGACCAGCTGAACCGGTGTGCGGAAGCGGCCGGCGTGCCGGTGTGGTGCCTGCTGCGGATCAACGCCGACGCGCCCGCGTCCCGGCCCGGCCTGACCATGACCGGGGTGTCGTCGCCGTTCGGTGCCGACGCCCGCTGGGTGGCGACCGCCCCGGAGCGGTTCGGGCACCGGCCGCACGTGACAGTGACCGGGCTGCACCTCTACATGGGCACCAACCTGACCACCGTTGGCGATCTGCTCGCCCAGTTCACCAGCAGCCTGCGAACCGCCGCCGACCTGCGCGAGGTGCTGCGTGCCCAAGGGGTACGCCTGGACGTGCTCGACCTCGGCGGCGGGTTCGGTGCGCCGTTCGCCCGGGCCGGCGGTCGCCTCGACCTGTCCGGGCTGCGTGAGCCGCTCACCGCCCTGCTGGACGCGGAGGTACCGGACTGGCGGGTCGGCCGACCCCGGATCGCCTTTGAATCGGGCCGCTATCTCGTCGGTACCGCCGGCACCCTGCTCACCCGGGTCCTCGACGCGAAATCGTCGCACGGCAGCTACCTGGTCGTCCTCGAGTCGGGCATCAACCACCTCGGCGGCCTGTCGGGGCTGCGCCGCCTCCCACCGTTGGTGCCGAGCCTGATCCCGGTCGACGCTGCGGCACCCACAGCGGACACGGTGCCGACCACCGTGTGCGGCCCGCTGTGCACTCCGCTGGACGTATGGGCGCGGGGCGTCGAACTGCCCCGGCTCGAACCCGGCGACCTGCTGGCTGTACCCAACGTCGGCGCCTACGGCCTGGACGCGAGCCTGCTCGCCTTCCTGGGCCACCCGCTGCCGGCCGAGGTGGTTCTCGACTCCACCGCCCCGGAACCGGCCACCTGGCACGTGTCCCGGATGGACCTGGTCCGTACCCCGATCTCCCTGGGAGAGCCGCTGTGAATCCGGAGTTCGTCGCGCTGCTGTCGCGTTTCCTCAAGTACGCCACCCCCGACCAGATCACCGCCGACGCCTCACTGCACGATCTGGGCCTGGACTCGATGCAGTCGATCGAACTGCTCTTCGCCATCGAGGACGACTGTGGCGTCAGCCTTCCCGACGAGGCGTTGACCGAGAGCACGTTCGCCACTGCCGGAAGCCTCTGGGCGGCCGTGTGCAACGCTCGCGGTGACGCCTCATGACGGCGGTGGCGGCTACGGCCGTCGACCTGGCCGGCCGGGTGGAACGGGTCGCGGCGGTGGCCCGGGAACATGCCCGGCGTACCGATGACGAGGCGGTCTTCCCCACCGAGGCGCTGGCCGAACTGCGCGCATCCGGGCTGCTGGCGCTGGTCGTGCCGGCCGCGTACGGCGGGCTGGGCGGCGGCCCGACAGAACTGATCGACTGCGCCGAGTCGCTGGCCCGCGCCGATCTGTCGGTGGCTCTGATCTTCGCGATGCACTGCCAGCAGGTCGCCACCGTCGCCAGGTATGGCGACGATGAGCTGCGGGCCACTCTTCTGCCGCGCATCGCCGCTGGCGAACGTTATCTGGCGTCGGTGACCACCGCCGCGGGCACCGGCGGTCACCTGTTGTCCGCGAGCGCGCCGCTGCGGGACACCGGGGAGGGACTGCTGATCGAGCGGTTCGCGCCGATCGTCACCGGCGGCGCCTACGCCGACGGCTTTCTCATCACCATGGGCAGCCCCGGCGCCGACGTACCCGGGCAGGTCTGCCTCGTCTATGCCGAGCGCGAGCAGTTGGAGATCACCGAGTCGGGTCAGTGGCAACCGATGGGCATGCGGGCCAGCCACAGTGTGGCGCTACGGCTCACCGGTACGGTCCCCCGTCACCAGTTGATCGGCGCAGAGCACGGGTTCCGGGAGATCTCGCTGGCCCTCTTCTCGCCGCTGGCCCACCTCGGCTGGGCCGCCTGCTGGCTGGGGGCCGCCGCCGGGGCGCTGTCCCGGGTGGCGACCCTGCTGCGCAGCCCCGACGGCCGGCGTCGATTCGACCATCAGTCCGAGCTGCTCCTGACCCGTCTGGGTCGGGCCCGCCATCGGATCGACGCCGTCCACGCGCTGCTGCGGCACGCCCAGCGCATCGTCGAGGACGACGTTGACCTGTCGACCGCGCCGGTGCAGATGTTGCTCAACGGCCTGAAGGTGACCGCGGCGGAGTCGTGCCGGCAGGCCGTCGAGGAACTCGTCGACGCGGTCGGGTTGCGGCACGGCTACTTCAAGGACTCGGACACCTACCTCGAACGGGTCCTGCGGGATCTGCGGTCGGCGTCGCTCAACTACCACAACGACCGGCTCGACCTCGCCGACGGACGGCAGGTGCTGCTCGACCGGAAGGTCACCCATGTTGGTGGGTGAGCGGACGACAGGGTCCGGCGACGCGCTGGCCCGGGCCCTCACCGGTGACCGTCCGGTGTGGCCCGCTCTGGGGGCGTCCGGCGTCATCGCGTCCCTCTACGAGCCGGACGGACGGGTCAGTCCGGAACGGCTCGGCCGACTGCTGGCCGCGGTGGACGCGTCCCAGCCGATCGGGGTCACACTGGGCGTCTGTGTGCAGGTCGCGGCGGCACTTCCGCTGCTGCGTACAGCACTGCCTGATCATCCGCTGACCGCCGAGGTGACCGCCGGGCGGGCGGTGCTGGCGCTTGCCGCCACCGACAGCGGCCGTGGTTCGCAGCTGAGCTCGCTGGGCAGCGGCTACCGGATCGACGGCGACCGGCTCACACTGACCGGGGCGAAACGGTGGATCACCAACGCGCGTACCGCCGACGCGTTCCTCGTGCTGGCCCGGCACGAGGAGGGCAGGCACTTCACCAGCTTCAGCTTCGTGCTGGTCCCGGCCGGCGCTCCCGGTGTAACGGTGACCCCGGCCCGCACCGAGCTGTTCGACGGGGCAGGGCTCGGCGACGTGACGTTCACCGGCGTACAGCTCCCCGCCACCGCCGTGGTCGGCGGCCGTGGCCGGGGGATGGCACTGTTCGCCCGGCACATCGCCACCGAACGGCTGGCCGGTGGTCTGTGGGCGGTCGCCCTGTGCCGGCGTGTGCTGGCCGACACCGTGGAACGCCTGCGCCGGCCCGACGACGGCGGCACCTCTCTCTGGCAGGACCCGGGCGTACGGCGACACGTGGCCGGATGCCTTGCCCGCGTCCACGAACTCCGCGCGGTGTGCGTGACCGCCGGCCCGCTGGTCGCCACGCGCCACGATCCCGCAGCCGCGGCCCGAGTGAAGATCGCCACCGCCGACACCGTCGACCACGTGCTCGGTGAATGCGCCCGCCTGCACGGCGCGGACGGGTTCGTCGACGACGGCGTCCAGCGGCTGCGCACGGAGGCGGCGGTGTTCGGCATCGGTGGCGGTGTCGGCGAGGTGGCCCGTGAGCTGCTCGCCGACCGGGCCGACGACCTCCTGCACGATCTCGCATGGTGACGGTGGTCCGGGAAGGGGGAACGATGACGAACTGGGCGGATCTGAGCTGCTACACCAGCAACCTGGCCGCCTACCTGGCACCCGGGCGGCCGCACCTGCGCTCCGAACTGGCCGACGCGGTTCGTCTCGCGGTCCTCCCCGCGACGACGGCACTGTCGCACCACAGCCGTATCGACGGTGGCAGCCTGGGATATGTCGGGACGGCCCGGTGGGCGGAGGCCACGGCCGGGATCGCCGCTGAGCTGGAGACCCACGGCAAGGTCCTGGCGGTCGCGAACACCGAACAGCTGCCCTGGTCTCCCGAGTACCAGCGCCGCGCGACGCCGCACTGGGTGCTGCTGACCGGCCGGCCCGGAGGTTGCTGGCAGGTGGAGGACCACTTCGCCGCGACGACCCCGCACGGCGATCATCGGCCGTACCACGGGCAGGTCACCGAGGACGAGCTGAAGGTGCTGCTCACGCCGGTCACCACGGCGTCCGGTGCGGTCGCCAACCGCGATCGGCACGCCCTCGGCGAGCCCGTCGAGGTGCCACCGCCATCGCAGTACCGCTGGCTGGCCCGGACCGCTGCGGTGCGTACTCCCGTGGAGCCGGGATGGCTCACCGGCTCGGACGCGGTGACGCATCTCGCCGCGGTGGTCGAGGATCGGGCAAGGCTCGCGGCTCTGGCCGACGACCTGTGGGCGGCCAGCCGGCACCAGTTGTTCCGCCACCGGGTCCGGTCGGCCGCCGGGCTGACCGATCCGACGGTCGCCGCTGCGGCTGTCTCCGCGTGGGAGGAACTCCCGCGGGCCCTGCGGTTCGCCGTGGAGTCGGCCGACCGTGGGCGGCCCCGACCGGGTGTGGTCAGTGCCGCGTTCGACCGGATCATCACCGAGGGGACGACCGCGTGAACACGCTGTACGACTGGTTCGCCGAGTCCGCCGCCCGGCATCGGGATCGGATCGCGCTGGACCTGGGAGCCAACCGGCTCCGGTACGGGGAACTCGACGATCTCGCCGGCCGGGTCGCCGCCGCGGTGGTGCGCCGGCTCGGCCAGCCCCCGCGCCGGCTGGGGCTGCTCGCGGCTCGCAGCGCCGGTGCGTACGCCGGATATCTCGCCGCGTACCGGCTGGGCGCCACGGTCGTGCCGCTCAATCCGGCGTATCCGCCCGCGCGGACCGCGGCCGTCGCCACGGCGGCCGAGCTGGACCTGGTCCTCGCCGACGCCGGTGGCAGCGCCGGTGCGGTGCCGGTGTTACCTGTCGACGACGGTGCTCTCGCCACGCTCCCACCTGCCAACGGGGTGCCGGCACGCCGGGCGGACGCGGCCCGCCCGGCGTACCTCATGTTCACCTCCGGGTCGACCGGTACGCCGAAAGGTGTGCCGGTGACCCATGCCAACGTGCTCGCCTTCCTGCGGGCCGTGGCCGCACGCGCGGAGCTGACCAGCGACGCCCGGGTGTCCCAGATGTTCGACCTCACCTTCGACCCGTCGATCTTCGACCTGTTCGCCACCTGGGGCGCTGGAGCGACGGTGGTGGTGCCGCAACCGGCCGACCTGATGGCGGCGGTCCGGTTCGTCAGGCAACGCGAGATCACCCATTGGAGTTCGGTGCCGTCGGTGATCGCCATCGCGCGGCGGCTACGGCAGTTGGGCCCGGACCGCATGCCGACGTTGCGATGGAGCATGTTCTGCGGCGAGCCGCTGTCCGTCGACGCTGCGGCCGCCTGGCGGGCTGCCGCGCCGAACAGCGTCATCGAGAACATGTACGGACCCACCGAACTCACAGTCACCTGCACCGGCTACCGCCTGCCGGCATCGCCCGCCGACTGGCCGGCCACCACGAACGGCACCGTGCCCATCGGGGAGCCCTACCCGGCGGTCGACTGGCTGTTGCTCGACGAGGACCTGCGCCCCGCAGCCGAGGGAGAGCTGTGCGTCCGGGGCCCGCAGCGGTTCCCGGGTTATCTCGATCCGGCGGACGACATCGACAGGTTCGTCACCGGCGCCTCCGGCAGTTACCGGCTCCGCCATGGCACGCCGTCCGGATCGGACTGGTACCGGACCGGAGACCGGGTCCGCCAGGAGAACGGCCGGTTGATCCACCTCGGCCGGTTGGACCACCAGGTGAAGGTTTCCGGATACCGCGTCGAGCTCGGCGAGATCGAGGCGGTCGCCCGGCGACACCCGGAGGTGGCGCAGGCTGTCGCCCTGGCCCTCGCCGTGCCGACCGGCGGTGTGGAGTTGCACCTGGCCTACGAGGGGCCGGTGGTCGACGAGGAGCAACTGCTGGCCATGTTGCGGGCCACGCTTGCTCCGTTCATGGTGCCCCGCCGGCTCACCCGCTTCGAGGCCCTGCCGCTCACCGCCAACGGCAAGATCGACAGGGGCCTGCTCGGCCGTGTCCTGCGGTCAGATCGTCTTCCCGGACAGGGCCCGGGTGGCGCGTCGCATCAGCTACCGAACGGCGGGGGGCCGGGCGCCGGCCCGGACGGTGGCGCGGATTTGTCGGTACGGGCATCCATTGTCCCGAGTGTGGGCGGTATGCCAACCTGACTGGGTGCCACTGGATCCGCGGCTGCTCGCCGCGTTCACGCTCGCCACTGTCGTCGCTACGCTGGCGCCGGGTCCGGACATGCTGTTCGTCCTCGGTTCCGGGATGCGTGGTGGCCCGCGTACCGGGCTGCTCGCCACGGCCGGCATCGCGACCGGCGAGGCCATCCACGTCATCGCGGCGGCCGCCGGGCTCAGCGCACTGTTCACGGCGGTGCCCGAGGCGTTCACCGCGTTGCGCCTCGCTGGTGCCGTCTACCTGGCCTACCTGGGCATCCAGATGATCCGGCAGTCCGGTGACCTGGTGGTGTCCACCGGTGACGGCGCGCCCATCTCGGCTCGCCGTGCCTACCTCACGGGCTTCCTCACGAATCTGTCCAACCCGAAGATGATCATCTTCTCGGTCGCGTTTCTTCCCCAGTTCGTCGATCCGTCGCTGGGATCGGTGTGGATCCAGTTCGCCGTGCTCGGCGCCATCCTGATCTGCCTGGAGTTCCTGATCGACGGTGGGGTGGGCGTCTTCGCCGGTCGGGTCGGAGGTTGGCTGAGACGCCGTCGTACCGTGCGCCGTTGGGTCGACACCGGTACCGGCGGCATCCTGATCGCGCTGGGACTGCGGCTGGCGGTGGAGTAGCAGCGCGTCGTCGCACGGTGTCCGCTGGAAGGCATCAGGTCCCGCAACGGGTCCGATCTGCGTGACCGAACCAGTGCGGGACCGGATGCCTATCTCCTGCTACCCGGGTGTCGGGGCGAGCGGGTGATCAGCCGAAGCAGTTGGGCACCGGCGGTGAGCTGGGCGTGCAGTTGGTGGGCCGGTTGCCGGTGATGGCCGTCTGCTGGTCCACCGTGACCTGGCCGCCGTCGTTGAAGATCCCGCCGGGTGCCAGGGTGGAGATGTTGTCGGTGACCTTGCTTTCGGTGAGGGTGAGCGTGGCGTTGTTGTAGATGCCGCCGCCCTGCGAGCTGGAGCCGATGGCCCTGTTCCGGTCGACGTGGGTGCGGCGCAGTACGACGGTGCCGCTGCCGTTGTAGACGCCACCGCCGTGTTCGATGGTGCTGTTCGTGCTGGCGACGTTCTCGCTGATCTGGCTCTCTTCGGCCACGAACTGGTTGATCTGGTTGAACACGCCGCCGCCGCGTTGGCCGGCTTCGTTGTGGTGGACGTTGCCGTGCTTGAGGCGGAAGTCGCCGTCGGTGAAGATTCCGCCGCCCTCGCTGCCGGCTCGGTTGTCGTTGATCTCGACGTTCCTGGCCTCGGTGGTGGAGTCGAGGCCGCCGCGGATGCCACCGCCGCGGAAGCCCGCGGTGTTGTTGTCCAGGCGGACGTTGTCGAGCACGGCGACCTGGCTGTTCGACAACCCGCCGCCGGCGCCGCCGATCGGCACGATGTTGAAGGTGCCGATCGTGTTGTTGTAGCTCAGTCGAGTGTTCTGCACGGTGAGGTTGCCGTTGTTGTAGATGCCGCCCCCGTCGAACACGGCGCTGTTGTTGCTGATGGTGCTGGCGCGGTCCTTGTCCTTGCTGTCCCAGTCCTTGCTGTTGCCGTGGTCGTCTCCGCCGAGGATCTTCGTGACGCCGTAGTTGGCGATGCCGCCACCCGGGCCGTTGGTGTGGTTGTAGACCACCTCGGTGTTCTCGATGACGGCCCTGCCGCCGATGTCGATCCGGATGCCACCGCCGCCCTGGCCGATCCCGCCCTCGGCCAGGCCGCCCTTGATGGTGGCGTCGCGCAGTGTCAGGTCGCCGCCGGTTCCGACTTCGAGGATCCGGAACGGGGTGGCGTTGGCCGCGCGGACGATTGTGGATCCGTTTCCGTCGATCACGACGTGCTGGGTGATGATCGGCAGGCCGACCGCGCCGAAGGGCACCGGTGGCTGGGGTGCTGACCTGTTGAGCGTGTAGGTGCACTTCTCGGCGAGGCGGAGCTTCGCCCCGGAGTCGGCGTTCGCGCGGACGATCGCCGCGATCAGCTCGTCGGCGTTGCAGGGTACGGACCGGAAGTCGTCGCGATGGTCGTCCTCTTTCTTGTGGTCCCTGCCGTCGCGGCCACCCGGGTCCTGGCCTCCGTGGTCGTCGCCGCTGCCCCGGCTGCCGTCGGCGAGGACCTGCGCTCCGGCGTTCGACGGGCTGCCGTCGTCCTTCCCGGCTGCCCCGCTCACTCCCGCCGAGGTGAAGGCGGCCAGACCGAGCACCCCGGTCAACCCGGCCGCCCCGGCGACGAGCCAACGCGCCCGCCGCCTTTTCGGCAGCGGGGCCTGGTCGGCCGCCACTTCGCTCATCTTCGGGTGTAGATAGTTGGACATCGAGCTACCCAGCCCTTCTCCGTACACCATGTTTTCCGCACGTCGCAGTCGGTGCAGAAGGCGACAAATCGGTTATCGCCACCAAGGCGAAGGTAGTCGAGCGAAGCTCACATCAATCGGTCTTATGCGAAAAAGACCTACATTCGACGTAACCGCCACAGGCGATCCGATGGCCCCACGCGCTTTCACCTGCCCCACCGGCGTCGAGGCCGGCGCGCTCGGCGCGCATCACCGCCTCCAACAGGTGCGTGATCCACTCCTCTTTCGTGAAGCCGGGGCGTCCCTGGCGTCGGGACACGCCCGACGTCGCGAAACGGAGTGGATCAGTCGCTCGGACCAGCACGGCGGGCATCGAGCTGGGTCCGCGTCGCGACCCGGGTTGCTGGCCCGCTTGACGTGGGCGAGGTCAGCGACAAGAATTTACAGGAATCGCTGTTAGCGTTAACAATCCGTCCCAGTGCTGCGACGGCATCGTCATGCCGATGTCGCGACGGTCGCGACGGCCTGATTCCTCGGTCAGCACTACCACTGCAGGGGAGAAATCTATGCGAACGAGGGCAAGATGGCTCGCGGCGACTGCCGCACTCGGTGTTGTCCTCGCCGGGGTGCTGACCTCGACCGGACCGGCCAACGCGGAATCCAACGGCGGGGTGCGGGTGATGCCCCTCGGCGACTCCATCACCGAGGGCACCCAGGTGCCGGGCGGGTACCGCATCGGGCTCTGGCAGCGGCTCGTCAACGGTCGGTACACGGTGGACTTCGTCGGGTCGCAGTTCAACGGGCCTGCCAGCCTGGGTGACCACGACCACCAGGGACATCCCGGCTGGCGCATCGACCAGATCGACGCGAACATCGTCAGCTGGCTGAACACCCAGCGGCCGCAGACCGTTCTGCTGCACATCGGCACCAACGACATCCTGCAGAACTACAACGTGAGCACCGCGCCGAACCGGCTCTCCACCCTGATCGACCGGATCACCACAACGGCTCCCACCGCAGAGGTGTTCGTCGCGCAGATCATCCCGCTCTCCAACAGCAACCAGGACGCGGCCGCACGCACGTTCAACGCGGCGATCCCCGGCATCGTGCAGAGCAAGGTGAACGCCGGCAAGAAGGTACGCCTGGTCGACATGCACAGCGCACTCACCACCGCCGATCTGATCGACGGCGTCCACCCCACCTCCGGCGGTTACGACAAGATGGCCGCCCGCTGGTACAGCGCGTTGCAGTCGGTGCCCGGCAGCATCGGCAACCCGGGCAGCGGCACCGGGCAGACCACCGCGATCGTGGGTACCTTGTCCGGTCGCTGCGTCGACGTCCCCGGCTCTTCGACCACCAACGGCACCCAGGTGCAGTTGTGGGACTGTCACGGCCGCACCAACCAGCAGTGGACGTACACGAGCAGCAAGACGCTGACCGTGTACGGCAACAAGTGCCTCGATGCGGCCGGCTACGGCACCTCGCCGGGCACCCTGGTCACCATCTACGACTGCCACGGCGGAACGAACCAGCAGTGGAACGTCAACGCCAACGGCACGATCACAGGGGTGCAGTCCGGCCTCTGCCTGGACCCGTACAACGTGGGTACCGGCAACGGCACGAAGCTCGTCCTCTGGACCTGCACCGGTCAGGCCAACCAGCAGTGGAGCCGCCGATAACCTCTGCGGCGGCGTCGGGTGGTCGGATCGCTGATGGTCCGACCACCGTCGTCCCCTGCCTGTCCACTCTCCGGACGGCATCGACCGGGTTCGGTGGGCGGACGATGGGCTGCGGCCGGCATCGGAGTGACCTGAGGGGTGCGGGTGATGGGCGGAACGGCTCGCGCGGTGGTCGCGCTCTGCGGGCATCTGGCGTGAGCGACGGGTCGCGTCTCGGTGACCCGGCACGCCTCGGTGGGTACGAGGTGCTCGACCGGCTCGGTGACGGGGGCATGGGCAGTGTCTTCCTGGCCCGTTCGCCGCAGGGTCGGCGGGTGGCGGTCAAGGTCGTCCGTGCCGAACTCTCTCAAGACGAGGAGTTCCGGGCCCCCGCCCACGCCATCATCAGCGACGAGTACGGCCCGGTGCAGTGGAGCCCGGCCAAGAGAGATCGTCGTCGAGTTTCTCGGCGACGCGCCGCTGAACACCACGTTCAGGGTTGTGGATCGAGGCGCTGTCTGAGTCGGACGTACCCCGACCAGCCACCGGCCGGCTCTGATTCGCAGGTGATCGCTTTCTCACCGTCGCCGCGCCAGCGCTCCTGGTCGACCCGTCAGGCTGCGTTCATCGGCACCGCCAGCAAGCCGCGGGCGATGGGCAGCCGTCGATGTTAACGCGCTCGTGGGGCCTCCTCAAGGGCTCGGCGGTGCTCCATGCGGGGGATCTGGGTCGATGCCTGCGGGAATGCGGTTCAAGTCGTTTCACCCCAAGGTCCGCAGCCCGGCAGCAGCAGATGTTCCCAGCGCATTACGTCTTGACGAACGGCATGTTATCGCTCACAGTCGATGCCTAAGGACGACGAGACCTCGGCTTTCCGGGCAAGCCCTGCTTCGTCGATCTCGAATCAGGCGTGCGCCACAGCTCGCCGGCGTCTTGTTAACGCTAACTATCTGACGTCTGCGCGCTCGGCCACGCGTCGCGGTACGCCCATCCTCGGGCAGGCCGTTCGGCTCTTGGTCACTGGAGGAGGATCATGTCTGCCCTCGATAGGTCTCCATCGATCGCAACGCCGTCACGGCGGCGACGGTGGTGGTTGCCCCGCATCCTCGCCGCCAGCGCTGCGGCGTTGATGGTCGGTGGTGCCGCCGTAACTGTGGTGTCGTCACCCGCCGCCGCGGCGACGGTCGACACGAACGCGTGGTACGTGTTGGTCAACCGCAACAGCGGCAAGGCCCTGGACGTCTACAACCTGGCCACGAATGACGGTGCCCGGATCACCCAGTGGGCCCGCAACAACGGCAACCAGCAGCAGTGGCAGTTCGTCGACTCCGGTGGTGGCTACTACCGGGTGAAGTCGCGGCTGTCCGGCAAGGTGCTGGACGTCTCGGGCTTCTCGACCGCCAACGGTGGCAGCATCGTGCAGTGGAGTGATCTCAACGGCACCAACCAGCAGTTCCGGCTGGCCGACTCGGACAGCGGCTACGTCCGGTTGATCAACCGGAACAGCAACAAGGTGATGGAGGTGCAGGGCGCCTCGACCGCCGACGGTGGCAACATCGTGCAGTACGACGACTGGAACGGCGCCAACCAGCAGTGGCAGTTCGTCCGCGTCGGCGGTGGGACCGACCCCACCACGCCGCCGCCGACGACCCCGCCGCCGGGCGGCACGTGCGACCTCCCGTCGACGTACCGGTGGTCCTCCACCGGGGTGTTGGCGAACCCGAAGTCGGGTTGGGTGTCGCTGAAGGACTTCACAGTCGCCCCGTACAACGGCCAGCAGTTGGTCTACGCCACCACGCACGACTTCGGTAGTAGCTGGGGCTCGATGAACTTCAGCCTCTTCTCGAACTACTCACAGATGGCCTCGGCCACCCAGAACACGATGAACTCCGGAACTGTCGCGCCGTCGCTCTTCTACTTCGCGCCGAAGAACATCTGGGTGCTCACCTACCAGTGGGGTGGCACGGCGTTCTCCTACCGGACCTCGACCAACCCCACCAACGCGAACGGTTGGTCCGCGGCGCAGCCGCTGTTCACCGGAAGCATCACCGGCTCCGGTACCGGTCCGATCGATCAGACGATCATCGGTGACGGTACGAACATGTACCTGTTCTTCGCCGGTGACAACGGCAAGATCTACCGGGCGAGCATGCCGATCGGGAACTTCCCGGGCAACTTCGGCAGTAGCTACACGACCATCATGAGCGACACCACCAACAACCTGTTCGAGGCCGTTCAGGTCTACAAGCTGCAGGGTCTGAACAAGTACCTCATGATCGTCGAGGCGATCGGCTCGACGGGCCGCTACTTCCGTTCGTTCACGGCGACCAGCCTGAACGGTTCGTGGACGCCGCAGGCGGCGTCCCAGAGCAACCCGTTCGCGGGCAAGGTCAACAGCGGTGCGACCTGGACCAACGACATCAGCCACGGTGAGCTGCTGCGCACCAACGCCGACCAGACGATGACCGTCGACGCCTGCAACCTGCAACTGCTCTACCAGGGTCGTTCCCCCAGCTCCGACGGCGTCGACTACGGCCTGCTGCCGTACCGGCCGGGCCTGCTGACCCTGCAACGCTGACCGATTTGAACAAGCTCGACTGACCCGGAACGGGCGGGCTCGGCGTCACGCCGAGCCCGCCCGGCTCATGTCAACGCTGCGACAGGCCCAGGCTCACCGGATCAGCGTGCCGGTGACACAGGTCAGCACCTGGCCCTGACCACGGGTGGCGCTCGACGTGGACGTGGCGAAACCGTGGCTTTCGAGCAGTAGTTCGGTCGCGGCGAGGTTCGCGGTGGCGTGCGCTTCGGTAGGGCGCTCGCCAACGACGTAGAGCCGTCCTCCCGGCGCCAGCAGGCTGCGCACCCGAGCGATCTGCTGCGCCGCGTCGCCCAACCAGAAGAGGCTGACGTTCACCGCGAAGATCTTGGTGAAGTGGTCGGTAGGCAGGTCGGCCGACTCGAACCCTGCTCGCCGGATCTCGGCCCTGCCGGCGTCGATGTGGCTCAGGTTCCGTTCGGTCGCGAGCCGCACCATCGTCGCGGCGCGGTCGATGGCGACGATCCGACCGGTGGTGAGTTGGTCGGCGACCAGGGAGACGGCGGCTCCCCGACCGCAGCCGATCTCCAGCACCTGGTCGTCGGGCGTGACAGCCATAATCTGCACCGCCCAGCGCTGCCGGTGGGCGGGCGTCACCCGGATCGATTCGTTCGCCGCCGGCGTCGCGTCACCGCTGGACGAACCCGGATCGCGGGTCGAAAGAGTGGACCTCACGACGTCACTCGCCGGTGCCTTCTCTGCTCACATCACTGATTCCACCCTGTCGGCGGAGTCAGTGCACCGTGTCCTCGGTCACCGGACCGGATCGACACGTGCGACAGGTGTCAGTGCACGGGCACCGGGCTGACGTCCCCGAGGGCGTCCGTCGGGGCCGGGACGTGCTTCGGGGCGTCGGCGTTCACCATGGCCACGGAGACGAGGGCCGCCGCGAGCACGAAGCCGACGGCGACCCAGTACGCGACCGAGTAGCCGTGCATCAGCGCCTCGTTCCGCTGCTGGGCCTGCGCCGCCGGGCCACCGTGTGAAACCAGGTAGGTGGCTGCCGAACTGGTCGCGATGGTGTTCAGCAGGGCGGTGCCGATCGACCCGCCGACCTGCTGCGATGAGCTGATCATCGCGGAGGCGACACCGGCGTCCTTGGGCTCGACGCCGTGGGTGGAGATGCTCATCGCGGGCATGAAGGCGGTGCCGATGCCGAGCCCGATCACGGCTTCGGCGAACGCGATCTCCAGGAAGCCGCTGTCCGCGTCGAGCACTGCCAGCAGCACCAGACCCACCGCTGTGACGAGATACCCACTGACCATGATCGGCCGGGGGGCGATCCGGTGCGCGAGTCGAGCGCCGATCTGCGTGGCCCCGATCGCCTGCGGCACTGCCATCGGCATGAACGCCAGACCGGCCAGCACCGGCGACCATCCCTTGACCTGCTGGAAGTAGTAGCTGAGCAGGAGGAACATCCCGAACATGCTGACGATCGCAAGTCCAACCGAGAGGTACGCGGCGGCCCGGTTGCGTTCGGTCAGGACGCGCAGTGGCAACAGCGGGGACTTGACCCGCGCCTGCACCACGACGAAGGTCGCCAGCAGCAGCACCCCGGCGGTGAACGACCCGATGGTCACCCCGGCCGACCATCCGTGGCTCTCGGCGACACCGAACCCGTAGACCAGGCCGACGAGTCCGGAGCTGGCCAGCAGCACGCCGGGCAGGTCGAGTCGGGCGCGGTGCCGCTCGCCGTCGTCGTGGACGGTGCGACTGGCGCCCAGTATCCCGATGACCGCGATCGGCACGAGGACGAACATCGCGAAGCGCCAGTTCAGGTACTGGGTGAGCAGCCCTCCCACGATCAGGCCGACAGCGCCGCCGGCGATCGAGACCGCGCTGAACACGCCGAACGCCTTCGCGCGTTCCCTCGGCTGGGTGAAGGACAGGGACAGCAACGAGAGCGCGGCCGGCGCGAGCAGAGCCGCGAACACACCCTGGAGTGCTCGGGCGAGCAGCAGCATCGCGGCGTTGACGGCCAGGCCGCCGATTGCCGAGGCGATCGCGAAGCCGGCCAGCGCGATCAGGAAGGTGCGCTTGCGCCCGACCATGTCGCCGATCCGGCCACCGACAAGCAGCAGACCGCCGAAGGCCAGACCGTACGCGGTCACCACCCACTGCCTGCTCCCGTCGGTGAAGTGCAGCGCCTGTTGCGCCGAGGGGAGCGCGATGTTCATGACTGCCCCGTCGAGCACCACCATCAGTTGAGCGATGGAGATGAACAACAGAGCCTTCCACCGCTGGGACTCCGGGGCGGTGCGACCTGTGGGCATGAGTGATCCTTAAGAGAGGTTTGGGGTGATTCGAGCGACTCGCCTAACGTTAACCACGTTGTGGAACGACCGCCAAAGAATGTGCCGGCGATTACAGGGCTGTCACGAGGTGATCCACCGGCCCTTGCGGCCGGGCTTGGCACCGAGGGCCGACAAATCGGGAGGAAACAGGGTCGGCAGAGGCATCGCATGTGAGTGCCGTTACTTTGTCGAACGTTCCAGAAAAGGCTAGCGTTCCGTCTCACGAAGAGCCCCACGGGCCCCCTGTGGCGGCTCACCAGTCGAAGTGGATGTGAGACGAGATGTCTGGACGGTTGGAAGCAAAGGTGCTGATCGTGACCGGTGGCACGCAGGGCATGGGCCTGGCGTTCGCCCAGCGGGCCACCACGGAAGGGGCCCGCGTCGTCATCGGCGCCCGGGACAAGGACCGGGGCGAGGAGGTCGTCGCGCGGATCAGGAACGCGGGCGGCAGCGCCCTCTTCGTGCCCACCGACGTGACTGTCGAAGCGGACATGGCGCGCCTCGTCGACTCCGCTGTGACGGAGTACGGGCGGCTGGACGGCGCGTTCAACAACGCCGGCGGGGGCCCGATGGCCAGCGTGCGCGAGACCGACAGCGACAACTGGCACCGGTCGGTCGCCCTCAACCTGACAAGCGTCTTCTACGGCCTCAAGTACGAGCTGCCGGCGATCATCGCCTCGGGCGGTGGCGCGGTCGTCAACAACGCCTCGGTCTCCGGCGTGAGGGGCGACGGGACCCAGGCCGCCTACAACGCGGCGAAGCACGGGGTCATCGGTCTGACGCGCTCGGCGGCTCTGGACGTGGCGCGCTCCGGTGTGCGGGTCAACGCCCTGGTCACCGGCCTGATCGACACCCCACTCTGGCAGGGCGTGGTCAGCCAGGCCCCGGAGATCGCCGAGCGCCACCTGTCGGCGCAGCCGACCGGACGAGCCGGCACCTCCGACGAGGTCGCCGCGCTCACCGCGTTCCTGCTCAGCGACGAGGCCACCTTCATCAGCGGCGCGTCCATCGCCGTCGACGGCGCGCTCACCGCCTGAGGCGTCGAGGCACCGAGGTGTCGAGGCACCGAGGTTCGGTCCGGGGTGGCGGCTCCAGCAGCCGCCACCCCGGACCGGGCAATGCGTCAGGCGATCCGGTAGGCCTGCTGGATCGTCTGCGTGACAGCGTTGCCGGCGGTGTCGGTGGCGGTCAGTCGCAGCGAGACGAATCCGGCCCGTCGCGGATGGCTGATCAGCGCGACGTTCCGGATCACCGGCAAGGCGACCCACGTCCGGCCGTCGTCGAACGACGCGGACACGGCGAGCATCCGGTTGGGTGCGGCCTTCGAGCCAGCCTGCCGGTCCAGCGCCACCGGGATCGTCATGACCCGGCCGGCCCGTGCCGTGTTGCTGTCGTCGAGCACTGGCGTCGCGCGAGCCGTGCTCAGCGGCAACCGCTCCGGCGACGTGGTGTGCGCCGAGGTGAAGGTCCAGGCCACCGAGACCGACGTCGACAGGGTGTCAGGTGCACCGCGGGTGGCGGTGGCCTCCAGCCGGTAGGTGGCCTTCCCGGCGGGCACCGCGAACTCGGCCCACGGGCTGTCCGAGGTGCCGATCTCCTTACCGTCGCGCAGCAGCCGGAACCGCACCGGCTGGTCGTCGCGGCTCGCGGGGCGACCGGTCGCGTCGCCGAACAGGGGCACCGACGCGATCGAGATGGTGTCGCCGTCGCGGCCCGCGTACCCCAGGGGTGACAGGGTCGGCGCCTGGGTCACTGAGGGCCCGAAGGGCGCCGCGTTCCAGGTCTGGGTGTACGTACGCCCCGACCTGAAGGTCGAATCCTGCGTCGTGAGGTTGTCCCCCTCGACGAACGTGGACGTCCAGACGATGCCGCCGTCGGTGTTGTAGTACTCGGTGCCCCTGAACGGCAGGTCGACAGGCGTGTTCGACCCGATCGGGCCCGCGCCGCCGGGCGCCGACGCGCGGTGGAACCGGGTTCCCGTCGTCGTCGTGGACTGGCTGCGGTAGGTCGTCCTGACCGTGGCGAGGTTCTTCGACGACAGCTTCCTGGTCAGGCCGGTGAACATGTCGCCCTTGGCGACGTACGCCAGGTCGTAGGTGTAGGGGCTGTTGCGGAAGGTGCCGTCCCTGCCCGGTCGGGCGAGCCCGACGCCCAGCGTCGCGGTGAACTCGGGTGCCGTGACGGCGGGCCCGAGTCGGCCGAAGAAGACGTCGGTGAAGGAGACTCCGCTGAGCTGGACGCCCGGGTAGCGCATGCCGTCGTCCCAGTTGGCGCTCACGTTGATCGAGGTCGGCGCGGCGTCGCTTTGCGGCACTGTCACCGCGACAGGCTTGGCGTTGCGGGCGTCGACCGCCTCGGTGACCGGGCCGCGTACGTCGAGGACCGGCTGCGCGAGCAGGGTCGACACGGCGCCCTCGTGGATGGTGCTGTACAACGCGTACCGCCCCTTGGGCAGCCGCAGGACGCCACCGCCCGGTGTGGTGGGGAGGGTGCTGAACTCGCCGGTGGTCAGGTTCGCCGCCACTGTCGTGTACTCGGTGGCCGGCTTGCCGTCGCGTCCGGTGTGGTTGAGCCGCACGTCGTAGCTCTCGATCTCACGGTTCAGCACGAATGGCGTCCGTACCCGAAGGTCGCCGGCGGCGGTCGCGGTCAGCGCGCCCTGGTAGACGCCGTCCGGGGCGTCCACCCTGGTGTCCACCGTGATCGTCGCCTCGGCGCGGCCGCCGGCCGGCACCACGAGCGTGGTCGGGCTGACGGTGAGCATGCCGGCCGGGGCCGGAGCGATGGCCAGCGTCAGTGTGACCGGCGCGGTCCCCGTGTTGCGGTAGCCGACGACCTGGGTGATCGGGGTGTCGTCGGCGTGCGGCCAACGCTGCACTGGAAAGTCGATGGCGGCGACGTCGGCGGCGACCGGCTGGGCGACAGCGCGGGCGATGTCCACCCGGCCGGCACCCTGCTCGTAGATGGTGTTCTCGCCGGTCGGCTTTGCCGAGTCCATCAGGGCGGCCTTGAGCTGCGGGCCGGTCCAGTCCGGATGCTGCCCGGCGAGAATCGCTGCGGTGCCGGCCACATGCGGGGTCGCCATCGACGTACCCGACATGGTGGCGTAGTCGCCGCCGGGGGCGGCGGCCACGATGTCGACGCCCGGCGCGCTGATCTCGGGCTTGATGTGGTTGTCGCCGACGCGCGGACCCCGGCTGGAGAAGTAGGCCCGCTGGTCGTTGGCGTCCACGGCGGCGACGGCGAGAGCGTCGTCGGCGGAGGCCGGCGAGGAGACCGACTTCGGCTTCCCCTCGTTACCGGCGGCGACCACGAAGAGGGTGCCGTACCGGTGGCTCAGCTGCTGGACCGCGGTCTCCAGCGGGTCGAGGCCGGGTGCGTCGTCGCCGCCCACGCTCAGGTTGACAACCCGGGTCTGTGGCGCGAGCCACTGCATGCCGGTGATGATGTCCGAGTCCTGGCACTCGGTGGTGGCGCAGACCTTGCCGACGAGCAGCTTCGCCCCCGGCGCGACCCCGCGATACCTGCCTTCGGAGGCGGCGCCGCTGCCGACGATCGTCGACGCCACGTGGGTGCCGTGGCCGACCGAGTCGGCGGGGTCGTTGCCGCCGGTGAAGTCCCGGACCTCGGCGAGGTGGCCGGCGAAGTCGGGGTGGCTGGCGTCGATCCCGGTGTCCAGCACTCCGACGGTGACGCCGGTGCCGTCGAAACCGGCCTGCCACGCCGCCGGGGCACCGATCTGCGGCACGCTGCGATCGAGGGAGACAGTGCGCTTACCGTCCAGCCAGATGTGGGTTACCCCCGCGGTGAGGGTGCGCGCGGACGGCGTACCTCGGGTGAGCGACGTCCAGAGGGTCACCCGGTCGTCCCGGTCCGCCCGGACCGCGAGCGCGTGCGCGGCCGGGAGGTCGGCCCGCACCCGCCCGGCACCCCCGGTGGTCGCGGTCCGTGCCCGCGCCGCCATGTTCTCGGGGTACGCGACCAGCAGCGGCAATTCGGCTGCCCGGTCGTCGTAGCCGAACTTGCCGAGCGTGCTGAGGTCGAACAGGCGTCGATCGAGCCGTCCGTCCCGCACCAGCGGCATCGCGTCCACCGGGATGACGTACTGGTGACCGTCCTCCCGGCTGCTCACGAACCGCATGCCGGCCCGACCCGGCCCGCGCTGGATCTGTGGTCGCCCCGCCGCGTCGAGCGAAACCCGGTCACCGGTGATCAGGGTGAATGTTCCGTGGGTGCCAGGGGCCGTGGGCGTCGGCGTTTCCTGCGCGTTCGCCGGTTGGGCGATCAGGCCCGCCGCAACCAGCGCTGTCGCGAGTACGCCGGCTGTCAGGGCGCGTCGTTGCCGTCGTCGCACATCGTCCTCTCCGCCACGGGCGTCTCCCGGGTCGGCACGATGACGCCCGACCGGGTCGTCAGGTTGATCACAGTGGTGTGACAGAGGCCACAATCGCGCCCCGCGCCGACGTGACCGGTCCACCCTGGCGAGTTCCATGCGGCGGTGACCAGGGGACGAGGCATGGGAGGGCACCGGTCGGATGCGTGACGCCGAAGAGTTCGACGCCCTCTACGCGGCCTGTGCGGGTCGGGTCGTGGGTCACGTGTACGCGCTCACGGGCAACCGCGCCGAGGCGGAGGACGCCGTCGCCGAGGCGTTCATGCGGGCCTGGCAGCGATGGGCGACGGTGCGGGAGACGGACAGTCCGGAGGCGTGGGTCCGTCGGGTGGCCTCCCGGATCGCTGTGAGCAGCTGGCGCAAGGCGTTCAACCGGGTACGCGCGCACCGCCGGGCAGCGGTCGACCAGGGCGTGCCCGGGCTGAACGAGGACCACGTCGCGCTGTTGCAGGCGCTGCAACGGCTGAGCGCCAACGAGCGGCGGGCTGTCGTGCTGCACCATCTCAACGACCTCAGCGTCGCGGAGGTGGCAGCCGAGATGCAGGCCCCCGTAGGAACCGTGAAGACGTACCTCGCCCGTGGTCGGAGAGCGATGGCCGGGTTGCTGACCGATGCGCACCAGGAGGAGACCTCCCATGGCTGATCCGCGCGACGATCTCACCGCGATCGTGGACGAGGTCCGGCGAGTCGCCACGCTGCCGGGGGCACAGGCGTTGCGGCACCGCAGCGACAGGCGGCGGCGGCGTCGGGCGGCCGTCGGTGCAGTTGGACTGGCCGTGGTGGCGCTCGCCGCCGGCACCGCTGTGGTGCAGGTGCGCGACACCGTCGAGACGCCTGGTAGTGGTCCGGCCTCCCAGGTCGCACCGCCAGTGGTCCCTTCCGCGACCGCTTCGGCGGGACCGCAGGAGATCCTCGGCGGACGGCGGCAGGTCCAGATCGTGCTGCCCGGCATGCGTGGGGCAGCGTTGGCGATCGACAGCGACGGCGATCAGGTGCGGGCCACCACCGAACAGGGCATCGACGATCGGGCGCTGTGGGTGCTGCGCCCCGAGGGCGACAGGTACCGGATCCTCCTGGCGTCCAGTGCCGACGCGATCTGCATGACAGTCGTGCACGATGCCGCGCCGGGCAGCGTGCGCGGCCGGGCGTGTGATGCCGCCGCCTCGACGCAGCTCTTCCGGATCGATCAGGTTCCGGACGGCAGTTACTCGATCTTCCAGGGCAAGCGTTACGTCCAGGTGGTCGACGGCACCAACGCGCTGGTCCCCGACCTGCCCGAGGGCCTGACCACCACGTACGAGTTCCTGGACCGCGGGCCGAGGTGAGCGGCCCCGCCAGCGGGCCATGATGGTGCCGTCGGTGCGCGGCGAACCTGATGCCGGCCGTCGAGCCGGATGCCGGCGTCGAAAAGTTTCGATGCAGCGAGCCGAAACTTTCGGAAAAGCATTGACACCCGGCGATGAGTCGATTCAGGCTTGACGTGGCTGGCAATCGTGATCATCGATCTCGCTTCGTCCCTTTCCGTAACCATCACCTCGGAAGGAGACCTCTAGTGACCATCCCCTGGGGCCGTTCCAGAAACCGGTTCCTGGTCGTCGTGCTGGCGCTGGCAGCGCTCACTGTCGCCGGATCGGTATCGGTAGTGACACGAACGACAAATGCTCAGGCCGCAGTAGGCCCGCTGGCCGCGGCGGTGGAGGACGAGGGCGTCGACTGCGCCGTGTCCGGTCTGCCTGACCTGGGCTCGCTGCCCACCAACGCCAAGCTTCCCGATCCCTTCAAGAAGCTGAACGGGACGACCATCACCAGCAGATCCGACTGGCGCTGCCGGCGGGCGGAGATCAAGGAGCTTGCCGAGAAGTTCGTCTTCGGCGAGAAGCCCGCCAAACCCGCGACGGTCACCGGGACGGTGTCCAACAGCACCGTCACGGTCAACGTGGCACACAACGGCAGGAGCAGCAGCTTCTCCGCGCGGGTCGAGCTGCCGAGCGGCACCGGTCCGTTCCCGGCCGTCGTGGTGGTCGGCGGGTTCGGTGCCGACACGGCCACCATCAAGGCCGCCGGCGCTGCCGTGATCAGCTACGACCCACTGGCAGTTGGCCGCGAGGGCACTCCCCGGAACAACAAGCAGGGCGCGTTCTACAGCATCTACGGCTCATCGAGCAGCACCGGGCTGCTCGCCGCCTGGGGGTGGGGCGTGAGCCGGATCATCGACGTCATCGAGCAGTCCGACGGCAGAATCCTCAAGGCGGACGCGATGGGCGTCACCGGGTGCTCCCGTTACGGCAAGGGCGCCTTCGCTATCGGTGTGTTCGACCAGCGCATCGCCCTGACCATGCCGATCGAGTCGGGCAGCGCTGGCGTCCCCATCTTCCGGGGTATCCCGGGTGAGGGCGCGCAGAGCCTGAGCAGCGCGTACGGGGAGCAACCCTGGCTGGGTGACGCGTTCGGCTCCTTCACCGGCAGTCCGAACCGGCTCCCGGTGGACACCCACGAGATGGTCGCCATGGTGGCGCCGCGCGGACTGTTCATCATGGACAACCCGCACATCGCCAACCTCGGCCCCCGGTCGGCGAGTGTCGCGGCCCTGGGCGGCGCCGAGGTCTACAAGGCGCTCGGCGCCGGTGACAACATCACCTACTGGTCCGACGTGCAGGACGGCAGCCACTGCGCCAACCGCCCCGAGTGGCGTACCCCGTTGCAGAACAACATCCGCAAGTTCCTGCTGAAGACGGGCAACGAGCCGGGTGCGATCCGGATTTCCAGCAGGGCGCTCGGCCGGTTGGCCGACTGGCGGGACTGGTCGACCCCGGTCCTGGCGGACGGCCCGACCACCCCGCCGCCGACCACCCCACCGACCACCCCGCCGCCGACCACCCCACCGACCACCCCGCCGCCGACCACGCCGCCGCCGACCGGTGGTGGCTGTGCGGCGACGGTGTCGGTCAACCAGTGGACTGGCGGTTTCGTCGCCACGGTGCGGGTGAGCGCCGGCACCGCGCCGGTGAACGGTTGGACGGTCACCATGACTCTGCCGTCGGGTGCCAGCATCACCAGCATCTGGAGCGCCAACCGGAGCGGCAGCACCGGGACCGTTCAGTTCACCAATGTCGACTACAACGGCTCGATCGCGGCCGGGCAGTCGACCGAGTTCGGTTACCAGGGCAACGGCACCGGTGCGGGGATGACTCCCACCTGTTCGACAGGGTGACCCGCAGGCCCGGTGCGGAGGTGCGCAGCCTCCGCACCGGGCCGCGCGGCCGTGCGGCGGAGCCCGAGCGTCAGAGCCAGACCACGAGCCCGGTCAGATCGTTGAGGACCGCGGCGACGCCCGCCCGGATGGCCGCCGCGCACCGGTCCGCTGTGAACGAGTTCGGGTCGTACGTCGAGGACATTCCGAGCCCCTCGCCACGGAACGACGCGCCGTCCCAGTCGACAGCTGTGACGTTGTGGGTGGGCTCGGCGAGTTCCGCGCCGACCACGAGGAACTTCTCGTCCAGGTGGTTCGGGGTGACCAGTGCGAGCCCGTCGATGAGGTCGTTGCCCGCGCTGACGATGAGGTCCGGGCCCATCTCCATCGCCTTGGCGATGCTGGGAACGGCGTCGTGGGCATTGCCGACGACGATGGTCCTCAGATCGACGTGCTCGTCGTCGGCCCACTCCTTCACCGCCGTCACGAGGGCCTTGGTCGGGTTGTCCGCACCGCTGGTCAACAGGACGACCCGGTAGTCCCTCGGCGGGTGGACGTCGGCCCACGAGCCGGGCTGCGGGGTGATGGTCGCCTCCGGCGCGGGCTTCGTCGAGGGGTCGACGAACCCGCTGCCGAGAGCGCCGATGGCGCTGGGCGCCGGACGTGGCTCGGACCAGTCGTCGCTGGAGTTGCAGGCGGTGACCAGCGCGGCGGTCGCGGCCAGCATGGCAACGGCCCGAAGCGGGGGGCGCAAGGTGATCGTCCTCCGGGTGGTGGCGGAAAGAGCGCGTACTTCTTCGTATTCCTATCTCAATTCCGGTCACCGGTAATCGGTGGGCGGTCGTTCGGGGAAGTTGTTCTCCGGCGGTTCGTCGGTGCGCGGGTTGATGTTCACCCACGACATGCAACGTGCACTGGCCAACCGAGGGAGTCGAATGTCAGGCCGCATCCGCCGTACCGTTATCGTCGCCGCTGTCGGGTTCGCCGCAGCGGTGGTTCCGTTTCTGGGCATCACACCGGCCTCCGCGCACGGCTTCTCGTCGACTGTGTACGCCAAAATTGCGGCGGGAGATGAGGGTCACATTCGGACCGGCGTGGAGCTCGAATACGACCTCCTCGTCGTATCCGCCGCGGATGCCGGCGACGACGACCCGCTCTTCCGGGCGGGAACCGCCGCGTTCGAGGCGGGCGACACCGCCGCCCAGGCCGCCGCACTGAAGGGTCACGCGTCGGCGGTTCTCCGGTACGTCTCCGACCGGTTCGCGGTGGGTTCCCGGGGTGCGTCCTGCCTGCCGAGCCAGGTGGGTGACGCGACGATCGGTGAGCGCGAGGGCGTGCCGTACGCGAACCTGCTGCTCGACTGGACCTGCCCGGAGCGGGTCGACGAGCACGTGGTGCGCAGTGGCCTCTTCCCTGATGGCGAGGGCTACGTCAAGGGCACGAAGACGATCGTCACCTACGAGATCGACGGCCGTTCGGGCAGTGCGGCGCTGGACGCCGCCAACCCGTCCTTCTCGACCGCACAGGCCTGGTACCAGCGGTTCGGCGAGTTCTTCCTCCTGGGTGCCGAGCATCTGCTGACCGGGATCGACCACATCCTGTTCCTGTTGGCGCTCATCGCCGGGTCTCGGCGGCTTCGGGAGATCGTGCTCGCGGCCACCAGCTTCACACTGGCGCACTCGGTGACGTTCCTGCTCGCCGCGCTCGGCCTGGTCGAGGTGCCGGGGGTGATCGTGGAGCCGATCATCGCGTTGTCGATCGCCGTCGTCGCCGGTTGGCACCTGTGGGGGATCTGGCGGCGCGGTGAGCACGCGGCCGACCTGGAGACGGCCGGGCGCGGCCACTTCGGCCTGGATCGGGCCGGCTGGATCCGCCTCGGCGTGGTGTTCTGCTTCGGCCTCGTGCACGGCCTCGGATTCGCGGGCGCGTTGGGTATCGACGAGGCGTGGTCGTGGACCCTGCTGTGGTCCTTGCTGGTGTTCAACGTCGGCATCGAGGTCGTTCAGTTGACGATTATCGCTCTGGTCTTTCCGCTGCTGTTCGTGCTGCGCCGTCATGCGCCGAAAGCCGGCCTCTGGGCGACCGGGGCTGTTTCCGCAGCCGTGTCCATTATGGGGATGATCTGGTTTGTGCAGCGCATTTCTGGATCATGAGCAGGGCTAAGTAGTTCGTGAAGTGCAGTCTTTCGCAAGATCACGTTCATGATCGGTTCATCGGGCGGCGAAACCGTGGAACTGCTTCCCCAGCGTCGGGTGAAGGCACAATCCATGTCTCTATTTGAAAAGGGAACAATGTCGATGACATTGAGCACCTCGACACGGGCCTCCGCGCTCGTGCGGCGGCGCCTGGTCGCCGGGGTCGCAGCCGGTTTCCTCGGTTTGGGCGCGGCCCTCGGCAGTGGCCTGATGGCCACCGCGAGCGCGGCCGAGTCCACCACGATCACCGGTGTGGTCCTCGGCGTCGGTGCCAACGAGACCCAGCGCATCGTGAGCTGGTACTCCTCCGCCGACACCGCGCAGAAGATCCAGCTCGCCCCGACCGCCGAGATCGTCAACGGCGAGTTCCCGGCCGGCGCGGTCAGCTTCGACGCCGTCGGTGCCGCGAACACCTCGACCACCGGCTTCAACAGGCACGCCACGATCAGCAACCTGCGTGAGAAGACGGCGTACTCGTACCGGGTCGGCGCCGAGGGCAGCTGGTCCCCGGCGTACGCCTTCAAGACGCAGGACTTCGAGGGCGACTACGACTTCCTGTTCTTCGGCGACCCGCAGATCGGCTCCTCCGGGGACCGGCTGAAGGACCAGGCCGGCTGGGAGGACACCCTGAAGGTCGCCACCGCGGCCAACCCGAACGCCGAGCTGCTGGTCTCCGCCGGCGACCACGTCGAGAGCGCCAACGACGAGGGTCAGTGGACCTCGTTCCTGGCCCCCGAGCAGCTGCGTCAGATTCCCCTCGTCGCGACCATCGGCAACCACGACGTCGGCGGCAAGTCCTACGAGCAGCACCACTTCACCCCGAACACCGACCGTTCGTCTGCGTACTACAACGGGGACCAGGCGACCCGGTCCGGCGGCGACTACTGGTTCATCCACAAGGATGTGCTGTTCATCGACCTGAACAGCAACAGCTACGTCAACCCGGCGGACGGTTCGGCCGGCGGCGACGCGGCGCACGTCGCGTACGTCACCGACGTCATCAACAAGCACGGCTCCGAGGCCAAGTGGAAGGTGCTGGTCTACCACCACTCCATCTACTCGCCGGCCAGCCACGCGACCGACACCGACAACAAGCAGCGGCGGGAAGACTTCACCACCGCGTTCTCCAACCTCGGCGTCGACATGGTCCTGCAGGGCCACGACCACAGCTACACCCGCAGCTACTCCATCAAGAACGGCCAGAAGGAGAACCCGGCCGAGCAGCCGGGTGCCGCCGACGTCTTCCCCGGCCCGGGCGGCGTCATCTACGTGACGGCCAACTCGGCCTCCGGCTCGAAGTACTACGACATCAAGAAGCCGGACACCACCGGCACCGGCATCCGTGGCAACGGTCCGGACCCGCTGGACCCGAACAAGTACTGGTACAACTCCGTGCAGAACCAGGAGCACGTGCGCAGCTACGTCAAGGTGCAGGTCCGCGGTGACAAGCTGGTTCTCGCGAACGTTCGCAGCGGCACCTGCGCGGCGCCGAACGCGGCCGTCGAGAAGGGCCTCTCCTGCGTCAACACCCCTGACGGCCAGCCGGTCGGCTCGATCGTCGACAACGTGACGGTGCACCCGTTCCACGGTGACGGCCAGGCCATCCAGGTGAACGTGCCGAACCCGGCTCCGGGCGAGTTCGGCTGGACGATCGACGGCTACAACGGCCTTGTCGACCTGGGTACCGCGCAGGAGCGCAACGGCACCTACTTCCAGGCCAACGGCAAGATCAACCCGATCCTCGTGTCGGACAGCCGCCGGTCGCTCGCCCCGTGGTCGATCTCGGCCAACGTCGGCGACTTCTCCGACGCCGACAAGAAGTTCTCCGGCTCCTACCTCGGTTGGAACCCGTACGTGCTCGACGCCGGCGCGGGCGCCGAGGCCGGCGCCCCGGTCCTGTCGTCCCTCGACGACCAGGGCAAGGGCCTCTCGGTCTCCAGCGCGCTCGCCGCGGCCGCGCAGGGTCACCCGCGTGGTGGCGCCAAGCTCGGCGCTGACCTGGACCTGAAGATCCCGGACAGCATCGCGAAGGGCAGCTACCGCACCACCCTCACGATCACTGCCTTGAGCAGCTGACCGGACTGTTCTATTCGGCGGGGTAGGCACCTTCGGGGCCTACCCCGCCACCGGTTCACCCACTACCAAGATCACCACAAGGACTTGAGATGCAACCGTCCGTAACGTGCTGGAAGACAGCCCTTCGTACCACCGCACTGTCCCTGCTCGCCGTCGTCGCGGCCGTCGGCGTCGGCGCCGGTCCCGCTCCGGCGGCGGACGGTAACGTCGCCTGGACGGTCCGGACGGCCTCCAACGGCTACGGCGAGGCCCGGTCCAGCTACAGCTACAACGTCAACCCGGGCGCTGCCGTCGAGGACGCCATGGTGGTGGCCAACCGCGGCCCGGCGCCGCTGACCCTCTCCGTGTACGCGGCCGACGGCTTCACCACCGACGCCGGCCAGCTCGACCTGCTCACCAAGGACAAGAAGTCGATCGCGATCGGCGCCTGGGTGAAGCCGAACGCCGGCAGTGTGGTGATCCAGCCCGGAAAGACCGCCCAGGTCCCCTTCGCCGTCAACGTTCCGGAGAACGCCACGCCCGGGGATTACGTCGGTGGCATCCTCACCACACTGACGCAGGCCGACCAGGCTGAGGGGATCAACGTCGACCGGCGCCTCGGTATCCGGATCAAGTTGCGGGTGGGCGGCGAGCTGAAGCCCAACCTCGCGATCGAGAACCTCCACGTCACGTACGCCGGGCCGACCAACCCGTTCAGCAAGGGTGACGCCACCATCACCTACAAGGTCCACAACGTCGGCAACGCGGCTCTGTCCGGCAAGCAGGCGGTCACCGTCTCGGGCCCGTTCGGCCTGCTGCGGGTGCGGGCCGAGGACGTCGCCGCGCCGCCGGAACTGCTTCCGGGTGAGAGCTGGGACGTGACGGTGCCCGTACACAAGGTGGCTCCCACCATCTCGCTGGCCGCGACGGCGACAGTGACACCCCTGCTCACCGACGCCTCGGGCTCCACCACCTCGCTCAAGCCGGTCGAGGTCACCGCGCACGGCTGGGCGCTGCCCTGGATGCTGGTGCTGGTGCTCGTCGTGCTGATCGCCGTGCTCGTCGGGGGGTACCTGTACCGACGCCGCGACCGGGCGCAGAGCAAGGCGCGTGAGGACGCCCGCGTACGCGACGCCGTCGAGCAGGCGCTTCGTGGCCCGGAGCCGCAGACCTCCTGATCGCGGCTCCGGTCACCTCGGCTGGCTTCGGCCGGCGGCGGCTCCGGCCCGCTGGGTCAGGCCGATCGCGAGCGCGATCACGGCGATCACCAGCACCGCCGCCGGCACGGATGCCCAGGTCGGGGCCGTACGCAGCACCACGGTGCCGAGCACGGCGCCGACCACCAGCCCCGCCAGCCGGCCGACGCCACCCACGTCGGCGAACCGGTGCGGGTCGACGACGCGACGCCGGACCAACTCGGTCAGCGAGCCGGTCAGGTAGGTGGTCGACGCACCCCGTACGCCGGCGGCCACGGTGATCACGCTCTGGATGCCGCTCGACACGGCCGCCATCGCCAGCAGCACGAGCCCGAAGCCGTACCCGGGACGTGCCGAGCAGGCGAACCAGCCCACAGTGAAGCCGAGCAGCAGCACCGCCTCGGCAGACGTCACCACAGCGGTACTGCGGTTCCAACCCGGTGGAGTGTGGCGCAACGGCACGGTGGCAGCGGCCACGCCCGCCGCGTACCCGCCAACCGCCACCACCGCCCCGGCGAGCGACCTGGTGTCGGCGGTGGCGAGCGCGTGGCCGAAGTGCACGAGGTTGCCGGTGATCACGCTGGCGAAGTAGCCGTTGAGCTTGGTCAGACAGATCACGTCGAGGCAGCCGGAGGCCGTGGCGAGTGCCACCAGGAGCCAGGCCGTGGCCCGCGTCGACGGAGCGTGCACGATGCCCCTTCCGTCGGTCCTGCGACCAGCGCGACGCGCCCGGCCTCAACGTCGAACGGCTGGCGCTCGCGCCCGGCGGGTACCCGGAGATTCCCGTGCCCGCCCCGGTTACGCCCGGCCAGGCCCGCCGGACGCGGGCGTTCGTCCTTGTGGGTGAACGGCGCTCGGCCCCGGGCCACGCCCGTTCCCGAGCCGGCATGCTGCGACGGTGACGCCGGCACGGAGAGGGAATCCACATGGTTGACGGGGATGTGCCAGAGCGGATGCAGGCCGCGGCCTTGGACGAGTTCGGCGGGCCGGAGGTGATCACCCTGCGGAAGCTGCCGATCCCGCAGGTCGCCGACGACGAAGTGTTGATCAAGGTCTTGAGCGCCGGCGTCGGGGTGTGGGACGCGTACGAACGCGAGGGTGTGCTGGTGCCGGAGGGCTCGGCGCTCCCGATCGTGCCCGGCTCCGACGGCGCCGGAACGGTCATCGCGGCCGGCAGCAAGGTGACCGGCCTGGTGGTGGGTGACCTGGTCTACGTCTCCGCCACCGCCCGCCCGAAGGGCGGCTTCTACGCCGAGTACGCGTCGGTCAAGGCGGAGTACGCGGCGAAGGTCCCCGACGGCGTGCCCCCCGAACACGCCGGTGCCATGCCCACCGATGCGCTGACCGCGCTGGCCGGACTCGACGCGATCAGCCTGTCGGCCGGCGACTGGCTGCTGATCTTCGGAGCGAGCGGCGGTCAGGGCCACCTGGCCGTGCAGTTGGCGAAGCGGCAGGGGCTGAACGTGATCGCCGTGGCGTCCGGGGCGGACGGCGTCGCGCTGGTGACCCGGCTCGGCGCCGACGTGTCCCTCGACGGCCACGGCGACATGACCGACGTGCTGACCCGGATCCGGGACGCCGCGCCGGGCGGGGTGAACGCCATCCTGGCGATGGCCGGCGGCGCGACGCTGGACCGGCTCACCGAGGCGCTGGCCGACGGAGGGGTTGTCGCGTTCGCCCACGGGGTGCGGCCGGAGCCGCAGGAACGGCCGGGCGTCATGGTCCGGGCGTACGACGGCGAGTCGAGCCCTCGACAGTTGCAGCGCCTCAACGAACTCATCGAGGCGGGGCCGTTCGTCGTGCACGTCGCGGAGAAGTTCCCACTGGGCAAGGTGCGGGACGCGCACCAGCGCCTACAGACGTCCTACTCCGGCAAGCTCCTGCTGACTGTCGCCTGAGACGTCAGGGCGTGCGCTGTTGCGGCACGCGTACCGAGGCCATGCCGGCCGCCGTCGCGGCCTGGATGCCCAGGTCGGTGTCCTCGAAGACCAGGCAGGACTCCGGGGGTACGCCGAGCTGCTCCGCAGCGAGCAGGAACGCCTGCGGGTCGGGCTTGGCCCGGGTGTAGTCGTCGGCGCAGACCAGCACGTCGAACCGGTCCAGCAGGCCGAGCGCCTCCAGGGAGGCGGTGACCGACGCGCGGGTGCTGCCCGAGACGACGGCGAACGGGACCCGTCGGTGCGCGTCGTGGATGTGCGCCAGCACCTCGGGCACGGCGGCGAGCTGCGGCAGCAACTCCTGGTAGTAGCTCTCCCGGCGCTCGACGACGGCCGCCACCGGCATGGCAAGACCCTGCTGCTCGTTCAGCGCGACGATGATGTCGGCGGTGGGCCGTCCACCCCAGGCGTAGAAGAGGTCCTCGGGGAACTCGCAGTCCCACTCCGCCAGGGCCCGCTGCCAGGCCAGGTAGTGCAGCGGCATCGAGTCGACGATGGTGCCGTCGCAGTCGAACAGGTACGCGGCGAACGGCCCGGGAGGCAGCGGCAGACTCACCCGGGAAGGGTACAGCTCACTCGGCGGTGACGGCTCTCAGCTGGCTGAGCAGGTACGCGCGCTCCGGTTCGGTGCCGACCAGCGTCAACGCGCTGCGGTACGCGGCGGCGGCCTCGTCGTACCGGCCGAGCCGGCGCAGCAGGTCGGCCCGCGCCGCCGGATAGGGGTGGTAGCCGCGCAGCCGGGGCTCGTCGGCCAGCTCGTCGAGGAGCGCGAGCCCCGCCGCCGGCTCGTCCCGCATGGCGACCGCGGCGGCCCGGTTGAGCGCCACGATCGGTGAGGGCACCAGACCGAGCAGCACGTCGTAGAGGGCCACCACCTGAGGCCAGTCGGTGCTGGCCACGTCGGCGGCCTCGTCGTGGAGCGCGGCGATGGCGGCCTGCACGCCGTACGGGCCGGGCGCTCGGCCGGTCAGCGCGACCACCACCAGCCCGCGCCCCTCCTCGATCATCTGACGGTCCCAGCGGTTCCGATCCTGGTCGTCGAGAAGGATCATGGCGCCGTCCGGCCCGGTACGCGCGTCCCGTCGGGCGTGGACCAGCAGCATCAGACCGAGCAGCCCGGCGACCTCCCGCTCGGCCGGCAGCAGCCGGCGCAGGATCCGGCCCAGCCGGATGGCCTCCTCGGCCAGGTCGATCCGTTGCAGATCCGGGCCGGAGCTGGCCGCGTACCCCTCGGTGAAGACCGAGTAGACGGCCTGGAGCACGGTGGGCAGCCGACCGGGCAGCTCGTCGGGTCCCGGCACCCGGAACGGGATACGCGCGTCGCGGATCCTCCGTTTGGCGCGGACGAGTCGTTGGGCCATGGTGGCGGGCGGCACCAGGAAGGCCCGCGCGACCTCGGTGGTCGTGAGGCCGGCCAGGAACCGCAGGGTGAGCGCGCCGCGATCCTGCGCGGCCAGCGCCGGGTGCGCGCAGGTGAAGAAGAGCGCCAACCGGTCATCGGGCAGGTCGCGGTCCGCGTCGGCGGGTGGCGCATGATCGGCCCGCTCGGCCTCCGCCCGCAGTACGGCGAGCCGGGTCGCCAGCACCCGGTCCCGCCGCAGCCGGTCCACGGCCCGACGCCGAGCCGTGGTGAGCAGCCAGGCGCCCGGCCGGCTCGGGACGCCGTCGGTCGGCCAGTGCGTCAGCGCCGCCTCGATGGCCTCGGAGGTGACCTCCTCGGCCAGGTCGAGGTCGCCGAAGCGGCGCACGAGCGAGGCGAGCAGTCGGCCGCGTTCCTCGCGGAACACCGCCTCCACCGACGAGCCGACGGCTGCCCCCTCGCCCTGCACCGTCAGACCTGCACGTCGATCTCGAAGATCGGACGGACCTGAACCGATCCGGTACCGACGGCTCCGGGACTGCGGGCCGCCCAGTCCAGCGCGGCGTCGAGGTCCGGCACGTCGATGACGTCGTACCCGCCGAGCAGCTCACGGGTCTCGGCGAACGGCCCGTCGGTGATGGTGCGCTCGCCGTCCGGGTTGACCTGCACGGTGGTGCAGGTGGTCAGGTCCTGCAAGGGATGCCCGGAGACCCAGACCCCGGCGTCCTTCATCTCCCGGTCGTAGCGGATCCAGTCCTCGAAGCTGCACCCGTTGTCGACGACCTCCCCGTCAACCATCGGGCTCATGAACAGCAGCATGTACTTCACGTTTCGGCTCCTCTCGGTGCGGCGGGTCGCCGTACAGCATGACGACGAACTCGGGTCGGTGATATCGACACGGCGCGGCAGATCTTTTGGCCGGGCCGTGTCGGCTGTGCTCAGGACAGCCGCGGTTGCGCCGGGTCGGGTCGTTCGGCGCGTCCGTCCAGCCGTCGCTCGAACCAGGTCACTCCGACCAGGAGGGCGGTCAGCACTGTGAGCGCAGTCAGTGGCGGAACGGATCGGCCGATGGGCAGCACCGCCAGCGGCAGCAGCCCGGCGACGATCTGCGTCGGGTACACCGCGCCAACCGTCAGCCGGCGGAAGACCAACCTGCTGAGCAGGTAGAGGGCGGCACCGCCGTAGAGCGCGGTAGCGGCCTCCCAGCCCAGCCGACCCGGGTGCGCCGACTCCTCGGTGAGCTGGGCGATCACCTCCTCGATGCCGAGCGCGACGTAGATGGCGCCGATGATCAGGGTGGCGTGCGCGAGGCCGTACGCGTCGCCGGCCACGCGGGCCCGTCGCTCACCCGGCACGTTGCTGACCGCCTCCCGGGCGGCGGACGCCAGCCGATCGAAGTAGAGCCACCACAGGCAGACCGTGCAGGTGAGGCCGAGCAGTGCGGCCACCAGGGCGGAGCCGACAGGTGCCATCGCCCTCGGACCTGCGCCGGCAGAGATCAGGGACTCACCCAGCGCGATGATGAGCACCAGGCCGAACCGCTCGCTGAAGTGGTCCACGCTGCGTAACTGCCACGGCCGGAAGGTCGACGCGATCCGCGCGCCGCCGATGTTCAGCAGAAACGCCACAGTCCAGAGCGCCGTCTGGGCTGCACCGCCGAGCAGGGCACCGATGATCAGCGGGACCCAGCCCAACACCACCGGCACGGCGAAGAACCGCAGCGTCGACCGCAGCGGAGGGTTCGTCGCGCTCGCCCAGAACAAGATCACGAGCTGTACGGCCCGGCCGACCACGTAGGCCAGGGCGAGAGTCAACGGCGCATCGAACAACTCCGGGCTCTGCTGCCAGGCGTCCGGCAACACCAGCGCGGCCACGAAGATCGCCGCCATCGCGACCAGGGTGACCGCGCGGACCGGGCCGACATCCGGCCGGACCAGGTTTCCGACCCAGATGTACGGCGACCAGGAGTAGAGCAGGAGGAGCAGGAGGAGCAGCCCCTGCGCCAGGGTGACCGCGCTCGGCGACCCCGCCATGAACGTGATGACCCTGGTGAGTGCGAAGACGAAGACCAGATCGAAGAAGATCTCGAACATCGTGGTCCGGTGCGTCACCCCCGCCGGAACCGGGTGAATGCCAAAAATCCTCCCCATTCTCGCATTCTGCGGCATCTCGGCCGGCGGTGTGCCGCCGAACATCAGGTCCCGCAGCGCTCGCACCGTGCCGGCGATCGTGACGTCGAGCTGGCCGGACCGGCCACGGGCCACGCTCACGCCGCCGGCCGGACGGCCCGGTCTCAGGCCGACGCGTCCGTCCGGCGGCGGCTCCGCTCAGCCCGCCGCCGCACCTGCTGGTACGCGCCGGTCAGCCCCATCGCCCGGCGCACCTCGGACACCGTCTGCCGTACCTCCTGGCGGGTCCGCTCCGTACCCTCGACGATCAGCCGGTCGACCAGGCCCCGGTCGGCTTCGATCTCGGCCCGGCGCTGCCGGATCGGCGCCAGGAACCCCTCCAGCGCGACGATCAGCCGTTCCTTGACCTCCACGTCACCCACCCGCCCGGCCCGGTACCGCCGGGCCAGGTCGGCCACCTCGCCGCGGTCCGGATTGAAGACCTCGTGGTACGCGAAGACCGGGTTGCCTTCCACAGTGCCCGGCACGTCGGCCCGCACCCGGTTCGGATCGGTGTACATGCCGAGCACCTTGCGACGCACCGTCGCCGCGTCGTCGGAGAGCGCTATCGAGTTGCCCCGGCTCTTGCTCATCTTGGCGGCGCCGTCGGTCCCCACCAGGCTCGGTGTGTCCGCCGGGATCAACTCGGGCACCGGGAAGACGGGGCCGTACAGGTGGTTGAACCGTCGGGCGATCTCCCTGGTCACCTCGACGTGTGCGGCGTTGTCCCGGCCGACCGGAACCACCTCCCCCTTGACGCAGAGGATGTCCGCGGCCTGGAGCACCGGATAACCCAGCAGCCCGTACGGCATCTCCTCCTTGCCGGCGTCGCGGGCCATGTCCTTGAGCGAGGGCACCCGTTCCAGCCGGGGGACGGTCACCAGGTTCTGGAGGAGGGTGTTGAGGTCGCCGACCTCGGGGATGGCCGACTGGAGGTAGAAGGTGGCCCGGTCCGGGTCGACCCCGGCGGCGAGAATGTCGGTCACCATCTCGCAGGCGTTGCCGGAGACCTGGTCGATGTCCTCCCGGCGGTTGCGGGTGGTGAGCATGTGCAGGTCGGCGATGATGAAGAAGCTCTCGTAGCTGCGGTGCAGCCGTACCCGGTTGGCGATGCTGCCGACGTAGTGGCCGAGGTGCAGGCGGCCGGTGGGCCGGTCGCCGGTGAGCATTCGTGCGACGGACATGGTGGTGCCTCTCGTCTGGAGAAGGTGGGTCACGCGTGGGCGCGCGGCGAGCAGGGCTGACTCAGCCCTGCTCGGTCAGCGGGATCGACTCAGCGAGTCGCCCGCCATCGCGCGCCGGCGCGAAACCGCAGACCACCGGCACGGAGGAGGTTCAGAAGTTGCTCACGGCCATCGCCGGAGCTGCTCGGGATCTCGGGCACGGCGCCGAGGAGGCGGCCGTCGACCAGGCCGACCGCCTCGGATGCGCAGCTGCCCGTCCGGACCACTGCCTCAGATTACCCGTGGGATGGCACCCGGAGGGGGAAGGTAGCTGTCGGCGTAGTAGGCGCCGACGCGTTCCCGGTACTCCTGGTCGGCCGCAACCGGATCGAACGGTGGCGCGTCCTTGATCTGCTGGCGGGTCCGGTCGACGTGCACGACGCGTTCCTGGTGATCCACCCGGTCGACCGTCCCGGCCGGCAGCAGCACCTTCTGGCCGAAGATCCACGGCCCGGGGTCCACCACCAGGTGCCCGGCGTCCGCCTCATCGCTCGTCTCGTCGATGGTGCCGATGCGCCCGTCGCTCGCTTGCACCTGATAACCCACCAGGTCGACGGGCGTACCGGGGCCGGGGGCATCCGGGCCGTCGTGTCCACCCTCCTGACCCTCCGGAGGGGTGACCGAGGGGGTGGTCTGGGTGTAGCCACCGGCCAGGGCGGATGGGTCACGCCAGGCCCAGGGGTTGAAGATCGAGGGTTGCATGGGGCACCTCCAGGGGACGGTCCTCAGCTGTCCCCCTTCGCAGTGCCCACCCCGCTGACGCCGGAAACAAGCTCCTGCCCAGGTGTGGCAGGGCGTTCGATTCCGCGCCGCCGGCCCGGTGAGCAGGTGCGCTGGCATACTCGGCTGCCATGGTGCTGTCGCGAGGGTGGAGTCTCTTCCTGGTCGGAGTCGGCGTCTGGACCTGGGTGATCTGGCCGAGGTTCGCGGTGGCCATCTGGCAGGACCCCCGGTCCTGGGCGTCCGGCACTGTGGCGGACGGCGCGGCCACCAGCTTCCTGTGGGTGCACGCGCTGCTGATCGCCGCGTCCCTGGCGATCGGCACCACGGCGGGCGTCCTCGGCGTCCGGGCCTGGCTCGCCACCCGGCGGCGGCAGCCGTCCTGATTGCCGACGCCGCCGCTGCGGATCAGGCCGGTAGGTACCCCTTCTGTGGACAGTCTTCGCGCTCTCGTTGCCGGCGAACGGTTCTGACCTGGGGAAACTGTTCGGACGAGCGAATGTGACGCGCGCCGCTACCCACGGATTTGACGATCAAACCCGCAGACGCGTAACTTTCTCTCTGCCAGCGCGGAACGGGGCAAACGGGACGAAGGTCCTAGAGCACCGAAACGGGATGGCAACCGGGTCAAGCAGGGGTTCGCTCCTGGGAGACGCGGTCCGGGCGGGGCTCGCCGGATCGGCCGAGAGGCGGATTTGGTGCGGCGAAGCCGACCGGGTAAGGTTCACGACCGGCAGGGAACCGGGCGAGACTGCGGGAAACCGCAGCGGCCGGTCTGCTGAATCCGACGACCTGACGCAGCGGTTCGCTGCTGCGTGAGTGCGCCGGCGCTGACCCGTACGAAGCATGACAGACCGGGACACACGGTTTGACACGGCGAAGACGGTGAGGTAACGTAGTAAAAGTGCCCGGCGCGAGAGCGGCGGGGACGCGGTACGAAAAGCCCCGGTTGGGGTTCCACGTGGTGGGGCTTCTGGTCGGTGTGTGGTTGTTCTTTGAGAACTCAACAGGGTGCTTGTAAAGCCAGTGCCAATTATGATTT
>NZ_JBEZFJ010000002.1:0-13573 GCF_040649335.1 Micromonospora sp. NPDC048986
TCAGTCAGAACGGCGGCGACCTCGATGGATGTGGTGTTGTCAGCTTTGGTGGCACCCGGGAGCTGACATCGAGCGTTCGCCCGCCCCCGCCCCCGCCCCCGCCCGCCGATCTTGCACTTTCGGTCGCCGAGATGGGCTGTACGAACCTTATGTCCCGACAGAAAGTGCAAGATCGCGAAACCCGGGGGCGGGGGCGCGGGGGCGGGGTGGGGCCGGGGGCGCAGGGTGGAACAGCGGGGCGGGGATGGTTTGTTGCAATTCCTGTGCCGGTCGGCACCCATTGATCGGAGACACCCGTGGATCGCGCCCAACTCGCCAGCTTCCTGCGCACCCGCCGCGAGGCGCTCCAGCCCGAGGACGTCGGGTTGCCCCGGGGCCCGCGCCGGCGCACCGGAGGGCTGCGGCGTGAGGAAGTCGCCACGTTGAGCGGGATGTCCACCGACTACTACAGCCGGTTGGAGCAGCAGCGCGGGCCGCACCCCTCGGAGCAGATGCTCGCCGCCCTGTCCCGGGGTCTGCGGCTCTCCCTCGCCGAACGTGATCACCTGTTCCAGCTCGCCGGTCACGCCGTTCCGCGCCGCGCGGTGCGGGCCGACCACGTGAACCCGGGAATGATGCGCATCCTCGACCGGATGCACGACACCCCGGCCCAGGTGGTGAACCACCTCGGCGAGACCCTGGCGCAGACCGCGCCGGCCGTCGCCCTGCTCGGTGACGAGACCCGGCACACCGGGTTGGCGCGCAGCGCGCACCACCGCTGGTTCACCGACCCGACGGCCCGGCAGCTGCACCCGGCGCAGGATCACCAGACGCAGAGTCGCCTGCTCGTGGCGCACCTGCACGCGGCGTACACCGTCGACGGGCGCGGCTCACGGGCCGCCGCGCTCGTCGACGACCTGCTGGCCAGGAGCCCGGAGTTCGCGCGGCTGTGGCGGGAGCACCCGGTGCCCGCCGGCTACTGCCCGCCCAAGCACTTCGTGCACCCGGAGGTCGGGGCGTTGGAGCTGCACTGCCAGACACTTGTAGACCCCGACCAGTCACAGACACTGCTGGTCTTCACCGCCGTACCCGGGTCGCCGAGCGACGAGAAGCTGCGCCTGCTCGCCGTCATCGGCGGCCAGCTCGTCTGACCGCTGTCAGCTCGGGCGGGGGTAGCGGGCTGGGCTGACGCCCAGGTAGCGGCGAAAGTGGCGGGTCAGGTGCGCCTGGTCGAAGAACCCGGCCGCGACGGCGGTCTCGACAGGCCGCTGCCCGGCGAGGAGCAGGCGACGAGCCAGCTCGACCCGACGGCCGGTCAGATACGTGTGTGGTGGCACGCCGTGCACCTGGGTGAACGTTCGGACCAGGTGGGTCGGGTGGGCGTGCAGCAGCTGCGCGGCCTCTCCCAGCGTGATGCCCTCGACGGTCCGGGCGTCCAGCAGCTCGCGTAGTCGCACCGCGAGGCCGCGTCCAGGAGGCTGGCCACCGGCCGGGGAACGCTGGCGGAGCTGGCGGCGTAGCCGGTCCAGGATGAACGCGAGCCTGCTCTCGGCCTCGAACTCGTCGCCGGGTGTGGTGAGCACCTGATGCAGGTGGTGGACCCGGTCGCGCAGCTGCGGATCGGCCAGGTCCGGCTCGTCGACGGCCCGCCCGACCAGCTCCGCGTCGAGCGCCGAGGTGTCGAGGTACAGGACCCGCTTGCGGAAGCCGTCCGGTGTGGCGGAGCTGCCGTCGTGCGGCACGTACGGCGGCAGGAGGGTGACCGACGTGCGCAGCGCGCCGTGCCGGTGCCGGTCCAGGTCGAAGCGGACCGCGCCGTCGTCGACGATCAACAGCGTCCACACCTGGTGGATGTGCCGGGGGTAGGCGTGGTCGACGAAATGGGCGTGGAAGACCTCGGCGACCCCGGCTACCGCGGGTCGCCACGCGCTGACGTGCGAGCCCGCCGGGCGGGTGGCCACGCTAAGAACGTACAAGACCGGTAGGCGTCGGGGCGGGCAGGCTCGACGCCATGACCGAACCGATCCGCTTTCCCACCAAGATCGCCGTGTTGCTCCGCAACGACCTGGCGAGCTGGCAACGGCTGAACGTCACCGCCTTCCTGGTCAGCGGCATCGCGAGCACGCTGCCGGAGTTGGTCGGCGAGGAGTACCGCGATGCCGACGGCACCAGCTACCTGCCGATGTTCGGCCAGCCGGTGCTGGTCTTCGCCGGGGACCGGGCCACATTGGTCGGCGCGCACTCGCGGGCTCTCGCCCGTGGCCTACGGCTGGCGATCTTCACCTCCGAGCTGTTCGCCACCGGCAACGACCGGGACAACCGCGCCGCCGTCCAGGCGGTCGGACGCGAGAAGCTCGACTTGGTGGGCCTGGCGCTGCACGCGCCGCGCAACACGGTGGACAAGGTGCTCAAGGGTGCGTCCATGCACCCGTAACGGCATCCGTGGCGACGAAGACATTGATATCGGTGTGTATGACTGTAATGATTAACACACTTTACAGTTGTTTCGCCGCCCCGGAAGGACCCCCACATGGCGCGACGATTGGCCGGGCTCCCGCCCCGCCGCCCTCGGATCAGACTGACCTCCGCGCTCGCCGCGGCCCTGCTCGCCGTACCGACCGGCCTGTTCGTCGGCGCGTCGCCAGCGATTGCGGCCACGACGGGCCCCATCACCGGGTACGGCGGCAAGTGCGTCGACGTGGCCGCCGCGAACCCGGCCAACAACACGCCGGTGCAGCTCTTCACCTGCAACGGCTCCACCGCCCAACAGTGGACGGTGGCCGACGACGGCACGATCCGGGCGCTGGGCAGGTGCCTTGACATCGCCGCCGCCAGCACCGCCAACGGTGCCCGGGTGCAGATCTACGACTGCAACGGCACCGGAGCGCAGCAGTGGTCGCCCAACGCCGGGCAACTGGTCAACCCGACATCGGGCAAGTGCCTCGACGCGACCGGCCCCAGCTCGGCCGACGGCACCCCGCTACAGCTCTGGAGCTGCACCGGCAGCGCCAACCAGACCTGGACGCTGCCCACCGGCGGTGGCACCACACCACCGCCCTCCGGCGGTTTCACCCACCCCGGCGTGCTGGTCAGCAAAGGCCAGCTCGACTTCGTCCGCGGCCGGGTGCAGGCCGGCGCGCAGCCGTGGGCCGCGGCCCACAACCAGATGATGAGCAGCCGGTACGCCTCCCTGTCGCGCACCCCGGCGCCCCGTTCGGTGGTCGAGTGTGGTTCCTACTCCAACCCGAACAACGGCTGCACCGACGAGCGGGAGGACGCGATCGCGGCGTACACCGACGCGCTCGCCTGGTACGTCACCGGGGACGCCCGGTACGCGCAGAAGTCCATCCAGATCATGGACGCCTGGTCGGCCACCATCACCGCGCACACCGGCAGCAACGCTCCCCTGCAGACGGGCTGGGCCGCCTCGGTCTGGCCCCGGGCGGCCGAGATCATCAAGTACACGTACACGAGTTGGCCCAACGCCAACCGCTTCGCCACCATGCTGCGCAACGTCTACCTCCCGATGGTGCGCAACGGATCGAACAGCAACGGCAACTGGGAGCTGACGATGATGGAGGCCACCGTCGGCATCGCGGTGTTCCTCGACGACCGGGCCGTGTACGACGCGGCGACCACCCGCTTCCTCAACCGCGCCCGGGCCTTCGTCTACCTGCCCAGCGACGGCGCGTTGCCGTACACGATGCCGGGCAGCGGCCTGGACACCAGCGCGGAGATCATCGGCTACTGGCAGGGCCAGTCCACCTTCGTCGCCGGCCTCGCCCAGGAAACCTGCCGCGACTTCGTCCACACCGGGTACGGGATCTCCGCCATCTCGCACGTCGCGGAGACCTCCCGGATCCAGGGACGGGACCTGTACCCGCAGGTCGGTGAACGGCTGCGTCAGGCGCTGGGCTTCCACTCGCGCTACCAGCTCGGCGAGGCGCCGCCCTCCTGGCTCTGCGGTGGCAGCCTCACCCGGGGCCTCGGACCGATCACCGAGGTCGGCTTCAACGCGATGAGCACCCGGTTGGGCAACGTCATGACCAACACCCAGACCCTCACGCTGCAACAACGTCCGGCCGGCACCAACAACCTCTTCGTCGCCTGGGAGACGCTGACCCACGCCAACAACCCCAACTGATCCAGGCCGCCGTGGGGTGGCGCCGAACGTACGCCGTCACCCCACGGCGGTGCTCAGTTGTCGGCCCCCAGTGCCACCACCGGGCTGACCCGCGACGCCCGACGGGCCGGCAGCACCCCGGCCAGCGCGGTCAACCCGACCAGCACCACGAAGAGCCCGGCCAGCGGCAGCAGCGGCGCGGTCAGCGGCGCCTCGATCCCGAGGGTCTGGACCGCCAACCAGGCGTACGGGATACCGAGCACCAGGCCGATGCTCGCGCCGATCACCCCATACAGGCCCGACTCGACGGTCAGCATGGTGCGTAGGCCGGTCCGGGACAGCCCGATCGCCCGGAGCAAACCGGACTCGCGTACCCGCTCCACCACCGAGAGCGCGGTGGTGGAGCCCACGCCGACCACCGCGATCAGGACGGTCAGGCTGACCAGACCGACGGCGATCCAGACCAGGGTGCGCACCAACGCGTCGTTGCGGTCCCGTTCGTCGGCGAGCACCGCGAGGCCCACCCCGTCGCTGCCCCCGATCGCCTGCCGCAGCGCCCGTACGCCGACGGTGCGACCGTCCTCCCCGGCACCGGCCGCGTCGGCCAGCAGACCGGTGTACGCGGTCGGCACACCGAGCCGGTCCAGGTCGGCCGGATCGGCGAGGATGCCCGCGTGCAGCGGCCCGTCACCGGGCAGGACGGCGGCCACCCGCACGTCGACAGTGCCGGTGGCGACGGCGAGCGTAACCGTGTCGCCGGCCCGCAGACCCGCGTCCCGCGCGACCCAGCTGTTGAGCACGATCCGGCCGGGGCCACGATCGGTCAGGGTGCCCTGGGCCACGTCCAGGGCACCGGTGCTCGGCAACGCGGCCAGGTCCAGGTCGCTGGTCGGATAACCGGACTCGACGTCGCCGAGCTTGTCCGCGCCGCGCAGCAGCCGGGCGTCGTCGACCATCCGGTACGGCACCACCCTCGCCAGCGCGCCGTGTGCCGCCTCGGCGCGGGTCACCACGGCCGGCGGGAGCGTCCCGCCGTTGCTGGTGACCTCGAAGTCGGACGGGGCCGAGAGGGCCATCTCGCGGTCGGCGAGGATCTGCAACGACGCGCCGCCGATGACCACCCCGGAGATCAGAGTCACGCCCAGCGCGACCACGACGGAGACCGCGGCGGCCCGGCGCGGCGCGCCGCCGATCCCCCCGACCGACATCCGCCCGACTGGCCCGAGCTGACGCAGCGGCCAACCCACCACGGCCAGCACCGGACGCACCAGTAGCGGGCCGAGGGCCACCAGCGCGAAGAACGCCAACCCGCCGGACCCGACGAGCATGAGCAGTGGCATCGACGGGTCGTAGTCCGACTGCTCCGGCTTCGGCAACTGACTGATCGTCGCGACCGCCGCCAGGATCGCGCCGACGGCCAAAAGCAGCCCGAGGACCAGACGCAGCGCGCCGATGCCGCGCCGGCCGGCGGTGGTGCTCGCCGCGCGCAGCGCCTCCAGCGGGGAGACCCGGGCGGCGGAGAGCGCCGGTGCCAGCACGGCCAGCACGGTGATCACGACGGCGCCGATCACCACAGCGACCGCAGCCGCCAGCGGCAGGCCCGGTGAGGAGACAGCGTGGCCGGTGGCGCGCAGGATCGCCGGCAGCGCGTACCCGAGGGTGAGGGCGCTGGCGACCCCGACGACGCCGGCGACCAACCCGGTCAGGGCTCCCTCCGCGGTAAGGGCACCGACCAGTGTGCCCCGACTCGCGCCGACCGCCCGCAGCAGCGCGAGCTGCCGCATCCGCTGCGCGAAGACGATGCGGAAGGTCGAGGTGACCACCAGTGCCGCCGCGACGACCGCGATGGAGACGAACATGCCGACCAGGATGAAGAGCCTGCCGACCTGTTGGGCCGCCGCCTGAGCCTCGGCCTCGCGCACCTCGGCGCCGGAGCGGATCGGCTGGCCGGCGACCGCGGCGGTCACCCGCTGGCGGACGGCCTCGGCCGAGCTGCCGGGGGCCACCCGCAGGTCGATGCGCTCCACGGCCGTCAGGCGCGCCCAGGCGATCACGGCGCTGTCCGGGGCGTACGCGTCGTAACCGGCGTCGGCGCCGGTCTCCACCATGCCGGTCACTGTGAGCGGAGCGGGCGTGGTGAGTTCACCGCCGGTGCCGCTGGTGGTGGTGCCCACCGAGAGCCCGAGCCGTTCGGCGGTACGCGGGGTGATCGCGATCTCGCCGGGCTGGTCCGGGTAGCTGCCCTCGATCAATCGAAGCGTGGTCAGCGGACCGGTGCCCGGATCGGCTTGGAGGTTGAGGTACCCCTCTCCGATGGAGACCCCGGTGGCCACCCGGGCCACCGCCTCGGCCACCCCGGGCACGGCCCGGACCTGCCGCACGTCGGTCACCGTGGGTGGCGGCACCCCGGGGGTGCCGATCACCAGATCGGTGACGGCCGGGGTGCCGCTGAGGTTGTCCCGCACTGTCCGTTCGGTGATCTGTTGCACCAGCACGGTGCCGAAGACGACGAACGACGCGACCAGGATCGCCAGGCCGGTCAGGATCATCCGGCCGGGCCGCCGCGCCGCGGCTGTCGTCTGGGTACGCAGCACCGTCGCCCTCATCGGCGGGCCGCCAGGTCACGCAGGGCGTCGGTGACCGACACCTGGTCCGGCTTGTCGATCTCGCCGGCCAGCCGGCCGTCGGCCAGCAGCACCACCCGGTCGGCGTACGCGGCGGCGATCGGGTCGTGGGTGACCATGACGACGGTCTGGCCGAGGTCGCGTACCGAGTCGCGCAGGATGGTGAGCACCTCCGCACCGGAGCGGGAGTCGAGGTTGCCGGTCGGCTCGTCGGCGAAGACCACCTCGGGCCGGGCCACCAGCGCTCGCGCCAACGCCACCCGCTGCTGTTGGCCGCCGGACAGCTCGCTGGGCCGGTGGTTCAGGCGGTCGCCGAGGCCCAACACCCGCACCAGGTGGGCGAGGAGTTCAGCGTCGGGCTGCCGACCGGCGAGGTCCAACGGCAGCGTGATGTTCTGCGCGGCGGTGAGCTGCGGCAGCAGGTTGAAGGACTGGAAGACGAACCCGATCCGCTCCCGGCGTACCCGGGTCAGCGTCCGGTCCGACTGGCCGGTCAGCTCCGTGCCGCCGAGCAGGACGCGACCGGAGGTGGCGGTGTCGAGGCCGGCGAGGCAGTGCATCAGCGTCGACTTGCCGGACCCGGACGAGCCCATGATCGCGGTGAACTCGGCCCGGCCGAAGCCGACCGAGACCCCGTCCAGGGCACGGACGGCGGTGTCGCCGCTGCCGTACACCTTCACCAGGTCGACCGCGGCGACCGCGGCGTGGCTGGTCTCCGGCGGGGCGTGGGTTGTCATCGTTCCTCCAGTGGCTGCGTGGTGACCCGGACAGCGTCGCCGCGACCGGCGGGTGGGCGCATCGGCCCGGGGCCGGGTATCGCCGTCGCCGGGTCTGCCTTTTGGCCGATCTGCCACCTCCGTCCGGTTGGCTACGCTGGGTCATCATGAGCGCGCCGGATCTTCGACGTTTCTGGGTACGCCTGGCCCAGACGGCCGGGCTGGTCGCCTTTGGCCTGCTCGCCTTCTTCGACTTCGCGGCCAGCACCGCGGATGAACGAAGCCTTGCCGCTCTTGTGCTCCTGCTGGTGCCGGTGGGGTTGGCGGTGGCGACCGTGCCACTCTGGCTGCCAGTGCACCGGCCGGGTTCCCGGCGGCTGCCGGTGGCCGCGCTGGCCCTCGCCACCGCCTCACTGACCGTGACCGCAGGGGTGGTGCTCGTCTCCGGAGGCGGCGGCCTCCTGCCCGCCCGCACCTGGGGTCTCGCCGAGTCGGCCGGGCTGATCGGCGTGGTCTTCGTGGTGAGCCGTTGGGGCGCGGCCCGGCTCGCCCCGTGGGCGGCGGCGGCGGCCGGGCTCGCCGTCGCCGCGATGCCACTGCGCGTCGGCACCGAGAACCTGCTGGTGATCTTCGGCCTGCTCCAGGTGCTCGCCGCGGCCGGCGCCGCCGGGGTGGGGCTCTACCTGCGGATCGTGGCGGCCGGCCGGGAGCGGGCCATCGCGCTGGTCCGCGCCGAGCAGCGTGCCGAGTTCGCCAGGGACCTGCACGACTTCATCGCCCATCACGTCACCGGCATCGTGGTGCAGGCGCAGGGCGCCCGGTTCGTCGCCGAGCAGGACCCGCGGCGGGTGATCGTCGCCCTGGAGCAGATCGAGCGGGCCGGCGCGGAGACGATGGCCTCGATGCGGCGGATGGTCGGGATCCTGCGCAACCCGGACGCCCCACCGGACGCGCCGCTGGCGCCACTGGCCGGGGTGACCGAGCTGGAGCCGCTGCTGACCGGGTTCAACGGCGCGGCGAACGCGCCGGCACGACTGCACGTCGACGGCGACCTGAACGGACTGCCGGTGGAGGTGTCGACGTCGGCGTACCGGGTGGTGATGGAGGGACTGACCAACACCCGCCAGCACGCGCCGGACGCGCGGTCAGTGGACGTGGCCGTGCGGCGTACCCCGGACTGGTTGCTGGTCCGGGTCGCCGACGACGGCGCGTCGCCGCGCACCGCGCCGGCCCGGGGGCACGGCTTCGGCCTGATCGGCCTCACCGAGCGGGTACGCGCCCTCGGCGGCACGATCACCGCCGGGCCCGGCGCCACCGGTGGCTGGGTGCTCGACGCGGCGTTCCCGCTCCGCGTGGCGGCGACGCGGTGATCCGGGTGCTGATCGCCGATGACCAGGCCATGGTCCGGACCGGCTTCGGCATGATCATTGGCGCCCAGTCGGACATGGAGGTGGTCGGCGAGGCCGCCGACGGCGTCCAGGCCGTCGAACTGGCCCGACGACTGCGTCCGGACGTGGTGCTGCTGGACATCCGGATGCCCCGCCTCGACGGTCTTGAGGCACTGCGGCTGCTGGCGGGGCCGGGCGTCGCCGACCCGATCCGGGTGGTCGTCGTGACGACCTTCGACCTCGACGAGTACGTGCACACCGCGCTCTCCAACGGCGCGTGCGGTTTCCTGCTCAAGGACTCCGGCCCGGCCCTGCTGGTGGAAGCGGTCCGCGCGGCCGTGTCCGGCGACGCGCTGATCAGCCCCTCGATCACGGTACGGCTGTTGGAGCACCTCAGCTCGCCCGCTCCGGCGCGCGACGACGGTGGCCTGTCGCCACGGGAACTCGACGTGGTGAAGCTCGTCGCCCGCGGCCTGACGAACGCCGAGATCGCCACCCAGCTCTTCATCGCCGTCGGCACCGTCAAGACCCACCTGGCGAGCGTGCAGATGAAACTCAAGGCCCGCAACCGGGTCGAGATCGCCGCCTGGGCCTGGGAACGCCGCCTCGTCGGCTAGGTCGGGCGGCGGCTCGCAGGCGGCGGCTCGCAGGCGGCTTGATGTGTTGTTCGTTGCCTTTGGAGCTGATGTCGTGAACGAATCAGCGGTACCGGCGGCCACCGATGTCGTAGACGATTCAGCTCCAAAGGCAACGACCGCCACACCGTCCACCAGCCCTGCGGCGACCGGCGCGCCGAGGTCGGCGTCCGACTCCGACGGGGCATCCCGTCGAGCAACAGTGACCTAGTATCGATGAGGATGGATTGGTGATGTGGTGGACTACCGGAGGCGGGGGATTCATCGTGCGTGATCGTCGAAGTCGAGCAGTCCGGTCGAAGGCCGCCGCCCTGGTCGCGTGCGCGCTGACAGCAACCCTGGTCGCCGTCGGCGCGACCCCGGCGCGCGCCGCCGCCGCCGACACCGAACGGCCCACCGCGCCCGGCCCGATCACTGTCGTCGCCATCGACACCACCTCGGTCGAGCTGACCTGGGCGGCCTCGACCGACAACGTCGGGGTGGTCCGCTACCCGGTCGGCGCGCAGTTCGAGGATTCCGGCGCCCAGTATTCGACAGACACCAACAGCATCCGGATCACCAACCTGCGGCCCTCGCGGACGTACACCTTCTCGGTGTGGGCTCTGGACGCGGCCGGCAACAGCTCGGTGTCCAACCCGAGCCTGCGGCTGACCATGCCGCCCGGGGACGACCAGCCGCCGGGCGCGCCTGGTCAACCGGTGGCGTACGACGTCGCCGCCACTGTGGTCCGGCTGCGCTGGGCGCACTCGGTGGAGAACGTCGCGCTCGACCGGTACGAGGTGTTCCAGGTCGACGCCGCCGGCGCTCTCACCCGGGTCCGTGAGGTGTACCAGTACCCGCCCGTGAACAGTGCCCAGATCAGCGGGTTGACGCCGAACACCACGTACACCTTCGTGGTGCAGGCCCGCGACGAGGTCGGACAGCTGTCCCCACTGTCCGCACCGGTCACGGTGACCACCCTGCCGCCGCCGCCGAGCTGCGCGGTCCGATCCGTCGTGCGGCAGTGGCCGGACGGCTTCGTGGCCCATCTCGTCGTCCAGAACACCGGCACCACGGCAGTCGACGGGTGGACGATGACGTGGCGGTTCTGGGCCAGCCAGCAGGTCCACGGCATCTGGGGCGCGAAGGTGGTCGACCGGCTCAACAACAGCTACCTGCGGGTGCGCAACACCGGTCGCAACGCGGTGATCCCGCCCGGTGGCACTGTGTCGCTGGGGCTCGTCGCCTCTGGCACGCAACTGCCGGAGGAGGTCACGCTGAACGGCGGCCTCTGCGCTGTGGCAGACGAATAACGCTCGACTGCGGGGTCTGGCGCCGGCCACGACATCTTGCGACGCTAGCGGTTGTGTATGACTACGACCTGTTGGTGCTGGGCTCCGGGCCCAGCGGTCAGAAGGCCGCGATCGCCGCCGCCAAGCTCGGCAGGCGGGTCGGCATCGTGGACCGCCGCGACATGATCGGTGGGGTGTGCATCAACACCGGCACCGTGCCCTCCAAGACCCTGCGCGAGGCAGTGCTCTACCTGACCGGCCTGAGTCAGCGGGATCTGTACGGCAGCAGCTACCGGGTCAAGGACGAGATCACGGTCAGCGACCTGGCGGCCCGGACACAGCACGTGATCACCAGGCAGACCGACGTCATCCGCAACCAACTGGCCCGCAACCGGGTCGCGATGATCACCGGGACCGGTCGTTTCGCCGACGCGCACGCGATCTGGGTCGACGGCGGCTCCGGCCGCGAGTCCACTGTGACCTTCGACAAGGTCGTCATCGCCGCGGGCACTCGCCCGGCCCGCCCGGACAGCGTCGACTTCGACGACCGGACGATCGTGGACTCCGACGGGGTCATCAACCTTCAGGCCGTACCCCGCAGCATGGTCGTGGTCGGCGCCGGCGTGATCGGCATGGAGTACGCCTCGATGTTCGCCGCCCTCGGCACCAAGGTGACGGTGGTGGAACGCCGTGAGCGGATGCTGGATTTCTGCGATGACGAGGTCGTCGAGTCACTCAAGTACCACCTGCGCGACCTGTCCGTGGCGTTCCGCTTCGGCGAGGAGGTCGCCGCCGTGGAGAAGCACCAGACGGCGGCGCTGTGCATCCTCAAGAGCGGCAAGAAGATCGTCGCCGACACTGTCATGTACTCGGCCGGACGGCAGGGCCAGACCGACGACCTGGCGTTGGAGGCGGCCGGGCTGGAGGCGGACCGACGCGGCCGGATCGCTGTGGACGCCAACTACCGCACCCCGGTGGAGAACATCTACGCCGTCGGCGACGTGATCGGCTTTCCGGCGCTCGCGTCCACCTCGATGGAGCAGGGACGGCTGGCAGCGCAGCACGCCTGCGGCGAGCCGATCCGGGAGATGCACGGCCTGCAACCGATCGGCATCTACACGATCCCGGAGATCAGCTTCGTCGGGCAGACCGAGGCGCAGCTCACCGAGAGCTCGACACCGTTCGAGGTGGGCATCGCCCGGTATCGCGAACTGGCCCGGGGTCAGATCGTGGGCGACTCGTACGGCATGCTGAAGCTGCTCGTCTCCCCCGACGACGGCCGACTGCTCGGGGTGCACGTGTTCGGCACTGCCGCCACCGAGATCGTCCACATCGGTCAGGCGGTGATGGGCTGCGGCGGCACCATCGACTACCTGGTCGACGCGGTGTTCAACTACCCGACGCTGGCCGAGGCGTACAAGGTCGCCGCCCTGGACGCGTCCAACAAGATCCGCAACATCGTCCGCATCGACGGCTAGCCGCCGCCCCCGGCCTCCACCAGCTCCGCCAGGTGGGTGCGGTATTTCGGGCAGATCGAGACGTCCTCGTGTGAGCAGTTCAGCCCGGCCTCCAAAAGATCGAGCGCCGACCGCAGCGCCGCGATCCTGGCTTGCAGCGCGCCATGGTTGCGGCGCAGCACGTCCTTGCGAACGGCGGGGTCGCCTGCGGCGAGGAACGCCCGGATGTCCGGCAGCGGCAGGCCGGCCTGCTTCGCCCGCAGGATCGAGGCCACCCGGAACAAATCGTCGCGGGTGTAGCGGCGACGGCCGCCGGTGACCCGGGCGGGGCGGAGCAGACCCACCGACTCCCAGTGCCGCAGGACGTGCGCCGGCAGGCCGAAGTGGTCGGCCACCTCGCCGATCGTCATCGTGCTTGACTTCATGTCGACATTAAGTCCGAGCATGGCGGGCATGTCCAGTCTTCTCACTGTCCTCGATGCCATCGAGAGCGAGCCCGCGGCCGTCGAGCTGCGCGCCCGCTCCTACGAGTTACTCGGCGACCTCGCAGGCCGAACGGTCGTCGACGCCGGCTGTGGCAGCGGCCGCGCCGTCGCCGAGCTGGCTGATCGCGGAGCCCACGCGGTCGGTGTCGACCTCGATCCCGAAATGATCGCCGTGGCCCGCAAGCGCTGGCCGGCCGGCGAGTTCCATGTCGGCGACGCCACCGGGCTGCCGCTGGAGACCGGGTCGGTGACCTACTACCGGGCCGACAAGGTGTTGCATGTGCTCGACGACCCGGCGCGAGCCGTCGCCGAGGCCCGGCGGGTGCTCGCACCGGGCGGGCGAGCCGTGCTGCTCGGCCAGGACTGGGACCTGATCGCCATCGACTCGGACGACCCGGGAACCACCCGCCGGCTGGTCCACGAGAAGGCGGACTCGCTGCCGTCGCCGCGCGTTGCCCGGCGATATCGCAACCTGCTGCTCGACGCCGGGTTCACCGACCCGGTCGTCGAGGTGCACACCGCCGTGTTCACCGACGACACCGCACTCGACGTGCTGAAACGGATCACCGACGACGAGACCTGGCTCGCCGAGCAGGCCGAACGTGCCCGCGCGGACCGGAGCCTCGTCGTCGTGCCGATCTTCCTCGTCGCTGCCCAGGCCTGACCGGCAACACCGAGGCGTCCCACCCCCACTCCCCACACCCTTCCCCCACTCCGGTGATCAAGAGGTTTGCGTCATGACACGCCAGGCCGGATGACGCAAACCTCTTGATCAACGAGGGCTGTGCGGGGCCGGTGCGGAGGCGGTGGGCCTCCGCAAGAGTTGGCCGTCGCAGTGGTGTCTCGCCGCCAACGACCTCGCGATCCAGGTGCTCGGGGGTGCCGGTTACACCCG
>NZ_JBEZFJ010000002.1:13583-94604 GCF_040649335.1 Micromonospora sp. NPDC048986
GCCTGCCAGGCGCGGGGGGGGGCCCCGGGGGGGGGGGGGGGGGGGGCGGGGGGGGGGGGGGCCCCCCCCCCCCGGCCGGTGGGGTCTAGCGGGCCGAGCAGGCGGGGCTGAGGCTGCCGGCGGTGCCGTTGGCCTGGAAGCCGTACTCGGTGGACTGTCCGGCGCCGACCTGGCCGTTGTACGACACGTTCGTCCAGGTTGTCGAGCCGCTGTTACCGCTGCGGTCGGCGCTCCACGCGTTGGTGACCGTTGCGCCCGACGGCAGCGCGATCGTCACCGTCCAGCCGTTGAGTGCGGACGAGCCGGCCGTCACTCGAACATTCGCCACGAAGCCACCCGTCCACTGGTTCACCGACACCGTCGCCGTGCACCCACCCGTGCCCGGAGGCGGGGTCGTGGGCGGGTCGGTCGGCGGGTCGGTCGGCGGGTCGGTCGGCGGGTCCGTGGGCGTGGTGCCGTTGTTCAGCGCGGCGAGAACCGCGTCGTACGCGGGCTTCTTCGAGCCGTTGCTGTTGAACAGCAGCGGGGTCTGCGAAGCGCGCCAGGAGTCACTGTCGCGGATCCCCCACACAGTGATGCCGTTGCAGCGGGCCACTGCCAGGCAGTCCTCGACGACGCTGCGGTAGGTGTTCGCCGAAGCGCCCTGGATGTCCAACTCGGTGATCTGCACGTCCACGCCGAGCGCCGCGAAGCTCGACAGCGTGGTGCGGTAGTTGCTCACGTACGGGGAGTCGTTGTTGAAGTGCGACTGGAAGCCCACGCAGTCGATCGGCACGCCACGGGCCTTGAAGTCGCGCACCATGTTGTAGACGCCCTGGGTCTTGGCGTGCGTCCAGTTGTCGGTGTTGTAGTCGTTGTAGCAGAGCTTCGCGCCCGGATCGGCGGCACGCGCCGCCCGGAACGCCGCCTCGATCCAGTCGTTGCCGGTGCGCTGGAGGTTGGAGTCGCGACGACCTCCGGAGCTGCCGTCGGCGAACGCCTCGTTCACCACGTCCCACGCCACCACCTGACCGCGGAAGTGGGTGGCCACCTGCGTCACGTGATTGAGCATCGCCTGGCGCAGCGCGCTGCCGCTCATGCTCTCCATCCAGCCGGGCTGCTGCGAATGCCACGCCAGGGTGTGACCCCGCACGCTCATCCCGCGGCTGCGGGCGTGGTTGACGATCTGGTCCGCGGCCCCGTAGCTGAACTGATTCTGCTGCGGCTCGGTGGCGTTCATCTTCATTTCGTTCTCGGCGGTCACCATGTTGAACTCACGGTTCAAAATCGTGGTGTACGCACTGTCGGAGAGCTTGAATCCGGCCACCGCCGTACCGAAGTACCGACCCTTCTCGGCGGCGGACGCACCGAGCGTCGTCCCCGCGGAGGCGGGTGCCGTCGCAAACAGCGCCATGCCGGCGGCGAGGGCACCCACGCCGGCCACCGCGATGGCGGCTCTGGATGCCGCCTTCCATCTCGTACTTCTCATCGTGTGACTCCTTCTAGGGGTGGTGGGGTGGGAAAGGGAAATCAGGACACCGAACACGCGGCGCCGTTGAGGGCGAACGACGTGGGCTTGCCGGTGCCACCCTCGTGCGTGGCCTGGAAGCCGATCTCGACCGACGCGTTCGGGGCGATGGTGTTGTTGTAGGAGACGTTGCGGGCGGTCACCGCACCGCTCGCCGGGGCGTACTGGGCGTTCCAGCCGCTGGTGATTCGCTGCCCGCTGGGCAGCGTGAAGGTCAGCGCCCAGCCGTTCACTGCGGTGGCGCCGGTGTTGGTGATGGCCACGCTCGCGGTGAGGCCGCTGTTCCAGGCGTTGACCGTGTAGCCGACCCGGCAGGCGCCCTCGGTCGGGGGCGGCGTCGTCGGGGGCGGAGTGGTCGGCGGCGGCGTGGTCGGGGGCGGAGTGGTCGGGGGCGGCGTCGTCGGCGGCGGGGTGGTCGGCGGCGCGGTGCCGTCCAGCCCGAAGAAGCGGATCACCTGCGCGGCGTCGACCGGCAGGTTGTGCGTGACACCCTGCATGCTGATCGCCTCGACCGGCGCCATCGGAGCGCTGCTGCCGTACCGGGTGCGGGTGTAGCCGGACTGCGGGGAGTCGGTGTACGCCGGGGTCTGACTCAGCCCGTGCACGTTGGTCCACTGCTTGACCTGCTCACCGAAGTTCGGGTAGCGCAGCGTCTCGTCGTTGGTGCCGTGCCAGATCTGCATCCGGGGCCGCTGGCCGGTGTAGCCGGGGTATGCCTCCCGGACCAGGTCACCCCACTGCTGCGCGGTCCGGATGAGTTGTCCGTTGGCGCACTGGCTGTTCCACTCCGAGGTGCCGCCGGTGGCGAAGCAGGCGAACGGCACCCCGGCGAACGATGCGCCCGCAGCGAACACGTCCGGGTAGACGCCCAGCATGACGTTGGTCATCATCGCGCCCGAAGAGGTGCCGGTGGCGAAGATTCGCGCGGGGTCGGCGGAGTAGCGCTGCCGCACGTAGTCGACCATCGACATCAGCCCGACCGGGTCGCTGCCGCCGCCACGGCGTAGCGCCTGCGGTGAGTAGACGTCCCAGCACTTGCTGCTGCGGGTTGCCGACGGGTAGATCACGATGAACCCGTACCGGTCCGCGAGGGAGGCGTACTGGGTGCCCGAGTGGAACGCGGGGCCCGTGCCGGTGCAGTAGTGCATGGCCAGGAGGATCGCCGGTCGGGCGGCCACCCGGTCCGGGACGTACAGGTGCATCTGCAGGTTGGTGGGGTTGGTGCCGAAGTTGGTCACCTGCGTGAGCGTCGCCGCCGACGCGGGGGTGGCGAACGTCAACGCGGCGGCGGCCAGTGTCACCGCCGCCATGACGACGCCAAGCATTTTTGTCTTCAGTGTCATCGTCGCGATCCCTTGCGAAAAAGGCGCGTGGAAGGGGACTTAAGTCGAGGACTGCCCTTCGCCCGACCTTGACCGCGGCTCGCGTGACCATGTCAGCTTCAATCGAGCACACTCGATTGTCAAGACTTCCGGAAACCTTTCGCCGCAATGTATCCGGCGGTCACCTGCGCAACAATGGGGAAAGACGGGCATGATCAGCACCGATGGGTGGCGATAAATTATCGGGACGTTTTCGGAACCTGCGAGGCCGCTGGGGCGCACGGCACGAGGGCGGCCCGACCGGATGGCCGGGCCGCCCTCGCCGCCGCTCAGAAGATGTCCCGCCCTCGCTCGTCCGGCACCCCGGACTTGCGGAAGAAGTACGTGTTGATCTGGTCGCGCCACTCGGTGGCGCAGCGCACCTGCTCCTCGAGGCGTTCGGCGACCCGCTCGTACACGCTCGGGTCGATCATGCCGGTCAACGTCTGCCACCTCCGTCGCATCGCCGTCACCTCCTCGACCCCCGCGAAGTGGGTGTCGTAGATGTGCTGGATGACTGTCGAGCCGCTGTGCAGCACGTGCCCGTACGGCACGTGGTGGAAGAAGAGCAACAGCTCGTCGGGGCAGGTCTCGGGTGACTCGTACACCTGGGCCCAGTACGGCGGGTACTGGCTGGCGAAGCCGGTGCCCGACGCGCGGCTGCGGTCCACGCCGACACCGTCACGGTCGGCGAAGTGGTAGGTGCCCCACCGGGTGTACTCGTACCCGTCGACGCCGGGACCGTAGTGGTCGCCGGGGTTGACCATGAAGCCGACGCCCAACGGGGCGGTGTAGCGCTCGTACGTGCGCCACGAGTCGTCCATGATCTCGTGCAGGGTCCGCCGCACCAGCTCCGCGTCGGCGGTCGCCGACGGCGGGAAGGTCAGCGTGATCCACTCGTCGAGGATCGCCGTCGGGTCCCGCCGAGGGTCCCAGGCCAGCCGGCCGAACGTGTACAGGTTGGCCTGTGCCAACGGATGCCCGGTCCAGAAGAGGTCGTCGCCGACGTTGGCGACGGCGACCATCCCGCCGCCGGCCGCAGTCTCCCCCGTGACAACGTCGGCGATCGTCCGCCCACCCGGCCCCCAGGGGGAGAAGCCGAGCACCTCACTCCACAACGGGCCGAGGTGGCAGACGTGCCGCTGTTGGCCCGTGTACTCCTGGGTGACCTGCAACTCCACCGCCACCCGGGTCGCCGGCATCGCGGCGAGCACCGGCGAGACCGGCTCCCGCGTCTGGAAGTCCACCGGGCCGAACTTCACCTGGACCACCACGTTGGTGCGGAACCGCCCGTCGAGCGGGGCGAAGTGGTCGTACGCGGCCCGCGCCCGGTCGGTGGACCGGTCCCGCCAGTCCTGGTGGTGGTTGTAGACGAACGCCCGCCAGTGCACCACTCCCCCGTACGGGGCGAGGGCCTCGGCCAGCAGGTTCGCCCCGTCGGAGTGGTCGCGGCCGTACGTGAACGGGCCTGGTTGCCCCTCCGAGTCGGCCTTCACCAGATAGCCGCCGAAGTCCGGGATGCGGTCGTAGACCCGCCGTGTGGCAGCAGCCCACCAGGCCCGCACAGTCTCGTCCAGGGGGTCGGCGGTCGGCAGGCCGGAGAGGACCACCGGAGCGGCGAAACTGACCGACAGGTGCACCCGGATGCCGTACGGGCGCAGCGCGTCCGCGATCTCGGCCACGTCGCCGAGCCGCTCGGTGAGCAGCAGCGCCTCGGTGCGGGCCACGTTGACGTTGTTCACCGAGATCGCGTTGACCCCGCAGGAGGCCAACAGCCGCCCGTACTCCCGTACCCGGGCCAGGTCGCCGCGCGGACGGCCGTCCTGCCAGAAGATCGAGCCGCCCGCGTACCCCCGTTCGACCTGGCCCATCACCGGGTGCACCGCCACGTTGTCCCAGTGGTTCAGCATTCGTCGGCGCAGCGCCGGCCGGTGCCGCTCCGGGGGTCGGGCCGGGTCGAAGGCCGCCGCGCAGAGCCGGACCACGTGGAAGAGCCCGTACAGCAGGCCTGCGGGCGCGTCGGCCAGCACCGCTGTCACGTCGCCGGCCCGCGCCAAGACGAAACCCTCGTCGCCGAGCGTCCCGCCGTCGCCCAGCTCGACCAGCGCCGCCTCGCCGGCGGCGCGTGCCGCCTCCACCGCCGGGTTGGGCAGCTCAGCGGCGTCGCGCAGGGCGAGCACCAGGTCGACGTCGACGTCCCAGGACGGGGAGTGCCACACCCGTCCGCCGTAACGGGCGCAGGCGCGGGAGACCTCGTTGAGGACGGTGTCGACGAGCAACCCCTCGCCGTGCAGGAGGATGCGACGCGCACCGAGCGACCGGAACGCCTCCGGGGGCAGCCAGGCCGGATGGACGCGCGGCTCGTCACCGTCCATCGGCTCCTCGACGAACATCAGCTGCTCCAACTCCACCGACTCTTCGGCGTTCACCGGTCCTCCTCCAGCACGACAACCCCGTACGCCGGCAGCCGCAGGGCACCGCCGGCGGCCACACGGTCGCCGGTGAGCCTGTCGACGCCGCCGGTCCGGGCGGTCACCTCGACCGGCTCGGCGCGGTGGTTGAGCAGAAACAGCAGCCGCGACCCGTCCGCCGCGACCCGGACGGCGGATTCCAGGTCCGGCACGTCCGGGTAGGGCCCGAGCAGGTCGTGCCGGGCGAGCACCTGGCGCACCACCCAGGACACCCCGGCCTGGTCCAGCCCGGCGGCCACGTACCAGCCGTCACCGGCGCCGAAGGAGTTGCGGGTCACCGCCGGGGTACCCGCGTAGAAGTCGGCCCGGTAGGTGCCGACGACCTGCGCGCCCTGCGGGATCACCAGCTCGAACAGCAGTCGCGCCTCGACGTCCACCTGATCCACGCCGTCGCCGAGGCGGACCGGGTTGACCACCTCCGGGCCGCGGGCGTCCCACTCGTCGACCCGGACACCCATGAGCTGCCCGAGCGGGCCCGGCACGTCCATCAGGAACGCCTGGTCGTTCTCGTCCACCCGGCCGGACAGGTAGGTGGTCAGCACCGACCCGCCGCGCGTCGCCACCGCCTCCAGCCGCTGCGGCAGGTCACCCTTGAGCAGGTGCAGGGCCGGGGCCACCACCACGTCGTAGCGGGACAGGTCGGCGGTCACCGCGACGACGTCCAGGTCCACACCGGCGTCCCATAGTGCCCTGTGGTACGCGAGCACCACCTGCTGGTAGCGGACCAGCCGGGACGGGCCGTCGGACAGCTCCAACGCCCACCAGCTGTCCCAGTCGAACAGCAGCGCCACCCGGGCCGGGGTCCGCGCGCCCAACGACGCCGGGCCGAGCCGTTCCAGTTCGGCGCCCAGCTCGGCGACCTCCCGGAACACCCGGGTGTCGGAGCGACCGGCGTGCCCGATGACAGCGCCGTGGTACTTCTCGCTGGCCCCACGGGAGGCACGCAGTTGGAAGAAGAGCACAGCGTCGGCGCCGTGCGCCACGGCCTGCCAACTCCACAGCCGCATCAGGCCGGGGCGTTTCAACGGGTTGACGTCGCGGCACGCGGTGAAGCTCGGGGTCTGTTCCATCAGCCAGAACGGCTGGCCGTCCTTGAGCCCGCGCATCAGGTCGTGGGTCAGCGCCATCCGGGCCGCCGACTCGTCGTCGGGCGGGTAGTTGTCCCAGGAGACGAAGTCCAGATGAGGGGCCCAGCGGTGGTAGTCGATCGGCCGGTACATGCCCATGAAGTTCGTGGTCACCGGCAGCGTCGGGCTGGACTCCCGGATGGCCGCCTTCTCGTCGCGGAAGTTGGTCAGCATCGCGTCGGAGGTGAACCGCAGGTAGTCGAGGGTGATGCCCGGGAACGCGGTGTGGTCCGGGCCGCGCCAGTGCTCGGTCAGCGCCGACGGCGGCTCGATCTCGTCCCAGTCGGTGAAGGTGTGCGACCAGAAGGTGGTGTACCAGGCCTCGTTCAGCTCGTCGAGGGTGCCGTAGCGGTGGCGCAGCCAGCCCCGGAAGCCGTCCGCGCACAGCGCGCAGTAGCAGGCGCCGCCGTACTCGTTGCCGACGTGCCAGGCGAGCACCGCCGGTGTGTCGGCGTAGCGGCGGGCGACCCGGCGGGCCAGCTCCGTGGAGAGCCGCCGGAAGACCGGAGAGCTGGGGCAGGAGTTGTGTCGCTGACCGAAGCGGTGCTTGCGGCCCTCGAAGTCGGTCCGGGTCACCTCGGGGTACGCCCTCGCCAACCACGGCGGGTGGGCTCCGGTGCCGGTGGCCAGGCAGATCCCGCGTCCCTCGGCACTGGCCCGCTCGACGATCCTGTCCAGCAGCGCGAAGTCGTAGGTGCCCTCGGCGGGCTGGGTGAGCGCCCAGTCGAACACGCCGAGGGTGACCAGGTCGATCCGTGCGCTGTCGAAGAGACGGTAGTCCTGCTTCCACACGTCCTCGGGCCACTGCTCCGGGTTGTAGTCGCCCCCGAAGGGCACCTTGGCACTGAGGGGCAGGCTCATGCGGTGAACTCCTTCCGGATCAGGTGGATCATCGGGTCGCTGACGCGCAGGTACGCCAGCGCCGCGATGGACGCGAGCAGCATCAACACCGCCTCGGAGAAGACCGCGGTGATCCCGGCCGCCGCGGTCAGCAGCAGGGCGTTGCCGACGGCGACACCGGGGGTACGCAGCAGGAAGTGCGCGGCCAGCCGGAGCACGTCCCGGGTGCGGAAGTCGAACAGCGAGGTGATCACCAGGGCGTTGGCCGCGCAGAGCGTCACGCCCACTCCGATCAGGACCAGCGGCACCGCCCACCAGCTCGACAGGCCGACCGCGCCGCGGTAGGCGAGGTTCACGGCGAGCACTGCCAGCCACAGCAGCGTCGGCACCCAGACGCGCAGCACACCGAGCACGTTGGCCCGGTAGCCACGCCAGAACACGCTGGCCGGACGCAGGTCGGTCAGGTCGGCCCGCTGGTGACGCAGGGCGTACAGGGCGGCGGAGACCGCCGGGCCGACCGGTACCAGGAGGAGCGCGGCCAGCGGCAGGTTGCTGCGGTCGCGGCCCAGCAGAAGCAGCGGGAGCAGGGCGGGCAACGTGGTGAGCAGCAGGAGCAGCTCGACCACGAGCAGGATGTAGACGCGCGAGGTGATCCGCGACAGTGGTCCGTCGCCGAACTGTCGCCGGGTCTGCGTCGCGCCACTCACCGTCGCTCCCTCCGGTCGACTCAGCTGATCCGTGGTCGCCGGGGGTCCGGTCGGGCCGCGACAGGCCGCCCGACCGGACCTCCGCTGGTCAGCCGTTCTTCTTCTGGAACCGCTCGTACGCCTTGTTGACCAGGTCGATGTACTGGTCGGAGTTCTTGGCCTTCAGCTCGGCCACGTACGCGTCCCACTCGCTGAGGGGGCGCTGGCCCAGGGCGAACTTCAGCGTGTTCTGGGTGACAAAGTCCTTCAGCGGGGTCTCCCAGAGCGACACCTGCTCGCGTTCCTCGTCGGTGAACGGGCGCGGCGGGGGGACCTCCCTCGGCTTGCGGGCGTCCATCACCTTCTGGAACTCCAGTTCCTCCGGTGAGAAGAAGCCACGGACCAGGTCGGGGCTGCCGCCGTAGGCGAAGACGCCGTTCTGGAAGCCGAAGTCCTTCTGCAGGTGCTTGGGCGCCTTCGGGTTGAGGCCGAGGAAGTCGACGCCGGGGTTGAGCGAGCGCTTGCCGGACGCGTCCTTGGTGAAGGTGGTGCCCTCGATGCCCCAGCGGGCGAACTCCAGGCCCGCGTCCGAATACCACAACCAGTCGATGAACTGCATCATGGCCACGAAGTTCTTGCTCTCCCGGGCCTTCGTGGAGATCATGATGCCGTTCTCCAAGCGGGGGAACGGGTTGACCTCACCGGCCGGGCCGATCGGCAGCGGGATCTTGGCCATCTTGGCGTTCGGCAGCGTCTTGGCCAGGTCGGGCCGGTGGTTGTTGACAAGCGTCTGCGCGTTGCCGGTGACCACGAAGGACTTGCCGTTGGCGAGCTTCTGGCGTGCCTGGTCGTCGGTCTGGGTGAAGCTCTCCGGGTCGAGCAGGCCCTCGGCGACGAGCTTGTGCAGGAAGGTCACCATCTGCTTGTACTGCTCGGACGCGCCGGTGTAGCTGAACTTCTTCGCCGCCGGATCCCAGGTCGCGTGCTGGTAGTCCCAACCCGCGTAGGTGCCGTGGGCCGAGCCGAGGAGGTTCAGCAACGCGCCGGTCGGGTTGGGCTTGCTGAACAGGTCGGAGTACGGGTAGACGTTGGGGTACTTCGCCTTCATCGCCTTGAGCACGGTGTACAGCTCGTCCCAGGTCTTCGGGACCGCCAGGTTGAGCTCCTGCATGATGTCGGTGCGCACCAGCACCGTGTAGTCCTGCGTGGGCTTCTCGTGGAGGCCGGGCAGCAGGTAGAACTTACCGTCGGCCTGCCGCAGGTTGTCGATTTCCGGCTGGAGGTTCCACTTGCTGATTTTGTCCTTGAGGTTGGGCATCAGATCCAGGTAGTCGCTCACCGGGAGGATCGCCCCGGAGGCCACGAACGCGTCCTCCTGCGGGTGGTACGTCTTCGGGATGATCAGCGGGGCGTCGCCGGCGCCGATCAGCAGGCTGCGCTTCTGCTCGTAGTCGCTCAGCGGCACGGCCACCGGATCGATCTTGACGTTGGTCCGCTTGGTGAGCTCCGACCAGAACAGCCAGTCCTCCTTGAGCGGGTAGAACGTGTGGTTGTTGTAGAGGGTGGAGAAGGAGAGCGCCTCGGTGGCCTTGAACTGGTCACCGATGCCGTAGTTGGCCATCGCGCCGACCCGGTTCTCGGAGAGGTCAGTCGACTCACCGGGGTCCTCGGAACAGGCGGTGGCAAGGGAGAGCGCAAGCAGACCCGCGGTGGCCAATGCCACGCGGCGCCACGTCTTGTGGAGCATGGCTCGTCCTTTCGGTGGTGGGGATTCGAGGGGAAGCGGTGTGGCGCCCAGCGTCATCCCTTGACCGCGCCGAGCATCACGCCGCGGACGAAGTACCGCTGAACGAAGGGGTAGATCGCCAGGATCGGCAGTGTGGTGAGCACGATCGTCACGGCCTGGAGGGTGGCCGCGGCCTGAACCTTGTCGGCGTCGGCCGCGGCCGACTCGGCGCTCGTGGCGCCCGCGATGAGATTGCGGAGGTACACGGTGACCGGCAGCAGATCCTGCTGGTCGATGTAGAGGAACGCGGTGAACCACGAGTTCCAGAAGGAGACCGCGTAGAAGAGCACCATCGTCGCGATGATCGCCTTCGACAGCGGCAGCACGATCCGCAGCAGGATGCCGTACGTGTTCAGCCCGTCGACCGCCGCGGCCTCCTCCAGCTCGCTCGGCAGACTCTCGAAGAACGCCTTCATGACCAGCAGGTTGAACACGCTGATGGCGTTGGGGATCACCACGGCCCAGATGGTGTTCTTCATGCCCAGGCTGGTGACCAGCACGTAGTTGGGAATCAGGCCACCGGAGAAGAACATGGTGAACAGCGCGACACCGATGAGGAAGGGGCGCCCCTTGAGCTGCGGTTTCGACAGCACGTACGCGTAACACGTGGTCAGCACGATCGAGATGAGTGTGGCGACCACCGTGTACACCACAGTGTTGCGGTAGTTCGTCCAGAACATCGCGTCCGACATCAGCAGCTTGTACGCCGTCAGGTCGAACCCACGCGGGAAGATGGTCACCTTGCCGGCGATGATGTAGGCCTCTTCGCTGAGCGAGCGGGCCACGATGTTGAGGAACGGGTACAGCGTCACGACCACGACGCCGAGCAGGACGATCGTGTTGACCACCCGGAAGATCCGGTAACCCCGGCTGTCCACCGGCCCGCGGGTCTTCGGGGCGTCGATCTTCGTACCGAGGGTCACCACAGGCTCGTCCCCACAGTGCGACGGGAGATGACGTTCGCCGACAGGACGAGAATCAGCCCGATCACCGCCTCGAAGAGGCCGATGGCTGCCGCGTAGCTGAAGTTGCTCGACTGGAAGCCCATCCGGAACAGATAGGTGGAGACCACGTCGGCTGTCGGATACGTCAACGGGTTGTAGAGCAGCAGGATCTTCTCGAACCCGACCGCCAGGAAGCTGCCGATGTTGAGGATCAGCAGGGTCACCATCGTCGGACGGATGCCGGGCAAGGTGACGTGCCAGGTCTGCCGCAGCCGGCCGGCGCCGTCGATCCGGGCGGCCTCGTACAGGTCCTCGTCGATGGTGGTGAGGGCCGCGAGGTAGAGGATCGTGCCCCACCCGACGGTCTGCCAGACCTCGGACGAGACGTAGATGGTGCGGAACCACTCCGGCCTCTGCAGGAACGCGACCGGGTCGCCGCCGAACAGGTTGACGATCTGGTTGGCGGTGCCCTCGATCGAGGTCAACTGCATGACCATCGCCGCCACGATCACGATCGACAGGAAGTGCGGCAGGTAGGACACGGACTGGACGAACCGTTTGAAGCGGCGGGCCCGGACCTCGTTGAGCAGCAGCGCCAGGACGATCGGCAGCGGGAAGCAGAACAGCAGGGTCAGCGTCCCGAGCACCAGGGTGTTGGTGAACACCTCCCAGAACGTCGGGTCGGTGAGGAACATCCGGAAGTAGCGCAGCCCGACCCAGTACTCACCGAAGATGCTGCCGCCCGGCTTGAACCGACGGAACGCGATGATGTTGCCGATCATCGGCAGGTACCGGAAGACCAGGAAGAACAGCAGCGGCAGGATGGCGAGGGAGTAGAGCTGCCAGTCCCGCCGCAGCGCCTGCCGCCAACTGCGACGGCGTCGCGGCGAGCGTGGGGCAGGGCTCTGCGCCTGCTGGGGAGAGCTCGGCGGTGCCGGCGGCGGTGGCCGCAGGGTGGATGTCATCCGTGGCCTCCTATGCCGACTGTGCAACGGCCACGAGGGGCTCGACCCGCACCGAGGTGAGCAGTTCCCGCTCGAAACCGACCTGGCGCTCGGTGCCGACCAGCCGCAGCGGCAGGGCCGCCGCCACGTCGCCGCTCGATCGGCCGAACCGCAGCTCGACGTCGCCGGGCTCGACGATCCGTTGGCCGGTCAGCCCGGTGAACGACGCCACGTCGGCCGGTACGCCGAACGTCACGTGCGCCACCTCGCCGGGCGCCAACGGCAGCCGGGTGTAGCCGATCAGCCGGACCACCGGACGGGTGGTCTGCGCGACCGGGTCGTGCAGGTAGAGCTGCACGACCTCGGTGCCGGCCCGCTCACCGGTGTTGGCGACGGTGATCCGCACCCGCGCCTCGCCGTCGACCGGCCAGGCAGTCGGATCTTCGCCCGGTCCGACCACCGTCGCGTCGGACCACTCGAAGGTGGTGTAGCTCAGCCCGTGGCCGAACGGGTACGCCGGAGTCGGGTCGATCGAGGAGACCTTGTTGCGCCGGCCGAGCGGCGGCGCCAGATAGGTGCTCGGCAGCCCGCCGGCGTCGCGGGGAACGCTGACCGGCAGCCGCCCGGAGGGATTGACCGCGCCGGTGAGCACCTCGGCGAGCGCCTGCCCACCGAGCTGACCGAGGAAGAACGCCTGCACCACGGCCGCCGCGCCGTCGAACTCCGGACCGAGCGCGTACGGGCGGCCGGCCATCGACACCAGGACGACCGGGGTGCCGGTGGCGAGGACGGCGCGGACGAGGTCGCTTTGCACGCCGGGTAGTCGCAGGTCGACGGCGTCGCAGCCCTCACCGGAGGTGCCCCGGCCGAACATTCCCGCCCGGTCGCCGACGGCCAGCACGCACACGTCGGCGGCAGCGGCCGCGGCGACCGCGGCCGGGATGCCCGAGGTGTCCTCGCCGGTGATGGCGCAGCCGGGCTCGTGGGTGAGCAGCGGGACGCGTCGGGCCAACTCGTCGCGCACTGTGGGGATGCGCAGCCCGAGCCCGAAGTCGCTGTGGTGGACGCCCACGTGGTTGGGGAACGAATAGCAGCCGAGCATGGCCATCGGGTCGTCGGCGAGCGGACCGACCAGGGCGACCCGGCTACCCACTGGCAGCGGGAGCACGTCGGCGTTGCGCAGCAGGACGACTGACTCCCGGGCGAGGCGAAGGGCGACGTCCCGGCTGGCCTCGTCGTCGAAGCGCAGGGACGCCACGTCGTCGGGCAGTTCCTGCCAGCCCTCGTCGAGCAGACCGAGCTCGATCTTCTGGATCAGCACCCGACGCAGCGCGCAGTCGATCAGCGCCTCGTCGACCTCGCCGCGGCGAGCCGCCTGCACCAGCGGTTCGCCGAAGGCATCCACCGTGGGCAGCTCGACGTCGATTCCGGCCCGCAGGGCGAGCCGGGCCGCGTCGGCGGCATCTTCGGCGACTCCGTGCAGGGTCTGGAGGAACCGTACGGCGAAGTAGTCGGCCACCACGGTGCCGGTGAAGCCCCACTCGTCACGCAACAATCCGGTCAGCAGCCCACGGTCGGCCGCGACGGGCAGGCCGTCGATCTCGGCGTAGGAGTTCATCACCGAGCGGGCGCCGCCGAGGCGCAGCGCCATCTCGAACGGCGGCAGAATGACGTCGGCCAGCTCGCGCGCACCCATCGGCACCGGAGCGAGGTTGCGTCCGCCTCGGGAGGCGGAGTAGCCGGCGAAGTGTTTCAGCGTGGCCACCACGCCGGCCCGCTCCAGGCCCCGCACGTAGGCGGCACCTGTCGTCCCGACCAGGTAGGGATCCTCGCCGATCGTCTCCTCGGTGCGGCCCCAGCGGTAGTCCCGGGTGACGTCCAGCACCGGGGCGAGGCCCTGATGCACACCGGCGGCGCGCATCGACCGCCCGATCCGGTCGGCCATCGCCTCGACCAGTTCGGGGTCGAAGGACGCGCCCCAGCTGAGCGGAGTCGGGTAGACGGTGGCCCGCCACGCCGCGAACCCGGTGAGGCACTCCTCGTGCACCTGCCCCGGAATGCCGAACCGGCTGGCGGCGACGATCTGCGCCTGCGAGACCGCCAGCGACCGGGCGCCGGACACCGGGTCGACCGGGGCGGTGCCGAACGGGCGGGTCAACTGGCCCAACCCGTACCGGATGACAGTGCTCCACTGCGGCAACTCGCTGATCATGTCCGACTGGTGTGGTGCGACGCCCTCGCCGCTGGCGTCGGCGCCGACCCAGACCCCGACAAGCTGGGCGATCTTCTCTTCGACTGACATCATCGGCAGGAGCGCCTCGGCTCGCTCGGTCGGCGACAGCCGCTGATCTCGCCACGGCGCGGTGCCGCCGTCCTCGAGCGACTGACTGCTCATGCCCTGACCCCTTAGCTCCGGCCACATCCCCGTGCCCTGGTGGAACCGGCTCCGCGGCGGACCTTTCTCACGATCCGAAACTTTCCGGAAACCTGCGTAACCTTTTCGGCAACCTAAGTGGCCCATCGATGCCTGTCAAGAGTCTCAATCGAACCACCAGGGGGTGTTTCCTGCACACGGTGACCCCACCATTGGCGCTCCGTCGTCGACAAGCCGCGCAATGTCCGTGAATGCGCAGCCCGACAGCGGCACGCACTGGTGTGAATGTCTCGTCATGTTAAGGTCGCCCGAAACTTTCGGATGTTGTATGAGGCCGCGATGACAGAGCACCGCCCGCTCGACCCACCCGCCTCCACCACCATCGCGACCATCGCCAACGATGTCGGCGTCTCGGTCGCGACAGTGTCCAAGGTCCTCAACGGACGCGGCGACGTCGCCCCCGGCACCAGAGCCCGGGTGGAGGCGAGCCTCGACCGCCACCAGTACCAGCGCCGCGCCCGGCGACACGCGACCAGCGGCGGCCGGGTGGACCTCGTGTTCCACGAGTTCGACACGGGTTGGGCGATGGAGATCCTGCGGGGCGTCGAGGCGGTGACCTCCGCGGCCGGCATCGGGCTGTCGATCGCCCAGCTCGACGGCGCGCACCGCCCGCCGACACGATGGTTGGAGGCGTTACTCGCCGACCGCCCCCTGGGCGTGGTGTTCGTCCTCTCCCACCTGGCCGAGGCCCAACAGCAGCACCTGCGCCGGCAGGGCATTCCGTTCGTCGTCGTCGACACCGACAGTGCCACCTCGGCCTCCGTGCCGACCGTCGGGTCGAACAACTGGAACGGTGGCCTGCTCGCCGCCCGGCACCTGCTGGAGCTGGGGCACCGACGGATCGCCATCATCTCCGGGCCACCCGACGTGCTGTGCAGCCGAGCGCGCGCCGCCGGCTTCCAGTCGGCCCACGACGAAGCCGGGATAGTGGTCGACCGCGAGCTGATCCGCTACGGCAGTTTCTCCGCCGGAGCCGGGCACGCCCACGGGCTGCAACTGCTCCAGCGGCCGGACCGACCCACGGCGATCTTCGCCGGGTCGGACATCCAGGCCATGGGAGTGCTCCGGGCCGCCCGTCAGTGCGGCCTGCGGGTGCCCGAGGACCTCTCCGTGATCGGGTACGACAACCTGCCGGTCTCGGCCTGGACCGACCCGGCGCTCACCACGATCAACCAACCGTTGCGCGACATGGCCGGCATCGCCACCCAGATGTTGCTCGACCTGACCAGGGGAAACGAGCCGGCGACCAGCCGGATCGACCTGGTGACCGAGCTGGTCGTCCGGGAGAGCACCGCGCCCCCCGTCCACCCGCACTGACCCCGGCCCCTGCGAGGACCCGTGCCCCACTCCGCCTCCACCTTCGACGAACTCCAGCGGTACGCACCCGAGGTCGCCGAACCCGACGACTTCGACGAGTTCTGGCGGGACACGCTCGCCGAGGCGGCCGCCGTACCGGTGCTCGTCGAGGTCCGCTCCGAACCCACCGACCTGCTGCTGCTCGACTCCTGGGACGTCTCGTTCGCCGGCTTCGGCGGTGAACCGGTCCGCGCCTGGTACACGCGCCCGGCCGGGGTTCGAGAGCCGCTGCCGGCAGTGGTCGAGTACGCCGGCTACGGTCGCGGGCGCGGCCTGCCCCACGAGCGGCCGACCTGGGCGGTGGCCGGGTACGCGCACCTGCTGATGGACAACCGGGGCCAGGCGGGGCAGCACGGTGCCGGGGACACCCCCGACCCGCACGGCGCGCCCGGCGGGCCCTGGCCGGCCACCTGGGGGATCCTCGATCCGCGCGACTACCACTACCGCCGTCTGATCACCGACGCGGTGCGGGCTGTCGAGGCGGTCCGCGCGCTGCCGGGGGTCGACGGTGACCGGGTCACTGTGGTCGGCAACAGCCAGGGCGGCGGCATCGCCCTGGCGGTGGCGGGTCTCGTCGAGGATCTCAGCGCGGTGCTGACCACCGCCCCGTTCCTGTGCGACATGCGCCGGGCCGTCGCGCTCACCGATCTCGCGCCGTACGGAGAGATCGCCCGGTACCTCGCTGTGCACCGGGAGGCCGAGCAGGCGGTGTGGCGCACCCTGTCCTATGTCGACGGGGTGAGCTTCGCGCGTCGGGCGACGGCTCCGGCGCACTTCGGGGTGGGTCAACGCGACACGGTCTGCCCGCCGCGAACCGCCTTCGCCGCCTACAACCACTACGGCGCCGCGAACGGGAGGCCGGTCCCGCCCGAGCGGGAGATGCACGTCTACCCGTTCAACGGCCATGAGGGCGGCGAGGCCGTGCACGTCCGGCGTCAGCTGCGCTGGCTGCGTTCCGTGCTCCAGCCAGGCCGAAAGTAGCGGCTCAGGCATCGCCGAATGACGATGCATTGCCGGTGTTAGCGATAACACGCTATGGTGCGTCAGGCGAGGTGCAGGGCACACTTCCGCCACGGCTCATCGGCCCGTCGCGCCACACCCTCGACGACCGGTGCCCACCCCGAACCGCCACCACCACCAGCGCAGACGTCCGGGCTTCTGGTCGTGGCGAGCACCCCACCCCCGCGCACCGCGTTCGTGGCGGCAACCGTCTCCCGGTGGCCGCCGACGTGGCGCACCCCCAGCAGAGGAAGTCCCATGCGCAGTCCAGCCCTCGTTCAACCCGTCCCCCTCGCACCGACCGCCAGCGCCCGGACGTCGAGACCCCGGCGGGCCCGCCGGTGGTGGACGGCCCTGGCCGTCGTCGCCGCCATGATCGCCGCAGTGCCGGTCGCGACGACTCCCGCCAGCGCGGAGTCCAACGGCGGCGTACGCGTGATGCCACTGGGCGACTCGATCACCGACGGATTCAACGTCCCCGGCGGTTACCGGATCGAGTTGTGGCAGCGGTTCACGTCCGGTGGTTACCGGATCGACTTCGTCGGCTCCCAGTTCAACGGGCCAGCCAGCCTCGGCGACCACGACCACCAGGGCCACTCCGGCTGGACGATCGCCCAGATCGACGCCAACGTGGTGAACTGGCTGCGGGCCACGAACCCGCGGACCGTGCTGCTGCACATCGGCACCAACGACATGTACGGCGACACGTCCGGGGCTCCGTCGCGGCTGGCCACGCTCGTCGACCGGATCACCAACACCGCCCCGAACGCTGACGTGTTCGTCGCGACGATCATCCCGAAGTCCGGCGCCGACAACCAGGTCCGGGGCTACAACGCCGCGATCCCCGGGATCGTGCAGAGCCGGGCCGCCGCCGGAAAACGCGTACACCTGGTCGACATGTACCGCGCCCTGACGCTCAGCGACCTGGCCGACGGGGTGCACCCGAACGCCACTGGCTACCGCAAGATGGCCGCCGCCTGGTACGACGCTCTCCGTACGGTGCCCGGCAGCATCGGGGGCGACACACCGCCGACCACTCCGCCGCCGACCACTCCCCCGCCCACCACGCCCCCGCCGTCCGGCGACTGCCGCGTGACGTACACGGTCAACGCCTGGAACAGCGGTCTCACCGCGTCGGTCTCGGTGACCAACACGAGCAGCACGCCGGTCAACGGTTGGGCCCTGGCGTTCACCCTGCCCGGTGGGCAGGCCATCACCAGCGGATGGAACGCCACCTACTCCCCGTCCAGCGGAGCGGTGACCGCGCGCAACGTCTCCTACAACGCGACGATCGCGCCCAACACCTCGGTCGACATCGGCTTCCAGGCGACCCACACGGGTGGCACCGGCCGGCCGGCCGCGTTCACCCTCAACGGCACCGCCTGCGCGGTCGCCTGACCCCAGCTCCCGCGGTGCCGGGCCCGGCGGCCCGGCACCGCCCCCGGCACCCGCTGGTCGGCCAGACCCCGCCTCGCGCGTCAACGCCGTGAACGGTGGCCCTCACGGCGCCATCAGGTTCTGGACCGGAACACACGCCCGGCAGGGCCAGACGCGTACGGTGCCGTCGTCATGCGTCGAGACGAGCCGCTCGCCGTCCGGGCTGAAGTCGACGGTCTCCACGGAGGCGCCGAATCCCCCGAAGGTCACTGACTGCGCGGCCTCCGAAGCGCGCCACAGCCGAGCGGTGCCGTCCTTTCCAGAGCTGAGCACCCACTGCCCATCCGGGCTGAACGACACGTGCCAGACGGGACCCTCGTGCCCTCGCAACACGATCGGCGCGCCGCCGCTCGCGACGGAGTGGATCTGCACGGTGCCGTCGAAGCCGGCACTGGCGACCCGTTGTCCGTCCGGGCTGAACGCCACGGCCCACACCAGTCCCTCGTGACCGGGAAGTAGTAGTGGTTCGGCAGTGCCGAGAGCGTCCCAGATCCGTAGGGTGCCCTCCGCGCCGGCTGTGGCGACCTTCGTGCCGTCCGGGCTGAAGGCGGCGTACCGGATCTCCTCGGCGACTCGATGGACTACCGGGGCACTCTCACCGGCGAGGTCCCAGATGCGCAGGCTCCGGTCGTTGCTGACGCTGGCCAGGCGGCGGCCATCAGGGCTGAAGTCAGCGGTCCACGCCTGCTTCTCGTGCCCCCGAAGCACCACCGGATCGCGTCTGCCGGCGAGGTCCCAGACCCGTACGCTGCCGTCGCGGCCGCCGGTGGCCACACTCGTCCCGTCCGAACTCACAGTGAGACCGTAGACATCGCCGTCGTGGCTGCCGAGCACCCGAGGCTCGGCGGGTGCGGCCAGGTCCCAGACCCGCACCGTGCCGTCCTCGCCGCCGCTGACCACCCGCTGCCCGTCCGGTGTGAACGCGGCGGACCAGGTGGCCTTCTCGTGGCCCCGAAGGATCAGACGATCACTGCCCGGGTCCCAGATCCGTAGCGTGCCGTCATCGGCGGCGCTCACCAACCGGGATCCATCCCTGCTGAACGCCAACGCCCAGACCCGGTTGGTGTGGCCGCGCAGCACCAACGGGTCGCCAGCGCCGTTGACGTTCCAGATCCGTACGGTCAGATCGTCACTGGTTGTCGCGACCCACTGCTCGTCCGGGCTCAGCGCGAGCCCTTCCACGGTGCCCTCATGCCCGCGCAGCACCACCGGGGTCTCCGGCCCGGTCAGCGGCCACACCCAGGCCGTACCGTCGGCGCTGGAGCAGGCCAGGCGGGTGCCGTCCTGGCTGAACACCAGTGTCCTGGTGGCCTCGCGTGGCCCGGTGAGAATCGTTCTGGTGGATCGCGTGGCCAGGTCCCAGAGTCGCACCGTCGCGTCGTGGCCGCTGCTGGCCAACTGGCGCCCGTCCGGGCTGAAGGCCACACCGACCGCTACCTTCCTGTGCCCACGCAGCACCACCGGTGGGTAGCCGCCGCGGGCATCCCAGACCCGAACGGTGGTGTCCTCGCCGGCACTGGCGACCAACAGTCCGTCGGGGCTGAAGGCAACTCCCCAGACCGGGCCCTCGTGCCCGCGTAGGACGATGGGACCAGCGGTGCCATCGACCTGCCAGATCCGGACGGTGCCGTCCGACCCGGCGGTGACCAGTCGCTTCCCGTCCGGGCTGAACATCGGGCTCCAGACCTGCCCCTCGGGGCCGCCGGTGAGGGCCAGGCCCGGTCCGGAGACGCCGTGCCCGGCCCAGGTCCACACCCGCACCTCGCCGTCCGTCCCGGTGGCCGCCACCCGCCCTCCGTCCGGACTGAACGCCACCCCCAGGGCCTTCTTGCTGCTCATCGGCACAATCGCCTGCAGTCGGTCATCGACGGCGGCCTGGCGCAGCACCATCTCCGCACCGACGGTCGGGCGTGTGGTCAGAGCGCGTTGGGCGAGGCGCTGCGCCTGCTGTGGATCGATCTGCAGTTGGTTGTTGGCCTCGACCGTCAGCTGCCGGGAAACAGCGAGGTCTCGCTCGACGGCCGCCCGGTTCGCCTGCACCAGTGCCACTGCGGCGAGGACGCTCACCACGACAACGGTCGCCGCGAGCGCGGTCAACGCCACGCTGGTCCGCCGCCGTCGGGCTGCCCGGCGTCGGCTCTCTCGGGCACGGCTGGTCTCCAGAAAGTCCCGTTCCAGGTCACTGAGGTTCATCACCTGGTGCGTTCCCCAGAGCGCCAACTGGACCCCCCGATACAGGAATCCGTCCGCGCGGTCATGCCGATCCCACTCGGCGGCAGCCCCCGTCAGCCTGCGATGGGAGCGCAGCAGTTCCCGATCTTCGGTCAGCCAGCGACGCAGCCGGGGCCACTCCTGGATCAGGGCCTCGTGGGCCACCATGACGCCCTTTTCATCCGCCGTGACCAACCGCGCGGCCGTCAACCTGCCCAGCACCTCAGCCGCGGCCAACGGGTCCGACCCACCCACCAACTCGGCGAGGGGCGCCCGGCGTCGGGTGTCCTCGGTGCCGTCACCGAGGGCGGTCAGGCGCAGGAAGATGTCCCGTGCCAGCTCTCGCTGCCCTTCGTCGAACTGCGCGTACACCCCCTCGGCGGTACGCGTGATGGCGCCGTTCACGCCGCCTGACTCGCGGTAGTGGGCCAGTGTGATCCGTTTACCCTGCCGCAGCCGCGACGTCTCCAACAGCGCGTGGGACATCAGCGGCAGCGCGCTCGTCTGACCGCCGACGTCTGCCACTGCCATCTCCACCAACGCCGGATCGACGAGCAACCCGGCGCGCTCGGCGGGGCCGGTGATCGTGCGACGCAGATCCTCATCGTCCATCGGGCCGATCAACAGCTGGTGCTCGTGGAGAGCGGCCACCAGGGCCGGATAGGCGGCACACCGACCATAGAAGTCGGCTCGCACTCCCAGCACCACGCGGACCCTGGGGACCTCCGTCGCGGCGAGCAGCGCGGCAATGAACCCCGAACGCTCCTGCTCGTCGCGGCAGAGCGTGAAGAGCTCCTCGAACTGGTCCACCACGATGAGCATGTTCGGGGCCGATGGACGGGCACCAAGAATCTGTTCGATCGTTCCACGAATGCTGGCCGGGTCATCGGCCAGGTGACGCTGGACCGTGTCACCGGCCAGGTCGTGTTCATTGGCGAGCTGGAACGCGAACTCCTCGATGGGATGGTCGCCGGGCGTCATCAGCACCGTGGCCCAGGCCGGCTGACCCTTGACGGGATTTCCGGCCACTGCCGCCATCAGACCCGCTCGTAGCAGGGATGACTTGCCCGCACCGGACGGGGCGAAAACCGCGACGAACCGGAGACGGGTGAGCATCGCACAGAGCTGGGTCACCAGGCGCTCGCGTCCGAAGAACCATTCTGAGTCTTCCGGCTGGAACGCCGCCATTCCCCAGTACGGTCCGCGGCTGAGCGCCGTCGTCTCGGCGGACGTCACGCCTGCGATCAGGCTGTGCCACCGTTCGGTCCATTCGGCCGGATCGCCGTCACAGGCGGCCACGTACGCCAGTGTCACCTGAAGGCTTGGCACGGTCTCGCCGCTGGCCGCCTTCGCCAGCGTGGTCACCGAGAAGTGCGCACGTCTGGCCAGTTGGCGGTACGTCGGCGAACCGGCCTTTGTCCGCAGCCGGCGCAGGTCGAGCGCGAACCGCTCCAGCTCGCCGCCCTCCGGGTCGAGCGGCCGCTCAGGTCTTCCCACGTTGTCCCCCGTCACAGAGTTGTTTGTCAGCCTGGCGACATGATTGGCAAACAATCCATTGGCGACTATATCTAGCTCTGTGAACGTCGATCAACGAGTGTCGGATAGTAGCCACGCCCGACCAGGCGCACGGCCGCGATTGACGACCCAACACGATCGGCGACACGGAGGAGAGCTGGAAGGGGGTTGTGTGATGCGCGCCAGAAAAGCCATCAGCGCTGTTACCCGCAGCACCGATTGCCGTTCTGGATACGGGGGGCGTCACGCAATCCCCGAATTGAAAAGGGGGTATTCGTTTTCGAGTTCGCTACCGAGGAAAAGCCCATTGCTGAAGCGTCAGTCGTCCGGAGCGTTGACGAGAACTGCAGTCGATCTGGAGCGCGGGGTAGGCGATGGGGCGGCGACGGATTCCGCCGCCGCCCCATCGACCTGCGGAGGTGCTCAGCAGGCAGTGCGGGAACGCGCCATCGGGCGACTCCGGCACCTCGGCCGGCTCTGGGCGGTCACCGCTCCACGGCGCGGTAGAGCCGGCTCACGGTTTCGGCCACGCAGACGGGCTTGCCGCCACTGTCGCTCTCCACTGTGACCGTCACCACCAGCTGCACACCGCCGCTCACCGGCGACACGTCGACGATGGTCGCGGTGGCGCGTACGGCGGCGCCGACCCGCAGCGGCGCCGGGAAGCGCACCCGGTTCAGCCCGTAGTTGACGCCCATCGCCACCCCCTCGACCCGGTAGAGCCCGCCCGCCAGAGCTGGCAACAGCGACAGGGTGAGGTACCCGTGGGCGATAGTCCCGCCGAACGGCCCCGCCGCGGCTCGGACCGGGTCGAGATGAATCCACTGGTGGTCGTCCGTGGCGTCGGCGAAGAGGTCGACGCGGCTCTGCTCGACGCGCTGCCACGGACCGGGCCCGAGGCTCTCGCCGGTCGCGGCGGCCAACTCCTCGACGGAGGTGAAGACTCTCATGCCGGATCTCCCTACAGCTACTAGAAGGCGTTGACGCCGGTGAGCGCGCGTCCGATGAGGAGTTGCTGAATTTGACTGGTGCCCTCGTAGAGCGTTGCCACCCTGGCGTCGCGCAGATACTTGCCGACCGGATACTCGTCGATGTAGCCGTACCCGCCGAAGACCTGGACCGCGTTGTTGGCCGCGCGGACGGCGGCCTCACTGGCGAAGAGCTTGGCCGTCGACGCCTCGGTGGCGAACGGCTGGTCGCGGTCGATCAGATCGGCCACCTGCCACACCAGCAGCCGGGCGGCGGCAGTGTCGACCGCGATGGCGGCGAGCAGTTGTTGGACGAGCTGGTGTGCGGCGATCGGCTTGCCGAACTGGGTGCGCTGCCCGGCGTAACCGACCGCCGCGTCGAGGCAACCCTGGGCGATGCCGACGCAGCCGGCGGCCACCGACATCCGGCCCTTGGCGAGGGTGGCCATTGCCAGCCGGAACCCGGCGCCCTCGCCGCCGAGGCGGGCCGTGTCCGGCACGCGCACCTCGTCGAAGCCCAGCTCGCCGGTGGCCTGACCGCGTAGGCCGAGCTTGCCGTGGATCTCCCGCCGGGTCAGCCCCGGGCTGTCGGTGGGCACCAGGAACGCGGTGATTCCGCGGTGCCCGGGGCCGCCGGTGCGGGCGAAGACCAGCGCGACGTCGGCGGTGGTCCCGTTGGTGATGAACATCTTGGTGCCGCTGAGCAGCCAGTCGGTGCCGTCGCGCACAGCGCGGGTGCGCAGTGCGGCCGCGTCCGAGCCGCTGTCCGGCTCGGTCAGCGCGAAGCAGCCGAGTGCGCTGCCGGCGCAGAGCTTCGGTAACCACTCGGCCCGCTGTTCCGCGCTTCCGTGCGCGGCGATCGACTTGGCGACCAGGCCGAGGGAGACCGAGACGATGCCGCGCACCGCCGAGTCGCCCCGGCCCAGTTCCTCCAGGACCAGGCAGTACGCGAGGTGGTCGCCGCCGGAACCGCCGTCGGTCTCGGCGATGGTCAGCCCCAGGAAGCCCAGGTCACCGAGCATGCCGACGATGGCGGGGTCGACCGATTCGCGGCGGTCCCAGGCGGCCGCCTGCGGCAGCAGCTCGCGGTCGGCGAACTCGGCGGCCAACTGGCGGACCGCCGCCTGCTCGGCGGAGAGGGTGAGGTCCATGACGCTCAAACTAGCGGTGATAGTTAAACGCGTCCAGACCGGACGCTCACCGGTCGGAGGCCAGACCGACGTGCCGTTCGGCGGTGAACGCGCGGGCCAGCTCGGTCCGCGAACGGATGCCCAGGCGGTGGAACACGTTGCGCAGGTGGTGATCGACGGTGCGGGTGGAGAGGAACATCCGGGCGGCGATCTCCCGGTTGGTGGCGCCCTCGGCGACCAGCTCGGCGATCCGCAGTTGCTGGCCGGTCAACAACCGGGCCGCGGGCAGGTCCGGCGGACCGATCGACTCCCCGGCCGCCCGCAGCTCCGTGGTGGCCTGCTCGGCCCAGCACTCCACCCCGAGCAGGCTGAACATCTCGCGGGCCTGGTGCAGGTGCGTCCGCGCGTCGCGAGGGCGTCGGCTGCGGCGCAACTCCTGACCGAAGAGCAGTTCGGTGCGGGCCCGCTCGAACGTGCCGGCCTCGGTCGGGTGCAGGCGCAGCGCCGCCTGGAAGTCCCGTTCCGCCTCGGTGCCGCCCCGAGGGGCGAGCAGTGCGTGACACCGCGCGGACAGGGCCCGGCGCAACGGGCTCGCGGTGCTGCTGGCCCACCTGTCGAACGCGGCGAGCGCGGCCGTCGCCGCCGGCCGGTGCGCCAGGTGCGCCGCCGCCTCCACCAGGTACGGGGTGGCCATCACCTGCACCAGGACCTGACCTCGGCGCGTGCCGAGCCGAGCCAGCGACGCCAATCGCTCCGCCGCCTCGGCGTGCCGGCCGTCAACCAGGTCGAGCACCGCCAGGGCCCACGCGGCGAGCGCATGCGGGCGGCTGCCCGGCGTCGGCGACTCGCCGATCTCGCGGATCCGCCGCAGGCTGGTCTCCCGATCGGCCCGGATCGCGGCGAGGACGGCGAGCATGCCCAGATGGACGTTGGCGCAGTTGACCTGCCCGGTGGCCCGAGCGACGCGCAGCCCGTCGCGGGAGGTCTCCGCCGCCGCCTCGTGCCGACCCAGCCAGTACTCGGCGACCGCCCGCAGCTCCAACGCCCGCGGCAGCATGGACAACTCACCCCGTTCCCGGGCCAGCTCGACGGCACGCTCGGCGAGCCGGTGGGCCGCCCCGTCCACCGCCACCAGCAGTCCGGCCGCCGCGGCGCAGCTGAGCGCGGTGGGGGTCAACGCCCAACCGGTCAGCCGGTCGCCCAGCACCACGGCGCGGCGCAGCGCGGGCCCGGCTCGCTCGTGGTCGCCCCGCAGGGTCGCCGCCACCCCGGCGACCAGACAACCCATGACCTCGATGGCCGGTGGGTCGTCGGGTCGCCGCAACGCCAGCGCCCGCCGGCCGATCTCGGCGTACCGGTACTGGTCGCCGGTGAAGCAGACCGCCTCGCCGGCCCGCACCAGCCCGGTTAACGCCAGGGCACGGTCGGTGCCGTCCACCGCCGCGGTGGAGGCCAACAGCGTGGCCGACGCACTCATCGCGGTGCCGCAGCGCAGCTCCAGCTCGCCGCGGAGCAGGTCGGCGCGGCCTCGAACGACCGGGTCGACGCAGACCGCGCGGAGGCGGTCGAGCAGCAGCCGGGCCTCGTCGGGTTGTCCCCCGGCCCAGGCGTAGCGGGCTGCTGTCAGCAGGCGGGTGGCGGTCAGCCTCGGCTGGTCGCTCAGCTCGGCGGCCCACCGCAGGGCCACCGAGGCGGCGACCCAGCCGTCGGATCCGCCGACCGCCGCCTGTTCCAGTTCGGCGGCGAGGGCCGGATCGGCACCCGCGGTCGCGGCGGCGAGGTGCATCGCCCGGCGGAGCCGCTGCCCATCCGCGACCAGCACCTCGGCGAGCAGTCGGTGCGCGGCGCGGCGCTCCGCGAGCGGCGCGCTGGCCGCGATCATCATGCGCACCAGCGGCTGCGGAAAGGTGACGCCGCGTTGCTCGACGCGGACCAGGCCGGCGACCTCCGCCGGGGCGAGCGCCTCGACCTCGGCGCCGGCGGCAGCAGTGGCCCGGATCAGGGTGCCCGGCTCGCCGTCCTCATCGAGCGCGGCGAGCAACAGCACCCGCCGGGTCTCCGGGGGCAGCCGGTCCAGCCGGGCACGGTACGCGCGACCCAACGCTCCGTCCGCCGGTGGCGCGGCGGGCGGCGACTCCTCGCCCCGCCACTGCCCCGCGGTGAGCACCTCGGCGAGGTCCACAAGGGCCTGCGGGTTGCCGCCGCCGATCGCGGCCAGGGCGGTCACTGCCGACGCGGCCGGCCGGTCGGGGAGCCGGTTGCCGCCCTCGCGTTCGGTGAGCCGATCGAGTCGATCGGTGAGGACGGCACGGCTCTCGTGCTCGCTCAGCGCCCGCAGCCGGTGCGCCGGTATCCCGTCGAGGTTGGCGGTGACGTCCGCGGTGAGCAGGACGGCGAGCGGCAGGTGCCGCAGTCGGCGGGCCACGAACGCCAGCACCTGCGCGGTCTGCGGGTCACCCCGGTCGATGTCGTCCATGGTGGCGAGCAACGGCCGGTCCCGGGCGGCGGCGGTGAGCAGCCCGAGCACCGCCATCGACAGGGTCAACCGCCGGTCGGCCGGGCAGCTCTCCCCGGCCAGTGCGCGCCGCAGCAGTTGGCGCTGCTCACCGGGGAGCGCGGCGGCCCGGTCGAGCACCGGGTCGACCAGACGTTGCAGGCCGGCGTACGGCAGGGCGGCCTCCTCGGCGAGCCCGCTGCCGGCCAGCACGGTGCAGCCCTCGGCGTGCCGATGGGCGTAGCCGATCAGCGCAGTCCGGCCCGATCCGGGCTCTCCGCGCAACAGCAGGGCACCGCCGGCGTTGGTCATGCCGTCGAGCAGGCTCCGGACAGCCCGGCACTCGTCGTCCCGGCCACGCAGCACGGTTAGTTGCACTCTTGATGCAGTAACCATGCCTGCCAGTGTTACCCATCGGAAACCGAATGGAAAGAGGGGGCGATATCGGGCCGGGCCGGAATCAGTCGGGCGCGACCTCGGCCAGCAGGGCGCCCACGGTCCGGGACATCACCGCGCGGGCCTGGTCCACGCCCAGGCCGAGCCCGTAGCGCAGCATCGACCAGGCCTGCCACGTGCTCGCCGCCACCAGGGCGTTGAGCAACTGCTCCCGGCCCGACCCGGCCTCGGCCAGCTCGACGGCGAAGAGCTCCTCGACCTCGTCGCGGACCCGTTCGATGTGCTTGAGTTTGTTGCGGTGCAGCTGCTCGGAGACCGGCTCACGCATCTGGGCGGCCCGCGCCGACGGCGCGATGAGCTGGAGCAGCCGGGCCCGCTGCCGGCAGTACGCGTCGACCCGCTTCGTCAACGGCAGCCCGGTCGAGATCGGCCGGTAGGCGGCGTCCTGCTGGCGGAGCACCTCCGCGCCGCTGGCCTCGAAGAGGGTCTCCATGTCCTTGAAGTTGGTCCAGAGGGTGCGCAACGAGATCCCGGCCCGCTCGGCGATGCGTTCCCCGGTCGGGCGGAGGTCACCCTCGGAGATGAGCGCGAGGTGCGCCTCGACGATGGCCGCGCGGGTCCGCTCGGCGCGCGCGGTGCGCCCGTCGACCCGGCCCGCCACATCGACCCCGTCCATCCGCCCCCGCCCCCTCACCGCCATGGCGTCCCCCGACGCACCGCCGAGTCTAGACAGCCGTTGATCAGCGGCTCCGGACGCTCCGCCGACGTCGTCATCCGGCCCGGCCGGTCAGCGAGACGCCACCGTCGCAGACGATGGTCTGCCCGGTGATCCAACTGGCATCGTCGGAGGCCAGGAAGGCGACAGCGCCCGCCACGTCCGACGGCAGACCGAGGCGTCCGAGCGGGTACCGCGCGGCGACCTCCGCCTCCCGCCCGTCGTAGAGGGCGGCGGCGAAGCGGGTCTTCACCACGCCGGGGGCGACCGCGTTGACCCGGACCGTCGGCCCCAGCTCCACGGCGAGGCTGGCGGTGAGGTGGTTGAGCGCAGCCTTGCTGACGCCGTAGCAGGCGATGCCGGGCGACGGGCCGAGCCCGGCGATCGACGAGACGTTGACGACGCAGCCGCCGCGTTCGGTCATGCCGGCGGCGCAGACCTCCTGCACCCAGCCGAGCGCGGCGACCACGTTCACGTCGAGGATCTTGCGGGCCGCGGCCAGGTCCAGCTCGACCAGCGGGCCGTGCACCGGGTTGATGCCGGTGTTGTTGACCAGCAGATCCACCGGGCCGAACGCCGCGCTCACCTGGCGCACCGCGGCGGCCCGGTGCTCGGGATCGTCGGCCCGGCCCGGCACCGCAAGGGCGTGCGCCGGACCGCCCAGGGTGGCGACCGCCTCGGCCAGCCCTTCCGGGCGGCGGGCGGTCAGACCCACCCGGGCGCCCTCGGCGACGAGGCGTCGGGCGATGGCCAGACCGATCCCCCGACTGGCGCCGGTGACGATGGCGACCCGGCCCGCGAGTCGGCCCGAATATGCATTCACGGTGCAGATAGTAGGAGCGTCGATCGGTATCGGTCAACGCCTCCGCCGACCGGTCGGCAGGCCGAGCCGACAGCACGCGCGCAGTCGTCCGACCGGGCGTGGTCAGGCGGGACCACGCCCGGTCGGACGTCGGGGCTACGGGGCTACGGGGCTCAGGAGACGGTCGGCACCCCGTTCGCCGGCGGCGCGGCAGGGGTGGCGGTGTACTCGTTGACCGACCCGTCCGCCTCGTCCGTCTCGTACGCCGGACCGAAGTAGCTCTGCACTCCCCCACTCACCCGGCTCAACCGCTGGCCGCCGTATCCGGAGTGGTCGGTGGCGGAGAAGCGCAGCGGCACCAGCCCGGGGCCCTGGAAGCCGCCCTTCTGCACTGCCTCCAGCACCTTCTCCCGGGTCAGGTCCTTGCCGGCGGCGAGCAGCACCTGCACGAAGAGGTAGCCGACCGACATGCCGTAGACGGTGTTGCCGTCGAACGGCGCGTCGCCGTTGTGCTCCTTGTTGACCTTCGTGAAGAGCTGGATCCACGGGTTCGCCGTGTCGTTCTGCATCGGCAGGTAGTTGGTGCCGACCATGCCCTCCAGCAGCGGCGCGGCGGCGCCGAGCTGCTTGGCCAGTGTCGGGTGGTCGGCGCCGACGTTGGAGACCAGCCACTGCGGCTTGAAGCCCAGCCGCGCCGCGGTGCCGATGGAGAGCGCGGTGAAGCCGGGCACTGTGGCCAGCACGACGACCTGGCAACCGGCCGCCTTGAACGCGCCGATCTGCGGCGCCACGTTGGTGTTGCTGGTGACGTACGTCTGCTTGACCGCCACGGCCGTGGCGCCGAGGACCTTCTCCACGCCGGCCAGGCTGTCCCGCCCGAAGTCGTCGTCCTGACCGAGGAAGCAGACCTTCTGCCCGGCCAGGTCCCGCTTCGCGTAGTTGGCGAGGATCTTGCCCTCCACCGTGTAGTCCGGGTTGAACCCGAACGTGCCCGGATACTTGTCCGGCTGGTCCCAGCTGCGGCTGCCGGAGGCGACGAACAGGTCGGGTACCCGGTTGCTCTTGAGGAAGTCGAGCACCCCGGTGTGCGTCGGCGTGCCCAGGCCGTTGAGGACGGCGAAGACCTTGTCCTGGAGGACGAGCTGACGGACCACCTGCTGGGTGTTCGCCGGGTTGTAGCCGTCGTCCATGATCTTGTAGGTGATCTTGCGGCCGTGCACTCCGCCGTTGGCGTTGACGTAGTCGAAGTACGCCTTCGTCGCTGGGGCGATCTTCGAGTAGCCGGCCGAGGCCGGCCCGGTCAGCGGCATGTGGGTGCCGACGACGATCTCGGTGGCGGTGACGCCCGGCACCGATGCCCCGCCGGAGCCGGGTCCGTCGTCGCCGCTACAGCCGGCTGCGGTGATGAGCAGGGCAAGGGTGCTGGCGATCGCGAGGCCGCGATGCGCTTTACGGTGCATGGGAAACACCGACCTTTCTCGGTCCGGTTGTCGGGGAACGGTGTGGTGGTGGGGCGCCCGGCCGAGGCCGGACCGAGGACAGCTCAGGAACGCCGGGTCGGCCGCCTGGCCAACAACGCCCGGCCGAGACGCGACAGCAGACCCTGCACACCGCCGGGGGCGGCGATCATGACGACGATCAGGGTGAGCCCGAAGATCGCCAGGGGGAGGTTGCCCTCCAACCGCTGCGCCACAGCGGGCGAGAGCGTGAGCATCTCGGTCACCGAGTGGGTCAGATCGGGCAGGGCGACCAGCAGGACGGCCCCCCACAGCGCTCCGGTCAGTCGACCCAGGCCACCGATCACCACTGCCATCAGCAGGAACAGCGACAGGGTCAGCGAGAACGCGCCGGGTGAGACGCTCTGCGCGAGCACCGCCAGCAGCGCGCCGCCGAGCCCGGCGGTGGCGGCGCTGACCACGAACGCGAGGACCTGGGTGCGGGCCACGTGGATGCCGGCGAGGCGGGCCGCCACCTCGTCGTCGCGGACCGCCCGGAACGTACGCCCGTACCGGCTGCGGATCAGGTTCGCCAACAGCAGCAACGCGAGCAGGGTTGCCGCGCCGGTGACCCAGAGCTGCCACCGCTCGTACGGGAAGTACGGGCCGAGCGACAACGGCGGCGGCTCCACCGGCACCGACAGCCCCTGCTCGCCGTTGAACACGCCGTCGAAGGTGACCGCCAGCGCCGGCACCACCACGGCCACCGCGAGGGTGACCCCGGCCAGGTAGGGGCCACGCAGCCGGGCCGCGGCCACACCGACCACCGCGCCGACCGCGACCGTGCTGACGATCGCCGCACCCAGCGAGAGCGGCAACAGCCAACCGCCGGTCATCCCCCGGTCGGCGAACGCGGTCTGACACAGCGCCACTGTGTACGCCCCGGTGGCCATCAACGCGCCGTGCCCGAGCGACAGTTGACCGTTGAGCCCGGTGAGGACGGTCAGCCCAGCCGTCGCGCAGAGGTAGGCGGCCACGGTGGCGAGCTGGAAGTTGCGGAACGGCTCGACGGAGTAGCTGACCGCCACCAACAGCAACCCGGCGGCCAGCACCACAGCGAGGTGGCGCAGCAGGGTGGAGCCGCGTCGCCGGTCGGCCGGTCGGCCGCCCCGGTCGTCCAGCTGCTCTCTCGGCGGCACTGCCGCCTTCGTGGCGCTCACACCCGCCTCGCCGCGACCGGGGCGAACAGCCCACCGGGCCGGACCAGCAGCACCGCCAGCAGCAGGACCAGCACCGCGAGCGGAGTGAGGTCACTGCCGGCGTAGCCACTGACGTAGGAGAGCAGCAGCCCCACCGCGAGCCCACCGACCACCGCCCCCGGTGGACTGTCCAGCCCGCCGACCACCGCCGCGGTGAACGCCGAGACGAACACCAGGTCCATCGCGTGCGGGTGCAGGCCCAGCTCGGTCGGCAGGACCAGCATGGCGGCCAGCGCGCCCACCCCGGAGGCGAGCGCCCAGCCGAGGGTCAGCATCCCGCCGACGTTGACCCCGAGCAGTCGGGAGACCTCCGGAGCGAAGGCCGCCGCGCGCATCCGCAACCCCACCGGGGTACGCGCGAACATCCAGGCCAGGCCGCTGACCACCACGCCGATCGTGGCGAAGACGAACAGGTCGTACGGGGACAGCACGGCGACGCCGCCCACTGTGAGGGCGGACCGGCTGAACGGGGCCTCGGCGGGGCGGAACTCGCTGCCGTACACCATGCCCAGTACGGCCTGGATCAGCAGCACCAGCCCGAGCGCGACGATCACCGGGTTGAGCGGTGAGGCGTGATCGACGTGCCGCATCACCACGCGGTCCACCAGCGCGCCGAGCAGCAGGCCGGCGACGATCGCGACCACGAAACCCAGCCAGTAGGAACCGGTCGCGGTGCTGACCGTGTAGGCGACGTACGCGGCGGCGACGGCCATCGCTCCCTGGGCGAAGTTGACGACCCGCGCCGCCCGCCAGATGAGCACCAGGGCCAACGCGAACGCGGCGTACACCGCGCCCCGGGACAGGCCGTCGACGGTGAGGAAGACGAAGCGGTCCAACAGTCCTCCCTCCGGGGGACGAGGTGGTGGTCAGAAACCGAGGTACGCGTGGCGCAGGTCGACGTCGTCGCGTAGCTGCACCGCCGGGGCGGCGATCACCACCCGACCGAGGGACATCACGACGCCCTGGTCGGCGACGGCTAGCGCGCTGCGCACGTTCTGCTCGACCAGCAGGACGGTCAGCCCGGTGCGGTCGCGCAGTTGGCGGAGCAGGGCCATGGTCCGGGCGACCACCCGTGGCGCAAGGCCGAGCGACGGCTCGTCCAGCAGCAGCAGGCGGGGTCGGCCGACCAGGGCCCGACCGAGCGCGAGCATCTGCCGCTCGCCGCCGGAGAGCTGATGACCGAGGTGCCGGCGGCGTCGGGCCAGCGGCTCGAAGAGCTGGTAGACCTCGTCGAGGGCCCGTCCGGCGTCGGCGCGGTCGCGTCGCCACAGCCCGCCCAGCCGCAGGTTCTCGTCGACGGTCAGCTCGCTGATCACGCCCCGACCCTCCGGCACGTGCGCCATGCCGCGTCGGACGAGCTGCTCCACCGGCGTACCGCGAAGGTCTTCCCCGGCCAGCAGGACCTGGCCGGCGGCCGGGCGGATCATGCCGGAGAGCGCGCGCAGCAGAGTGGTCTTGCCGGCGCCGTTCGCGCCGACGACAGCGGCGATGGTGCCGGCCGGGACGGTGAGGTCGATGGCCCGCAACACGGGCGCGGCACCGTAACCGGCGACCAGCCCCCGCACGACGAGCAGGTCGGTCGCGGTCATGGGGATGCCTCCTCGACTGTGACACCGAGGTACGCGTCGGTGACCGCGGGGTCGTCGCGGATCTCGTCCGGGGTGCCGGCGGCGATGACCCGGCCGAAGTCGAGCACCACGAGTTCGTCGCAGACGGCCATCACCAGGTCCATGTGGTGTTCGACAAGGAGCACGGCGCAGGGGGCGGTGTCCCGTCGGGGCAGTTGCCGGACCAGCTCCGCCAGCTCGGCGATGTCGTCCGCCCCGAGGCCACCGGCCGGCTCGTCGAGCAGGAGCAGCCGGGGCCGGGCGGCGAGCGCGCGGGCCAGGGCGACCCGCTGGCGTACGGCGAAGGGCAGTGTGGTCGGCGCGGCCCCGGCGTGCTCGGCGATGCCCAGCTCGTCGAGAATGGCCAGGGCCTCCCCGCGGAGCCGACGCTCGTCGCGGTCGCTGGCCGGCAGCCCGAGCAGCGCCGGGACGAAGCCGGCACGGGCGGTGTGCGAAGCGCCGGTCATCACGTTCTCCAGCACGCTCAGCCCGGCGAAGAGCCCGGTGCCCTGAAGGGTCCGGGCGATGCCGAGCCGGGTCAGCCGGTGCGGCCGTGGCCGCAGCGGCCGGCCGTCGAGGGTGAGTGAGCCCGTCTCCGGTGCGACGAAGCCGCAGATCACGTTGAACAGCGTGGTCTTGCCGGCGCCGTTGGGCCCGATGACGCCCACCACCCGGTTGGGTGGCACCCGCACTGACACGTCGTCGAGGGCGGTGAGGCCGCCGAAACGGACGCCGATGTGGTGCAGTTCGAGGCCGCGCTCCATCACCCATCCCTCTGTCGTGGCGGGTGTTTATTTACACTCGCAGTGTACGTTTCTCGGGTTTGGCGTCAAGACCTTCAATGCTCCCCTGCGCACGTGGACGGGGCGGCCGCCAGCGGCGACCGCCCCGTGACCGCCGTCAGGCGCTGGGACAGGTGTTGCGGTACTCCTGGATCTGCGAGCCGCTCGGGCCGGGGCAGAGGAACTGCTCGTAGCGGGTGTCGTCGTCGACGAACCGCTTCAACCAGGCCACCATCTGCCGCGCGGTCGGCGTGTTCGTGGTCTGCGGGAAGAAGTGGCTCGCCCCGTTCAGCTCCAGGTACGCCTTCTCGGCGGAGGCCGGGATGCTGTTGTAGAAGGGCACCGAGTGCGACGCGACCGGCGCGACGCTGTCGCTCTCGCCACCGACGATCAGCGTGGGCACCCGCAGCTCGGACCAGCTCTTGTCCAGGTTCCACGGCGCCAGCGGCACCGCGGCCTGCAACGAGGGTCGCGACGAGGCCGCCTCCAGGCTGCCCCCGCCACCCATGGAGTGGCCGGCCACGGCGAGTCGACTGCTGTCGATCCGGGTGCGCACCGAGCTGCGCTGGGTCAGGTAGTCCAGCGCGGCGAGCAACTGCCGGCCCCGGCTGTCCGGCTGGTCCAGCCGGCTGTTGGTCTCGATGCCGATCACCACGAAGCCGTGCGAGGCGATGCGCGGTCCGAGCCAACTGATGCTCGACCAGGCGGCTGTGTAACCGGGCGAGATGGCGATGGCGCCGAAGGTGCCCTCGCTGGTGCTGGTCGGGTAGTAGATGACGCCGCCGCCGAAGCCGGTGACGCTCAGCGAGGACACGCTCTGCGAGGCCGTCGCGAACGGGCCGCGGCTGGCCTCCAGGATCGCGGTGGTCGGGGCGGGGCCCCGCTCGTACGGGCCGGCGGCCTGGGCGGCGCCGGAGGATCCGGCCAGGACGCCGCCGGCAGCCAGGACGGCGGCCAACGCGAACCGGGTGGCACGGGCTGCGACGGAACGGGGACGGGTGGTGGTTGGTGAGGACACGTCGGGCACTCCCTAAAGTCGAGGGATATCGACGTGTGTCAGTTTTGGCTGCTCCGCCGCTCCCGGCATCGGCGAAATCACCAGTCCCGGCGAAGGATGCCGCGATGAGTCGTGTTTCGACCCTCTGACCTGGGGTAGCAGGGCAGGCGCCGGCCCGCCCAAGCGCCATGGAGAGGTTCATTCAGTGGATTCCAGCAAGCCCGCCGAGGCGGTCAAGAACGTGGTGAAGACCGCCTCAGAAAAGATCACCGAAGCCCTCACCCCGGATGTCCCCGGTGCGCCGGGAAGCGCGCCACCGCCGCTCGAGGAGCCGACGACGCCGCACGACCCGCTGCCGCCGAAGCCCGAACAGGGGGCACCGCAGACCCGCACGCCGACCGGCGCGGAGACCGGCGCGCCGACGATCGCCAACGGTCAGCAGGGGGCCTACCTCACGACCGCGAACGGGGCGCGGCTGCGCGACACCGACCACTCCCTCAAGGCCGGCCCGCGCGGCCCGGTGCTCCTCCAGGACCACCACCTACGCGAGAAGATCACGCACTTCGACCACGAACGCATTCCGGAGCGCGTGGTGCACGCCCGGGGCGCCGGTGCGCACGGGGTGTTCACCGCGTACGGCACCGCCGAGGCGGTCACCAGGGCCGGGTTCCTCAAGAAGGGCCGCGAGACCGACGTCTTCGTCAGGTTCTCCACGGTGCTCGGTTCGCGGGGTTCGGCCGACACGGTCCGCGACACCCGTGGCTTCGCCACGAAGTTCTACACCGACGAGGGCACCTTCGACCTGGTCGGCAACAACATGCCGGTCTTCTTCATCCAGGATGCGATCAAGTTCCCGGACATCATCCACGCCGGCAAGCCGCACCCCGACCGGGAGATCCCGCAGGCGCAGAGCGCCCACGACACCTTCTGGGACTTCGTGTCGCTGCACACCGAGGCGCAGCACCACACCATCTGGAACATGTCCGACCGGGGCATTCCGCGTTCGTACCGGACGATGGAGGGCTTCGGCGTGCACACCTTCCGCCTCGTCAACGAGGCCGGAGAGACGGTGCTGGCCAAGTTCCACTGGAAGCCGAAGCTGGGCGTGCACTCGCTGACCTGGGAGGAGGCCCAACTGCTCGGCGGCATGGACCCGGACTTCCACCGACGCGACCTCTACGACGCCATCGAGGCCGGCGCGTATCCCGAGTGGGAGCTGGGCATCCAGGTCTTCCCGGACACTCCCGAGGAGACCTTCGCCGGCATCGACCTGCTGGACCCGACGAAGATCGTGCCGGAGGAGCTGGCCGAGGTGCAGCCCATCGGGAAGCTGGTCCTCAACCGGACGCCGACGAACTTCTTCGCCGAGACCGAACAGGTCGCCTTCCACCTCGGACACCTGCCCCCGGGCATCGACGTCACCAACGACCCGCTGTTGCAGGGCCGGCTCTTCTCGTACGTCGACACGCAGCTCACCCGCCTGGGCGGGCCGAACTTCGCGCAGATCCCGATCAACCGCCCGCACGCCGCGGTGAACGACATGCTGCGTGACGGCTTCCACCAGCACGCCGTGCACGCGGGCGTCGCACCGTACCGACCGAACTCGCTCGACGGCGGCAACCCGTTCCCCGCCGGGGACGCCGAGCACGCCTTCGTCGACGTGCCGGTGACCGTGGCGCAGGCACCGAAGGTACGCGCTAACCCGGCCTCGTTCGACGACCACTACAGCCAGGTCCGCCTGTTCTGGCTGAGCATGTCGCCGGTCGAGAAGGAACACATCATCAGGGCGTACACCTTCGAGCTGGGCAAGTGCTACCACCAGGCGATCAAGGAGCGTCAGCTGCAGAGCCTCGCCAACATCGACCCGGTGCTGTGCGAGCAGGTCGCCACCGGCCTGGGCCTGCCCGCGCCCCAGCCGACAGTGCCGCTTCCTGACGTCACGCCCAGCCCGGCGCTGTCGCAGGTCGGTCGGGAGTGGCCGAGTGACGGCCGGATGGTCGGGATCGTCGTCGACCCCGACGGCGACCTGGACGGCGTCGACGAGGTCCGCAGGGCCGTGTTCGACGCCGGGATGGTGCCGCTGCTGATCGCCCCGCACGGCGGCATGGTCGGCGACCTGCCGGTGCAGCGCACCTTCGCCACCGGCCGGTCGGTCGAGTTCGACGCGGTCCTCCTGGCCGGCGCGCCGGCACCCGCACCGGATGCCCTGCCCGCCCGCGACGCCAAGGCGGGCACGCCGGCCCCGACCACCGTGGACCCCCGCGTGCTGCTTCTCGTCGAGGAGTCCTGGCGGCACGCCAAGGCGATCGGCGCCTGGGGCGCCGGCGTCACAGTGCTGGAGCAGGCCGGCGTCGCCGGCACCCCGGGAGTCGTGGCGGCGGGCTCGGGCGTCGAGGCGCTGACCGCGGTGCAGCAGTTGATGGCCGCACACCGGGTCTGGGAACGGTTCCCGGCCGCGGTCGCCTGACCCAAGCACTGACGAGGGCCGTCCTCCGCACCACCGGGAGGACGGCCCTCGCCAGTGTCCTGGCGCTGTGGAATCAACCGATGTCGGCCAACCGGGGCAGCACCTCGTCGCCGAGCCGCCGGGCGAACTCGACAGGGTCCCGATCCGGCGTCACCTGCACCTCGCGCACGCCGAGCGTTGCGTACTCGGACACCTCGGCGAGGAACGCGTCGGTGTCGTCCAGCGGCGCCTGGGAGGCGACAACAGTCTTCTCGATGGTGTCGTAGTCACGGCCCTCGGCGGCGCAGTGCCCGCGCAGCACATCCAGCTTGCGCGCGATGTCGTCAATGCCGCCGCGGCCGAACAGGTTGCAGGCGTCGGCGTACCGGGCCACCAGCAGCAGGGTCTTCTTCTCGCCGCCACCACCGATCATGATGGGCGGGCGCGGGCGGCTCAACGGCTGCGGCGAGTTGATGGTCTCGGCGAGCTGGTAGTGCTGCCCGTTGAACGGGCCGTCGTCGGCACTCCACATCTGCAGGCAGATGCGCAGCGTCTCCTCCAACCGCTCGAACCGCTCGGCCACCGGGACGACCGGCACGCCCAGCCCGAGCTGCTCCCGCTCGTACCAGGAGGCGCCGATGCCGAGGCGGGCCCGGCCGCCGGAGAGCACGTCGAGGGTCGTCACGGTCTTGGCGAGCAACCCCGGGTAGCGGTACATCACGCCGGTGACCAGCACGCCCAGCGTCATCCGTTGCGTCATGGCCGCGACGTAGCCCAGCGTGGTGTACGCCTCCAGCATCGGCTCCTCGGCCGCGAACACCGCGTCCATCTGGAAGAAGTGGTCCATCACCGTGAACGACGCGACGCCGGCCTGCTCGGCGACTGTCGCCGTCTGCGCCAGGGTCGGTGCGATCGCGGCCGGGTCGGCCGGAGTCGAGTAGTTCCAGTAGTGCAGCCCGAGCTTCATGTTGGCACCTCCGCAACGAGCCTAGTGCCGCCCGGCGTCCGCCGGGGCCGGCTCGGAACCGCCTACGAATCAGCTCCGGCGGCGTCCATTACCGGACCATGACAATTCGTGGATCACGCGGGGATATCCGGCTGGCAGCTTTCGGTGAGTGATCCAACAGCTGTCTCCCACCGAGCCCCGGCCCGTCGAGCTGAAGCCCGACGCGACGCGCGTCCGGTTCCGTCACCGCCACCGGAGCGGACCCACCCCTGCCCCCGTGCCCGCACCTGCCGCCGGATCACACCGGGCGCAGTGGGCTGATGCCGCGAAGGGCGTCTGCATCATCCTCGTCGTGCTGTGGCACGTCGTCGTGAAGGACTACCTCCAGATCGACTGGCACGTCGGCGTACCGGTGCCGGGCTTCTGGGGAACCCTGGGTGAGCAGTTCCTCCCGCTGCGGATGCCGCTGTTCTTCACCATCTCGGGCGTCTTCGCGGCGAACGCCGCCCAGCGGCGGTGGCGGGTGGTCGCCCGCAGCCGGATCGCCGGGTTCCTCTACCTGTACGCCGTCTGGCTGCTGATCCACACGGTGGTCCTCGCCGCCGCGCCGCAACTGCCCACCGACCGGGCCACCTCGGCGCTCGGCCTGCTGGAGCAGCTCACCGTCACGCCGTCCAACCTGTGGTACCTGTACGCCCTGGCGCTGTACTTCACGATCGCCAAGGTGACCCGCCGGGCGCCCCGGGCGCTGGTCCTGGTCCCCGCCGCCGCGCTGTCCGCCGTCGCCGCCGCCGGCCTGCTCGACACCCCGGGCAACCGCGCCGGCCTCTACCAGAACCTGGTCTTCTTCCTCGCCGGCCGGTACCTGCGGCCGCAGATCCAGCGGTGGGTCGCCACCGCCAGCCGCCGCCGGCTGTTGCTGACCTCGGGTGGTTACGTCCTGGCGCTCGCCACGATGGCGGTGACCGGCGCCCAGCAGTGGTTCGGGGTATGGCCGGCGGTCTCCGTGCTGGCAGTGATCTTCGGCATAACCGCCGCTGCCCGGCTGTCGCGGTGGTCGGCGCTCAGCGAACCGCTGGCTAGGCTCGGCCGCATCACACTGCCGATCTACGTCATTCACATGCCGGTCCTGGCCCTGCTGCACCGGCTGTTGCTCGTACCGGTTTCCGGGCTGGATGGGTCCGCTCAGGGCCTGATAGTGCTCGGTTATCCGATTCTGCTGAGCGGGCTGGTGATCGGTCTGAGCCTGGCCGTTCACCGCGGGCTGCTGGCGGTTCGCGCGGGCTGGTTGTTCGCGCTGCCCGGCGCGCGCCGGGTGGAGGCGGCCGGATGAGCGCCCTCGCCGAAGCCCTGATCGACCTGGACGCTATCGCCAGCAACGTGCGGGCAATTGCGTCGGTCACCGGCACCGGACTGATGGCGGTGGTGAAGGCCGACGGGTTCGGCCACGGTGCGGTGCAGGTGGCCCGGGCCGCGCTGCGCGCCGGCGCCTCCTGGCTGGGGGTGACCTCGACGGCCGAGGCGCTGACCCTTCGCGACGCGGGTGTGACAGCGCCCACGTTGAGCTGGCTGCACGGCCCGGATGACGACTTCGGTATGTTGATCAAGACTGGCGTCGACGTCGGCGTGTCCACGACGACGCACCTGCACGCCGTCGCCGACGCGGCCCGTCGGCTCGGCGTGCCGGCGATGGTGCAGCTCAAGGCGGACACCGGGTTGTCCCGCAACGGGGCCGCCGGGGACGACTGGCCGGAGTTGGTCGGTTGGGCCCGCAAGTACGAACGAGAGGGTGGGATCCGGGTGCGCGGGGTGTGGTCCCACCTCGCCGACGCCGACCTGCCGGGCGCCCCCGCGCTCACCCGCCAGGTGGCGATCTTCGAGGAGGCGCTGCGGACCGCACGGTCCGCTGGCTTGAGCCCCGACCTCGTCCACCTGGCCAACTCGGCCGCCGCGCTCTCCGCACCGCGGACCCGATTCGACCTCTGCCGGATCGGGATCGCCCTCTACGGCGTGGACCCGTTCGGCGTGAACGGTCCGGGCGAGTTCGGGCTGCACCCCGCGATGACGGTGCGGACGAGCGTGGTCAACGTCAAGCGGGTGCCGGCCGGCACTGGCGTCTCCTACGGGCCCGAGCACGTGACCGGCGCACCGACCACACTCGCGCTGCTGCCGCTCGGCTACGCCGACGGGCTTCCCCGGGTCGCGGGTGGCCGCGCCTCGGTCTGGCTCGCCGGCCGGCGGTGCCCGATCGTCGGGCGCATCGCGATGGACCAGTGCGTTGTCGACGCCGGGGATCTTCCCGTGACGATCGGCGACCCGGTGGTGGTGTTCGGCCCGGCCGAGGGCGACCAGCACCCTCCCACTGTCGTCGAATGGGCCCGCTGGGCCGACACGAACCCCCACGAGATCTTGACCGGTATCGGGGCCCGGGTGGCCCGCGAGCACCTCCACGGAAGGGCACGGAACTCATGACAACCCGACTGGCAGTGCTGTACGGCGGGCAGAGCGGCGAGCACGAGGTGTCCTGCCGCTCGGCGGCGAGCATCCTCGCCCACCTCGACCGTGAGCGGTACCAGGTCACCGAGGTGCTCATCGACCGCGACGGCCTGTGGCACGTCGGCGGCCGACCGACGCCCCTGCCCGCGGCGTTGCGGGTCCTGCGTGCCCAGGACGTGGTGTTCCCGGCCCTGCACGGCCCGTACGGCGAGGACGGCACAGTGTCGTCGCTGCTGGAGTGGCTCGGCGTGCCGTACGTCGGCAACGGCGTCTTCGCCAGCGCCGCCGGCATGGACAAGGGCGTCACCAAGCGGCTCCTCGCGGCGGAGGGCCTGCGGGTCAGCCCGGGGGTGACACTGCGTCCCGGCGAGGAGTTGTCCCCCGAGGACCAGCGTCGGCTGGAGCTGCCGGTCTTTGTCAAGCCGGCCCGGGCCGGGTCGAGCCTGGGCGTCGTCAGGGTGGACGACTGGGCGGGAGTTCCCGCCGCGCTGGAGCAGGCCCGCCAGATCGACCCGAAGGTGCTCGTCGAGCAGGGAGCGCGGGGGCGCGAGATCGACGTGGCGGTGCTCCAGCACCCGGACGGCCGGGTGCAGGCCGGCCCGCCGCTGGAGATCCGGGTGACCGGCGCCGGCTTCTTCGACTACGACGCGAAGTACGACGGCGGGGCGATCTTCCAGATTCCCGCCCCGCTCGACGCGGCGACCACCGAGGTGCTTCAGGACCGTGCGATTCGCGCTTTCCAGGCCCTCGACTGCCGTGGGCTGCTGCGGGTCGACTTCTTCCTGCCCACCGAGGGGTCGCCCGAGCCCATCGTGAACGAGGTCAACACGTTCCCCGGCTTCACCGCCGCGTCCCAGTTCCCCCAGATCTGGCAGCAGGCCGGCATCGGCTTCGCCGCCTTGATCGACATCCTGATCGCCGGCGCGCTGGCCGATCAGGACCACTGCCACCACAGCGGGTTGCCGCGGCCGGAACGCGCTGTCGACCACCTGGTGTGAGTCGGCGCTCGGTGCCCGGTCACCTGATCGGGCACGCCCGGGGCCCTCGGGCGCCGTCCGACCCGACGATGGTGACAGTGGTGGCGGTGTTCGCCGCGCTGACCTGCGCCGCGGCGGCGACGCTCGTGCAGATGATCTGGTCGACCGCGCGCGCTGACAAACCCTGCGCCGCGATGTTCGCCCGCACCGTGAGCCCACCGGACCGACCGGCTCCGGCCGTCACGGTAACCGGGTCGAGGCCAGCCGGAACGTCGCTGGTGAAACCCTGGGCGCGTTCGTTCTGCTGCGGACCGGCCGCCAGCAGCGAGAGCGCGGCGGCGGGCGACGGGTCCGTGTTGACCGGGGTCGGGGCATCGCCAGCGGGGCGCTGCCCGCCGTGGCGGAGGACCAGCACCAGTTCGCCCTGTGCGAGCAGGTAGAGCCACGTGCCCCGGGCGGGGCCGCTGATCGGAGGGCGACCGGTGATGACCCCGCTGGGTCGTACCCCACAGCCCGCCGCTACCAGCGTCAGCAGCAGGCCGCTGGCGAGCAGCGCACGGCCCGTCCGTCGGCCGGTCACCGGGCACCTCCGGTGTCCGCCGTTTCGCGGGGCAGGCGGAGGGTGAACACCGCGCCGCCGTGGTGGCCGTTGCCCGCTACGAGACTCCCCCGTCGATCCCCGTCACGGTGCAGGCGCGCGTTCTCCCAGGAGATGGCGAGACCGAGGCCACTGCCCTCGGAGCGGGTTCGCGCGGTGTCGGCCTTGTAGAGGCGGTCGAAGACGTGTGGCAACACCTCCGGATCCAGTCCGGGTCCCCGGTCGGCCACCTCGATGGTGACCCAGTCCTGGTCGGCGCTGAGCCGTACCGACACCGGCTCGGCACCGTGCCGGAAGGCGTTGCCGACCAGGTTGGCGACGATGACGTCCAGTCGGCGGGGGTCGAGTCGAGCCACGATGCCGGGTGCCAACTCCGTTCGTACCCGGTCCAGCCAGCCGCGGATGCGCAGGGTCGCGGTCACCGCCGCGGCCACGTCCACGTCGTCCAGGGCGAGCCGCGCGGTGCCGGAGTCGAACCTGCTGATCTCGATGAGGTCGTTGACCAGTTGGGTGAGGTTCTGCGTCTCCCGGCTGACCAGCCGGGCGGCCCGGCCCGCGTCCCCGGGCAGGTGTTCCGCCTCCTCGTCGAGCACGTCGGTGACCGCCGTCATCGCTGCCAGCGGAGTCCGGAGTTCGTGCGAGACGTCGGCCACGAAGCGGCGGGCGTCGGATTCCAACCGCCGCAGCTCGCCTACCTGCCGCTCCAGCGTGCCCGCGGTGTCGTTGAAGGTCCGTGCCACATCCGCCAGCTCGTCGGCGCCCCGGATCGTCAACCGGGTGCTCAGGTCGCCCTCACCGAGGCGGCGCGCCGCCTGGCTGAGGTCGCGGACGGGCCGCAGGACTCCGCGGGCGGACAGCAGGGCCAGCAGGACGGCGAGGAGCAGGGACAACCCGCCGGTCAGCCATGCCCTGCTGGCGAGCCGGTCGATACTCTGCTGCTCGGGCACGAGATTGCGCACCGAGTAGACCTCCACCCCGGACGGGCGGGACGTGCCGTCCGGGCTGTCCAGCGCCAACTGGGTACCGATGAGCAGCGCGGGTTCTCCGGCGAGCGAGACACGTTGCCAGGCGATGCGACCGTCACGGACCTCCTGCCGCAGCTCGGGGGTGAGCGGGTCGGCCAGTTTGGCGCCACTCTGTGTCCGCATGTCCCGGTAGACGACCACCGCGAAGCTTTCCCGGTCGCTGAGGCGCTGGGCCAACAGTTCGAGGTCGTCCTGGGTCGGCGGAAGCTGGACGATCGGGTAGACCTTGGTGAGCTGGTCGGTCAGCGACGTCACAGCGGCGTCCTGCGCCTGTTGGAGGATGACGGTTCGAGCCTGGAAGTAGCTGCCACTGGCCACCGCCACCGTCGTGATCACGCCCAGCAGCGCGAACGCCAGGACGAGTCGGACCCGCAGACCCGACACCCACGCGCCGACCCGGCGCCACAGTGTCACAGCGGCCCGAACCGGTATCCGAAACCACGCACTGTCTGGATGTAGAGCGGTGCCGACGAATCGGCCTCGATCTTGGCGCGTACCCGCTGGACGCAGGCGTCCACGAGGCGCGAGTCGCCGAGATACCCGTGCTCCCACACGGCCTCCAGCAGCTGCTGGCGGCTGAGCACCTGGCCCGGCGTGTGCGAGAGTTCGAGCAGCAGCCGCAGCTCCGTCGGGGCGAGGCTGACCGGCGTTCCGTCCTTGCTGACCACCAGCGCGGCCCGGTCGATGGTCAACGCACCGTGCTGTTCCAGGCCGGTCCGGTCGCCGCCGCGCCGCGCGTCGCCACCGGTCCGCCGTAGCACCGCGCGGATGCGCGCCTCCAGCACCCGGGCCTGCACGGGCTTGACCACGTAGTCGTCGGCTCCGGCCTCCAGGCCGGCCACCACGTCCATGTCGTCGTTGCGGGCGGTGAGCATGATGATCGGCAGGTCGCCGAGCTGCCGGATCCGGCGGCAGACCTCGAACCCGTCCATCCCGGGCAGCATGAGATCGAGGACCACGACATCGGACGGGGTCGTGCGCAGCCGTTCCAAACCCTGCTCACCGGTGCCCACGGCATGCACTGTGTGGCCCTGTCGGGTGAGCGCCAACTGCAGTCCGTCGCGCACCGTCTGGTGGTCTTCGATCAACAGCACCTGGGACATGTCGCCAAGTATCCCATCATGAGATGTTTCGGGTTCCTGTCGATGGCGGCGGCTCGGGGCTCGGCGCGGGAACCCGAACCGCGAACTCCGTCGAACGCACCAGGAACACGACAGCGCCCACCAGGAACATCGTCGACGCGGCGGCGGCCACGATGGCGATCAACAAGCCCCGCTGCACCGACGCGGCCAGACCGGGCACGACCACCAGCAGCGCCCAGACCAGCACGACCAGCCCGGCTCCCGCCTCGGCCAGCCTGCGCCAGAGGCTGCCACCATCCGAACCGCCGGTCGTGTCGCCGTCGCCGGACCAGGCCGCCAACGCCGCCGCGCCCAGGCAGAACACTGTCACCCCCAGCAGTACGCCACCGAGCACGTCACTGAACCGGTGCCAGCCCGCGATCATCGTGGCGGAGGCGATCACCGACACACCCACAGCGCCCGGCGCCGCCAGCCAGCGCCGGGCCCACCCCGGCAGGACCAGCATGAACGCCAGCAGCAGTGCGGTCGCCGCAGCGACGTGACCGCTGGGGAAGCTGTTGTGGGTGGTGGAGCTCAAGACCTGTAGATCCGGGCGGGGCAGCTCCGCTTTCACGGCGCCGGCCAGCAGCACCGCACCGACGACCATCCCCACACCCACGGCCCCCGCCACCAGCCGCCGGCGCAGCACACCCACCAGCAGCACCACACCGAGCAGAGCCGCGATGAGGCTCGGGCTGCCGAAGGCGACCAGCACCGTCTTGGCTGGGCCCACCAGCACGGTCTGCTGCTCGTACCCTCCGCCCCGCTCGGCGCGCGGCAGGAGCACCCCGTCCAGCCACTGCCCGGGGTACGTCAGCACGAAGACGACGGCGGTGAGGGTCAGGGCAACCAGACCGCACAGCGCCGCCGCGAGCAGCCGCAGGCCCAGTGCAACCGCCGCGCGGGCATGGGGCAGCGGTCGCGCCGGACCGGGCGTCGAGCGCCCTACGAGGTACAACGATCCGATGGACATGGCAACCATGCTCGCGTCGGCAGGTCCGTACCCCGTCCTCGGATTGTCTTGGTTCTGTCACAACCACCCCCACCGCCTCCGGAGAGCGGATCGTCGGCGGTGGGACCGGGTGGACCTGGACGGCGCAATGGGATTCACATGCTTCCATGCAACTATGTTTAACCCAGCCGAGATCAGCCACCACTAGGGTCAGGACGCCGATCGATGTTTCGGTCGGCGGTACGAAAAATCCATCCGGAGTGAGTTGGGGAACCGGAAGGTGTTGGCACATGCAGGGAATCCCAGTGGCCAGCCTGGTCATCGGCATCGCATCCTCGCCGGCCGAGCGGCGACATCTGGCCCGGCTGCTCGGCGGCAGTGACGCCTTCCTGATCGTCTCGACAGTCGACCAGGCACGAGAGTTCCTCGGGGTGGTCGAGGCGCCTGCCGCCCCGGCTCCCCCGACCCGGGTGACGCTCGCCGAGGCGGCGCCGAGCCCCCAGCCACCGCCACCGGATCTGGCCGTCGACTCCGACCGCCGAGTGCTGCGCTGGCGCGACCAGGAGATCGACCTGACCCGGCTGGAACACGACGTCCTGCTCTGCCTGGTGCACGCGCCCGGTCAGGTCTGGACCTACGAACGCCTGCACCTTGAGGTCTGGGGCAACCGGCACCTCGGCCGGGGCTCCGACATGCACTCGGTGATCCGCCGGGTGCGTGGCAAGCTCGCCAGTCTCAACGCCGCGGCGACGATCCACTCGGTACGCGGCGTCGGCTTCCGGCTCGCTCCCGTCTGATCACCCCCGGGCGCGGTCCGGCCCGCCTGGTCGGGGACCAGGCGGGCCGGACCTCATCGGCTAGTGCGTCAGCACCTGATGGGTGCCAGACCGAAGTTCTCCACGGTCGGAGTGGCGGTGTCGATCCTGGACTGACGGGTCTGCGGCTTCCAGCCGTCCTTGGCCACGATCATGGTGAGCGGGTTGTTGCGGCGGTCCACCCAGTAGGCGTACCTGCCCTCGGCGTCGGTGGCGAAGGTGTACGAGGCCGCCCACGAGTCGACCTGTACGACAGCACCGGTGAGCGGCGCTGTCGCACCCTGGCAGCTGGTGCCGGTGACCGTACCCATGAGCTTGCCCCAGGTCTTCGGGGGGTTCGCGGTCATGGTCACCGCGACCGGCGCCACCGAGTACGGGGTGTTCTCGGAGATCGCGACCGCGCCGGAGTAGGTGCCCGGCTGGTCCACGTTCGCCGTCAGCCCGACGGTGACAGTGACCTTCGCGCCCGGTGCGAGGGTGACCGCCGACTTGTCGATGGTCATCCAGCTGACGTCGGCCGCCGACTCGGAGCATCCCTCGAAGCCCGGGAGCACCTCGCTGTCCGGGGCCGCGTTGAAGTTGCCGGACGAGCCGCCGATCTTGTAGAAGCCGCACGCCGCGCCGCCGCGGTACCGCGCGGTGTTCGAGTTGGGCAGGTTGGACCACGACCCGGCGGCCGGGTCGAAGGCGAAGCCAGCGTTGCTGATGGCCCCACCCTGCGAGCCACCGACGACGAGGAGCTTGCCGCTGGCGACCGCGTACGAGCTGGCCCAGTTGTCGGTCGGCGCGTCGGCGATGGCGGTCCAGGTGTTGGCACCCGGGTCGAAGGCGTAGCTGGACTTCTGCGCGGCGGACCCGTCATTGCCGCCGGTGCAGTAGAGGACGCCGTCGATCCCGCCGCAGGAGGCGAAGGCCACCGACTTCGGGTAGTTGGCCAGCGTCTCCCACTTGTCACCGGTCGGGTCGTAGCGGACGACGCTGTTCGACATCGGCAGGCAGGCCGCCGTCGTGCAGCCACCGACCGCGTACAGCTTGCCGTCGACGACTGCCTGACCGGCCGCGGCCCGCGGTGCCGGGTTGTCGGCCAGCTCGGTCCAGGTGTTGGCCCCCGGGTCGTACGACCAGGTGGCGGAGTCCGGGCCCGCGTCGCCCCAGCCACCCGTGACAATGATCTTGCCGTTCACCACGCCGGCGGTCACTGCGTTACGCGCGCCGGGAAGGTCGGCGATCGCCGTCCAGGTCTGCGCGGCCGGGTCGTAGGCGTAGTTCTTGGTGGTGGAGGCCTCACCGTCGCCGCCACCGAGCGAATACACCTTGCCGTCCAGGTTCACCACCCGGTTGTCCATGATCGTGGCCGGGTAGTTGGCGATGTCGGTCCACGGCGCCGCCTGCGGGCCGGCCGCCGCGGCAGCCGCCTTCGCCTCCTTGCCGGACGCCTTGGCGGCGAACGACGTCGGGACGGTGAGCCGCTGTTCCGGCGCGCCACCGGACCCGAGCACCTGCTGCCGGGTGACAGTGGAGCCGTCCGCCCGCAGGAGTTCGAACCCGTTGTCCCGCTCACCGAACTTGACCTCCACCGGCGCGCCGCCGGTGTTGGTCACCGTGAACGACTTGCTGGTCTTGCCGTTGGGCATCTGGAGCGTCGCGCTCAGCTGCGTCGGCGTCACCGCCAGTCGACCGGCCGCGAGCTGGAAGTTCGCGGTGGTCGCCCAGTCGGCCTCGACGTCGACAGACTTGGTCTGGCTGACGTAGTTGCCGGCGGTCGCCGTGAACGGGTGCTCGCCGGTGAGCGACGAGTAGATCCAGTAGAAGCCGTCGGCCAGCCCCGGGTCGTCCGGGGTCGCCACTGTGACGGCCTTCTCGGCGGGCCGGTCCTTGCTGGTGACGGTCGCGCCGTTGACGTAGCCGCCGTCGTTCTTGTCGCGCACGTTGCCGACGACCAGACCACCGTCGACCGGAACGCAGGTGACCTGGCTGCCGATCAGGACGTTGTCGACCTCCCACCACCACTCGTACGAGGCGTCGTAGTAGCGGAAGCGGACCTGCACCTGCGCCTGGCCGGCGGCCTGCGAAATCGGAATCTCGGTCAGCTTCGGTCCCCGGACGTCGGTCTCCTGCCGGAGCACGTTGGTCCAGGTGGCACCGCCGTCGATGCTCAGGTCCACGTCGGCGGTGTCGTCGTTGAGCTGGTTGAAGTCCTGGTTGAACCGGATGACCGGGGCCGTGACGCTGGTCAGGTCGACCACCGGGCTGACCAGTGCGGTGTCCTGGCTGGTGCCCGCTCCGTAGGCGTCGCTGTCGACCATCGCGAAGTTGCCGGTGCCACCGGTCAGGTTGCCCCGGTCTCCGTCGTCGGTGAACTTCCAGACCTGACCGCTGCCCGCGTTGTCCACGACGGTCCAGCCGGCCGGCGTGGTCGTGGCGTCGAAGGTCTCGTACTCACCGTCGGAGCCGGTCGTGTATCCGGGCGCGGTGGTGCAGACGCTGCTGTCCACCGGCACCGCGACGTTGGCTGTGGCGTTGCCCGAGCCGACCACCACCTGCTTGGTGACGGTCTGGTAGCCCGGGTACTGCGGCTCGTACTTGAGGGTGTACGTCTGCCCGGCCGGCAGCTTGATGCTGTAGCGGCCGTTCGACGGGGTGGTGTAGTCGTAGACACCGGACACGCCGGTCACTGTCACCTTCGCGTACAACGGCCAGCCGTGGCCGGAGCCGTCGGTGACCGCTCCGGTGACGTTGACACTCGGCACCGCCGTGAGGGCGACGTTGAGCGTCGTGGTCGCGGCCTTGGCGACCGTTGCCGTTCTGGTGGTGCTGGCGTACCCGAACGCCGCGACGGCGACCTGGTAGTCGCCGATGGGGAGCTGGGTGGAGAACGTGCCGTCGGCACCGGTGGTCAGCTCACGCTCGGACGCGCCGGTGAGCGTCAGCGTCGCGCCGGCGACAGGGGCGCCGGAGGTCGCGTCGGTGACCGTGCCGGCCAGCGTGCCGATGTCGCCGGTCGGGGCGGCGTTGAGCAACGCGAGGGCGTCCAGTCGACCTTCGCCGTAGACGTTGTTGTCGGCGGCGGTGCCACCGCACTGGTCGTCGGCCTTGTCGATCGCGGCGCCGTTGAGCAGCGCGCGGGTGGCGTTGACGTCGCCGACCAGCGACGGCGCCGCCGAGTACAGCAGCGCTATCGCGCCCGCGAGGTGCGGTGCTGCCATCGAGGTGCCGCTGATGCTGCCGTAGGCGCTGCCCGGGATGCTCGACCTGACGTTCACGCCCGGCGCGGAGATGTTGGGCTTGATCTCGCCGTTCTGACCGGCCCCACGGGAGGAGAAGCCGGCGACGTTGTTGTTGACGTCGTACGCCCCGGTCGAGTAGTTGCTGACGAGGCTGCCCGGCGAGCCACTGGTCTGGCAGGCCGGCCCGCTGTTGCCGTTGGACCAGGTGCCGAAGATTCCGGACGCGGCCCAGGCGTCCGTCACGTCCTCCATGAACGGCTCGTTGGACGGGTCCTGGGTGCCCCACGAGTTGTTGATGATGTTCGGTCGCTTGCTCGCGTCAGCGTTCTGACCGTTCAGGTCCAGCGGTTCGAGCATCCACTGACCGGATTCGACAAGAGCGGCGTCACTGGGGCAGCAACCGTTCGCCGCGATCCACTTGACCCCGGGGGCGACACCGATCTGGTTCGCGCCGTCGGAGCCGGCCATGGTGCCCATGGTGTGCGTACCGTGGCCATCGCCGTCGCAGGGGGCGGTGGCGCAGGCCCCGGTAGCGTTGGCGGCGTTGAACCAGTTGTAGTTGTGGTCGAACGTCCCGTCGCCGTTGTTGCCCCGGTAGGAGTTCACCAGCGCCGGGTGGTTGAACTGCACCCCGGTGTCGATGTTCGCGATGGTGATGCCCTCGCCCTTGACGCCGTACTGGGACCAGACGTCGTCGGCGTTGATGTTGGCGATGCCCCACTCCAGGGCGTTCACCGTCTTCTCGTCGGTGCCCTTGGTCGTCTCCGGCACCTTGTACGCGACCGGGGCGTAGAGGCCCTCGACCTCCGAGTGCCCGGCGAATTTCTGGGCCATCGCGAGTGAGCCGCTGTTCACCTTGATGGCGTTGGTGGCCCAGAAGGTCTGATACTTGGTGCCCGAGCTGTCGAGGTCGGCCCGGATCTTGCCCTGGCTCGCGGCGGCGGTCTGGCGCAGCGCGTCCGCCACCGCCGTGCCACGCTTCGACCAGTCCTTGATGGCGCTGGCCTTGCTGAGGTCCGCCCGGTCCTTGAACCGGATCCAGAAGTCCCCTTCACTCTTGGCCTGGAGCTGCTTGGCGAGCTCCGGTCGGATCTTGTCCCCGGTCGGGGCGCCCGCCCCCATCGCACCGCCCGGCGCGGCCTGCGCGCCCGAGCTGACAGTGGCCAAGCATGTCGCGGCGAGGATCGTCGCCGCGCCGGCGCTCACCAGCGATCTGGCCGCGCGCCGCCATTGTGGACGTCTGAACATCGGTGCTGCCTCCCTCAGAACGACCCAGGGTGTAGTGGGCCATGGTGGACCTCCCCATGCACCGCGCGGGTCACGCCGGTTGCCCGAGTGGACACTATGATCGAGAAGAACGGACGATCAAGAACTTGCCGTGAGCAACTTGTCGCTAAGAGTTGCCCTGGCTGGCGGCACGCTTGCCAATCATTGTCAGGACCGTGACGAGAGTTGGGCAGGGATGCCCATCGATCCCGGGTGGTGCGGTGGCCGAGGACGAGGCAACGGTTAACAGGAGTGAACCGGCCGACGAGCCGTTCCCACTGCTGATCGCGGTGACCCCGTCGCCGGCCGAGCGCATCCGGCTCGCCGAGCTTCTCGACGGCATCGCGCCGCTGCTGCTGGTCGCCGACCTCGACGAGCTGCGCCGGCTGATCGCCGCTCCGCAGCAGGTGGCCGCCCCGTCCGAACCGGCGCCGGTCGCCGCCCTGGTGATCGACTCTGCCCGCTCCAGCGCCCGCTGCGGGGAACGCGAGATCGACCTCACCCGCCTGGAACACGACCTGCTGACCTGCCTGATCACCGAGCCGGCCCGGGTCTGGAGCTACGCCGAGCTGCACCGCTCGGTCTGGGGTGACGAGGGGCGCGAGCGCAAGGCGGACGTGCAGTCGCTGGTCAAGCGGCTGCGCCGCAAGCTGCACGACCTGGGCACCGGGGCCACCATCGATGTCGTGCGCGGGGTGGGGCTGCGGCTGACCGATCACCAGCAGGCGCGGGTCGAGCGGGCCTGACAGCGACGTCGCATGAACTGATCTCGCCCTGGGTACGCCAGGAAGATCAGCATCAACACAGGCGACGAAGCGCGCTGGTAAGGAGAGTCAGGATGGCATTCCCCAATCCCTCGACCGTGTCCATCGGGCTGAAGAAGGCCGCGCACGTCGGTATCGCGGTGAGTGACCTCGACCGCTCGGTCGCGTTCTACCAGGCCCTGCTCGGCGCGGAACCGGTCGTTCGGGACGAAGGCATGCACGGCGCGGGGTTCGCGCAGTCACAGGGGTTGCCGACGACGAAGCTGCGGTACGCCACGTTCAACCTCGACAACCTCGGCATCGACCTGATCCAGTTCCAGGAGCCGCTCGGCGACGCCGCCCAGGTGGCGGCCAACCGGCCCGGCTCGATGCACCTGTGCTTCCACGTGGACGACGTACGCGCGGTCTACGACCGGATGAGCGAGGCCGGGTTCGAGTTCCTCGGCCAGCCGTACACGTTCGCGTCCGGCGAGGTGGAGCCGCCGGCGGCGGTCGGCACCGTAGTCGCGTACTTCAACGACCCGGACGGGACGAACCTGGAGATCATCGCGCCGAAGGGTGGCTTCGCCCGCAGCTAGTGAGCCCCCACGGGCGGCGTGGGGTCCGGCCGGGGACGGTCCGCCCCATGCCGCTCCGCGCGCGGGGGACGATCAGATCAGCCCGGCCCGGACCCAGAGCCGACGCCCCGGCCCGGCCACCAGGCCGACGTCCGCCAGGTTGGCGTGCACCCGCGCCGCCGACCAGCGCAGGGTGGCACGCCAGCGCGGGTTGGCGCGGGCAGCGGCACGACCGACAGCCGGCGGAATTCCCACCGCCGCGTACGCGTCGGGATGGACCAGGCGGTTGGCGATCGTGTAGGCGGCACGACCGACCAACAGTCGGGCGTACGCCATGCCCAGCGGGCCGGTGGCCGCGACCGCGGCGGCCAGTTCCTCGCGGGCGAACCGGACATGCCGCGCCTCCTCCACCACGTGGATGCGGGAGACCATCCGGATGAGCGGCTGGAGAGACTCGTCCGCCATGATCTCGCGTTGGAACGCGTCGAGGATCTCCTCCGCGATGAGGATCGCGGCGAACATCCTGGGGCCGCTGGCGGTGGCCTTGAGAAAGCGCCCGAGGTGGTGGTCGGTGGCGCTGGCGCGGTAGACCGGACAACCCATCGCCTCGATCAGCCGGCCGAACATGATGGAGTGCCGGCACTCGTCGGCGACCTCGGTCAACGCGTACTGGGCCTGCCGGCTGGTCGGGTCGGCGCGGTAGTACTCCCGGATCAGCATCTGCATGAGGATCGTCTCGAACCACAGCCCGGCGCTGGCCGCGCTGGCCACCTCGTGTTTGGTCAGCTCGACGCGCTGCTCCTCGCTGAGCTGTCGCCACAGTGGCGTGCCGTAGAGGCTGCTGCGTTGCGGCGGGAGCCAGTAGGCGCCGGGGGTGTGCGGGGCGTCCCAGTCGATCTCGACGGTGGGGTCGTAGCTGGTCCGCAGTGAGGACGCGAGCAGTCGCTCGGCGACCGTCGCACGCTCGGTTTCCGCCGCCTCCATGGTTCCTCCATATTGACGTGACGATCGGTAACTGTTACGAGTAGTAGCATGCAATCGCCGTTCACCGATGTCAATGCGTCCGACCCGTCGGCCATCCCTCCCGACAGCAGCCCGAAGGCGAAGGGCAACGGCCGCCGAGACCGCTGGGCAGACCATCGTGAGCAACGACGGCAGGAGTTGGTCGGGGCCGCCATGCAGGCGCTGCTGCGGCACGGGCCGGAGGTCGACATGGAACAGGTGGCCGCCGCCGCTGGCGTCAGCAAACCGGTTCTGTACCGCTACTTCGCCGACAAGTCGCAGCTCTGGGTCGCGGTCAGCGAGGTGGTGGCGGCCCGGATGGTCGACACCATCGCGCCCGCCATCGAACAGGTCCGCGAGGAACGTGGCCTGGTCGAAGCGACGATCGACGCCTACCTGGGCGTGATCGAGTCGGAGCCGAGGCTCTACCGGTTCCTGATGCACCAGTCCGGCGACCCCGGCATCCACCAGGTGATCGCGGGCACCAGCCGGCAGGTGGCCGCCGGGCTCGCCCGGGTGATCGGCGACCGGCTACGCACGCTGGGCCTGGACGCCGGTCCCGCCGAGCCCTGGGCGTACGGCCTGGTGGGTTTCGTGCAGGCGGTCGGCGACTGGTGGACCACGCACGGCCAGCCGATCAGCCGGGCGGCCCTCACCGACTACCTGACCGCCCTGCTGTGGAGCGGCATCGAGGGGGTGCGGGCCAGCGCGGACCTGCCGCACGAGCTCACCCGCGCCCACGAGCGGATCGTGCCGTGAGCTACCACGGCCCGGCGGGTGTCGAGGGCACCCCGGTCCGGGTGCACCTCAGCGGGCGGTGGGAGCCCGTCGACGGCCGCTTCCACTGGGGCGGACGGATCGAGCCCGAGCCGCGGATGGCCCACCTGCTGCGCTCCGGCCAGCGCGAGGTCGAGGTGCGCATCGCCGACCGCGTCCGGGCGGCCCGACTGGCCGAGATCGATCCGTGGGGCGGCGTACGAATCACCGGCGTGGGCGATCCGCCCTGGCCGCCAGTGTCCGACCCGCCGCGCGCGCCCGAGCTCACGGAGGAGTGAATGGAGACAGACGTTGCCATCATCGGCGCCGGATTCGGTGGCCTGGGCGCCGCCATCCGCCTCCAGCGGGCCGGCTTCACCGACTTTCTCGTCTTCGACAGGGGTGCGGACGTCGGCGGGACCTGGCGTGACAACAGCTACCCGGGCTGCGCCTGTGATGTCCCGTCGCACCTCTACTCGTTCTCCTTCGCCCCCAACCCCGGCTGGTCGAACACGTTCTCCGGCCAGCCGGAGATCTGGGACTACCTGCGCGGCTGCGTCGACCGCTTCGGGATACGCCCGAAGTTGCGTTTGCGTCACGAGGTGCGGGAGGCGAGGTGGGACGACCAGCGCCAACGCTGGCTGTTGCGCACCTCGGGCGGCGACCACAGCGCCCGGGTCCTGATCTGTGCCGCCGGCCCGCTCAGCGACCCGGCCATCCCCGACCTGCCCGGGATCGACGAGTTCGCCGGGACGGTGTTCCACTCCGCCCGGTGGCGGCACGACCACGACCTGACCGGCCGGCGGGTCGCGGTGATCGGCACCGGCGCCTCGGCGGTCCAGTTCGTCCCACAGATCCAGCCGACTGTCGAGCGGCTGACGCTCTTCCAGCGCAGTCCCGCCTGGATCATGCCGAGGTTGTCGCGCCGGATCAGCGGGGTCGAGCAGGCCGCGTTCCGCACCGTGCCCGGTGCGCAGCGGGCCGCCCGGGCAGGGCTCTATCTGGTACGCGAAAGCATGGGCCTGGGCTTCCTGCACCCGGCGGTCAACCGCCTCGCCTCGCGCCTGTCAGTGCGTACGCTGCGGCGTCAGGTTCCCGACCCGAACCTGCGCGACAAGCTCACCCCTCGCTACGCGATGGGCTGCAAGCGGGTCCTGATCTCCAACGACTACTGGCCGTCGCTCACCCGACCGAACGTCGACGTGGTCACCGCCGGCATCGCCCGGATCGTGCCGGATGGTCTCGTCACCGACGACGACGTCCACCACCGGGCGGACACGATCATCCTCGGGACCGGTTTCCACGTCACCGACTCCCCCGTCGTCCGGCGCATCCATGGTCGGGGCGGGCGCAGCCTGGGCGACGCGTGGACCCCCAGCATGCACGCGTACCGGGGCACCACCATCGCCGGCTTCCCCAACCTGTTCTTCCTGCTCGGCCCGAACACCGGGCTCGGGCACACCTCGGTGGTGCTGATGATCGAGGCGCAGCTGCATCTGGTGCTGGCGGCCCTGCGTCACATGCGGTCCAGGGGCATCACGGCCATCGAGCCCACCGCGCTGGCGCAACGACGCTGGACCGAGCGGGTCGACAAGAAGATGGCCGGCACCGTCTGGCAGACCGGCTGTTCGAGCTGGTACCTCGACGCCACCGGCCGTAACACCACCATCTGGCCGGGCTTCGCCACCAGCTTCCGGATGCGGCTGCGCCGGTTCCGCCCGGCCGACTACCAGGTCGCCTCGACCGGCGGCACCCCCAACGAACCGGAGCGGGAGCACGCCGATGCGGTATGACCTGACGGGCAGGACCCTGTTCATCACCGGCGCGGCGCGCGGCATCGGGGCGCAGCTGGCCCGTGCGGCCGTCTCCCGTGGAGCCCGGGTCGCCCTCGTCGGGCTGGAAGGCGAGCTGCTCCAGCAGCTGAGCGCCGACCTCGACGCGCACTGGTACGAGTGTGATGTCACCGACCAGGCGGCGCTGGACGCCGCCGTCGCCTCCACTGTGGATCGCTTCGGTGGCATCGACGTGGTCGTGGCCAACGCGGGCATCGCGAACCTGGGCACAGTCGCCGTGGGGCCAGTCGACGCGCTGGTCCGTACCGTCGAGGTGAACCTCTGCGGCGCGATCCGCACTGTCAGCGCGGCGCTGCCCCACGTCACCGCCGCCCGTGGTCACGTCCTGGTCGTCTCGTCGGCTGCCGCTTTCACTGCGATGCCCGGCATGGCCGCCTACTGCGCGTCCAAGGCGGGTGTGGAGCAGTTCGCCAACGTGCTGCGCCTGGAGACCCGCTCACGCGGCGTCACGGTCGGCACCGCGCATCCGATCTGGACCGACACCGACCTGGTCCGTGACATCCGTGCCGACCTGGCGTCCTTCCGCACCACGCTGCGCCGGTTGCCGTGGCCGCTGTCCACAGTCGTACCCGTCGAGCAGTGCGTCGAGGCCCTGCTGCACGGCATCGAACGCCGCAAGCGCACTGTGTACGTGCCCCGGGCGCTCGCCCTGGTACAGGCGCTGCGGCCGGTGGTGCTGAGCGGCCTCTCGGACGCGTTGATCACCCGCTTCGGCGGCCAGACCATGGTCGGCCAGATGGAAGACGAGGTACGCCAGCTCGGGCGTTCCTTCGGCAGGACCTCGGTGGGAGAGCGCTCATGAGCATTCATTTCCGACGTGCGGGCAGCGGCGAGCCGCTCGTGCTCATCCACGGCATCGGTCACCGACACCAGGCGTGGGAGCCGGTGTTCGACCGGTTGACCGCCCACCACGAGGTGGTCGCGCTCGACCTGCCCGGCTTCGGGAACTCCCCGGTGCCCGGCACCGGCATGCCCGCCGACATGGCCGCCACAGTGGCCGGGGTCCTACCGGCGTTGACCGAGTGGGGGCTGGAGCGTCCGCACGTCGCCGGTTACAGCCTCGGTGGGGCGATCGCCCTGGAGCTTGCCGCCACCGGGGCGGTCGCCTCGGCCACCGCCTTCTCCCCCGCCGGCTTCTTCACCCCGGCGGAGCGCCGCCGGGCGCTGGCCATCCTCCGGATGCTGCGGGCCAACTCGTACCTGCCCACGCCGATCATGCGGGTCGCGCTGCGCTCGGCGTACCTGCGGGCGTTGTGCTTCGCGCCGCTGATGGCCCGCCCGACACTGCTGGATGTCGAGCGCGCGCTGGGCGACGCGCTCGCCCTGCGACGCGGGGTCGGCTTCAACGCCGTGGCCCGAGCCGCCCGCGACTATCGCTTCGACTGCCTTCGGCTGTCCGACGCGACGGTGCCGGTGACCATCGGCTGGGGTGACCGCGACCGGATCTTCGGCGTCCACCAGGCCGAGCGGGCCCGCGCGGGCCTGCCGGCGGCGCGGGTGGTGACGCTGCCCCGTTGCGGGCACGTGCCGATGAGCGACGACCCGGACCTGGTCGCCGCGCTCATCCTGGAGACCACCGGCGCCGTGCCCCACACCGAACGACCGGATCCCTCGGTCTCCGTCCAGCTCACGAGTCAGGAAGATCACTTCACACTCTAAAAACTTGCAGACTGTGCAAGTTCGCTCCTAACCTCGCCAGCGTGACCGACACCGACCACGCTGCGCCCGGGCGTCGCGACCGCAAGAAGGCGCAGACGCGGGCGGCGTTGACCGCCGCCGCGCTGCGGCTGGTCGCCGACCGCGGCCTGGAGCACGTCACGGTGGAGGAGATCAGCGAGGCCGCGGACGTGTCCTCACGGACCTTCTTCAACTACTTCACCTGCAAGGACGAGGCCCTCACCGACGATCCGGCACTCGACGGCAACCCGGTCGTGGCGCGTCTGGCAGCCGCCCCCGCCCAGGTGTCGGCGTTGCAGGCCGTGCGGGTCGCCCTCGACGAGTCGGTCGACTCGATCCAGGCCGACAGGGAGTTGTGGCGGCTGCGACTCACGGTCATCACCCAGAACCCCGCGCTGCTGCCCCGGCTGGTGGCCGGCAACAGCGCCACCGAGCAGGCCATGGTGGCGGTCGTCGCCACCCGCCTCGGCGTCGGACTCGACCACGGCCATCCGCCGCTGGTCGTCGCCGTCGCCGGCGCTGCCTTCCGCACCGCGATGCTGCGCTGGGCCGCCGGTGACGACGACCGGCCGCTGCACGACTTCGTCGACGAGGCGTTCGCCGCGATCGCCGCCGGCCTGCCCGATCCGCCGGCCATCTCCTGACCCGCCAGCCCCTGCCCCGCCGCACCAGCTCCGGGGCCCACCACTGGGCCACAGACCCGACAAGGGAGCGTCAATGACCACCACAGTCCCGCCCGCCGACACCGCCGACGTCGGCACGCGCATGTCGCGTCGGGAGGTTCTGCAGGCCCTTTCCGGCCTGATGGTCGGCATGTTCGTGTCCATCCTCGCCTCCACCGTGGTGGCGAACGCGCTGCCGCGGATCATCGCGGATCTGAACGGCAGCCAGACCGTCTACACCTGGATCGTCACCAGCGAACTGCTCGCCATGACGGCGACGGTGCCGCTGTGGGGCAAGATGGCCGACCTGTACAGCAAGAAGCTGCTGATCCAGTTGTCGCTGGGACTGTTCGTGGTGGGTTCACTCATCGCGGGCTTCACGCCGAACGTCGAGGTTCTGCTGCTCAGCCGGGTCGTCCAGGGCATCGGCGCCGGCGGCATGACGGCGCTGGCCACAATCGTCATGGCGGCGATGATCCCGCCGCGTGAGCTGGGCCGCTACGCCGGCATCTTCGGCGCGGTCTTCGGTGTGGGAACCATCGCCGGTCCGCTGATCGGCGGCCTGCTCGTCGACACGTCGTGGCTGGGCTGGCGGTGGTGCTTCCTGATCGGCGTCCCGTTCAGCGTCATCTCCATCGCCCTGCTTCAGCGCACCCTGCACCTGCCGGTCGTCCGTCGTAAGGCGAAGATCGACTGGTTGGGTGCCCTGCTCATCACCTCGGGCGTCTCCACGCTGCTGATCTGGTCGTCCCTGGCCGGCAACAAGTTCGACTGGGCCTCCGGCTGGACGGCAGTGATGGTCATCGGCGGTCTGGTCCTGCTGGCGCTGGCCGTGTTCGTCGAGTCGCGGGCGGCGGAGCCGATCGTCCCGCTGAGCATCTTCCGCAACCGCACGGTCTCCCTGGCCACCATCGCCAGCGTGCTGGTCGGTGTCGCGATGTTCGGCGGCACCGTCTTCCTGTCCCAGTACTTCCAGATCTCGCTGGGCAAGTCACCCACCGTCGCGGGCCTGATGAGCCTTCCGATGATCTTCGGTCTGCTCGTCTCATCGACGGTGGCCGGCCAGCTCATCACGAAGTACGGCCGGTGGAAGGCGTACCTGGTGGCCGGCGCCGCGGTGATGACCGTCGGGATGCTGCTGCTGGGCACCATCGACGCCAACACCAGCGTCCTCGTGCTGTCGATCTACATGGCCGTGCTGGGCGTCGGTGTCGGCATGCTCATGCAGAACCTCGTGCTCGCCGCGCAGAACGACGTGCCGGCCCACGAGCTCGGTGCCACCACCTCCGTGCTGACGTTCTTCCGCAGCATGGGCGGGGCGATCGGGGTCAGCGCCCTCGGCGCGGTCCTGGCAAGTCGGGTGACCTCGCTGACGACCGACCGGCTCGGCCCGGCGGCGACCCCCGGCGGTGGCTCCGCCGAGGTGCCCGACCTGTCCACCCTGCCCGAGCCGGTGCTGCGCATCGTGCAGGACGTGTACGGCATCGCCACCGCGGACCTCTTCCTGGTCGGCGCGCCGATCGCGCTGCTCGCGCTGATCGTCGTGCTGTTCATCAAGGAGAAGCCGCTGCACACCCTCAGCGGGGACGAACGACGCGCCCAGGAGGAGGCGGCGGCAAAGGTCGCGATCCACTGAGCCGTACGCCGGCGGGGCGGGGGCGGGCCGATTGGCCCGCCCCCGCTTCGCGTTTCCCGGTAACGACATGACGTGAACGTCTTGCCACGTAACGTGAGATTGAGCCGGTCAACGGCTGACGCCAGACGTGCGCCGGGCCGCCACTGCGGCGGCGCCGCTCGGCCAACTGCCGGGTCGACAGCTCGGCAACGTCGCGGCCTGTTCGGCCGCAGGAGGTGTGGACGATGCCCATGCTGTCGGTCTTCGATCCTCGGCACACTGTCGCTCCCCCGGGATACAGCCGCTGGCTCATCCCGACCGCGGCACTGGCCGTGCACGTGTGCATCGGCCAGGTCTACGCGACGAGTGTCTACAAGAACTCCCTCATCGCGCACTTCGACACCAGCCAGACGGCGATCGGGGCGATCTTCAGTATCGCCATCGTCATGCTGGGCTCGTCAGCGGCGGTGGGCGGCCGTTGGGTGGAGCGGAACGGACCGCGCCGGGCGATGTTCGTCTCGGCGTGCTTCTGGGCCGTCGGGTTCCTGGTCGGCGCGCTCGGCATCGCGACCCAGCAGCTCTGGCTGCTCTATCTCGGGTACGGCGTCATCGGTGGCATCGGGCTCGGCATCGGCTACATCTCGCCCGTCTCCACCCTGATCAAGTGGTTCCCGGACCGCCCCGGCCTGGCCACCGGCCTCGCCATCATGGGGTTCGGCGGTGGCGCCCTGGTCGCCGGCCCGCTCGCGCGCCAACTGCTCTCCCTCTACGACTCCGGCTACAACCCCGACAACCCGGCCGCCGTCGCGTCCGGGCATGCCCTCGTGGCGCTCTTCGTCACGTTCGGCATCGGCTATTTCGTGATCATGATGTTCGGCCCGTTCAACGTGCGGGTTCCGGCGCCGGACTGGCGGCCCGCCGGGTTCGACCCCGCGAGCGTCGCCGCCCGGCCTCTGGTGACGACGGCGAGCGTGTCGGCGTCGAACGCCGTGCGTACCCGGTCGTTCTGGTTGCTGTGGATCGTGCTGTTCTGCAACGTCACAGCGGGCATCGGCATCCTGGAGCAGGCAAGCCCGATGATCCAGGACTTCTTCCGGGACAACGGGACCGCCACCACTGTCTCGGTGTCGGCGGCGGCCGGTTTCGTGGGAGTGCTGTCGCTGTTCAACATGGCTGGGCGGTTCGTCTGGTCGACGACGTCCGACCTCATCGGCCGCAAGCCCATCTACATGGTCTACCTCGGCGTCGGCATGGTGCTGTACGTGCTGCTCGCCGTGGCTGGCCACTCCGCGACAGCGGTCTTCGTGCTGATCGCGGCCGCGATCATCTCCTTCTACGGTGGCGGTTTCGCCACCATGCCCGCCTACCTGCGTGACCTGTTCGGCACCTTCCAGGTCGGGGCGATCCACGGCCGGATCCTGACCGCCTGGTCGGCCGCGGGTGTCGCCGGTCCGCTGATCGTCAACGGGATCCTCGACACCCAGGGCAAGCCCGGCACCCTCACCGCGGCGGCGTACCGGCCCGCGCTGTTCACAATGGTCGGCATCCTCGCCATCGGGTTCATCGCGAACCTGCTGGTGCGTTCCGTGCCCGACCGGTTCCACGAACCGGACCGGGGGCCGACCTCGCCGGTGGCGAAGGCGACAGTCACCGAGCCTGTCGCTCTCGGGCGGGACAGCCAGCCGCCCGCGCCGCCGCGCGTCGGGAGCCAGACCGGGCGGCTCTGGCTGTCGTGGCTGCTGGTCGCGGTGCTACTCGGGTACGGCATCGTCCAGACCGCCATCACCGCCGCGAAGCTGTTCACCGGCTGACGCCCGGCGGCCCGTAGCGGCCGGACCTCCTGCAACGCTACGGAAGGCGTCCCCTTGAAGGGGGCGCCTTCGGTTGCGCCGATCCGCTCAGGGCTGGGTGGCCGATCGCTTCTCGTCGAGCCGCTCCCGTTGTGGCACGACCGTGTACTTCGGATCGCGGGCCGACACCCGTCCCGCCTCGAAGACGCCGAACCGGGTGGCGACCGACGATGCCACGAGGGCGGCGCCGGAGATCGCCGACAGGACCCGGCTGCGTCGGCTGAGCAGCGCGGTGACGGTGCCCACGGCGAGCAGGGCGCGTCCCGCCTTGACCAGCCGGCCGCTGCGTCCGTGCGTGTAGGGCTCGCTGGTGAGGCCCTGCCGCTCCAGTTGGTGCCCTCCGCCAAACTCGATGGCGGCGGCCGCCAGGGCGAGTCGTCGCAGTGGGGCGGTCTCCGCGGCCGGTGCCGCGATCAGGCCGACCCCGGACGCGGCGGCGAGCGCGCTGCCGGCGAAGACGAACGGCAGCGACGGGTAGGCGTCGTGCCAGGACGGCACGGCCGTGTCGGCGAGCAGCACCCCGGTGTACGTCGCCAGCGCCGGCGCGGTGGCCGCGGCGGCCAGGCCGGCGACGTTGCCGATGGGCGGTGCGATCCGACGGGCGAGGCCGAACACACCGTGCTGCGGGAGCAGCGGCGCCAGCTCGGCGACAGCGGCCACACCGGCCAGCGGGCCGAACGCGGCGAGGATCCAGGTGCCGACCGACATCGGCGAGGTCACCTTGGCCACCCGGAGCATGTGATGGAACCGGGCCGGTCGGCCAAGATCATGGACCAGCAGGTACGTGCTGGCGGCGACGCCGCCGAGAGCCGTCCAACGGCCCACGGTGCGCAGCCCGGGTCGTCCGGTCAGTTGGCCGCCCGCACCGATCAGCGCACTCCCGGCGGCGAGGCCTCCGGTGAACAGGTAGCCGGCGATGTCGTACTTCCACACCGGCGGCTTCAGAACCGGCCGGCCGTAATAGGAGGCGAATTCGGCCGGCGGCACGGCGAGCTGCTCGCCGCCGCGGGTCATTGCCGCCTGCCCAGGAACGCGACCGCCGTGGCGACCGCCATCGTCACCGCCGCCAGGCCGGCGCGCTTCCACATGGCCGGCAGGTCGCGGGTGGTGACGATCGGATCCGGTGGCAACCCGTACACCTCCGGCTCGTCGAGCAGCAGGAAGAACGCACCGTCACCACCGACGCCGTCGTTCGGGTCGTGCCCGTACAACCGCGCCTCCGGCACTCCGCGCTCATGCAGCTTCGCGACCCGCGCGGCGGCCCGCTCCCGCAGCTCGTCCAGTTCCCCGTACTGGATCGACTCCGTCGGACACGCCTGCGCACACGCCGGGGTCATGCCCGCGCCCAAGCGGTCGTAGCACAGCGTGCACTTCCACGCCCGACCATCATCCTTGCGTTGATCGATGACGCCGTAGGGGCAGGCGGAGATGCAGTAACCGCAGCCGTTGCAGATGTCCTCCTGCACCACCACGGTGCCGAACTCCGTCCGGAACAGCGAACCAGTCGGGCAGACATCCAGGCAGGCCGCGTGGGTGCAGTGCTTGCACACGTCCGACATCATCAGCCAGCGGAAATCCGTCCGCCCCTCCGCGCCCGAGCCCCTCCCCGGTGGCTGCGCACCCGGCATCCCCAGGAACTCCGGTCCGCCCGACATGCGCGCCGCTGCGGCGGGCGAGCCGGTGGGCAGGCCGGGGTCCGTTCCGGTGTCGGTGCTGGTACGCGCGCCGGCCGCCGCCGTCACCGGGCTGATCGCCGGCCCGTCCGGGTCCCCCGCGAACGCCGGAGTCGCCCAGCCGGCCGAGCGCGGCTGCTCCACGAACGCGACGTGCCGCCACGAGTTCGCTGTCAGCGCGCCGGTGTTGTCGTACGACATGCCCAGCAGGTCGAGCCCGCTCTCCGGGACACCGTTCCACTCCTTGCAGGCCACCTCGCACGCTTTGCAGCCGATGCAGACGCTGGTGTCGGTGAAGAACCCCATCCGCGGCGGCGGGTTCTCATAGCCGGCGTCCGGTGCGGGGTCCAGCGGCCCGTACAGGGCGTTGGCGTGGGGCATCGGTCAGGCCTCCTGGTCGCTGCTGCTGTCGGCGACGTCGGTCGTGACCATCGGCGGGTAGCGGTGGACGAGGTTGCCCGACCGCCGCCGGTAGTCGACGACGAGGTCCACCAGGTCCTGTCCTCTGGGGCGTCGTCCGGGTCGGACGTCGCACGTGCCGACCTTGCTCTCCTGGATCAGGACGTTGGGGTCGAGAGTGATCCCGAACAGGTCGTTCGCCGAGTCACCGGTCACCAGGCCCTCGAAGCCGAAGTGGTACGGCAGCCAGACCTGGTGGATGATCCGGCCATCCACTCGCAGCGGCGTCACCCGGTCGGTCACCAACACCTTCGCCTCGACTGCCGCCCGGCTGGTGACCAGGTGGGCCCAGCCCAGGTGACTCAACCCTCGCAAGGCCGCCAACTCCGGCGACACCTCGACGAACATCTCCGGTTGCAGCTCGGCCAGCGGTGACACCGTCCGGCTCATCCCACCGGCGGTGTGGTGCTCGGTGAGCCGGCTGACGGTGAACACGAACGGGAAGACGTCGCTGTGCTCCTGGGGCGGGCTCGGGTTGAGTGTGTTGATCGGGTGGGTGTAGACCTTGCGGGTCGGGTTGGCCTGCTGTCGGTAGAGCGGGTTGCGCACCGGCGACTCGACCGGCTCGTAGTGGGTGGGCATCGGTCCGTCGAGCACGCCGGTGGGCGCGTACAGCCAGCCTTTGCCGTCGCCCTGGAGGATGAACGGGTCGTCGCCGGCGATGCCCGCCACACCCGAGGCGTCGTGCTCCGGTCGGTAGGACGGTGGTTTGGTCTTTTCGAAGTCCGGCACGTCGTAGCCTGTCCACTCGCTCTTGTCCGCGTCCCACCAGACGTAGCGTTTGCGCTCACTCCACGGGTTGCCGTCGGGGTCGGCGGAGGCACGGTTGTAGAGGATGCGCCGGTTCGCCGGCCACGCCCAACCCCACTCGGGCGCCACCAGGGACTGCTCCGAGCCGGGTTTGCGGCGGGCCGCCTGGTTGACGCCGTCGGCGTACACCCCGGTGTAGATCCAGCAACCGCCAACGGTGGAGCCGTCGTCCTTCATCTCGGTGAACGACGCCAGCGGCCGGCCGGTGGCCACGTCGTACCCGTTGATCTCGCGCAGCACCGCCTCGGCGCTCGGCTCCGCGTGCGGACCGTGCGTGGGGTAGTCCCAGGCGAGGTCGAGCAGCGCACGATCGCGCGGCTTCGTCGACGTCGCGAGCCGTTCCCGGATGACGCGACCGAGGTGGTAGAAGAACCACAGTTCGGAGCGGGCGTCGCCTGGCGGTTCGACGGCCTTTTCCCGCCACTGCAACAGCCGTTGGGTCTGGGTGAAGGTGCCCTCCTTCTCCACGTGCGACGCGGCCGGTAGGAAGAACACCTCGGTGCGGCACTGCTCGGGTGTGATCTCGCCGGTCTCGATCTCCGGCGCGTTCTGCCAGAAGGTGGCGCTCTCGATCATGAACAGGTCGCGGACGACCAGCCAGTCGAGGTTGGCCATGCCGAGCCGCTGCGCCCGGCCGTGCGCCGAACCGACAGCAGGGTTCTGCCCGAGCAGGAAGTACCCCTTGATCTTCCCGTCGATCATGTCGAGCACCTGCTGGTAGGTGCCGTGATCACCGGTCATCCGCGGCATGTACCCGTAGCAGTAGTCGTTGTCGGCGGTGGCCGCGTCACCCCAGTACGCCTTGAGCAGGTTGACGCCGTAGGTGCGGGCGTTGCCCCAGAAGCCCTTCTGCCCGGGGTGCGCGATGCTGTCCACCCACTTGTCCAGGGTCGGGTGCTCGGCGTGGTGGGGCATCGGCAGGTAGCCCGGCAGCAGGTTGAACAGCGTGGGGATGTCGGTGGACCCCTGGATGCTGGCGTGCCCGCGCAGGGCCATCACCCCGCCACCCGGGCGGCCCACGTTGCCCAGCAGAAGCTGGATGATCGCGCCGGTGCGGATGTACTGCACACCGACGCTGTGCTGCGTCCAGCCCACCGAGTAGACGAGCATGCCGGTCCGGTCCCGGCCGGAGTTCTCCGTCCACGCCCGGGCCAGTTCGAAGAACTTCTCCTGCGGGATGCCGCAGACCCGTTCCACCATCTCCGGGGTGTAGCGGGCGAAGTGCCGCTTGAGGATCTGGTAGACGCAGCGCGGGTGCTGCAACGTCTCGTCACGTTGGGTCTCACCGCCGACCGGCGCGCCGTGCGACTCGTTCTCCAGCCCGGCCGCCGTTTCCCGCTGTGTCTCGCTGTCACGGGTCGTCCGGTTCTGCGAGTGGCCCTCGTATCGCCAACTGGCCTGGTCGTAGGTGGCGTTGTCGTCGTTGAAGCCGGAGAAGAGGCCGTGCATGTCCTCGGTGTCGGCGTACTCCTCGGTCACGATCGTCGCGGCGTTGGTGTAGGCGACGACGTACTCCCGGAAGTCCAGCTCGTTGTCGAGGATGTAGCGCACCACCCCGCCGAGCAGCGCGATGTCGGTGCCCGCCCGGATCGGCAGGTACGAGTCAGCCAGCGCGCTGGTTCGGGTGAACCGCGGGTCGACGTGGAAGACCTTCGCACCCTTGCGCTTGGCCTCCATCACCCACTGGAAGCCCACCGGGTGCGCCTCGGCCATGTTCGAACCCTGGATGACGATGACGTCGGAGTTCGACAGGTCCTGCTGGTACTGGGTGGCGCCGCCACGACCGAAGCTGGTCCCCAGACCGGGGACGGTGGAGGAGTGTCAAATACGGGCCTGGTTCTCGATCTGCAACGCCCCCATCGCGGTGAACAACTTCTTGATGAGGTAGTTCTCCTCGTTGTCCAGCGTCGCCCCGCCCAGACTGGAGATACCCAGCGTCCGGTTGAGCGGTCGCCCTTCGGCGTCGACGTCCTCCCAGGTCTGCTCCCGGGCGGCCAGGACCCGATCGGCGATCATGTTCAGCGCCGTGTCGAGGTCGAGGTCCTCCCACTCGGTGCCGTACGGCCGGCGGTAGCGGACAGTGGTCTGCCGCAGCGGACTGGTGACCAGGCTCTTGCTCGCCGAGCCCTTCGGGCAGAGCCGACCCCGCGAGATCGGGCTGTCCGGATCACCCTCGATCTGACTGACCTGCCCGTCCTTCACGAACACCCGCTGACCACAACCCACAGCGCAGTACGGGCAGACCGACCGGGCCATCGAATCGGCGGTGTCGGTGCGGGCGGTGAGCGAGCGGGACCCGTCGGACTTCGCCGCGGCACCCCGGCCCAGCGGGTCCGTGCCGGTGAGCTGGCGATAGACCGGCCAGCCCTCGAACCAGCTGCGCACCCCCATCGCCGCACCTTCCCCACCAATACCGGCAAATATGAACACTCTGACGTTAGATGAGGTGCCGGCCCGTCGCAGCGGGATCACCAACAGTCATACCTCCCCCGGCAGTGTGGTGCGGGGCCGGGAGAGGCATGGGAGTACGGCGTTGGTCAGTGCGGTTGCAGCTGGCCGGTCTGCTGGTCGCTGAACGTCCGGTAGCGGCGCAGCTCCCAGAACAACCAGCCGATGCTGATGATCGCCAACACGACGAAGACCAGCGAACCGGAGAACGTGTCCCAGAGGGTGTGCAGGACGACGACGCCCACGAACGTGCCGATGAACCCGAGGAGCCGAGCGACGCTCGGGCTCGCCAGCAACGCCCAGAGCGCGCCGGCGGACAGCCCGGTCCACGCGGTGTGACCGGCGGGCGCCGTCAGGCCCCGGATGAAGAGCGTCTGCTCCACCGCGCCGATGTTGCCCTGTGAACTCAGCAGCGCGCTGAAGGCGTAGCCCATCGTCTCCAGCGCGGCGAACCCCATCCCGGCGGCGATGCCGATGATCAGCCCGTCGGACGGCACCCGGCGGCGACGCTGGGCCACCACCGTGAACAGCAGCACCACCGGGACGATCAGCTTCGCCGATTCCTCGATCAACGCGACGAACAGCATCGGCAGGGTGCCCAGGCCGCGCAGGGTGTCGTACTCAAGGGTGCCGGCGACCACAGTGCCGATCACACCGCCGAAGAACGCCGACGTCACCAGCACCGACGCCGGCACCTGCCACCGCCCGGTGCGGGCCTGCGCGAACGTCAGGAACGTCAACGGCACAAGCGTCGCCCCGAGCAGGATCAACGCCGGCACGAAGTTCGGATTCTTGGTGCTGACCAAGGTCCGCAGCACCGCCAGATAGAGGAACAGCCCGATGACGAGCACCCCGACCCACGCCCACCGGCGCGAACGATCACCCATACCGCGCAGTCTGGCGGACCACTGTTACGAAGACCAGCCCCGGCACCGAAACCCTGACGACCTCCCAGCGGCGACGTCCGCTGTCAAGGGACTGCGATGCGCGCGAGTGATGGTTACGATCTGCGCCCATGCGCCGCGCAGCACCGTTACTGTCACTCGTCGTCCTGCTCGCCCTTCCCGCCTGCACCTCGCAACCTGAGGATCCCGGGGACGTGGCGTTGACCGTCTTCCTCGACAACGACGTGACCGTGGCGCAGAAGGGCAGCGTGGAGCAGCAGCTCCGGTCGATGCCCAGTGTCAGGGAGGTGTCCCTGGAAACCCGCGAGCAGGCGTACGAGCGCCAGAAGGCGGACCTGAAGGAGAAGCCCGACCTGCTGGCGGCCCTCAAGCCGGAGTACATGCCGGAGCTTCTGCACGCCACAGTCACCGACGCGTCGATCGCCGAGGCGATCGAACTGGTGATGGTTGAGGCCGACGGCGTGGAGGACGTTGCGCTCAGGATCGCGGACGTCGACCCTCGGCCATCGCGGATCGGCGTCATCGTCCGGCTCACGTCGTCGGCGACCGACGAACAACGCGCCGCCGTGGAGAAGGCCGTCCGGGCACTCCCAACGGCGAAGTCGATCGAATTCGAGGACCGCGACGCCGCGTACGAGCGCCTACGCAAGCGGTGCCAGGGAAAGGGTGACCTGTCCACGCAGCTTCAACCGCAGATGCCGCACGAGTCATGGCGGTTCGAGATGCCCCTGAACGGAGAAGGATCCGCAGTGGGCGAGCTGATGAGGCTCGACGGCGTCGACGGCGTACCCCTGGCCCCGCTGGCGATGCTGTGACGCCGACCCAGCACTCGATCCGGTCCCCGGTGGACACGGGCGGTGGATGACGCAGGCTGTGGATCAGGAGCCGCCCGGCTGCGCTCGACGATCCCACAGCACCAGGCCGGTGAGCAGCATCGCGACGCCCAGACCGACCATTGCCAACCCCACCGCCGTGTGCGCGCTCCCGCTCAGGTGACCGGCCACGATCCACCCGCTGTCGATTCCGAACGCCAGTGGCATCAACCCCTGCGGGATCACCGGAATCCACCCGACAGTCAGCAATCCCAGCGCCCACGCTGTCGACTTGTTCTCCCGGTACCACTGCGCGTCCCAGGTCAGCGGAAGCGCCGTCTCCGGGGGGCGGCTCCGCTGACCGGCCGCGGCGAGCACAGTCGTGCCGCGCCGGGCGAGCCGCTCGTCGGCCAACCACACGCCACCTGACCAGGCGGCGGCGCCCCCGAGCAGCCCGACCAGCGGCAACAGCGGCGCCACCGCCGACGGGCCCCAGATCGCCAGGGCGAGCACCGGCGCGGCGGCGAGCAGCCCAGCCGCTGTGGCAACCAGCACGCTGACGATGTCGGTCGGGTTGTCGGCCGCGGTCGGATGCCGCGGGTCGGCCACCGGGCGTACGCGCAGCAACGACACCCACACCGGCACCGACGCGCCCGCCCCGAGCAGAGCCGGCAGGGTGCAGAGCGCGGCCAACGCGTCGACGTCGGGGGCGAGGAGGATGCCGGCGACGGTGAGCAGCACGCCGATCGGGGTGACCAGCACCAGCCAGGCCAGGGCTCGTCCCCGGACCTCGGCCCGTTCGCCGCCCGGTGTGGTGAGCGGCAGCCACAGCGCGGTGCCGTCCAGCCCGACCAGGCCCGCCGACATCGCCGCCGCGCCGAGCACGGCCAGCGGCCCGGCCCACGGCAGCAGCAGGTCCACGTCGGACAGCAGCGGCAGCCCGGCGAGCGACGCCCCGTACACCACAGCGAACGCCAGATACTGCAACCGCAGCGGATGCCGCGCCCAGGCCCGCAACTCACGGCCCGCGACCGCCCGCGTCGCGGCCGGCACCCACGCCCACCACTCGCGCTCAACCGCTGTCGTCGACGCCGCCACGGTCCGGCGCGGCCGGAACGCCGCGCCGGCGGCGATCACCCTGCGGACAAGCATGATGTACGCGGCGGCGCAGAGCGCCACGATTCCCACCAGGGTCGCCATCAGGCGTACCCCTTGCCCGGTTGGCCCGGTCACGGCGGCGACCGGCCAGCCGCTCGGCACGTACGCCATGGCCCGGACCACCTCTCCCGGCGCTGCCACGAGCAGGACCGACACCCACGGGAAGACCGCCCATAGCGACCCGGCGACACCCATCGCCGTACCGGTGAAGACGCCGGTGAGCAGCGCTGCGGCCGGGCCGCCGGCGTGGCCGACGACCTCCAGCGCGATGGCCGAGCCGATCAGCCCGAGCAGCCAGAGCAGCACCGCGCCGCCGGCGGTGACGAGGACCGCGACGGTGCCGTACCGGGTGGCGTGCACCGGCAGCGCGGCGAGCGCCACCAGCGAGACAGCCGGACCGATACCGACCGCCGACGCGGCGAGCAGACCGACCGCGGCCGGAACCCCGCCGATCGGCTCCAACCGCAGGTGGGACGGGCGGACCCGACCGCGACCGCCGCCGAGCAGCAGCGGCAGCACGATCCAGCCGAGAACCCACGCCCCGGCGAGCAGACCGAGGGTGTGTCGGTCGCCGTGCAGCGCGTACCGGATCAACCAGGCGGCGGCGAGCAGACCCACCAGACCGGCCACCGTGGGGCCGGGGTGCTCCCTGAGCGAGCGACGCAGCATCGTCGCGCGCATCCGGGCCGGTACCGCCATCGCGCCGAGGGTGCCGCCCAACCGGCCGGGGGCGGTCAGTTCCGCGCTCATCGTGCCCCGGTCAGCCAGTCCAGACCGGCGCTGCCGGAGGCTTCCGCGCCGACCAACTCGACGAACCGGTCCTCCAGGCTGCTGCCGGCGGCGACCTCGGTGACCGTCCCGGCGGCGACCACCCGGCCCTGATGGATCACGGTGACCTCGTCGCACATCTGCTCGACGAGCAGCATCGAGTGGGTGGACAGCACGCAGGTGCCGCCGCCGGCCACGAACCGGCGCAGCACCCGGCGGATGGTGGCCGCGGACACCGGGTCGACCGCCTCGAACGGTTCGTCGAGCACGAGCAGCCGGGGCGCGTGCAGCAGCGCCTGGGCGAGGCCGAGCTTCTTGCGGGTGCCGGTGGAGCAGTCGGCCAACGGGGTGCCGGCGCCCTTGGCCAGGCCGAGCACCTCGATCAGTTCGGCGGCACGATCGGTGGCCGCGGTCCGGGGCAGCCCGCGCAGGCCGGCGCTGTAGCGCAGCAGTTCGGCGCCGGTGAGGCGTTCGGGGAAGTCGAGGCCGTCGGGCAGCACGCCGGTCAGCGCACGGGTCAGGCCGCGCTCGCGCAGCGCGTCGTGGCCGAGGATCCGGATCTCGCCGGAGTCCGGAGTGACCAGACCGACCGCCATTCCGATGGTGGTGGACTTACCGGCGCCGTTGGGCCCGACAATGCCGTGAAAGGTGCCGGGGTGCACTGTCAGATCGATGCCGTCCACCGCGCGATGCGCCGCGAAGGTCTTGACCAGGCCACGGATCTCGAGCGCCGGGGGGATCACGCGCCGAGCATAGGTGACAGTGCACGGCGGCGTGGCCCGCTGCTTGAGCCTCCACAGTGGCCGGACACCCTCAGGCGACGTGCACCAACCGGAAGCGCTCGGTCACCACCAGTGTGTCATCGTCCACTGTGAAGCCGGGATCGCCCAGCTCGGCGCGTACCTCGGCGCTGCGCCAGAACTCCTCGTGCCCCGCACGCCACTGGGCCAGCGACTCGTCGCCCTCCCCCTCGGCCACCGCGTGTGGCAGGTCGACGTCGGCGAGGCGGACCACCCGTACGTCGGTCAGCTCGATGGCCGCGACCCGGCGGCCGGCGGAGTCCACCACGGCGGACAGTTGACCCACCTCGGGCAGCGGCTCGTTCGCGCACTCGTACCCGACCAGCAGACCGGTCGTCGACGTCTTCGCCCCGGACAGGATCGCGCCCACGAGCTTGTCCCGCAGTGGCCCCGGAAACGCGAACTCGGCAAGCGGAAGATCATCGAGGTCCATCCGCGGAGCGTACGCGACCCGGGCGTGGCCGTCATCGACACGCTCGCGGCGACGTGGCACGGTCTCGTCATGGCCACCTACAGCGTCGCCCTCGTGCTGCTCGTCGATCCGTCGGGCGCGGTGCTCCTGCAGCACCGCGACGAGGATGCGGCCGTCTCGCCGGGCCAGTGGAGCCTGCCGGGTGGTCACGTCGAGCCCGGCGAGTCACCGGAGGAGGCGGCCCGCCGCGAACTACTGGAGGAAACTGGTCTGACAGTGGGTGAGCTGCACCCGCTGTGGAGCGGACCGCGCCCGTACGAGGCGGATTTCCCGCACACCGTGACTGTCCACGTGTTCCGCGGCACCACCACGGCCCGTCAGGAGGACGTGGTCCTCGGTGAGGGGCAGGCGATGGTGTTCGTCTCCCGGGACGAGGTGCTCGATCGTGAGCTGGCGGTCTCTGCCGCGCTCGTCCTGCGCATGATCTGACGTCGGGTACGGCTACGGTGTGGTGATCGTCCGCCTGTCGCGAGCCACGCAGTACACGTCGCCGGAGTTCGCGGAGTGCGGCAGGTCGCGCAGGTGCGCCGCCAGGTCGGTCGCTGACATCCAACGTCGGAACGTCATCGACTTGTCGTCGCCCACCGCGACGTCGAACCCGTCGAAGCCCAGCGCGGTCAGGCGATCGAGACACCTGTCGGCGACCGCACGCGCGATGGTGGTGAACTCGAACGACAACGCGGGCAGTGGGCGGCCCAGCCCGGCCAGCACCTCGTCCTCGAAACCCTCAACGTCGATCTTGGTGAAGGTCGGCACGCCGTACGTCTCGATCAGGGCGTCGACGGTGACCACCGCGACCTCGACGTCGGTGTCCCACACCTCGCCCTCCCACCCGCCCGCGCCCCTCGCGGCGCGGACGAAGTCCGGTGAGGCGGTCGAGACGGTGGGGTTGGCGGAGTTGACGTGCAACAGGGTGCGCCCAGAGAGCGCGCCACACGCGGCGTCCACAACTGTCACCTTGTCGTCGTCGGCGTAGATCGCCCGCAGGGCGCGCAGACACAGCGGCTGCGGTTCCACCGCGACGACCCGGGCACCGAGGCGACGGAAGCTGGCAATGTGGTCACCCACGTGGGAGCCGATGTCGAAGACGAGGTCCCCGCCGCTGACGAAGCGGGAGTAGAAGGCGTCCATCCTCGCGTCCCGCTCGGGATCGCCGTAGTAGACGTCCAGCGACCGGTGCAGCAGCGACAGGGTCGGGTCGGTCCGGAGCGCGGCGATCCTGGTGTCGGTGGTAGCCGTCATCTGTCTGGGGTCCAGTCCGTGAGAGAGGTGGCCGGGTTACGGTCCGAAAGCGGTCAGGAACCGGTCCCGGAAGGCGTCCATCCGCCAGACCGGCGCCTGCGGCCCGGGTTTCAGCCCGTCCTGCCAGCCCCACCCGGAGATCCGGTCCAACACGGCCCGGTCCCGGGTGATGATCGAGATCGGGACGTCGTGGCTGGCGTTCTCGCCGGTGACGACAGCGGCTGGCTGGTGGTCACCGAGGAAGATGAACACGAGGTCGTCGTCTCCGTAGTTCCGCACGTAGGAGATGAGCGCGCCGAGGGTGTACTCGATGGACTTTCGGTAGTCCGCCCGGATCTGGGCGGTGTTGCGACGCTTGTCGTCCGACCTGCCCGCGCCGGCCCCACGGTAGACCGCGCCGTCGCCGACGGCGGTCCAGTCGAGCAGCGGCGGGACGGGCGTCCAGGGCGCGTGACTCGACACCAGTGCCAGCTCGGTCATCACATTGCCGTCGCGCTTCGCCTGCTCCAGGCGCTGCCAGCTGGCCAGGGTGTACTGGTCAGGCGGGGTGCCGAAGCTGAACTTCGGGCCACGGTACGCGAGCTTCCTGGCGTCGTAGAACCGGTCGTAGCCGAAGAAGGAACCCTCCGGCCATGCCCTGGTGACGGCGGGCATCACGCCGACGGTCTGCCAGTTCGCCCGTCGGAAGGCGCCGTTGAGGGTCATCCGGTCACTGGCCAGCAGGGTGCGGTGCCGCTGGTCGTTGTCGATCCAAAGCCCGGAGAGCAGCGTGTCGTGCGCGAGCCAACTGCCGCCACCGAAGGTCGGCGAGGTGAGGAAGCCGCTCTGCGCGGCGAAACCCGCGGCGCTCAGCTCGCTGGTGCCACTGTCGAGCACCGCACCGACCTGCGGCGCGAACTCCGGGTCCTCGACGGCGTCCCGGCCGTAGCTCTCCACGAAGGCGACGACCACGTTCTTGCCGCGCAGCGCGGTCAGTAGCTGGTCACCGGGGGTGTCACCGTACCTGTCGGCCTCGATCAGCGCGCCGAACGTCTCGCGGTCGTCGAGGCGCAGGCGCACCTGGAAGCCGTGACCGTTGGCCAGTGTGGTCGCGGACGTGTCGGCGACCGGCACGCCCTCGACCACCCGCACGTTGAACGCGGCGCAGGCCACCCAGACGACGACCAGCGCGGCCACGATCCGGGTGGTCCCGGTGCGGTGCCGGACCACCAGCCGCCGCAGTCGCCGCATCGACAGGGTGACCAGTGTGGGCAGGCCCACGAGCACCACCGCCAGCGTGACGGCGACGCCGATGGCGGCCGGTCGACCGTACGACTCGCTGAGGAAGGCGAACCCCTCGTCGAGGAGCGCCCAGTCGAGCACCGGGTCGAACGCCCGGCTCAGCGCGGCGGTGAAGCCCAGGTCGAGCAGCTTCAACAGGCCGAGCAGGCCGAGTGCCGCGCCGGCCGCCGTCGCGACCAGTCGGCTGCCGCGAGCCGGCAGAGCGAGCAGGAGGGCCACTACCAGCAGCGCCTCCAGGGGGATCCGCGCGAACGCCGCCGGGCTGAGCCGGCCGAAGTCGTACGGCACGGTGAGGACGAGCAGGACGAGCAGCGCGGCCAGCACTGTCGTCAGCCGGGCGGCGATGGAGCGTCTCGGCCGTTCCTCGACATCGGTGCCGTCGGCGGCCCCGCCCGAGGTTTCGACAGTCATCGCCCTCCGTCCCTGGCTGGGCAGCTGCCGTACGCGCGTCAAGAGCGACAACCCGGGCATCCTTTCATGATCTTTGTTGGGCGCGGCGTCCGGGCGGCTCAGACGCGGGCGATCCCGCGTCGGGCCACTGTGACAGTGGGACGGTCCGACCACTGCAGCCCATCGGTCTGGCCCGGGGTCAGCTCGGCCAGGCCGGCTGCGGCCCTCGGGGTGCTGTGGCTCGCCGAGCTGGCCGGTTGGACAGTCGCGTCCGGGGCGCGGTGGATGACGGTGTGGCGGAGGTGCCGGGTCGTCCAGAGCCAGGCGACGTCACGCCCGAACGACTCGACAAGCAGTGCCACCGACGCAACGAGCACCACTGTCGTCAGCGGCGCGGGCAGGATGTCGGCCATCGCCACCGTCAACACCACGCCCTGGGTCGCGGCGACGACCTTGTTCCAGTACCGCGGCGGCGCGGATCCCCGCATCCACTCCAACACCCAGGTCGCGGCGCCGTAGAGGTAGCGCATCGCGCCGATCACGAGCACCCAGGCACCCACCGCGGGTGCCACGTGCAGGCAGAGCACCAGGACCAGGAAGGAGTCGATCTCCATGTCGAAGCGCGCGCCGAGTTCGCTGGTGGTCCCGGTGCGGCGGGCCGTGTATCCGTCCACGGCGTCGAGGGCCAACGCCACGCTGGTGAGGACGACCATCACTGTGATCGGCGCCGACCGGCCGAACGAGTCGGCGGCCAGGGCCGTCACGCCGCCGACGAGGATCGCCCGGCTCAGGGTCACCCGGTCCGCCGGGCTGAGCGCGCCCGCGCCCGAGCGGGACATCCCCCTGCTGAGCAGGGCACACAGCACCATCCCGTACGCCAGCCCCGCCACCCAGCCCGCCGCGCCCAGACCGACCGTCTCCCCCAGCACCGCCAGCAGGACGATCTGCACGAGCAGTCCGATGACCGGACCAGTTCGAACCGTTGACATCGTGCCTCCGTGACTCTGGTGGGTGACCCTGACCGTCATCACGGAAAATATGACCGATCGGTTCATTCTGAACGCGACCCGGCAGGGCGCCACGGAGGACGTGCCCCTTCGACGGGCGGTTAATCGTCCATCGTGGGGTGGCCCGTCGTCGGCTCACAGATGAGGGCGTCGATGGTGGCGTACGGGTCAGGGCGTCGGCAGTGTGAGCACATCCGCACCGTCGTCGGTGATGGCGATGGTGTGCTCACTGTGCGCCGTCCGGCAGCCCGTCGCGCTGCGGAGGGTCCAGCCGTCGGCATCGGTGACGAGCGTGGCGGTGTCCGCCATCACCCACGGTTCCAGCGCCAGCAGCAGACCCGGGCGTAGCCGGTAGCCGCGACCGGGGCGCCCGGTGTTGGAGACGTGCGGGTCCTGGTGCATCGTCGATCCGACGCCGTGGCCGCCGAACTCGGTGTTGACCGAGTATCCCGCCGCCTTGAGGACCGAGCCGATCGCGTGGGAGATGTCACCGATGGGAACGCCGGGGCCGGCGGCGGCGATCCCCGCCCGCAACGCCCGCTCTGTCGCGTCGATCAGCGCGACGCTCTCCGGTGGTCGGACGTCGCCGATTATGAAGCTGATGGCCGAGTCCGCGACGACCCCACGGTGCGAGACGGCGAGGTCGAGCGAGAGCAGATCGCCGTCGGCGAGCGGGTAGTCGTACGGCAACCCGTGCAGCACGGCGTCATTGACCGACGTGCAGATGTAGTGGCCGAACGGCCCCCGCCCGAAGGACGGCTCGTAGTCGACGTAGCAGGACTGCGCCCCAGCTTCGGTGATCATGGCCTGCGCCCACCGGTCGATGTCCAGGAGGTTGGTGCCGACCACGCAGCGGCTCTTCAACGTCTGCAGGATGCCGGCGACCAGCGCGCCGGTGTCCTTCGCTCGCAGCACGTCGGTGGGGCTCAGGATCTCGATCATGCAGCGCCTTCCTCGAGCGACCAATAAGTATCCCGGCCATATTATCCCGGTACTAGAATCGGGACATGGTCAGGTTGCCGCTCACTCCCGAAGAGCTCGAACGCGGACAGCGCCTCGGCGCGCTCCTGCGTCGAGCCCGTGGAGAGCGTTCGATGCTCCTCACCGCGCTGGACGCGGGCGTCTCACCAGAGACCCTTCGAAAGATCGAGTCCGGCCGGATAGCCACCCCCGCCTTCCCGACCATCGCGGCGATCGCCGACGTCCTCGGGCTCTCCCTCGACGCCGTCTGGTCGGAGATCAACAAGTCGGACGGTGGTGCCGAACTGCCTCGACCGGCGCGCCCCGCGCGCGAACGGTTGGCCTCCTAGACAGCCGAGCAATGGCGGGGTCGGCGCAGCACGTTGGTTTTGCTGGCCGCCCCCATCACTGCGGTTGGGCGTCGTCGCGAGGCGGCGTGGTAGCGGAGATCTTGAGGTGCTGCTCCACCTCGAGGCGTTCGGGTACCTCCATCTTGCGGAAGATGGCCAATGCCCGCTTCCAGTATCTGCGCGCTTCAACTGGATCGTCGGATTCAATCTGATTCGCAATCCCAGCCAGTGCCCGTCCCTGTTCGTATGGATGACTGATTCGGCTTGCCAGGGTGAGGGCGTCGCGGTGAGCTTCCACGGCTTCCGCGGGACGTCCTTGGGCGGCGAGGGTGAGGCCGATGCCGTTGAGAGCGGCCGCTTCGTTGTGTTTCTCGCCGTGATTTTTTGCGGCGGTCAGTGCCAGCTCATGCTGTTTCTGTGCCTCGTCCAGTTGTTGTAGCTCTCGAAGCACCCCTCCCATCTCGTTGAACGAGGACGCTGTCCCGTATCTCATGCCCAGCCGGTCCATGAGTTCCAGTGACGCTCTCAGGTAGCGGGCCGCGATGCTGTGTTGGCCGAGGCGTGACCTGACAGCGCCGATGTTGGTGAGGGCGAGCGCGATGTTGAATGGGCTCCCGGTCAGACGCGCCTGAAAGAGGTGTTGTCGGTGAGTGCGGAGGGCTTCCTCGTGTCGGCCAAGAAACATCAGTGGTAGGCCAAGGTTGGACATGACGAACGGCTGGTCCTGCCCTAATGACCGACGATCCCGCAAATCACGTCTCGACACTTCGACCGAATCCGTCAGCCTACCCATGTGCCAATAGACTATTGCAATGTTTCCTCTGCTGACCGATGCTCCCAAGCGGTCGCCGATGCTCTCCCTCGCTTCGACCGCAGCTTCCAGATCTCGCAGTGCCTGTTGGCAGTCGCCGTTGCGGAGGTGGGTGAACGCGCGATAGTTGCAGATCATTCCGATAGCTGCCTGGTCGTTCAGTTGACGCGCTGCCGCAAGTCCATATTCTTGGGCTTCAGAGAGGTGGTCCGGGTACCCACGGACGAAATAGAAGCGCCAGGTCAACCGCGTCAGGCGCCATGCTTGATGCGGATGGCTGCCCTCGGCGGCGAGGCGCACGAGAGCGCAGAGGTTATCCCGTTCCTGCTCCAGCCAGTGCACAGTCGGGGGAAGCGCGGACAGCAAGTCTGGACGGAGCGGCTGTTTGAGACCGAGGCTCTGCGCCAACAGCGTCGTATTTCCCATCGCCTGAGTGGCGGCGAGGCACGCGTACATGCAGTAGTTGAGCAAACGGCCAATCGCCGTCGTACGGTCGGCTGGCTCGTCGATGGAGAGTGCGAGCCCTCGGGCGTAATCGCGGACCAGATCGTGGAACTGGAAGCGACCAACTTCGGGTTCCTCCAGTAGATGGTGGTTGACCAGCTCCGCCACCGCGCTCTCCGCGTCCGCCAGCGGGAGGTCCGTCAGGGCGGCGGCAGCGTCCAGACCGAAGAGTTTTCCGGGGTGCAGGCTAAGCATCCGGAACATCCTGCGCACTGGCTCCCGGAGAGGCTCGTACGAAAGGCTGAAGGCGCTGGCGACGCTGTGGTCTTCGGCGGTGAGTTCGCTCATCAGTGGGGTGGCCAGGTGAAGCCGACGAGCAAGGTCTGCTACTCGCCAGCCGGGTCGGTGGGCGAGGCGTGCCCCCGCGAGCCGAATCGCCAGCGGAAGGTAACCGCAGTGGCGCGCCACCATCGCTGCGGACCCTGAATCGGTGTGTATCCGATCCCGGCCGGCGACCTTGGCCAGCAGGTCGATTGCCTCGTTCGGAGTGAGGACCGTCAACGATGTCGGTGGGGCATGGCCGCTGACGAGCAGTCGGCGACGGCTGGTCACCAGGACGAGGGTGCCCGGTGATGCGGGGAGCAGCGGGGTCAGTTGTTCGCTGCTGCCGACGTTGTCGAGCACGAGGACGCTCCGTCGGGTGGCGAGTTCCGCGCGCCACAGCGAGATGCGGTGGTCGGGTTCGACCGGGATGTGGCTGGCCGGGACGCCGAGTTGCCGCAGCAGGATGACCAGCGCTGCCGCTGGATCCATTTGCATGCCCGCGCCGTGTCCTTGCAAGTCGACAAAGAGCTGCGCGTCGGGATAGTCATCGGCGAGTTGAGTTGCTACCTCTAACGCCAACGTCGTCTTGCCGACACCGGCCATTCCGTTGATCACCTGCACTACCGCAGTAGTGGGGCCAGCCTCTTTCAAGGTTGCCAGCAGTCCGCGAAGGGTCTCGGATCGACCGGTGAAAGGAACGGACTGCCAGGGCAGCCAGTTGGCCTGGCTGGCTATCGCGTCGCTCCCGTCGCCGATTGGGGCTGGAGTCCCGGGTGCGAATCCCGGCCGCTCGGACACTCGCGGCGCAATGACCGCACGAGGGCGTTCCAGGGCGGGATCGCGGTTCAGTATCGCCTGGTGAAGCTGACGCAGTTCGGCGCCGGGTTCGATACCGAGCTGTTCGACAAGCGCTGAGCGGGCTTTGGTGTAGGCGGCCAACGCGCCGGATACATTGCCGTCGTGGCACAGCGCGCGCATCAACAACGCATGGCCATGCTCCCGCAAGGGATGCGTCAGCAGATGATCGCGCAACAATGCCAGGGCTGCCGCTGACTCGCCGGTGGCGACAGACAACTCGGCCCGCTGCTCGACCAGGGCGAGCCGCATCTCCCCTACGGCCTCCGCCCGCGCCGAGAGCGTTGGTCCCAACGGTAGGCCGGCCAGCACCCGTCCCCGCCACCGCTCCTCGGCGCGGCTTATCAACTCGTCAGCCTCGGAGAAGTCCCCACCGGCAAGCGCCGCGCCCACCCGCTGGCACTCTGACACGAACCTGACCAGGTCTACGGCGTCCGACGGCAACCGCAACTCGTACCCGCTCCGACGCGGGGACAAGAGACCTCGTCCTTCCGGCATCTGGTCGAGCGTCCGCCGGAGGTTCGCCGCGTAACCACGGGCATTCGCCACCGCAGACGTTGGCGGCTTCTCTGGCCATAGCTCATCGACCAATTCGTCCACTTCTACCAGCCGGCCCGGCCTCAACGCCAGCATCGCCAACACCACCTGCTGCTTCGGCGGACCGAGGATCAACGGCGCGCCATCGACGATGAACTCCAGCGGACCCAGAAGCGAAACCTCGATCATTCGAACCCCCCGACAGCGCGAACAACAGATCCAGCCGCTAGCAACTCAGCCTATCGACCTAGATCGCTGGGGTTGCGCCAGAGACACCTTTCTGACGAACCATGCCGGACCTACCGTCCGGGAGTCCAGCCTGCCGAGGCCATTCCTGCAATCTACTTAGCCAGCACTTAACGCCGAGCGGGCCATTGCGGTGTTCATTCGACACGGGGCTTGCCGACAATTCTCGATTCGCCATATCGAGAACATGTCGAAGGAATAGCGATTCATTATCGACCTTGTGTTGAACGTCCACGTAATCTTCCTCGCATCTGCTGCGGTAACCCGTTCGAGCCAAAGGTGCCAGTTCGCGACGTCGATGAGAAGAGGTGGGGGGTGGCGAATCATTAGGTCGCGCTCGCGGGGCTTGACCTGGCTCGCTCGGACTAGAAAAGATGCCCGTCCTGAAGGCTGTTCGCCGAGCTGATCCGCAGCTCTGCTCGGGTGAGTCTAGGCACTGAAGAGGAGTTCCGTGTATCTGTTGAGACGCCCATCCGAAATGGCTCGGCTGTTAACCGGGTCAGCGATCGCGGTAGCGACTATTGCCGCTTCTGGACTGTTGTTCGCCGGTCCCGCCGCAGCCATCCCGGTGGATCCATCCGTTGACGCCGACCCGTTCGCAGCAATGGTCACTGACGAGTCTTCATGGCTCATGGAGGAACTTCTGACCCTGCAGCCCGGCTCGCGGAACGGGGGGATTTACGTCAACAAGCCCGGCTACCACAACACTCGGGCGGGCAACAGCTCGAGTAACTACTCGGTGACGGACCTGGAAGACAGGACCGGCCCATCCGACAAGGCCGCAGGGTACGACTGGACCTTTCCTGAGGCCCAGGGGTCAAATCCGGACTACAGAAATATCATCCGGTACTCAAATCGGCTCCTGGCGTCCGGAGAGGATTCAAACGACCCTCGCCTGGATGGGTGGAGGGAATTCTTCGGTCAGATCGACAACGACAACACCGAGGAGGGCTACAGCTTCCGGTACGACCACCCGGATGAGCCCGGCGCCAAAGACAAGACACACCTGTGGCATATCCATCTGAGCGAAGACCGCAACAAAGTCGACAAGATCGACAACAAGAAAGCCCTGCTCAGTGTTCTTCGAGGCGAGACGGTCGAGGAATGGCTCACCCAACCCGGTGGTGAGGATGGTTCGGCGCGGGTGCGGGCTGATGTGACTGGTGATGGTCTGACTGATCTGGTGGTTCTGTACGACTACGGCGGTTCGAGTAGCAAGCTGTGGGTATTGCGCTCGACTGGTTCTGGTTACGCTCCGCCGGAATCTTGGTGGGAGTCGACTGCGGGGAACTGGTCATGGTCGAGTAGCAAGCTTGTGGCCGGGAACTTCACGAACGACAGCGTTGCTGACGTGGCCATCATGTATGACTACGGCGGTTCCACGACGACGTTGTGGGTGCTTCCTTCCACGGGTAGTGCGTTCACCGCACCACAAGCCTGGTGGAGGTCCAGCCCGGGGA